>JBGAIC010000020.1:0-57463 GCA_044225845.1 Casimicrobiaceae bacterium
GGGTCAGACACCAACATCAAATGGGGTCAGACACCAATAGTGCGGGAGACGAGCCGTGACGGAACGCACGGCTGATGTCCCGCACTATTGGTGTCTGACCCCATTTGATGTGACCCCATTTGGTGATGACCCCATCTGATGACCCCGATCGACGCGATCAAGCTCAGAGCGTCCGGCCGAAGAACGTGAGCGTGCGGTCCCACGCCAGCTGGGCCCACGCCGCGTCGTAGTGCGTGGCCGCGATGCGGCCTTCGCCCACCGCCGTCTCGTTGGCGAACGCGTGATGCGCGAGATAGCGGTGGAACTCCGGCGCGTGGCCCGCGGCCTTCAGCTTCGCCTCGAGTGCGTCGACGTTGGCGATCGGGAAGAACTCGTCCTGTGTCGCCCAGTGGCCCATCAGCGGCGCCTTCAGCTTCGCGGCGTCGAGATACTCGAGCGGCGGCATCCCGTACCAGACCACGCCCGCCGCCAGCGACGGAATGTTGTTCAGCGCGAGCAGTGTCAGCGCGCCGCCCATGCAGAAGCCCGTGATGCCGACCTTGGGCGATTCCTTTGCGAGAAACGCCGCCGCCGCCGCGATGTCCTGCGTGGCCGCGTCGCCGAAGTCGAGGCTCTCCATCAGGTGGTGCGCCTCTTCCTGCTCCACGGTGCTCTTGCCGCGATAGAGGTCCGGCACCAGCGCGCGATAGCCGCACTCGGCGAGCCGGTGCGCGACGCCGCGGATCTGGTCGTTGAGGCCCCACCATTCCTGGATGACGATGATCGCTGGTGCGCCTGAGCTGTGCGCCGGGCTCGCCAGGTAGCCTTGCAGCGTCTTGCCGTCGGGGCGTTGCAGTTGGACCATCGTTCCCGTTTTCCTGCTGGCCATCGGAAGCTCCTCGAGCGAAGTAGTCGCCGGCGATTGTCGCCGCCGGATGCGCTGGCCGCAAACCGCGCGCAAATGAGGTTAAATTGGCGCCTCGTGCCGCCCGTATCGAGGCGGGCCCCCGCGAGGAGACGCGCATGGCAACCGTGACGCAGGATTTCGACAGCTTCGCCGCGCAATGGCGCGCCGCGGGCTTCGACGAAGTGGTCGAGCGCAAGTGGCCGCCGTCGAAGGTGCTCGACTCGCACCAGCATCCGTTTTCCGTGCACGCGCTGGTGGTGCAGGGCGAGATGTGGCTGCGGTGCGGCGACGACACGAAGCATCTGCTGCCGGGCGACACGTTCGAGCTCGCACGCGACGTCGTGCACGACGAACGCTACGGGCCCGAAGGCGCCACTTACTGGGTGGCGCGCCGCAACGCTTGACCGGCGGCGAGACCCGTCGCGCAACCGCGACTACAAACGTCCGGGCTTGAAGCGCCGCGCGCGATTCACCGTCGGCCCGGCGACCATGAAGAGCCCGCTGCCGCGATAGTGGACGGTGGTCGGGAAGCGCGGCGTGCGCGCCACATGCGCCTTGACCACGCGGAACACGAACAGGCTGTAGCGGTTCACCAGCCGCGTGTCCTCGACCTTGCACTCGAAGCTGGCGTAGCACTCGCCGATCAGCGGCGCCTTCACGCGCCTGCCCTTCACGGCGGTGAGGCCGAAGGCGTCGAACTTGTCGATCTCGGAACCGTGCGAGTTGCCGATGTCGATCACCGTATCGAGCAGTTCCACCGTGGGGACGTTGATCACGCACTCGCCGCTCTTGCGGATGACCGCACGGCTGTCGTTCTGGTCCCACACGTAGCCGATGACGAGCGACGGCGTCATCTCCTCGACCATGTGCCAGCCCATCGTCATGATGTCGCGGCGATCCTTCCACGCCGAGCTCACCAGTACCACCGGGCCGGGCTCCAGGAAGCGGCGCACGTCGTCGACCGGGAAGTCGTACTTGACCGGCAGCCTGCGCCGGCGCGGCGTCTTCTTCGCGGTCGCCACGCTCACTTCGCTCTCACTTTGCATACCCCATCCTGCGCAGGAAGCCCAGTATGCGCGGATCGTCGCGCAGCGTGCGGAACGTGGGCTCGACCGACAGGAGCTGCATGCCGGGATCGCGCTGGCGGTAGGCGGTCTCGAGCCACTTGATCGCCTCGTCGCGCTCGCCGCGCGCCGCGTACGCCACGGCAACCTGATAGGCCGCGGTCCAGGCATAGCCGTCGATGAGGGCCTGCAACGCGGCACGTGACGCGACCTCGTTGCCCCTTGCATGGTGCAGCAGGCATTCGCTCAGCAGGCGGAACACGGCGTGCGGCTCGGCCGCGATCAGGGCCTCGGTCTCTCCGTCGAGCCTGCCCTGAAATATGTTCAGGCAGGCGAGGAACGCGCGCGTGATGACCCGGTCGGGCTCGAGCGCCAAGGCAGCGCGCAGCGAGGCCTCCGCCTCCGGCAGCCGGTCGAGCCCGAAGTAGTAGAACGCGAGCGACGTGTGCACCTTCGGCGACAGGCGGTCGAGATCGCGCGCCCGCTCCGCGAGCTTGAGTCCTTCCTCGATCTCGCCCCGCACGCGCCGGACCGCCGCCGCCGTGATCAACGCCTGGCCGCTGCCGGGCGCCAGCGCCAGCGCGCGCTCGGAGGCCACGCGCGCCGCTTCCCAATCCCAGTCGTGGGCCAGCGACTGCCAGGCGTGCGCCATCAACGCCTCCGGCAAGTCCGGAGCGATGGCCAGCGCGCAGTCGAGGGCCGTGCGCGCCTTGCCCAGGCCTTCCTCGATGCCGGCGAAGCCGTAGCCCGCCTGGTTGCTGTGCGCGCGACCGAGGCTCACCCAGGCCAGCGCGAACTGCGGGTCCAGTTCGAGCGCGCGCTCGAGGAGGCCGATCGCCGCGTCGGTGTCCTGCTGCGTGAGTCGCTCCGACAGCACCTTGCCGCGCAGGTACAACTCGTACGCCTCCGCGTTGCGCGTGCGCCCGGCACTCGCGCGCTCGACATCGCTGGCCACCGCGGCGGCGCTCGCCGCCGGGCTCGCGCCCATCAGCATCGCGCGCAATTCGCCGACGACCGACTGCGCGATATCGTCCTGCACGGCGAACACGTCGTCGAGCTGGCGATCGTAGGTTTCCGACCACAGGTGCGAGTCCGTCCCCACCTCGATGAGCTGCGCGGTGATGCGCACGCGCGTGCCCGACTTGCGGACGCTGCCTTCCAGCACGTTGCGCACGTTGAGCTTGCGCGCGATCGTCGGGATGTCGACGTTGCTGCCCTTGAACGAGAACGCGGACGTGCGTGATGCCACCCGCAGCCCACGGATTTTGGCGAGGACGTTCAGCAGTTCTTCCGAGAGGCCGTCCGCGAAGTACTCGTTTTCCTCGTCGCGGCTCATGTTGACGAAAGGCAGCACGGCGATCGACGGTGCGTCGCGTTCATTCGGCGCCGCGGGTGACGCGCTGGTGGGCGCCGCTTCCGCGCGCAGCGGCGGGAATTGCGACGCGAGCTCCGGGTGCTCGAGCTGGAACACGCTTTCGGAGCGCGCGAGGTCCTTCAACGCATGCGCGCCGAGCGGGCGCGCCGATGCGAGCGGCGGCATGTGGTCGCGGACGAGGTTGTGCATCGCTTCCGACAGCAACGTCTGTCCGCCGTGCCCAGCCGCGAGCAGGCGCGCGACGCGGTTCAGCGGCGCGCCGAAGTAGTCGCCGTCGCGCAGTTCGATGGCGCCCGCGTGCATCGCCATGCGGGCGCGGATGCGCGCGCCTTCCGGCCACGGCTCGCGGGCCAGCGCGCGCTGCGCGTCGAGTGCGGCCGTCAGTGCGTCGGGCGCCGTGGCGAAGACCGCGCAGAACGCGTCGCCGACGGTCTTGAATACATGACCGCGCCGCTCGTCGATGCAGTGGCGCAGGATGGCGTCATGGCGCGCGAGCGCCGCGCGCATCGCATCCGGTTGCGTTTCCCAGAGGCGCGTGCTGCCTTCGATGTCGGTGAAGAGCAGCGTTACGGTGCCGGTGGGGAGGGTGGGCATCGCGGAGTAGCCGCGGCCAAGGGGCGGCGGCGGTGCGATGATAAACCGAAGGGGGGCGCCATGCAGACCGGCCGCTCCAGCCTAATGCAGTTGCTCCAGCACCCACCGGCGCACGGCTTCGTCGTTGTCCATCGCCCCCGCATAGGGCACATCGGCCGGATACGGCACGTTGTTGCCGCGCGGGCGGCCGAGCCACACCTTGCGGGGCATCTGGACACTGAGGTCGTCGTCGATCCGGTACATCCCGACCTCCATGTAGCGCGTGTCCGCCGCGGTGGTGTGACCAAGGCGCAGCGTACCGGGGACGAGCATCGCCTCGTCGACGAAATCGAGGCACGCGCTGAAGCAGGCATCGTCGGTCACGAGTGCGATCCGGCCGGCGAAGTGCCGCGGTCGCGCGCCCCATTGCGCCACCAGCGACGGCGTAATGGCGCTGCCGCCGTCCTGCCGCACCCACGCCTCGTGCGTGGCCAGCGCGGCGGTCAACCGGCGTGCGTATTCGAGTCGGAAAGCAATCGAGGGAGCGTCGACACCTCCGTTGCGCAGCGCGTCGGCGAGCGACTCCTTGAACTCGGCGGCGGTCGCGGGCGAGACTCTCCACAGCGCATACATTTCCGGCGCCGAGGCCGCTTGGGCGTCGGTGATGTCCAGCCCGCCCGTCAGCGCTTCGAGCAGGTGTGAACCCACGCTGCTGTCGCCGCCGTCGTTGCCGCGCAGGTCGAAGACCACCCAATGCGCATCGTGCAGCGTCGCGAGGCGGTCGCTGATTTCCTGGAGCAGGGGCTGGTCGGATTTGTGCACGATGAACGAAGGCAAGCGAATCCAGTAGCGACCGTCGCCCACGTCCTCGATCGCCAACGCGCCGCGTCGCGAACGCCGGGCGTCGGCGGCATCGACGGGGAAGGTTTCCTCGTCGTAATCCTTCCAATGGATGGCCAGCGTCGCGCGGCTTCCGTCGGCACGCCGAAACGTGCACTCGCGCAGGCGCTTGCGGTCCGGTATCCGCTGCGGATCGATGGTGTAGCGGGCGGCGAGGTCGGAGCGGACCGCCGAGAGTTCCGTGCGCCGGTCGTTGTACGCCGCCAGCGTCGTCAGGATGTCCTGCCTGGCGTCGATGCCGTCGCAGCTCTCGACAACGGCGTCGAGTGGCGGCAACTCGCCGCGCCAACCGTCGGCGCGATGCACGACCACCAGTTCGTCGCCCCGGAAGTCGGCGCGCCATCCCGCCCATCCGATGCGCGACGGTTGCGACTGCTGAAGGCGCAAGTGCTCGTCGCGAAAGCCGGCCACGTAGTAGCGCAGCACGCCACCGGCGAGCGACGCGCTCGTCGCGTGCCGGGCCAGGGCGCTTGCCTCGCGATAGCCGTCGTCGAGCCAGCGCGTGAAATCGGGGTCGTCATCGCGTGCGGCACCGGGGTGCGCGTCGACCAGCAAGCGGTGGACCGCGTCGAGCTTGCGTTGCGTTTCCGCCGGCCACTGTGCGGGCGAATGGTGAGGAGCGCCGTTGCCGAGGCGCGGCATGACGCAGATCAGCGGTTCCGACTCGCGCTTCCGGGACGTGAAGTTGGGGCCGCGGCATGGAATGGAGGGCGCGCGTCCGAGCGGCATGTAGCTGTCGGTGGCCCAGGTCGTGTTCCAGCGTGAGCCGTCCGCCCGCTCGATCTTGAGTTGCATCGCGGACCAGCCGCGATCGTCCGGCCGCTCGATTCGCAGGCTGACGCGCGCGACTCCCGGCTTCGAGACCGTCAGAGTCTGGCCAAAGGCGCCGCTGGCATGCAGGTCGGCCAGCACGTGCCGCGTGTCGACGATGCGGACGAAGAGCGACGCATCGGGTTCCGTCGCCGCGCGCGCTGCGCTCGCGCCGACGGCGGCCAGGCCGAGGATGACCCACGTTGAAACCGCGTCCCGGGAAAGACCGTCCATCGGGCGCGATCATAACGCCGACAACGGTGCTTTCCACGTTGACCCGGATGCCTGATCTGTCGTCAGTCGCCGCCCGCCGCCCGCCCCGACATCACCGCCGTCAGCTCCGCCGCGCGATCGCGCAGCTCCTCGCCGATCGCCTTGATCGTGGCCTTGTTCATCTGCGCGGTGAAGCCCACCGCGCTGATGGCCATCAGCGGCCGCGCGTCGCGATCGAGGATCGCCGCCGACACGGTGGTCACGCCCTTCACGTAGTTCGCCGAATCCACGGCATAGCCGCGGCGGCGCGCGTCGTTCACGTCGGCGAGATAGTCGTCGAACGACGGCCCGTCCTGCCAGCGTAGCGCGTCGAAGCGCTCGCGCAGCTCGCTCGTCGACAGGCCCGAATGCGCGGCGATGCAGCGGCCGAGCGCGGCGATGTACATCGGCAGCCGCTGGCCGATGCTCATCTGCACGCGGATGGCCGAGTCGTTCTCGGCGCGCTCGACCAGCACGACGCGCTCGCGCGACGTGCGGTGCCACAGCGTGGCCGTCACCGGATAGCGCGCGGCGATCTGCGCCAGGTGCGGGCGCGCAAGCCGCGTGTACGTCGACTCCTCCAGCGTGCCTTTCGCCAGCTCGACGAGGCCGAGGCCGATCGCATACGTCTTGGTGGCGTCGTCGAATGTGACCAGCCGCTCGTGCTGCAGCGTCTTCAGCAGGTTGAAGCACGTGCTGGGGTTGAGCCCCAGGTCGCGCGCGATGCGGCTTACGCCCACCGCGGTGCCGCCGCGCGCAAGGTAACGCAGGATCCGCAATCCGCTGACGAGTGCGCCGACCGGCTTGTCCGGCGCCTGGGCTGTTTCGACCATGGAACCCCCTGTTTTTGGCGTGCTCGACGACGCGGTTGACGCCGTGCACGCGCTGTTCCTATAATTTCGCCGTAGAGAATAGCATTCTCTATAGCGAATATCACTAGAAATCTGGAGGAGACCATGAAGCGCATCGATTGGAAGGGCGCCGTGCTTGCCGCGGGCCTGTTGTTCGTCGCCGCCGTTGCGGGTGCCGCGCCCGTGAAGGTGGGCGTGGTCATTCCGCTCAGCGGGCTAACCTCGCAGATCGGCGACAAGGTCAAGGCGGCCTACACGCTCGCCCAGGATGAGATCAACCAGGCGGGCGGCATCAACGGCGAGCCGCTGCAGTTCGTGTTCGCCGACCACCAGGGCAAGCCCGACGTCGGTGCGCGCGAAGCGGAGCGCCTCGTCGAGCAGGAACAGGTCGTCGCGCTGACGGGTTCCTACGAAAGCGGCGTCACGCTGGCTGTCGCGCAGGTGGCCGAGCGGCGCAAGCTGCCCTACCTCGTTCCGTATTCGGCGTCCAACCGCATCACCGAGTCCGGCCTCAAGTACACGTTCCGCACGCGGCCGCCGTCCCGCTTGTGGGTCGACGCGATGTTCCAGTACCTGGACGCGGCGGCCAAGCAGAGCGGCAAGACGATCGACCGCATCGCCATCCTCACGGAAGACGGTGCCTACGGCCAGGGCACGGCGGAAGACATCAAGCAGGCTGCCGCCAAGTACAACAAGCACATCGTCGCCACCGAGACGTTCCATGGCGGCGCGCAGGACCTGACGGCGCAGATCAGCAAGATCAAGGCCGCCAACGCCGATGCCATCCTCGCCGCGTCGTACCTCAACGACACGATGAAGGCGATGCAGACGATGAACCTGCTGCAGTTCAAGCGTCCGTATCTCACCATCGGCACGGGTGAAGTCGATGCCGGCTTCTTCCAGCTGGGGCCGATCGCCGAGAACCAGGTTGGCACCACCGCGTGGCTGCCGGACATCAAGCTGCCGGGCGCGGCCGATCTCGCCAAGCGCGTGAAGGACAAGCTGAAGCTCGACGCCAACGACGACATCGCCTACGCCTATGCCGCGGCCTATGTCTACAAGGAAGCGGCGGAAGTGAAGAAGTCGGCGGCGCCGGAAGCGGTCCGCGAAGCACTCGCGACGCACACCTTCACGTCCGAACGCGCCAACCTCGTTCCCCGCACCGGCGGCAACCTGAAGTTCGACGAGAAGGGCCAGGCCAACACGGTGATCCTCGTCGCGCAGGCGCAGAACGGCGCGTGGGTCTCGGTGTGGCCGGCGGCACTGGCGGGCTCCGCCAACAAGCTGGGCCAGTGGGTGCCGGGTAACCGCTAGCGTCGCGCCGCTCGCGTCCTGATCCCTCCGGAGTCGCCGTGTACACCGTCATCGCGCAAGCGCTGGCCGACGGCCTGCTGAACGCGGGCATCTTCGGCCTCGCGGCCGTCGGCCTCACGCTGCTGTTCGGCGTGATGCGCGTGGTCAACTTCGCGCACGGCGATCTCCTGATGGTCGGCATGTACGTGAGCTACGTGCTGTTCAGCGCGTTCAAGATCCATCCCTACCTGTCCGTGTTCGTCGTCGTGCCCGCGCTCGCTTTGCTGGGCGTGGCGCTGTACCGCTACCTGCTGCGTCCGCTGACCGGCGCGCCCGAAACCGCCCAGCTGCTGGTGACGCTGGGCGTTTCGATGATCCTGCAGAACGTCGTGCTCGCGGTGTTCGGCGCCGACTTCCGCTCGATCATGGTGCCGGTGGCCAACGAGGCGTTCATCGTCGGGCCCGTGGTGTTGCCGGCCGCACGGCTGTACGGCTTCCTCGTGGGCATGGGCGCCTGCATCGGGCTCTACCTGTTCCTGCGCTACACGGACTTTGGCGCGATCACGCGCGCGGCCGTGCAGGACCGCACCGCAGCGGCGCTGTCCGGCATCGACGTCGAGAAGGTGCTCGTGATCTCCGCGGCGATCGCCGTCGGCCTGCTCGGCCTTGCGTCCGCGTGGCTGATGCCGATGATCTACCTGGCGCCGACCGTGGGCCATACCTACCTGCTGCCGTCGTTCATCATCGTGATCCTGGGCGGCATGGGCAGCGTGCGCGGCGCGATCATCGGCGCCATCGTGTACGGGCTGAGCCAGAGCTTGGGCGCCGTGCTGGTGCCGGGATCGCTCGGCATCCTCGTGCCGCTGATCCTGTTCGTCGTGCTGCTGCTCGTCCGTCCCAGCGGCCTCTTCCGGGGCACGGTCTGATGAGCCGCGCAACGCTCGCGTGGATCGTGGTGGCCGTCGTGGCGCTGGGCCTGCCTTACGTCGGCAACAGCTTCGTGCTGACCACCGCGATCGCGGCGCTGTACCTCGCCTACCAGGCGCTGTCGTGGAACCTCGTCGGCGGCCTCGCGGGCCAGTTCTCGCTGGGCAACACGATCTTCATTGGCGCGGGCGCGTACACGTCGACCTACCTGTTTCTCACGTTCGGGCTGTCGCCGTGGCTCGGCATGCTGGCTGGCGCCGTGCTGTCGGTGCTGCTGTCCTGCCTGATCGGCCTCATCACGTTCCGCCTCAACCTGCGCGGCCTCTATTTCGCGATGGTGACGCTGGCGCTCGCGCAGATGGCGCAGGTGCTGGTGGAGAACACGCAGCCGCTGGGCGGCGCCTACGGGCTGCTGATCCCCGTGCGCGGCAACGACGTGGCGGCGATGCAGTTCGAGTCGCGCAGCGTGTATTACTACATCGTGCTGGCGATGGTCGCCGGCGCGGCCTTCATCATGAGCGCGCTGCAGCGCTCGCGCGCCGGCTTGATGCTCGAAGGGCTGCGCGAAAACGAGAACGCCGCGCGCGCCGTGGGCGTGCCCGTCACGCGCAACATGGCGCTTGCGTTCGCGCTGTCCGCCGCGCTCGCGGCCATCGGCGGCACGTTCATGGCGCAGTACACGCTGTTCATCGATCCCAAGTCGAGCTTCGCGTGGACGGAAGCCGTGCTGTTCCTGCTGCCGGCCATCGTCGGTGGCACGCGGCACTGGTCCGGTCCGATCGTCGGCGCCATCCTGCTGGAAGTGGTGTCCGACGCGTCGCGACTGGCATTCGGCGCGTCGATCAAGGGCCTGCCGCAGATCATCTACGGCATCGTCGTCATCGTCGTCGTGATAAAGACGCGTAGCGGCATCGTGGACTGGATCGTCGCGCGCTGGCAGGCGCGGCGCGGCGGGTCCGGAACGGGCGGAGGCGAACATGCCGCTGCTTGAAGTCCGTGGCCTCACCAAGCGCTTCGGCGGGCTCACCGCCGTCAACGACGTGTCGTTTACGGTCGAGGACGGCCAGATCCTGGGCGTCATCGGGCCCAACGGTGCCGGCAAGAGCACGCTGTTCGCGCTGCTGACCGGCTTCATCGCGCCCACGTCGGGTGAATGGACGATCGGCGGCACGCCGCTCGCAGGCCTCACGCCGGAACGCGTCTGCGCGGCCGGCGTCGTGCGCACGTTCCAGATCGTCCAGCCGTTCTGGAACATGAGCGTGCGCGAGAACGCGATGGTTGCCGCCGTGCATCGCAGCCGTACGCGCGCGGAAGCCGCCGTGCATGCCGACGCGGCGCTGGACCTCGTCGGACTTTCCGCCAAGCGCCATGACACGATCGCGAGCCTGACCATCGCCGACAAGAAGGCGCTGGAGATGGCCAAGGCCTGCGCCACCGGCGCACGCGTCGTCCTGCTCGACGAGGTGATGGCGGGCCTGCGACCGAGCGAGGTGGCGCGCGTCGTCGAAACCATCCTGGCGCTGCGCCGCGAACGCGGCATCACGTTCCTGATCGTCGAGCACCTGATGGACGCCGTGATGGCGCTGTCCGACGAGATCCTGGTGCTGAATTTCGGCGCGCTGCTCGCCAAGGGACGGCCCGAGGCCATCCAGCAGGACGCGCGTGTGCAGGAAGCCTACCTGGGGGTGCCGGCCGATGCTTGAACTGCGCGACGCCTGCGCCGGCTATGGCGAGGCCGAGGTGCTCCACGGCGTCACGTTCAACGTGCCGAAGGGCCAGCTCGTGGCGCTGGTCGGCGGCAATTCCGCCGGCAAGTCGACGATCGCCGGCGTGATCGCGGGCACCGTGCCGCTGCGCTCGGGGGCTTTGCTGTTCGATGGACGCGACGTGGCGACCCTGCGGGCGCACGAGCGCGTGCGGGCCGGCATCGTGCTGGTGCCGGAAGGGCGCAAGCTCTTCCCGCTTCTGTCGGTGGAGGAGACGCTGCACGCGTCATCGTCGTTCGCGCCGGTGCGCGGCAAGCGGGCGCAGAACGTCGAGCGCATGTATGCGTTGTTCCCCCGGCTCGCCGAACGCCGGCGGCAGCTCGCGTCCACGATGTCGGGCGGCGAGCAGCAGATGCTCGCGATCGCGCGCGGGCTCATGTCCGAGCCGCGCTTCCTGATCCTGGACGAGCCGTCGCTGGGCCTTGCGCCCAAGATGGTCGAGCAGATCTTCGCGGCCACCGAGGCGCTGCGCGCGCAGGACCTCACCATCCTGCTGATCGAGCAACACCTGACGCAGGCGCTGAAGCGCTGCGATTACGCCTATGTCGTCGAGAACGGCGCCATCGCGCTGGCCGGAACGGGGGCCGAGCTGCTGGCCGACGTGCGCACGCGCGAAGCCTATCTCGGCAAGTTCGAGCGCCCGGCGGCCTGAGGCGCAACGAGGTTCATGCGATGACCGATTTTTCCGGATACACCTACCCGCGTCTCCTCGCGCTCCAGGCGCGCACGCGGCCCGACGCGCTCGCGATCGTCACGCCCACGCGCCGCGTCACGTGGCGCGAGCTGCACGACGACGTGCGCCGCTACGCATTGGCGCTGCAGAAGCTGGGTGTCGAGCGCGACACCAAGGTCGGCATACTGATGCCCAACAGCGACGAGTGGGCCACGTGGTGCTTTGCGGCGGCAGCGCTCGGTGCGGTGGTCGTGCCGGCCAACACGCGCTTCCGCCAGAACGAGCTTGCGTACCAGTTGAAGGCGTCGGACACGCATACGCTGATCCTGGCGCCGACAGTCGGCGACGCCGACTTCCTGGCGATGGTAGACACGCTGGTGCCGGAGCTCGCGGGCGCCGCGCCCGGTGCGTGGCGCGCGGCGGCATTTCCGGCGCTGCGGAACGTGATCGTGTCGGCGCCGCGCGCATCGGTGCCGCAAGGCGCGCTGACGACGGCCGAGGCGACGCCGCCCGCGTCGTCGGCGGAGCTGGCGGCGATCGACGCCATCGCGCTCGCCGTCGAGCCCGGCGAGCCGGTGGTGATCCAGTACACGTCCGGCACGACGGCGTTTCCCAAGGGCGCGGTGCTGAGCCACCTGAGCACGGCGCGCAATGCGTATCACGTCAACGAGCGGCTGCACATCACCGCCGACGACCGCATCTTGGTGCCGGGCCCGTTCTTCCACGTCGGCGGCTCGACGCTCGGGCTGCTGCTCGGGCTCGTCGCCGGCGCGACGATCTACACGCTGCCGCGCTTCGACCCGGCGACGGTGCTCGCGGTCATCGCGCGCGAGCGGATCACCGTCTACAGCGGCGTCGACTCGCTGTTCCTCACGCTGTACAAGCACCCGGACTTCCGGCGCGAGGCGTTCGCGTCCGTGACCAAGGGCTGGATCGCGAGCAGCCCGGACATCGTGCGCATGGTGCAGCACGACATGGGGCTCGCGGGCATCGCCAACGTGTTCGGCATCAGCGAAGCCTCGCCCAACATCACGATCGGCGACCTCGACGAGCCGCCGGAACTGCGCGCGACGACGTGCGGCCTGCCGCACCCGGATTGCGAAGTGAAGATTGTCGATCCCGCGACGGGCATCTCGCAGCCGGCGGGCACGTCGGGCGAAATCCTGTATCGCGGCTACTCGCTGATGCTGGGTTATTACAACAACCCCGCCGAGACCGCGAAGACGATCGACGCGGACGGCTGGCTGCACACCGGCGATCGCGGCGTGCTGCGCGCGTCCGGCCACCTGGAGTACCACGGCCGCATCAAGGACATGCTGCGCGTGGGCGGCGAGAACCTCGCGCCCGCCGAAGTCGAGCAGGTGCTGTGCACGCATCCCAAGGTGCGCCAGGCGGCGGTCGTCGGCTTGCCCGACGAGCGGATGGTGGAAGTGCCCGCGGCCGTCGTCGAGTTGAAGGACGGCGTCGAATGCACGGCCGAGGAGATCACGGCCTGGTGCAAGGAGCGCCTGGCGTCGTTCAAGGTGCCGCGCGTCGTCGCGTTCGTGGACCGCATGCCGATGACCGGCAGCGGCAAGATCCAGAAATTCCGGATGCGCCAGGAAGTGTTCGGCATCGCGCCGCCGCCCGACGCGAAGGCGGTGCGCGCGTGACGCTGGCCGCCCCTTCGACGCCTCACGTCACCACCGCCGTGCATGGCGCAGTGGGCCACGTCGTGCTGGCGCGGCCCACGCATCGCAACGCGATCTCGGCGTCGATGTTCGCCGAGATCCGCGCTGCGTTCGCCGCGCACGAGGCGGCGGCGGACGTGCGCGTGATCGTGCTGCGCTCGGCGTTGCCCGGCATGTTCTGCGCCGGTGCCGACATCGCATCGCTGGCGGATCCGCGGCCCGAGCAGCTCACGGCGGGCTTCCGCAACCTCGAGGACACCGTGGCGTGCCTGCGCCGCATCGAGAAGCCGATCGTCACGCTGGTCGACGGCGACTGCATCGGCGCCGGCTGCGCGCTCGCCGCGGCGTCGGACATCGTCGTGGCCAGCGAGCCTTCGCGCTTCCGGCTGCCGGAGGTGCATCTCGATCTCGCGCCCGTGCTGGCCGTGTCCACGCTGTATCCGGTGGTGGCGCCGCGGGCGCTGATGCTGTGGGCGGCGACGGGCCGCTGGGTCACCGCACGTGAGGCGCTCACCGCGGGGCTTGCGAGCCACGTGGTGCCGCGCGACACGCAGGACGGCGACGTGGCAACGCTGCTCGACGAACTGGCGCGCCCGTCGACGCACACGCAGGCCTTGCTGAAGCGCACGTTCGCGCTGCTGGGCCGCGAGTCCGCGGACGGCGCGGTGCTGATGAAGCTGATGCTCGAGACGGCCACGCATGCGGACACGCAGGATGCCGTCGCCCGATTTCTCGCGCGCAAGCGCAACCGGTTGCAGGACGTGGAGAGAGCATGAACAAGATTCTGATCGTGGGTGCGCTCGGCGCCGTGGGCCAGTGCGCGCTGGAGCATTTCGAGAAGCTGCCGGACTGGCAGATCGTCGGGGCTTCGCGGCGCAAGCCGGTGTTCCCGACGCGCGCCGACTGGGTGCAGGTGGACCTGCGGGATCGCGCGGACTGCGAGGCGAAGCTGTCGCAGCTGAAGGACGTCACGCACATCGCGTACACGGCGGTCTACGAGAAAGCCGACGTCACGCGCGGATGGTCCGAGATGGACCACGTGCAGGTGAACCTCGCGATGCTGCAGAACACGGTCGAGACCGTCGAGCAGGCGTCGCCGGGCCTGCGCCACATCACGATGCTGCAGGGGACCAAGGCCTACGGCGGTCACCTGGGCCCGTTCCGCCAGCCGGCGCGCGAAAGCGACCCGCGCTACATGCCGCCGAATTTCTACTACAACCAGATGGACTGGCTCGGCGAGCGCCAGCAGGGCAAGCCGTGGTCGTGGACCATCCTGCGGCCGCAGATCGTCTGCGGCATCGCGCTGGGCAGCCCGCTCAACATCATCTCGGCCATCGGCGTCTACGCGGCCATCTCGCGCGAGTACGGCCTGCCGCTGCGCTTTCCCGGCGGCGCGTCGCGCATCGGCGAAGCGACCGATGCGCGGCTGATCGCGAAGGCGATGGAGTGGGCGGGCACGAGCGCCAGCGCCGCGAACCAGGTGTTCAACATCACGAACGGCGACGTCTACGTGTGGGAAAACATCTGGCCGCGCATCGCCAAGCTGTTCGGCATGGAGATGGCGCCGCCGCACCCGTTCTCGCTGGCGCGCGTGATGCCGCAGAACGAGCCGATCTGGGATCGCGTCGTCGAGCGCCACGGCCTGGTACCGCACACGTACAAGGACATCGTGCCCTCGTGGCAGTTCGCGGACTTCCTGCTGGGCTATGGCCAGCGCCCGAACCCGCACCACATGAGCACGATCAAGATCCGCCAGGCGGGCTTTGCCGACTGCATCGACAGCGAGGACATGTTCGTCGAGCTGATCGGTGCGTTGCAGGAACGCCGGATCCTTCCGCGCTGACGCGCGGAAGCGCTGCCACGATGATCGCCGCCTGCCAGCACGGCTGCCTTGGTGCCCCACGCATGGGAGCCCGCGCATGAGCGAGTGGGTCCGGTGCGAGCGCCACGGTGCGACGCTGGCGATCCGGCTCGACCGGCCGGAGCGCCGCAACGCGTTCGACCTCGACATGCGGCGCGAGCTCGCGGAGGCGGTGTACGCCGCGCGCGACGACCATGACGTGCGAGCCGTCGTCCTCACGGGCAACGGCGGCGTGTTCTGCGCGGGTGGCGACCTCAAGTCGCTCACCGAGTCGACGCGGCCGGTGTTCGAGGATCGCGCCCGCATCCGCCGGCTGCATCCGTGGTTCCGCGAGCTCGTGAACCTGGAGAAGCCGGTGATCGCCGCCGTCGATGGCGCCGCGTTCGGCGCCGGCTTCAACCTCGCGCTCGCCTGCGATTTCATCCTCGGCACGCCGCGCACGCGTTTCTGCGCGGCGTTCGGCCGCATCGGCCTCGTGCCGGACCTGGGCGGGCTCTTCCTGCTCCCGCGCATCGTGGGCCTGCAGCGCGCGAAGGACCTGGTGCTGTCGGCGCGCGAAGTCGACGCCGACGAAGCGCTGCGGATGGGCATCCTGATGGAGGTCGTCGAGCCCGAAGCGTTGTTCGACCGCGCGCTCGCGCTCGCGGCGCGCTATCACGACGCGCCGACGGACGCGCTGGGCATCGCCAAGAACCTGCTCAACCGCTCGTTCAACCTGGACCAGGACACGCTCGCGGAACTCGAGGCGGCCGCGCAGGCGCTGGCGCTGCATTCGGACTACCACGCGAGCGCGGTGGCGGATTTCCTGGCCAGGCGTCCGTTGCGCTTCGGTGGAGTGCCGCGGCCATGACGATGAACGCGTGGATCACCGGCGCGCACGACACGGCCGTCGGCGAGCTGCCGGGCAGCAGCTGCATGTCGCTGCATGCGGAGGCGGCGCTGGGCGCCGTGGCCGACGCGGGCCTTGCGCTGGGCGACATCGACGGCGTGCTGTGCGCGTATTCGCTGACGACGCCGCACCTGATGCTCGCCTCGGTGTTCTGCGAATACATGGGCATCCACCCCGGCTTCTGCGCCGCCGTGCAGGCGGGCGGCGCCAGCGCGTGCGTGATGATCATGCAGGCCGCGGCGCTCGTCGCCAGCGGGCAATGCCGGCACGTGCTGGTCGTGGCCGGCGACAACCGGCTGACGGGGATGTCGCGCGACGGCGCGGTGGCCGCGCTCGCCGGCGTCGGCCATCCGCAATTCGAGCAGCCGTTCGGCATCAGCGTGCCGGCCGCCTACGCGCTGGTGGCGCGCCACTACATGGATCGCTACGGCGTCACGTCCGAGCACCTGGCGGCCATCGCGGTCGAGACGCGCCGCCATGCGAGCCGCCATCCCAAGGCGCAGAAGCGCACGCCGATCAGCGTCGACGACGTGCTCGGCTCGAAGGAAATCGCATCGCCGTTGCGCCTGCTGGACTGCTGCCTGATCTCGGACGGCGGCGCGGCGGTCGTGGTCAGCGCGAAAGATGCGCGGCACGATACGCAAGGCACGCCGATCGAGGTGCTGGGCGCGGGCCAGGGCCACACGCACGAGCACATCGTCGCGGCGCCCAGCCTCGTCGACTTCGGCTGCAAGACCGCGGCCGCTACGGCGTTCGGCCGCGCGGGCGTCGGCCCGGAGGACATCGACGTCGCGCTGATCTACGACTCGTTCACGATCACGCTGCTGGTGGAACTCGAATCGATCGGCTTCTTCGAGCGCGGCGAGGCGGGACCGGCCGCGTTGCGCGGCGAACTCGGGCTCGGTGGGCGCCTCCCCTGCAACACGCACGGCGGCCTGCTTTCGTACGCGCATTCCGGCGCGGCCGGTGGGCTGTTCCATGCGGTGGAGGCCGTGCATCAGCTGCGGGGGCGCGCGGAGGCGCGCCAGGTGCCGGGCGCGCAGCTCGCATTCGTGCACGGCGACGGCGGGATCCTGTCGGCGCACGGCTCGCTCGTACTGGGAGCGGCGTGACATGGCGCCGACGATGCCGCAGGCGACCGCCGAGACGCGCCCGTTCTGGGAAGGGTGCGCCGCGCACGAGCTGCGCTACCAGCGCTGCGCGCAGTGCGGCCACGTGCAGGCGATTCCGCGCGCGTTGTGCGCGCATTGCCATGCGACGTCGCTCGCGTGGCAACGCGCCAGCGGCCGCGGGCGCGTGCTGAGCGTCACCACCGTGCGGCGCGCGCCGACGCCGGCCTTCGCGACGCCCTATGCGATCGCGCTGCTCGACATGGAGGAGGGCTTCCGCCTGATGGCCAACGTGCGCGGTACGCATGAGCTTGCGATCGGCGCGCCGGTGCGGATCGTGTTCCGCGACGTCGACGGCGGCGCGCTGCCGGAAGCGGAGGCGCTGTCCGAAATGGAGGCATTGCGATGAGCGCGGCCGTGTTGCGCTACGACGATTTCCAGGCCGGCATGGTGCTCGGCGAGGCGGTGGAGGTCTGCAATCCGCGCATGGCGCAGGATTGGGAACGGATCTTCGGCTCCGCCCGCGGCGACGGTGCCGCGGAAGGCGCGAGCCTTGCGCTCGTGCTGATGATGCGCGCCTACATGAAGGTGGTCGCGCCGCGCCCGCCCGGCAACATCCATGCGCGGCAGCAGGTGGCGCTCACGGCCGTGCCGCAGCAGGGTGAGGCGGTGCGCACCGTCCTCAGCGTGGCCGACAAGGAACTGCGCCGCGACCGTCGCTACCTGCGCTTTGCGGCCGAAGGCACCGGCGCAGGCGGCCGGCCGCTGTACCTCGCCAGCATGACGCTCGTGTGGGCCGCATGAACGCGCCGCAAGCCTTCACGCCCGAGACGCTCGACATCGGCATGGACGTCATCGGCGCCTATGCGGCGCTGACCGACGACTACAACCCGATCCACGTCGACCCGGTGTTCGCGGCGTCGACGCCGATGGGCGGCGTGATCGCGCACGGGACGCTGTCGATGTGCCTCCTCTACCGGATGGTCGAGCGCAACCTGGGCCCGGCGGCGTTCTCCGCGCTGGACCTCGACGTGCGCTTCGTCAAGCCGGTGCGCATCGGCGACCGGCTGGTTGCAGGCGGCGCGCCGCGCGCGGATGCCGCGGACACGTGGGACGTGTGGGTGCGCGCGGGCGACGGCCAGGATCGCGTGGCCGGCACGCTGCGCATCGTCGATCACGACAGCGACAACGGGAAGCCGGCATGAACGCGTTCGCGCAAGCCGATCTCGCGGCGCTCTATCGCACGATGCGCCGCATCCGCGCGGTGGAGGAAAGCCTGGTGCGGCTGTTCGCGGACAGCGAGGTGCCGGGCTTCATCCATCTCAGCATCGGCCAGGAAGCGGTGGCGGCCGGCGTGGCGAGCGCGCTCGCGACTATGGACACGCTGGCGACGACGCACCGCGGCCATGGCCACGTGCTGGCGCGCGGCATCGCCGTCGACGGGTTCTTCAAGGAGATCATGGGCCGCGCCGGCGGGTTGTGCCGCGGGCGCGGCGGCTCGATGCACGTCGCGGACCTGCACCTCGGCGTGCTCGGCGCCAACGGCATCGTGGCCGCGGGCATCCCGATCGCGCTCGGCAGCGCCGTGGCGCACATGGTGCGCAAGACCGGCGGCATCGCCGTCGCGTTCTTCGGCGACGGCGCGATGGCCGAAGGCGTGCTGTACGAGACGCTGAACCTCGCGGCGCTGTGGAAGGCGCCGCTGCTGTTTGTTTGCGAGAACAACGGCTGGTCGGAGTTCTCGCCGACCTCGCGCCAGTTCGCGGGCACGCTCGCGCGGCTGGGCGGCGCGTTCGACGTCCGCTGGACGCGCGTGGACGGCAACGACGTGGCGGCGGTGGCCGCGGCCGCGGCCGTTGCCGCGGCGGCGGTGCGCAGCGGCGAGGGACCCTGGATCCTCGAATGCATGACGCATCGCGTGCGCGGTCACTTCGAGGGCGATCCGCAGAAGTACCGCGATCCGGACGAGCGGGCGGCCGGCGAGGCGCTCGACCCGCTGCCGCATGCGCACGCGGCCTTGCTCGCGGCGGGGATGACCGCCGCGGAACTCGACGCCATCGACACGCAGGTGGCCGACGAGGTCGCAGCCGCGATCGCGGCTGCGCGCGCCGACCCCTTGCCCGAGTTCGACACGGCCGTCGCGGACGTCTACACGCCGGGAGGCGCGCGATGAGCGCCGTCGAGATGCGTTACGGCCAGGCCATCGGCCAGGCGCTGCGCGACAGCATGACCGCCGACGACAGCGTCGTGCTGATGGGCGAGGACATCGCCGCGGCGGGCGGCTCGTTCAAGGCGACGCGCGGGCTGCTCGACGTGTTCGGCGCGGCGCGCGTGCGCGACACGCCGATCTCGGAGGCGACCATCGTGTCCGCCGCGGTGGGCGCCGCGCTCGGTGGCCTCAAGCCTGTCGTCGAGATCATGTTCATGGACTTCGTGACGCTGGCCATGGACGCGCTCGTCAACCAGGCGGCGAAGGCGCACTTCATGTTCGGCGGCCAGGGCAGCGTGCCGCTGGTGCTGCGCACGCCGCACGGCGGCGGCCTCTCCGCCGGCCCGCAGCATTCGCAGTGCCTCGAGGCCTGGCTCGCGCACGTGCCGGGCCTCAAGGTGGTGTGCCCGGCCACGCCGCAGGACGCGTATTCGCTGCTGCGCGCGGCCATCGCCGATCCCGACCCCGTCGTGTTCGTCGAGCACAAGGCGCTGTATGCAGCGAAGGGGCCCGTCGACACGGCGCAGGTTGCCGCGCTGGGGCGTGCCGCCACCGTGCGCCCGGGACGCGACGTCACGCTGGCGACCTATGGCGCGACGCTCGGCGCGTGCCTCGACGCCGCCGCGACGCTGGCCGCGGAAGGCGTCGAGTGCGAGATCGTGGACCTGCGCACGCTGCAGCCCTGGGACAGCGCGACGGTGCTCGCGTCACTGGCGCGGACGCATCGCCTCGTGGTCGTGCACGAGGCCGTGCAGGCCTTCGGCGCGGGCGCGGAGATCGCTGCGACGCTGGGCGATGCCGGCTTCGACGAGCTCGATGCGCCGATCGTGCGCGTCGGCGCGCCGTTCATGCCGGTGCCGTTCGCGACGTCGCTCGAGAAGGCCTATGCCGTCGACGCGGCGAAGGTGATCGCGGCCGTGCGCCGCACGCTCGCCGGAAAGGAATGAACATGCAGGCAAATCCCGATGCGGTGAAGAGCGAGCGCCACGGCAAGGTCGGCGTCCTGACGATCGACCGGCCGCAGACGCTGAACGCGCTGGACATCCCCACGCTGCTGCGGCTCGAAGATCTGCTCGGCGAACTCGAGCGCGACGCGGGCGTGCACGTGATCGTCGTCACCGGCGCGGGCGAGCGCGCGTTCGTGGCCGGCGGCGACATCGCGGACCTCGATTCGCGGCAGGGGCTTGCGCACTACCTCGAATATGCGGAGATCATCCATCGCGTGTTCCGGCGCTTCGAGGTCTGCGACAAGCCGACGCTGGGCGCGATCAACGGCTGGGCGCTGGGCGGCGGCACGGAGCTGCTGCTGACGCTCGACATCCGCCTCGTCGCCGACGAGGCCAAGCTGGGGCTCCCCGAGATCACGCTGGGGCTGTTCCCCGGCGCCGGCGGCTCGCAGCGCATCCTGCGCCAGATCGCGCCTTGCCGCGCGCGCGAGCTGATGTTCACCGGCGACACGATTACGGCGCAGGAAGCGGTGGCGCTAGGCCTGTGCAATCGCCACGTCCCGCGCGCGACGCTAATGGAGACGACGCTCGCGCTCGCCGAGCGCATCGCCGAGAAGTCGCCGCTGACGCTCAAGCTGCTGAAGCGCGCATTGCGCGACGGCGCCGACATGGCGCTGCCGTCCGCGCTTGCGCACGAGCAGGCGATGATTGGCCTCGTGCTCGACAGCGCCGACTCGCACGAAGGCTGCCGCGCGTTCCTGACCAAGCGCAAGCCGGACTTCACGGGGCGCTGACGGCCATGCTGCGTCCGCTGCTGATGCCGAAGCTCGGCCTCACGATGACCGAAGGCGCTCTCGTCGAGTGGTCGGTGCAGCCGGGCGCGGCCTTCGCGGCCGAAGCCACGCTGTTCGTCGTCGAGACCGAGAAGACGGCGACGGAGATTCCCGCGGAGGCGCCGGGAACGCTGGTCGACATCGTCGTCGAGCCGGGGCGCACGGTGCCGGTGGGTGCGATCGTCGGGCACTGGGACGACGGGCTTGCCGGCGGTGCCACGGACGCAGCCCCGGTGACGACGGCGACACGCGAGGCCGTAGCGACCGCTTCCATGCCTATCGCCGTAGCGCCCGTGGCCGCTTCGGCGGTTGCGACTTCGCCGTCGACCACGGCCGCGCAAAGTACGCCCTTTCCCGCGGACGCGGCGTCGCAGCGCGTCGTGGCGACGCCGCTCGCGCGCCGCCGCGCCGCCGCGCTGGGCGTTGCGCTCGCCCACGTCGAGGGCAGCGGGCCGCGCGGCCGTGTCCGCGCCGCGGACGTCGAGCGCGCCGCGACGGCCGCACCCGCCGCGAGTGCGGGCGCAGGCACGGCGTCGCGCCGCAGCCCCACGTCCACCGAGGCAACGATCGCCCGGCGGATGGCCGCGGCCAAGCGCGACATCCCGCATTTCTACCTCGCCGTGGAAGCCGAGGTCTCGCGCGTCACGGCGCTGCGCGCCGAGCTCAATGCGCTCGGCGCGGGCGACGCGGCTACGGCCGCGCCGCGCATCACGCTCAATCACTTCATCGTCGCGGCCGTGGCGCGCGCACTGGCGCAAAGCCCCGAGGTCTGCCGCGTATGGACGGACGAGGGCATCGTCACGTTCGCGTCGATCGACGTCGGCATCGCGGTCGCGACGCCCAAGGGCCTCGTCGCGCCGGTACTGCGTGACCTCGGGCGCGACACGGTGGGCGCCGTTGCGCGCAAGGCCGACGCCGCCATCGCGCGTGCGCAGGCGGGCCGTCTCGCGCGCGACGAGGTCGAAGGCGGCATCATCACCGTGTCGAATGCGGGCATGCACGACGTCACGTGGATGACATCGATCATCAACCCCGGGCAGGCGATGATCCTGGGCGTCGGCGCGGTGCGCGAGCTGTTCCGTCCCGACGCGCAAGGGCAGCCCGCATTGCGCCGCGAAATCGGCATGGTGCTGTCGTGCGACCACCGCGTGCTCGACGGCACGACGGCGCTCGCGTTCCTGCGGCGCGTCGTGGCCGCGCTCGAAGCGCCGCTCGGGCTGGTGCTGTGACGACGGCGAAGCGCGAACCGCTGGCGATCGTCGGGGGCGGGCCCGGCGGCTATGTCGCGGCGCTGCGTGCGGCGCAGCTCGGCTTCGACGTGACGCTCGTCGAGCGCGCGGAACTGGGCGGCATCTGCCTCAACTGGGGCTGCATCCCCACCAAGGCGCTGCTGCACGCATCCGACCTGTGGCGCGACCTGGCGGGCGCGCGCGACTGGGGCATCGACGTCGCGACGCCCACGCTGGACTTGTCACGGACGGTCGCGCGCTCGCGCGCCGTCGCATCGCGGCTGGCACGCGGCGTCGAAGGCCTGCTCGCGCGCGCCAAGGTGCGCGTGCTGCGCGGCGAAGCGCGCTTCACGCCGTCGCGGGCACTCGTCGTGCGCGGCGCGGACGGGCAGGAAAGCACGCTCGAGGCGGCGCACACGATCATCGCCACCGGCGCGCATCCGCGCGCCCTGCCGGCACTCCGCTTCGACGGCGTGCGCGTGTGGAGCTATCGCGACGCGCTCGTCCCCAAGGCGCTGCCGGCTTCGCTGGCGATTATCGGCGCCGGCGCGATCGGCGTGGAGTTCGCGAGCTTCTACGCGACGCTCGGGACCAAGGTCACGCTGGTCGAGCGCGAGAACACGGTGCTGCCGGGCAGCGATGCCGAAGTGTCCGCGTTCGTCGGCAAGGCCTTGCAGCGGTCCGGCATCGATGTGCGCACGGGCGCGGTGGTTACTCGCGCCACGGCGGGCGAACGGGGCGTCGTGCTGGCGCTCGACAGCGCCGGCGGCGCGACGCGCGTCGAGGCCGACCATGTACTCGTCGCGATCGGTCTCGTCGGCAATACGGCCGGGCTGGGACTCGAGCACACGCGCGTCCGCGTGGCGCACGGTTCCATCGTCGCGGACGCGCACGGCGCCACCGACGACCCCGCCATTCATGCGATCGGCGACGTCACCGGTGCGCCGATGCTCGCGCACCGGGCGAGCCACCAAGGGCTGATGGCGGTCGAGCACATCGCAGGCCGTTCCGCGCCCGCGGCGCCCGCGCCGATCCCGGCCTGCACGTACGGGCACCCGCAGACGGCGAGCGTCGGCCTCACCGAGGAAGCGGCGCGCGCGAGCGGCCGCGAGCTGCGCGTCGGCCGCTTTCCCTTCGCCGCCAACGGCAAGGCGCTCGCGCAGGGCGACACCGACGGCTTCGTGAAGACGCTGTTCGATGCCGGCAGCGGCGAACTGCTGGGCGCGCACATCGTGGGACCCGGCGCGCCCGAACTCATACACAGCGTGGCGCTCGCGCACACGCTGGAAGCCACCGAAGCCGACTGGATGGCGACGGTGTTTCCGCATCCGACGCTGTCCGAGGCGCTGCACGAATCCGTGCAGGCCGCTTGGGAGCGTCCGCTGCACATCTGACGGGAGCGGATCGTGGATTTTCGCCTTACCGATGAACAGAAGATGATCGTCGACACGGCGCGCCAGGTGGGCGCGCGGTTCGGCCTCGATTACTGGCGCCGGCTCGACGCCGAGAAGGCGTTCCCGGAAGCGTTCTGGCGCGCGGTGTGCGACGCGGGCCTGTGCGGCGTCGCGTTGCCGGCCGAGCATGGCGGCAGCGGGCTCGGCATGCTCGAGATGGCAATGATCGTCGAGACGCTGGCGGCCACCGGCGGCGGCTCGACGATCGGCCAGTTGTTCATGATCAACCCGATCTTCGGCGGCGTGTCGCTGTCGCGCTTCGGCTCGCCGCGCCTGCGCGACGAATGCCTGCCGCGCATCGTGGCCGGCACGCTGAACTGCTGCATGGCGCTCACCGAGCCGGACGCGGGCACCAACACGCTGGAGATCAAGTCCTTCGCGAACGCCGACGGTGACGGCTGGCGGCTGTCGGGCCGCAAGGTGTGGATCACCGGCGTGGACGCCGCCGAGAAGATGCTGGTGGTCGCGCGCACGAAGAAGCCCGCCGACGCGCGCTCGCGCACCGACGGCCTGTCGATGTTCATGATCGATGTCGAGCGCGAAGGCCTGACGCACACGCCGATCGACAAGCTCGGCACCTGCACGCTCGACTCGAGCAGCGTGTTCTTCGACGACGTGCGCGTGGAGCCCGACGAGCTCGTCGGGACGTTGCACCAAGGCTGGCGCGAGCTGCTGGACGTCCTCAACACCGAGCGCATCGTGACCACGGCAGGACTCGTCGGCACCGGCGAGCTCGCGATCCGGCTCGCGATCGACTACGCGAACGAGCGCAAGGTGTTCGGCGACCGGCCGATCAGCGCCTACCAGGGCATCCAGTTCCCGCTCGCGCAGTGCCACGTCGAGATCGAATCGGCGCGCCTGCTGAACCACAAGGCGGCCACGCAGTTCGACATGGGACTGCCCTACGGCAGCGAAGCCAATGCGGCGAAGCTGATCGCGGCGCAGGCCGTCGCGCGCGCCACCGAGCGCGCGATGCAGACGATGGGCGGCATGGGCTATGCGAAGGAATTCCACGTCGAGCGGTTGTGGCGCGATTGCCGGCTGTTCCGCTTCGCGCCCGTGTCCGAGGAGATGATCCTCAACTACGTCGCGAATCACGACCTGGGCATGCCCCGGTCGTACTGATGAGCCGAGGACGCGAACCATGGTCGCACTGACGTCGAGCGTGGAATGGTGGGCGCGCGCGGAGCCCGCGCGCCTGGCGCTGGTCTACGTCTACCAGCGAATCACGTACGGCGAGCTGGCCGACCGCGTGAGGCGCGTTGCGGGCTTGCTGCGCGAGCGCGGCATCGGCCATGGCGACGTCGTGGCGCTGCTGATGAAGAACAGCGCGGGCTTCGTCGAACTCTCGCTGGCCGTGAGCCACCTGGGCGCCGTGCTGCTGCCGATCAATTACCGGCTGGGCGCCGAGGAGATCGGCTACATCGTCATGCATGCGGGCGCGCGCCTGCTGTTCGTCGACGACGAATTCGCCGCCGTCGCGGGGACGCCTTGCGCAACCGTCGTGCTCGACGCGGTTGCCCAAGCCGACCCGGGCGTGCTGGCGGACGCCGGCACGCCGGCGGTCGACGCACATCCGTCGACGCCGTCGACGCTCTTCCGATTCATGTACACGTCCGGCACCACGGACCGGCCGAAGGGCGTGATGCACACGTACGAGAACTACCATTGGAAGTGCCTGGACCACATCGCCGCGTTGGGCCTCACGCGCGACGACCGGCTGCTCGTCGTGGGGCCGCTGTATCACGTCGGCGCGTTCGACCTGCCCGGCCTCGCACTTCTGCTGGTGGGCGGGATGCTCGCGATCCAGCGCGACTTCGATCCGCACGGCGCACTGTCGCTGATCGAGCGCGAGCGCCTCACGGGCGGCTGGATGGCGCCGGTGATGCTCAACCGTTCGCTGCTGGCCGGCAAGGAGCGCACGTACGACACGTCGACCTTCCGCTGGCTCGTCGGCGGCGGCGATCGCACGCCGGAGGAGCGCATCCGCGAATTCAACACGCTGTTCCCGGCCGCGCGCTACGTCGACGCCTACGGCCTCACGGAAACCTGCTCGGGCGACACGATGATGGAAGCGGGCCGCGAGATCGAGAAGATCGGCTCGGCCGGCCGCGCGCTGGCGCACGTCGAGGTGTCGATTCGCGACGACGAGGGCAAGCCGGTCGCGGCACGCGGCATCGGCGAAATCTGCCTGCGCGGCCCCAAGGTCACGCCCGGCTACTGGAACGACGCCGCGAAGACGGCGGCGAGCCGCTTCGACGACTGGTTCCGCACCGGCGAC
Source organism: Casimicrobiaceae bacterium (assembly GCA_044225845.1). Lineage (GTDB taxonomy): Bacteria > Pseudomonadota > Gammaproteobacteria > Burkholderiales > Casimicrobiaceae > VBCG01. Next base: position 25,853 of record JBGAIC010000020.1, read on the forward strand.
GTCGGCTACGTCGACGACGACGGCTTCCTGTTCCTCACTGACCGCAAGAAGGACATGATCATCAGCGGCGGCGAGAACATCGCGTCTTCCGAGGTCGAGCGCGTGTTGTACCAGCTTCCGCAGGTGCTGGAGGCAGCCGCCATCGGGCTGCCCGACGAGCGCTGGGGCGAGTGTGTGACAGCTGTCGTCGTGTTGCATGCCGGCACTCAGCTGTCGCTCGAGGACGTGCGCGCGCATTGCGCCGGCAAGCTCGGCGGGTTCAAGACACCGAAGCAGCTGGTGCTCGTCGACGCCTTGCCGCGCAATCCATCCGGCAAGGTCCTGAAGCGCGTGCTGCGCAGCCAGCTCGCCGACCGCTTCAGCCGCGGCCAGGTCTAGGCGGCCCGTGCAGGGTGCCGGCGCGGCGGTTCAGATCGAAGCGCCGATCCGGCTGACCACCTCGCCGCCTTCGCCGACGATTTCGCCCAGCGTCGCCGTGCCGCTCGCGACGTCCAGCACCTGTGTGAGCGTGCGCGCGGCCGCTGCTTCGGCATCCACCTCGCCGCGCGTGACGTCATCCAGCACCACGTCGATCTGCTCGGTGAGCCGCGCGCACGTGTCTGGGTTGCCGGACATCTTGAGCGTGGGCGCGACCAAGCTGCAGTAGCTGTTGCCGGCGCCGGTGGTGAACAGCACGATCTGCGCGCCGCCGGCGACCATCGCCGTGATCGACTCCGGCGAGAAGAACGGCGTGTCCATCAGGTAGAGGCCCGCGCCGCGCGGTGGGCGCTGCGCGGCGGCGAGCAGGTCGACGATCGCCTGGTTGCCGCCCTTCGCGATGGCGCCCAATGCCTTCTCCTCGATCGTCGTCAGGCCGCCGGCCTTGTTCTGCGGCCCGGGATTCTCGGCGCGGATGTCACCGCCCGTGTCGCGGACGCGGCGCTCGCGCGCGTTGACGGCGCGGACGATGCGGTCCGCCACATGCGCGTTCGCGGCGCGGCGCGCGAGCAGGTGCTCGGTGCCGGTCCATTCCACCGTCTCGCTGAACATCGCCTGGCCGCCGCCGGCGACGACGAGCTCCGTCACGCGGCCCGCGAGCGGGTTGCAGACGAGGCCCGACGACGCGTCCGAGTGCCCGCACTCGACGGCGATGCACAGGTCGGCGAGCGAGGCGCGCTCGCGGCGCAGCTTCGACGCGTCGCGCACGAGTCGGGTGGCGGCCCGCACGCCGCGATCGACGAGCGTCAGCGCGTCCTCGCGCACGTCGGGCAGGGCGAAGCCGACGGCCATGCGGCCGGCGGCGCGGATCGCGTCGACGTAGCGCCTGGTGATGTCGGGGCCGGCGGACACGACGAGCGTCGCCGCGACGTTGGGATGCGTCGCGAGGCCCAGCAGCGTGTCGAACTGCAGCTGCGCGTCGTCGGCCACCTGGCCGCGGCCATAGCCGGTGGTGACGGCGATCGTGCCGCGCACCAGCGACGCGATGCGCGTCGCGGCGGCCGACGTGAGGCCGGTGGCCGACAGCACGAGCACGTGGTTGCGGACGCCGACGCGGCCGTCCTCGCGGCGATAGCCTTCGAAATGCAGCGTGTCGGTCATCGCGTTTCCTTCGCGGCGAGAACGCGCGCGAGCGCGTCGGGCCGTGGCACAAAGGGCACCGGCGGGAAGCCGCCGATGCCGACGTCGATTTTCAGCACGCGGCCGGCGAGCGGCTCGCGCTTGAATGCCACGGCGTCGAAGCCGCGTGTGCCGGAGGTCACGTACAAATGGCGGAAATCGGGGCCGCCGAACGCGCAGGATGTGGGCCGCGAGATCGGCAGGCGCACGACGCGGTCCATGCGGCCGTCGGGCGCGTAGCGGATGATGCAGCCGCCGTCGAACTGCGCCCACCAGAGATAACCGTCGGTGTCGAGCGTCGCGCCGTCGGGGCCGCCGGGCATCGCGCCCAGGTCCGCGAAGATGCGCGTGGCACCGAGCGTGCCGCGCTCACCGTCGAAATCGTGCGCGCGGATAATCCCGCGGCGCGTGTCGGCGAGGTAGAGCGTCCTGCCGTCGAGGCTCCACGTCATGCCGTTGGGCGTGAGGAAACCGGGCAGCACCTTGCGCACGCCGAGGTCGCGCTCGAGCACGTAGAGGCTGCCGTCGGCGGTGCCCGTTTCCGGGTTCATCGAGCCGCACCAGTAGCGGCCCTGCGGGTCGCACTTGCCGTCGTTGAGACGGTTGCCAGGGATGTGCGCTTCGGGATCGACGAGCGGCGTCATCGTTCCGTCGGCGGTGTCGAACATCGCGAAACCGGAGCGCAGGCAGGCGAGGAGGCGGGTGCCTTCCATCAGCGCGAGCGAGCCGATGTCCTCGGCGAGCGGCCACTGCTGCTCTTCGCCGGTGGCGAGCGTGCGGCTGAAGATCGCGGGCGTGTCGCGGACGTCGATCCAGTAGAAGCGGTCGCGCGCCCGGTCGTACAGCGGGTTCTCGCCGACTTTCGTGCGGGTGGGGCCGAACGACTCCAGGACCGTGGCGGTCTCGACGCGGTCGTACCACGCGCCTTCGTGCGCGGTGTCGTGGTGGGCGGTGGTCTCCAGATGGTCGACGTGCACCCAGCCGCCCGCGGGCACGTCGCGCGTGAGGCGGCCGATCAGCTCGCCGTACTTGCGGATGCGCAAGCCCTTGGCCAGCGCGCGCACGGCGAACTTGTGGCCCATCGCGATCGGCTCGACGAGCGTCACGTCCTTCGCGACGGTGCCGCTGGTCACGCGCAGCGTCGTGCCGGCCGGCAGGTCGACGAGCGCCGTCGCGACGTCGTCGAAGGGCTTCAGCCAGCGGGCGGAAGAAATGGGGTCAAAAGAAATGGGGTCAGACTCCATTTTCAGTGGCTCAACGTTGCGGGGTGTCGACGAAAATGGAGTCTGACCCCATTTCTTTTGACCCCATTTCTTTGGCCTAGACCGCGTCCCACGACGTCAGCGTCGACGCCAGGATCTGCGCCTCGAGCGCCTCTTCCTGAGCGGCGATGCGCTCGGCGAGCGCGAGCACCTCTTCGATGCGACCCTGCGGCACGACGACCACGCCGGTCTCGTCGGCGAGCACGTAGTCGCGCGCTGCGACGGTGACGCCACCGATCGCGATCGGCTCGTTGATCGAGCCGAACGCGAATTCGTTGCGGCTGCGCCGCGGGCACGTGGCCACCGACCACACCGGATAACCGACCGCCCGAATTTCCTCGACGTCGCGGCACGCGCCCCACATCACGGTGCCGCGTACGCCGCGCCGCTGCGCGATCCGCGACGCGAGCGCGCCCCACGCGGCCGCGTCGATCGCGCCATCGAGGTCGAACACGACGACGTCGCCTTCCTGCATTGTCGCCAGCACGCGCTCGAGCGGCTTGCCGACGCCGCCGCCGAAGCGGTAGGCCGCGGGATCGTTGCTCTTGCGCACGAAGCGCACCGGCAGCGCGCGGCCGGCGATGCGCATCTGGCCGACGCGCCGCGCCTGCACGCCGGCGATAACGCCGCGCAGGCCGAGCTCGTCCAGCGCATCCGAGATGACCGAGGTCGGGTGGCGCGCGAGGCGCGCGGAAGAAATGGGGTCAGGGCGGGAAATGGGGTCAGACTCCATTTTCAGTGGCTCAACGTTGCGGGGTGTCGACGAAAATGGAGTCTGACCCCATTTCCGCCCTGACCCCATTTCGTCCCAGAAGGCATCGGGGATGGCCGCGCGCATGTGCGCGACGTTGGCGGCTGCTTCGCCGGCATTGCGCATGCCGGTAACGACACTCGCAACCGCCGGATGCCGCAGCGGAAACTGCAGCGCGGCGGCGGCGAGCGCGACGCCGTGCCGCGCGCACATCGCTTCCATTCGCGTGACGCGCGCCACGATCTCCGGTTCCGCTTCCTGGTAGAAGTACGTGGCGCCGGGCCGCGCGCCGGTGGCGAGGATGCCCGAGTTGAACGGCGCCGCCATCATCACGGCGATGCCGCGCCGTGCGCACAGCGGCAGGAACGAGGCGCCGGCCGTATGGTCGAGCAGCGTGTAGCGCCCCGCGAGCATGAAGCAGTCGAAGTCGCCGTCGCCGGCGAAGCGCTCGAGGATCGTCCAGTCGTTGACGCCGACGCCGATGGCCTTGATCGTCCCCGCGCGCCGCAGCTCGTCGAGCGCGACGTACGCGCCTTCCATCGCCTCGGCGTAACGCTGGTCGACGAGGTCGCCCTGCCAGCGCCGGTTGACGTCGTGGATGTAGACGATGTCGATCGCGTTGGTGCCGAGCCGCGCGAGCGACGTCTCCAGCGAACGCAGCGTGCCGCCATAGCTGTAGTCGTAGTGATACTCGAACGGATACGAACCCGCGGCCGCACCCGCCGCAGTGCCGCCCGCAACGGGATCCAGAATGCGCCCCACCTTCGTCGACAGCACCAGCGAACGCCGGTCGACGCGGCGCAGGTTCTCACCGAGCCGGTGCTCGGCGAGCCCGACGCCGTACATCGGCGCGACGTCGAAATAGCGCAGCCCCGCTGCGACGAGCGCGTCGAAGCCGCCGGCGATCGCGGCGTCGGTCGTGCCGGCGGCGAGTGCACCGAACGGCGCGCAACCGACGCCGAGTTGCGACACCGCGAGCCCGCTGCGCCCGACGGGCCGCGTGGCGGCAGGATCGAAGCTCACGACGCGAGCCGCACCTTGACGCCCGACTCCTCCTCGCGCAGCTTCAGCATGGCCCCAACGTCGTCGTTAGCGATGCCGCCGTTGAGCGCGTCGTCCAGCGCCTTCAGCGTCGCATGCGTCACCGGCGAGCGCACGCCGAGCGAATCGACCATCTGCAGCGCGAGCCGGCAATCCTTGTGCGCGAGCTTGACCATGAAGCCGGGCTTGAAGTCGCCTACGAGCGAGCGTTTGGTCATTGCGACGCCGAGCTGCTGGTTCCACGCCATCGTTGTCTTCAGCACCGACATCATCGTGTCGAGCGTGATGCCGGCCTTCACGCCGGCCACCAGCGTCTCGACGTTGGCGGTGCCGATCGTCTGCGCGAGCAGGTTGTTGAGCAGCTTCATCGTCTGCCCGGTGCCGAGCTCGCCGCAGTGGAAGAAGTCGGTGCCCATGCAGTCGAGCACCGGCCGCGCGCGCGCGATGTCGGCGGCGTCGCCGCCGACCATCAACGTGAGCGTGCCTGCCACCGCCGCATCCGCCGTCTTGCCGACGGGGCTGTCGACCATCGCGGCGCCTTTCGCCTGCACGGCGGCCGCCACCTTGCGCGTCGTGGCCGGGTCGATGGTGCTCATGTCGACGTACAGCGCACCCGATTTCAACCCGGCGACGACGCCGTCGGGGCCGAGTGCGGCGCGCTCGACGTCCGGCGCGTCCGGCAGCATCGTGATGACGAGGTCCGACTGCGCCGCCACGTCGCGCGGCGTGGCCGCCGCCTTCGCGCCCGCCGCGACGAGCTTCTGCACCGATGCCGGCACGACGTCGTACACGACGAGCGAGTGGCCCTTCTTCAGCACGTTCAGCGCCATCGGGCCGCCCATCGTGCCCAAACCGATGAATCCAACGATCATGACTGTTCTCGTTTCAGTAGATGGAGGTCAGCTGCGGTCGACCCAGCGGTCGAGTTCCCACGTCGGCGCGCCGCGCAGGTCGGCGGTGTTCTTCGCGTTGAAGCCGGCCGCGTCGGGTTTGCCGCCCGTCTTCTCGTAAGCCGCCTTCACCGCCGCCGCGCCGCCGGAGAACGCGCCCTTCACCTCGCCCCAGGAGAGGGGTTTGGGAATGATCTTGCCGTCCGCCATCGTCTTGGACGTTTCGAGCAATGCGACGGCGTCGCCTTCCGTCGGCCACACCCAGCCGCGCTTGAACAGCACGTCGTCCTCGACAACCTTGGCGCCGAGCTCCGGCGGCAGCTCCCAGTACTTGAGCGCGAGGTCCGACACCTTGCCCGGCGGCATCTTCGACAGCACGGCCACCGCCTCCTGCTGCGCGCGGACGAATGCGGTGACGACACCCGGATCGCTCTGCACGAGCTTGTTGCCGCCGATCCAGAACGAGCGGTGCAGGTAGAAGCCGTCCGGATAGAACGGCGACTTCTTCACCGAAGGCAGCAGGATGCCCGCGCCTTCGCCGGCGGGTCCCTTGTAATGCGCCTCGGTGTAGCCGTAGGAGTTGATGATGCCGACGGTGCCGAGATCCTTCTGCGCCTTGAGGAACGCGGGATAGATGACGACGGCCGCATCCATGCCGGTGGGAATGGTCGCGGCCTGCGCCTGCGTCGGCGTGTTGACCACCGTGATGCCGTGGGCCTTGGGATCCGGGTTGCCGAGCTCGAAGCGCAGCATCTGCACGAGCACGTTGTACGGATCGCCGCCGAGCAGTGCGCCGACGGTCTTGCCTTTCAGGTCCGCGACGTTGCGGATCGGCGAATCCTTGCGCGTGGCCAGCACCATGCGGAAATGGCCTTCGCCGACGGTCAGCAGCTGGATGGGTTGGTGCTGCGACACGAGGCGCACGATCGGCGTGTTGCCCCACATGCCGAAGTTGAGGTTGCCCGAGACGAAGGCCTCGACCATCGGCGCGGCCGACGGATAGTCGCGGTAGTCGACGGTGAGCGCGTACCCGGCCTCGGCCGCGTACTTCTCGAACGTCTTGTTGTTCATCATGTAAGCGGTCACCGGCGAGTTGCCGGCGGCCCAGGGCTGGCGGCCGACGGAGACTTTCATCTCCTTCTTCGCCTGCGCGCGGACGATCGCCGGTGCCGCGAGTACCGCCGACGCGCCCGCGGCGGTGGCGATGAAGCGGCGGCGCGAAATTCCCTTCAGGTGCTGCTCATCCATGTCGCTCTCCTCTCGTTGTGCTGTCGTCATGCGACGGTGGCGCGGTAGGCCTCGTCGCGGATCAGGCCCCAGATGCGCTGGACCAGCGCCTGGAATTCGGGCAATGCGCGCGTCGCGTCGGTGCGCGGACGCGGCAGCGGGTTGTCGACGATCGTTTTCAAACGCCCCGGATGCGCGGTCATCACCGCGATGCGGTCCGCCAAGAACACGGCCTCGTCGATCGCGTGCGTGATGAAGACGACGGTGCGGCGTTCCGCGGCGGGGCGGTCCTGGCCCCAGACGCGCAACAGCTCGTCCTGCAGGATGGTCCGCGTCTGCGCGTCGAGCGCGGCGAGCGGCTCGTCCATCAGCAGGACGTCGGGTTCGTTGGCGATGAGGCGCGCGAGCGCGACGCGCTGGCGCATGCCGCCGGACAACTGGTGCGGGTACTTGTCCTCGGAGCCCTTGAGGCCCACGAGGTCGATCGTGCGCGCGATGCGCTCCTCGCGCGCGGCGCCCGACAGCGCAGCGCCTGCGGGGCCGTACCGGAGACCAAACCCGACGTTGCCGCGCACCGTCTGCCACGGGAACAGCGCGTAGTCCTGGAACATGACGCCGCGGTCGGGGCCCGGCTGCGTGATCGGGCGGTCGTCGATCGTCACCGTGCCTTCGGTCGCGTTGTCGAGGCCGGCGAGCACGTTCAGCACCGTCGTCTTGCCGCAGCCGGAAGGCCCGACGACGACGAGGAACTCGCCTTGGCGGATGTCGAGCGAGAAGCCGTCGACGGCAATGGCGTCCGGCTTGCCGGCGACGGCAAAACGCTTGCCGACGCCGGAGAGCTTGAGCTTGATCGCGTCGGCACTCATCGCGCACTCCAGGGCATGAGGCGCGCGAGCGTGAAGCGCAGCGCGCGGTCCAGCAACAATGCGACGAGGCCCACCGCGAGCATGCACACGATGATGCGGTTCAACTCGATGCTGTACGCGTAGAAGATGAACATCATCTGGCCGATGCCGCCGGAGCCGCCGCCGCCGGCCTTGGCGCCGACGGCGAGTTCCGCGGCGACGATCGCGGTCCAGCCGACACCCATCGCGATGCGCAGGCCCACGCCGATCTGCGGCAGTGCGGCGGGCACGACGACGGTGCGCACCGTCGTGAACTTCGACAGGCCCATCGTCGCGGCGGCGCGCAGCAGGTTGGGCGGCACGTTGCGCGCGCCGGCCACCGTGTTGACGACCAGCGGGAAGAACGCGGCGTAGGCGACGATGGCGATCGCCGCCGACGTGCCGGTGCCAAGCCACAGGATGGCGAGCGGCAGGATGGCGATCGCCGCGATGGGGCGGAACGTCTCGACCAGCGGATCGACGTTGCGCTCGACGGCGCGCGAGTAGCCCATCGCGAGGCCCAGCGGCACTGCGAGCACGGCCGCGACGACGAAGCCGGCGAACACGCGGCCCAGGCTCTGCACGATGGCCATCGGCAGCTCGCCGTCGGCGATCATCGTGACCGCGGCCGCGACGATCTTCGACGGCAGCGGCATCCGCGGGTCCGCGGACAGCGTGCCCAGCACCTGCCACAGCGCGATGAGGAACAGCGGCAGCGCGGCGCCGAGCAGCGCGCGTTGCCCGCGGCCCGTGCCCGTGCCGCGCACCGGCGCCGTCAGCGTGGCGGCGGCGCTCATGCGCGCCTCGGTGCCCACGGCGTCAGCTGGCGCGACAAGAGGCGCACGCCACCGTCGCAGATGTAGCCGATGAGGCCGATCATCGCGATGAAGCTCATCACCTGCGGCGTCATCAGCAGCTCGCGGTACCACTCCACCGCATAGCCCAGGCCGCTCGGCGCGCCGATCAGCTCGGAGGCCACCACCGCGGTCCACGCGACGGCGACGCCGAGCCGCAGCGCGACGAGCAGGCTCGGTAGCGCGGCGGGCACGATGACGTGGGCGACGATCGTCCGTGTGGGCACGCCCATCGTCCGCGCCGCATTGACCAGCGAGCGGTCGACAGCGCGTACGCCCGCGACGGTGCCGAGCAGGATCGGGAAGAACGCGGCGTACGTCATGATGAACACCGGCAGCACGTTGCCGATGCCGAACAGGAACAGCGCGAGCGGGATCCACGCGATGCCCGAGATGGGGCGCAGCAGCTCGACCGTCGGATCGACGATCGCCTCGAACGTTCGCGACAGGCCCATCGCCAGGCCCAGCGGAATGGCGAGCGCGGACGCGATGGCGAGCGACAGCACCATGCGGCCGAAGCTGATCGCGGCCTGGCGGAAAAGCTCGCCTTCGCGCGCCAGGTCCCACATCGTCGACGCGACGTCGAGCGGGCCCGGCAGCAGGATGGGGTTGTCGGTCCACACCGACACGCCCCACCACGCGAGCGCGAACACGAGCATCGTGCGTGCGTAGACCAGCGCAGCGCCGGTGCGCGAGCGGGCGACGCTGCGCTGCGCGGCGTTGCCGGCAAGGCGGCCGTGCGCCGCAGTGCGTTCCGTCAAGGAGCCTCCAGTGATTCGTGCGACCCCGGTTGTCGCGTGCGGCGATCTTGGCCCTGCGGGGGTCTTGCGTCCAGCGATGTTAACGGTAACATCGCATCGCGCGCAAGATCGTTTGCGCCTATCGTTATCGCTGCGGTGCAGCGAAACGCGTGTGCACCGCCGCCGCCCGCGCAACCGCCGCGGCGCGGCGCGAGACCCGGAGTGACGCATGCCCGCATCGACCCGCCGTCCCCGCCCGCGCCTCGAGGAAGTCGCCAAGCTCGCGGGCGTCTCCAAGATGACGGTCACGCGCGCGCTGAACGAGCCGCACAAGGTGGCGGACGCCACGCGCGAGCGCGTCGCGCGCATCGTCAAGCGCGTCGGCTACACGCCGGACCTGACGGCGCGCGGGCTCACGCTGCAGCGCACGGGACTCGTCGGCGCCGTCGTGCCTTTGCTCACCAACTCGCTGATCGCGGAGATCGTGCAGGGGCTCTCCGACACGCTGGCCGGGCACGGCTACCAGCTCCTCGTCGGCGCGTCGGGCTTTTCCACGAAGGGCGAAGAGGCGATCGTCCGCGCGTTCCTGTCGCGCCGGGTCGACGCGATGTACCTGACCGGCATCCTGCACACGAAGGCGACGCGCGAGATGCTCGCGCGCGCCGCGCTGCCCGTCGTCGAAGGCGGCAGCCTGACGCGCAAGCCGCTCGACATGCTCGTCGGCTATTCGAACAAGGAGGCTGCGGTGCACGTGACGCGACACCTGCTCGCGCAAGGGCATCGCAAGCTGGGCTACATCGGCGCGTGGCCGCGCGACAACGACCGCGCGCGCGACCGGCGGCGCGGCTTCGCGGCCGCCTGCCAGGCCGCGGGACTCGCGCGCGACGACAGTTGGTACGTCGACACGGACCTCGCGTTGCCGGCCGGCGCCGCGGCGATGGGCGCGTTGCTCGCGCGCCACCCCGACGTCGACGCGGTGTTCTGCTCGGCCGACACGCTCGCCGTGGGCGCGATGCTCGAGGCGCAACGCCGCGGGCTCGCGATCCCGCGCGACGTGGCCATCGCCGGCTTCGACGACCTGGACCTCGCCGCGCAGATGGTGCCGCCGCTGACCACGCTGCGCGTGCCGCGCTACGCGATCGGCGAGCAGGCCGGCGCGCTGATCGCGGATCGCCTGGCGGGGCGCCCGGTGCCGCGCCGCGTCGTCGACGTCGGCTACACGTTCGTTCCGCGCGCGACGGCCTGACCCCCGACCGCGGGGTCGCGCGTGGCGCGACGCGCGCGGCTCATTCTGGCGCAGCGATGCGCCTTACCGGTGCTGCGCCGCGCGAACGCGACGCACCGCGCGCGGGCATCGCGCAACAGCGTGCGCTTGCGGTGAGTCCGTTCCGCGTTCCCGCCCACGCGCGATGCATCGGCCCGCAGAGGTGCATGGCATATCGATTGCTAAATCCGTTGCGCAGCGCGCGGACGCCGCGCTGCGCGCTGTCGTGCACATGATCGCGGCGGGTTCGTTCGGGAGCGGTGATGGGGATGCGCGCGCTGGTGCGGGCGAGTTTCATGGTGTGCGTGTGGATGTGTGCGTCGGCGCGGCAAACCTGGTACATGCGCAGACGGCGGCGCCGCCGCCCGCGGCCGCCACGGCGGAAGCGCCCGCCCCCGCGAGCGTTGCCGGCGTTCCGGCGACCGCGGCCCCGGCTGCCGCATCGGGCGCACGCCGCCCCCGCCGCACCGCCGGCGCCGACGCGCCCTACGTCACCAGCGTCGACAAGCTGTCGGCCGGCGATACCGCGTGGATGCTCACGTCCACGGCGCTGGTGCTGATGATGACCATCCCCGGCCTCGCGCTGTTCTACGCGGGCATGGTCCGCCGCAAGAACGTGCTCGCCACTGCGCTGCACAGCTTCGCGATCTGCTGCGTCGTCACGATCGTGTGGGTGCTGGTCGGCTACACGATGGCGTTCACGCCGGGCTCGACACCCTTCATCGGCGGCCCGAGCCGCGCGCTGCTGCTGGGCCTCTCGTACATGAAGGAGGCGGGGCGCGTCAGCGTCAGCCACCTCGCGCCGACGATCCCCGAGTCGGTGTACGTGATGTTCCAGCTGACGTTCGCGATCATCACGCCAGCGCTCGTCACCGGCGCATTCGCGGAGCGGATGCGCTTCGGCTCGATGGTCGTGTTCATGATCCTGTGGTCGCTGTTCGTCTATGCGCCGGTGGCCCACTGGGTGTGGGAGCCGTCCGGCTGGCTCGCCGCGATGGGCGTGCTCGATTTCGCGGGCGGCACCGTCGTGCACATCAATGCGGGCGCGGCGGGCCTCGTCTGCGCGTACGTGCTGGGCCCGCGGCTCGGTTACGGCCGCGAGCCGTTCGTGCCGTTCAACCTGGCGCTCACGCTGGCGGGCGCGTCGCTGCTGTGGGTGGGCTGGTTCGGCTTCAACGCGGGCTCGGCGGGCGCTGCCGACGGCCGCGCCGGCATGGCGATGCTGGTCACGCAGCTCGCCACGGCGACGGCGTCGGTGGCGTGGATGCTCGCCGAATGGCTCGCGCGCTCGCGCGTGACGGTGCTGGGCGCGTGCTCGGGCGCAGTCGCCGGGCTCGTCGCGATCACGCCGGCGTCCGGCTTCGTCAACGTCGACGGCGCGCTCGTCATCGGCGTCGCGGCGGGCGTCGGCTGCTACTGGGGCGCGACGGCGCTGAAGCGCTGGCTCGGCGCCGACGATTCGCTCGACGTGTTCGGCATCCACGGCGTCGGCGGCCTCGTCGGCGCGCTGCTGACGGGCGTGTTCGCGCAGCGCGCCATCTCCGGCGCCGATGCCGACATGGCCGCGCAGGCCATCGGCGCGTTCGCGACGCTGGCGTACAGCATGGTGATGACCCTCGTCATCCTGAAGCTCGTCGACTGGACGCTGGGCCTGCGCGTGACCGAGGAGCAGGAGGAACTGGGCCTCGACCTCGCGCTGCACGGGGAAAAGGTGGCATGACATGTCCGACACCGAGATCCTGGCCGTCGCCTCGCGCCTGCACGTGCTGCTGCGGCGGCACGCCAACCGCATCACGGACATCGTGTGGATGGTGGCCAACGCGGAGTACGCGCGCGAGGTGCTGCGGATCGTGCGCGCGGCGAACGATGCGGAGATGACCGCGCTCGCGGACCGCTTCGTCGCGTTGATGCCGGCGGCCGGACAGTTGCCCGCCGACGAGCCGCGCCCGTCGCGCAGCTACATCGGTTCGCTGCGCTGACGGCGGCCCGCTGCGCTGACGGCGGCCCGCTGCGCTGGCGCCGGTCGGTGGCGCCGGCGCCGGTTCGGCGCACCCGCGGCCGCGCGCGCCGCGGGCCGCGCCACGGCCCCAAGCCCCATTTTCGTGCACCGCAACAAACTGTATTACCATCGTGCCCATGAAGATTGCGATCGTCGGCGCCGGCGCCATCGGCGGATTCCTGGGAGCGAAGCTTGCGCGGGCGGGCGAGGACGTCACGTTCATTGCCCGCAACCGCAACCTGGAGGCGATCCGCGCCAACGGCTTCAAGCTGATCCTGGAAGACGGCACCGAGGAGGTGGCGTCGACGGTGCGCGCCGAGCAGAAGATGGCGGACGCCGGCCCGCAGGACAGCGTGTTCATCACGGTCAAGGCCCATCAGGTCGTCGACATCCTGCCCGACCTGCACCACCTGTTCGGCCCGCAGACGACCGTGGTGCCGATGATCAACGGCATTCCGTGGTGGTATTTCCAGGGCCCGGCCGGGCCGCATGCGGGCCTGCGCGTCGAGAGCGTGGACCCGGGCGGGCGCATCGCCGCCGCCATTCACGCGGAGCGCATCATCGGCTGCGTCGTCTATCCCGCGTCCGAGCTCGTGGCGCCGGGCGTGGTGCGCGTCATCGAGGGCAACCGCTTCACGCTGGGCGAGCTGGACGGCAGCACGACGCCGCGCGTCACGGCGCTGTCCGAGGCGCTGGTCCGCGCCGGCTTCAAGTCGCCGGTCATCGCCGACGTCCGCAGCGAGATCTGGCTGAAGCTCTGGGGTAATCTCTGCTTCAACCCGATCTCGGCGCTGACCCATGCGACGCTCGTCGACATCTGCCGTTTCCCCGAAGGCCGCGCGCTCGCGACGGCGATGATGACCGAGGCCCAGGCCGTCGGGCAGGCGCTGGGCGCCACGTTCCGCGTGACGCTCGAGAAGCGCATCGCCGGCGCGGAATCCGTCGGCGCGCACAAGACGTCGATGCTGCAGGACGTCGAGCACGGCCACGCGCTGGAGCTGGAGGCGCTCGTGGGCTCCGTCGTCGAGCTGGGCCGCGTCACCGGGGTGCCCACGCCCGCGATCACGTCGATCTACCAGGCGACCAAGCTGCTCGCGCACACGCTGTCGACGCACTACGGCCGGCTGATCGTGCAGAGTGCCGACGGCGGCTGACCTCGCGCGCGGCCTGGCCGCGCTGGTGCTGGCGTTCGCGTGCGCCGACCTGCACGCGATCACGTACGTGTACTCGGCGGTGGGGCGGCAGATGACGGTCGTCAACGCGGAGCTGTTCGTCAACAGCCCGATCGACCGCCGCCAGCGCACGACGCTGATGATCACCAACGACGAGCTGGACGCGAGCGTCGTCGCCGACGTCACCGCGCTCGCGCGGAAGGCGAGCCCGCCGCCCGTCGTCACGCGCGTGACGCTGGACGCCGACGCGTCCACCACGCTCGAGGCCGACCGCTTCGTCGACGTCACGCCGGACGGCTGGCTCGACCGCCTGGCGCGCGCGGCGCCGTATCGCACGGGCGACCGGCTGCTCATCGTCGCGCCCGCGCGCGACGACATCCATTTTTCCGTCGGCACGTCCACGGCGGGCACTGGCCAGGCCGCGGGCGTGGGCATCTATGTGGCACCGGGGCGCGACCTGCTGTCGCCCAACCCGTCGTCGCCGGGCATGCTCGGCTTCTTCGCGAACTTCCGCGTGCTGCTGCTGGACCCCGTGGCGCGGCGCGTGATCGCCGTGCAGACCTGGGCGGGCGGCGTGGCGCGCTCGGGCCAGGACGCGCCCGGCGGCAACCTGTGGGACGCCGTCGCCGGCAAGGAGAAGATCAACGTGCTGCGCGAAGCGCTGCGCACGGGCCTTGCGCAGACGGTGCCGTCGCTGCTGGCGCGCTGAGCCTCTACAATCGCGGCTCCACAAGCCAGGACCGCCGCGCGAGCATGATCGAAAGCCGAGCAGAGACCCGGGTTTCCGTGCCCGCACGCCTGCGCACGGTCGCGGCGCGCGCACCGCACGCGCACGCGGTGGTGGAAGGGGCGGCGGCGATCACGTATGCCGGCCTGGTCGCGCGCGCCGACGCAATGGCGACGCACCTGCGCGCGCTCGCGCCCGGCGGCGACGCCCGCGTGGTCCTGGTGTTCCAGCACAAGCTGCCCGCGATCGTCGCGATGATGGCGTGCGCGAGCGCGGGGCTCGCGTTCGTCAGCGTCGATGCCGGCGATCCCGAGGACCGGCTGCGGCAGATCGTGCGCGACTGCGACCCGGCTGCGATCGTCGCCGAGCCGGCACTCGTGAAGCGGGCGCGCGAACTCGCGCCACCGGGCCTGGCGGTCGTGGATGCGGACACCCTCGCCGCCCGCGGTGCCGGCGCCGCGGCGCCGGTGCCGGACGTGCCGGCCGACACGCTGCTGTACCTGGGCTACACGTCGGGCTCCACCGGGCAACCGAAAGGCGTGCGGCAGACGCATGGCAACGTCGTGGCGTACAGCGACACGTACGCGGTGGCGATGCGGGTGGCGCCGAGCGCGCGCATGTCGCTGATCCACACGCTGAGCTTCGGCGCCGCGTACACCGACGTGTTCGGCGCGCTGTTGCAGGGCGCCACGCTGTGCGCGTACGACACGCGCGGCGACGGCGTCCGCGACCTTGCCGACTGGCTCGACCGCGAGCGCATCGCCGTGTTCCATTGCGTGCCCACGGTGTTCCGGGAGCTGTGCCGGCGCGTGCCGCCGCGGCGCGTGCTGCCGTGGCTGCGCGCGCTGGACGTGAGCGGCGAAACGATGTTCGGCCGGGACCTCGCGCAGTTCCGCGCGCATACCCACCCGGATTGCCGCCTCATGCACAAGCTCGCATCGACGGAGGCCAGCGTCGTCGCCTACGGCCTCTACGACCACGCGACGTCGCTGCCCGACCACGCCGCGCTGCCGGTGGGGCGCTGTCCGCCCACGATGTCCGTGCGCGTCGAGCGGCCTGATGGCACCGCGGCTGCGGTGGGCGAGTTCGGCGAAATCGTCGTCGAAAGCCCGGTGCTCACGCCCGGCTACTGGCGACGCCCCGAGCTCGACGCCGAGCGCTTCACCGCCGGGACTCGCGCCGGCTGGCGCCAATGGCGGCCGGGCGACCATGGCAGCCTCGACGCCGGCGGCGTGCTGCGCTTCGCGGGGCGCGAAGAGACGCGCGCCAAGATCCGCGGGCACACGGTCCACCTGTCCGAGGTGGAGGCCGCGATGGCGGCGCAACCGGGCGTCGTGCAGGTGGGGGCCGTTGCGCATCCCGCCACGCTCGAAGGCGACGAGCGCATCGTGGCGTTCGTCGTCTCGACGCAGCGCTACTCGGAGAGCGGGTTGCGCGACGCGCTGACGGCAACGCTGCCGGGTTACATGTTGCCGAGCCGCATCGGCTTCGTCGACGCGCTGCCGATGACGGCGACCGGCAAGCTCGACCGGGCGGCGCTGGCGAAGCTGCCCGTGCCGGAAGCTGCCGCCAGCGAGGGCGGCGCACCGCGCGACGACGTGGAGCGCGCGATCGCTGCGGTATTCGGGCGCCTGCTGAACCGGCGCAACCTGGGTCGCGACGCGGACTTCTTCGTACTCGGCGGCGATTCGCTGCTGGCCGCCGAGTTGCAGGCGGACCTCGACGACCTGTTCGGCACGCAGGTGGCAACGCTGCACCGGAACTCGAGCGTGGCAGGCGTGGCCGCGGAGGTGCGACGCGCCGTCGCGTCGCGCGGCCCGCGCAAGCGCGAGTATCCGGTGCTGCTGCCGCTGTGGGCGCAGGGCAGCCGCACTCCGCTGTACGTGCTGCACGGACGCAACGGGCAGGCCTTCGTCAGCCCGCAGTTCATGCAGTTGCTGGGCGACGACCAGCCGGTGTGGGCGTTCCAGGCGCGCGGCCTGGAGCCCGGCGTCGAACCGCATGCGACGCTCGAGGCGATGGCCGCCGATTACCTCGCGGAATTGCGCCGGGTGCGGCCACACGGACCGTACTGGCTGGCTTCGATGTGCGCGGGCGGCCTGGTCGCCGCCATCATGGCGCGCGAGCTGGTTGCCGCCGGCGAGACCGTGTTGCCGTTGCTGCTGCTGGACCCGCCGGACGAACTCGTCGCCGGCGACATGATGCGGATGAGCGACGAGGAATTCATCGCGTTCACGCGCCAGCGCGGCGCCGAGCGCCCGGCCGCCGGCCCGATGCGCAGTCCCGCCTACCTGCGTGCCGTGCACCGCGTGTCGCGGGCATTCGACGATGCGCTGCGCCGCTACCGGCCCGCGCCGTACTCCGGCCGGGTCTTCCTGTTGTCGAGCCAGGCGCGGTATGCCGCGACCCGTTCGGCTGCGATCGCGCGTTTTTTCGACGGCCCGGTCGAGCGCTTCGCAGTGGGCGAGTCCCACCACGACGCGGTGAATCCCGCCAACCCCGCGTTCGTCGCGGCGTTCCACCATTGCGTCGCCGCCACGCGCCGCATCGAAGCGGCGGCCACGGCGGGCGGCGCGGATGCCGCAGCCCCGTTTGCCGCAGTGCGATAATCGAGGGTTCTCCGGTCCCCGACGCACGAGGTTTCGATGCCTGGCCGTAACCTGCACGCGCTCCGCGTGCGGCCCGCGTTCCGCGCGCCCTGCGGGCGGCGGGCTGGATGATGCGCACGCACGACCACGGCCGCCGCGCGTTCCTGCGCGCGCAAGCGCTGCTGTCCGCCGGCGCGCTGCTGGGCCCCGCGCGGGCCGGCGCGGCACCGGCCGGCGAGCGCGTGCTGCGCACCGAGTTCGCCATCGCCGAGACGAGCTTCGACCCGGCTTTCGCGTCCGACGCGGCGTCCGACGGCGTCATCGCCAACATCCTGGAGGCGATGCTCGACTACGACTACCTCGCGCGGCCGGTCAAGCTCGTGCCGCGCACGCTGGAGGCGCTGCCCACGGTCGCCGACGGCGGCCGCACGTACACGTGCCGCCTGCGCAAAGGCATCTGGTTCGCGCCGGACCCGGCCTTCAAGGGCAAGCGGCGCGAGCTCGTCGCCGCGGACTATGCCTATTCGCTGAAGCGGATCCTGGATCCCGCCGTGCGCTCGCCGTGGCTGTGGCTGCTGGAGCACAAGATCGCCGGCGGCGATGAGGCGCGCGCGGCCGCGCAGGCCGCCGGCCGCTTCGACTACGACGCGCCGCTCGCGGGCCTCGACGTGGTCGACCGCTACACGCTGAAGATCCGGCTCGTGGCGCCGGACCTGCGCTTTCCCTACGTGATCGCCATCCAGAACACGGCGGCGATGGCGCGCGAGGTCGTGGAGTTCTACGGCGCCGACATCGGCGCGCATCCCGTGGGCACGGGGCCGTACAAGCTCGGCACCTACCAGCGCAGCTCGCGCATCGAGCTCGTGGCCAACCCGGACTACCGGGAGAGCACGTACGTGCCCGCGGGGCCGGTGCCGCCCGGGTCCGAGCGCGTGGCCGCGGCGCTGAAGGGCAAGCGGCTGCCGCGCACGCCGCGCATCGACATCCGGATCATCGAGGAAGGGCAGTCGGCCTGGCTCGCGTTCCTGAACCGCGAGCTGGACCTGATGGAGATCCTGCCGCCGGAAATGGTGCAGCAGGCGCTCGTCGACGGCCGCATCCGGCCGGAACTTGCGGCGCGCGGCATCGTCCATCAGGAACTGCTGCGTCCCTCCGTCTCGTTCAGCTACTTCAACATGGAAGACCCGCTCGTCGGCGGCTATACGCCCGAGAAGATCGCGCTGCGGCGCGCGATCAGCATGGGCTTCGACACGAACGAGTACGTCCGCGTCATCTACAACGGCCGCGCGCACCTGGCCAACGGGCCGATACCGCCGGACATCGCCGGCTTCGATTCCACACTGCGCACGGACGCACAGGTCTACGATCCCGCCGGCGCGCGGGCGCTGCTCGAGCGCTACGGCTACAAGGACCGCAACGGCGACGGCTTCCGCGAGCTGCCGGACGGCAGCCCGCTCGTGCTGACGCGCTGGTCGACGCCCAACTCGGTCACGCGCCAGACGGACGAGCTGTGGCGCAAGAACATGAAGGCGATCGGCCTTGCGATCGACTTCCGCAACGAGCGGATCACGGAGCTGCGCAAGATGGCGCGCAACGGCAAGATACCGATGCGCGGCGACGGCTGGAACGCGGACTACCCGGACGCCGAGAACTTCATGCAACTGCTGTACGGCGGCGCCGTGGGCCAGGCCAACTACGCACGCTTCAACCTGCCCGCGTTCAACGAGCTGTACGAGAAGGCGCGCGCGCTGCCCGACTCGCCCGCGCGCACGGCGCTGTTCTCGCAGATGACGAAGCTCGTCATCGCGTACGCGCCGTGGAAGCTGCTGGTGAACGACATCGAGGACACGCTTGCGCACCCGTGGGCGCGCAACTACGTGCCGCACCCGATACGCTCGCAGGTCTGGATGTACGTCGACGTCGACGCGGCGTGGCGCGCCGCGGCGCGCTGAGCCCGGCGCGCCGGGCGGCCGCCCCCCGTTTGCATGGCGTTCACGCGACCCTGGTACGACGACAACCCCGGCTACGTGGGGGACGCGATCGCCATCCCGCGCGTGTGGCTCACGCTGATCGTCTCCATCCTGATCCACGTGGCGCTGCTGTGGTTCCTGCTGCCGCGGATCAAGGACATGCTGATGCCGGGGCCGGTGGAAGGCGACTCGCCGCCGATCTCGGTGCAGCTTGCGCAGAGCGCGCCCGTGTCGCGCGCACAGCCGGATGCGTCGGCGCCGCCGCCATCCCCGCCGCCGCAACCCGCGCCGCAACCGCCGCGCCGCGAGCCGGCGCGCCGGCCCGCGATCATCGCCGTGCGCCCGCGCGTGCCGACGCCGGGCGCGCTGCAGGTGCCGGCACCGCCGGTCACGCCGCCGCCCCCCGCGCCGGTGCCCACGCCGACGCCTCCGCCCGCGCAGAAGCCGGACCAGGTGGACATGTCGGCGTACATCGCGTCGCAGCGCGCGGCGCGCGGCGAGGCGCCCGCGTCCGGGCAGCCGGCGGCCGAAAGCGACTCCGACCGGCGCAACCGCATCGTCGCGCAGAACCTCGCCGGCGTGAACTCGCCGCAACCGTTCGCCGGCCAGCCGAAGAACGGCGGCGGCCTGTTCGAGGTCACGCTGCAGCAGTACGACTACGCGGAGTTCAAGTTCTACGGCTGGAATCGCGACATCCGCCGCCAGGCCGCGCAGGTCTACGAAGTGCGCAAGGGCGATGCGCCGTCGATCCAGATGGCGATGGTGCGCAAGATGATCGCGATCATCCGCGAGTCCATTACCGGCGACTTCACGTGGCGCTCGGACAGGAGCGGCAAGGACGTGCAGCTGTCGGCGCGGCCGGAGGACAATGCGGCGCTCGAGCAATACCTGCTGAACGACATGTTCGGCGCGGGCACGCCGGCGCAGCGGCGCTGACGCGGCGCGCGGGAGGGGAGCGATGGACACGCTGCTGCGCGGCCACGGCCGCGGCGACGTCAAGGTCAGCAACGCGGAGCTGTTCTTCGACCTCGTGTTCGTGTTCGCGATCACGCGGCTGTCGCACACGCTGCTCGAGGACCTGACGCTGGCGGGCGCGCTGCGCGTCGGCGTGCTGTTCATGGCCGTGTGGTGGGTGTGGATCTACACGACGTGGGTCACCAACTGGCTCGACCCCGAGCGCACGCCGGTGCGGCTGATGCTGTATGCGCTGATGGCCGCTGGGCTCTTCGTGTCCATGGCCATCCCCGCCGCGTGGGAGCGCCGCGCGCTGACGTTCGCCGCCGCCTACGCGGCGATGCAGGTGGGCCGCACGCTGTTCATGCTGTGGGCGCTGCGCGGCCGCGACGCCGACAACTTCCGCAACTTCCTGCGCATCCTCGCGTGGCTCGTCGTGTCGGCCGCGTTCTGGATCGCGGGCGCGCTCGTCGACGACCATCGCGGCGTGCTGTGGGTCCTGGCGCTAGCCATCGAGTACGCAGGCCCGATGCTGTACTTCTGGACGCCCGGGCTCGGGCGCTCGCAGATCTCCGACTGGAACGTCGAAGGCGCGCACCTCGCCGAGCGTTGCGGCCTCTTCGTCATCATCGCGCTCGGCGAGTCGGTGCTGATCACCGGCGCGACGATGGCGGACCTGCCGTGGACCCGCGTCACGCTCGCCGCGTTCGGCGCGGCGTTCGCCGGCTGCGTCGCGATGTGGTGGCTCTACTTCAACATCGGCGCGGAGCGCGCGGCCGAGCGGATCGAGAAGGCGCGCAACCCGGGCCGGCTGGCGCGCGTCGCCTATACGTATACGCCGCTGCTGATCGTCGGCGGGATCGTCGCGTCGGCCGCCGCGGACGAGCTCGTGCTCGCGCATCCGCTCGGGCACCTGGATGCGGCGGCGGCGATCATCGTGGTCGGCGGCCCCGCGCTGTACCTGCTCGGCAACGCCGTGTTCAAGCGCATCACCGCGGGATGGTGGCCGCTGTCGCACCTGGCGGGCATGGCGGCATTCGCGCTGCTGGGTGCCGGGGCCACTCATGCGACGCCGCTGGCGCTTGGCGCGGCGACGACGGCGGTGCTGGTGGTCGTGGCCGTGTGGGAAACCCTCTCGCTGGCTCGCGCGCCGACGCGGCACGCGCGTGACGCGAAGCCGTCGGCTGCCGGCAAGGGTGCACGCGGGCACGATATTCGCTAGACTCCGGCCCGCGCGCGCGCCTTACGCCGCGTCGCGTATCCCGCGCATCGCGTGGGGCCTTTCCGTCCATTTCCCTTCCGTCGATGAACCACGTTCGCTTCGCGGCGCATGCGCGTCGCTCGTCCCTGTCGCGCTTCGCCGGCTGGCTGCTCGTCGCTCTGTGCGCAGCCGCACCGTTGGCCGCAGCGGCCCAGTCCGCCGACCTCGTCATCAACATCGCGGACAGCCCGGACCCGGGACCGGCCGGCGGCATCTTCACGTACACGATCCGGGTCGACGACAACGGACCGTCCGCGGCCACCGGGGTGATGCTGAGCGCCACAT
Source organism: Casimicrobiaceae bacterium (assembly GCA_044225845.1). Taxonomy (GTDB): domain Bacteria; phylum Pseudomonadota; class Gammaproteobacteria; order Burkholderiales; family Casimicrobiaceae; genus VBCG01. Next base: position 47,318 of record JBGAIC010000020.1, read on the forward strand.
TGCCGCCCGGCGCCACGTTCGTGGACGTGCTGCCGACGCAAGGCAGCTGCTCCACGGCCGCATTGCCGACGATCGACTGCACGCTCGGCAGCCTCGCGTTCCTGGGCAGCGCGACGGTGACGGTGCGCGTCGTGTTGCCGGCCGCGCAGGTGTATACGCTGACCGCGAGCACGACCGCGACGACGCCCGACGGCAACACCTCGAACAACAACGCCAGCGAGACGACGACGGCCGTCGAAGCCGCGGACATGAAGATCGACGTGGCGGCGCCCGCAGGGCCCCTCCCCGCGGGCACGCCGTTCAACTATGTGGTCACCACGACCAACCAGGGCCCGTATGCGCTGGACGCGTCGGGCACGCAGACCGTTGCGTTCGACGTGCCGCCCGGCGCCTGCGTCACCGCGGCGCCCACGGGCACGGGCTGGTCCTGTGTCGCGCCGGCGGGCGGCTACCCGGCCTGCGGCGGGCAGACGATCACGTGCACGCACGCGGGCCCGCTGAACGTCGGCCAGTCGGCGCCTCCGCTGACGATCCCGGCCGCGTCCACCACCGAAGGCAGCGTGACCGGCGAGTTCGAGGTTTCGTCGACGCTGCCGGACGGCAATCCCGCGGACAACGTCGCCGAGGCGACGACCGAGTTCACCGGCGATTCGTCGGACCTGTCGATCCGGAAGACCGCGTCGCCGAGCGTCGTGGCCGTGGGCGCCAACGTCACGTTCACTCTGACGCCGCGCTTCGAAGGCGGCACGCCGCCCGGCGCGCTGCCGCCCAACCTGATCACGGTCACGGACACGCTTCCGGCCAACGTCACGTACGTGTCGGCTGGCGGGAGCGGCTGGACCTGCGACACCTCCAGCCTGCCGCTGATCACGTGCACGAGGCCCGGCCCGTACACCGGCGGCAACTACACGAACATGCCGGCGATCACGATCGTGGCCACGGCCGACGCGGCGGGTCCCATCTCCAATACGGCGCAGAACAGCGGTCCCTAACGCGACCCGGTGAGCGACAACAACACGTCGACGATCGGCGTCATCGCGAGCAACAACGCGGACCTGCACGTCGCGAAGACCGCGTCGCTCAACCCGCTGGTGCCGGGCCAGGCGTTCACGTACACGCTGCGCGCGACCAACGGCGGACCGCTCGCCGTCGCGGCCGGCCAGACCATCACGATCACCGACCCGCTGCCCGCCGGCCTCACGCTGACCGCGCTGCCGTCGGGCGCCGGCTGGACGTGCACGTCCTCCGTCGCGCCGGTCGCCGCGGCGCCGCTGACGCTCACCTGTACGCACGCGGGGCCGCTGGCCGTCGCGGCGTCCGCGCCCGACATCACGGTGCCGGTGACGATCGACGGCGAGGCCGCCATCGAGAGCCTTCCCACCACGGGGTGCGCGACGTTGTCGGGGAGCGGTCCCTAGTCGGGCACGGACGCCTTCTGCGGCACCTCGACGGTGTTCTCGACGACGACGAGCGCGGACCTCAAGCTCGAGAAGAGCGTGTCGCCCGATCCGGTGAAGGCTGGCCAGGACCTCACGTACACGCTGGTCGTGTCGAACGCCGGCCCCGATGCGGCGACCAACGTCATGGTGACCGACGTGCTGCAGAGCCTCGTCGCGACGGGTAGCCTGCAGTCGGTGACGCTGTCGCCGGCAGGCGGCTCGTGCAGCCCGACGGCGCCGGCCGACGGCGCGTCGATCACGCTCACGTGCAACCTGGGCACGCTGGACGTCGGCGACACGGTGACGATCAAGGTCGTCGTGCGCCCGTCGATCGCGACGACCGGCTCGCGCGACAACACGGCCACCGTGCGCTCGCCGGACGTCGGCGACCCCGACCCGTCGAACAATACGTCGAGCGCCTCGACGCAGGTGACGGCGATCGCGGACATGACGGTGTCGAAGACGGCCTCGCCGAATCCGGTGCGCGGCGGCACGCCGCTCACGTACGTGCTGGCGGCCAGGAACAACGGGCCGTCCACGGCGCAGGCCGTGCACGTGGTGGACACGTTGCCGCCGAATGCCGTGTGGATCTCGCTCGGCGCGATCACCGGCGGCGGTACGTGCTCGGCGCCGACCGCCGGCACGCAGGGCGGCACGTTGACGTGCGACTGGACGTCGATTCCCGGCAACACGCAACGTACCGTCACGTACGTCGTGCGCCCGCTCGCCACGGCCGCCGGCACGGACGCCGTCAACAGCGGCGTCGTGTCGACGGCGACGGAAGAGTCGAACACGGGCAACAACTCGACGACGATCTCGACGCCGATCACGGCCGCGTCGCTGGACATCCTGGTCAACAAGGTCGACAGCGCCGACCCGATCCCGCTCGGCACGCTGACCCGCTATACGATCACGATCCACAACGCGGGCCCGTCGTTCGGCACCAACGTGACGATGGTGGACATGTTCCCCAACGGCGGCACGCCGACGGCCACGTTCAGCTACCAGGGCAACCTGGCGCTGACGCCACCGGGCGCCGGCAGCTGCACGGAACCCGCTACCGGCGTCACGTCGGGCACGCTGTCCTGTTCGTTCCCCGGGCTCGAGGCGGGCGCGCAGATCCTCGTCGAGTACGACATGCGCGCGGAGACGATCACCGGCAGCGGCATCACCGGGACGTCGTTCAACACCGTCACCGTGGCCGTCGACGAGCCGGAGACGCAGACCGACAACAACACGGCCACCAATGCGACGACCACGCGGCGCACGGCGGACCTCGCCATCGTCAAGAGCGCGCCGGCGGCGGCCACGGCGGGTAATACGTTCACGTACACGCTCACGGTCACCAACAACGGGCCGAACACCAGCACGGGCGCCACCGTCACCGACGTGCTGCCGGCCGGCGTCTCTTACGTCGGCGCGAGCACGGGTTGCGTCAACGTGTCCGGCACCGTGACGTGCACGCTCGGCACGCTGGCGTCCGGCGCGAGCACGGAGGTGACGATCACGGTGCTCGTCTCCAATCCGTACACCGGGGCGGCGCCGCTGGCCAACACGGCCACCGTCGCCGCGGTCAACGAAGTCGACCCGGTGCCGGACAACAACACGGGCGGCGCCACGACGACGATCGTCGCACGCAGCGCCGATCTGTCGCTGGTGAAAACGGCACCCGGCAACGTGGCGGCGGGGCAGCTGTCGCCTACACGCTGACGGTGAGCAACGCCGGCCCCGATTCCAGCAGCGGCGCCGTGGTCACCGACGTGTTGCCGACCGGCGTGCGCTTCGTTTCCGCGAGCGACGGCTGCGCCAACGCGGCGGGCACGGTGACGTGCACGCTGGGGACGATCGCCGCGGGCGCGTCGACGGCGGTGACGATCACCGTGCGCGTGGACGACCCCTACGGCGGCGCGCAACCGCTCGTCAACGCGGCGCACGTGGAGACGCAGCACGAAGGCGATCCCGACCCGGGCAACAACGACGGCAGCGTCAGCACGCGCGTCCAGCCGGCGCCGCCGTCGGCTATTCCCGCGCTGGCGCCGCCCGTGCTGGCGGTGCTCGCGTTGCTGATGCTGGCCGCCTGCGCGGGAGCGCTGCGCGGGCGCCCGGCGCGGCGCCGCGGCTAGCCACCCCGTGCGATGTGGCCCGCCGGCAACGGTGGGCCATGCCCGCGGCGCGCCGGCGCCGTGCTAACGTAGCCCGACGATGAGCGGCCCCATCACGACGGGTTACGTGCTGACCAGCGCGACGATCGCGATCGTCGCCGAGGCGCTGCGCCAGGCGCGCGCGCTGCAACGCGACTATCGCGAGGTGCTCGCGCAACTGGAGACACGCGAGCGCGGCCTCGCGGACGCGCGCGAGCGCCATCGTGCCGCGCGGCTGGAGCGGCTGGTGGCCGTGCGCGACGACGTCGCGCGGCAGGCGGCGCGCATCGTCGAACTCCGGGAACTCGCAGGCTCGCTCGGCGCGGACGTCGCGGGCGTCGCCGCGGCGCCCGCCCCGCTGGCCGATACCGCCACCGACGCCGAATGGTCCGCGCAGGCGGCGACGCTGCACGCGATCGTCGCGGCACTCGAAGCCGCGCTGGGCCGCGTTGCCGGCGACGGCGCCGCGCGCGTGAAGGCGGCGCTGGCGGCGGGCCCCTGCAAGGTGCCCGCATGCCCTCGCTCGACGACGTCCTGCGCCGCTCGCCGAGCGCCAGCGCGCAACCTGGCCTCGACGCGGACGCGACCGCGACGCTCACCGCCACCGAGCGCGTGCTCGCCCGGCCTTCGCGCTGCTCGCCGGCGCGACGCTGCCGCCGCAACTCGCGTCGCTCGCGCGCTCGATCGTGCTCGCGCCGTCGCGGGAGCGCGCCGACGCGCTGGCCACCGAGTTGCGCCGTGCCGTGCAGCTCGCCCGCGAAGCCCGCGAGACCGGCGTGCGCGACGCCGCCACGGCGCGCGACTACCTGGCCGCACTCGACGCCGACACGCCGGCGGCCCTCGTCGAAGCGCTGGAGCGCGTCGCCGCCGGCGTCGCGCCGCTCGACGTGGCCTTGCGCAAGGCGGCCGACGACGTGCTGCACGCGCAGGTGGCGGAGCGTGAGCGCCTGGAGCAGGAAGCGGCCGCGGAAGTGCTCGCCGCGTCGCTGCGCGATCTCGGCTACGAGGTGGGCGACATCGCGGCGACGCTGTTCGTCGACGGCGGCACCGTGCACTTCCAGCGGCCGGGCTGGGACAGCTACCACGTGCGGATGCGCGTGGCGCCGCAGGAACGCACCGCGCATTTCAACGTCGTCCGCGCCCGCGGCGACGAGGAGAACGCCGAGCGGCGGCGGCAGGACGCGCTGGCCGAGGATCGCTGGTGCGCGGAGTTCCCGAAGCTGATGGCCACGCTCGCGGCGCGCGGCATCGCCCTCGACGTGCGAAGGCGGCTCGGCGCGGGCGAAGTGCCGGTCCAGGTCGTCGACCCGGCGAGCGTGCCGGCGGTCGCAACCGCCACCGACGATGACGCGCGCGCCGCACCGCTGCGCGCGCGGCCGCTGGGCTGAGCGAACCCGCGATGGCCACCGACGCCAAGCCGCGCTGGCTCGCCGACCTTGCACGGCTGACGCCGATCCGCTCGCAGTTCGTGCTCGCGGGGAACATCCGCGACAGCGTGCTGACGCCCGTCGGCGACACGACGACGCTGGCGCCGCTGTTGCGTGCGTTGTGGGTGGAGTTCGCGGCGCAGGGCTATCGCCTGCTGCTCGTGTGGGACCCGGTGGATGGCGTGCGGCCGTATCCGAACGAGCCGGCAGTGGTGGAACTCGCGACGAAGCTCTTCGACCTGAAGCTCGTCGACGGCGCGATGCCGACGAGCCTCGAGAACCTCGTCGTGCTGATGCGCAAGGTGGCGGCGCAGCGCGAGGCGCGTTGCGCGCTGGTGATCGACTTCGCGTCGCGCATTCCTCGCGCGCCCGACCGGCTGGACGCGGCCGAGCATCGCTTCTTCGTGGCGGCCGAGCGGCTGTCGCTCGCGGCCAACCCCATCGTCGAGAAGGGCGCCGACATCGGGACGCCCAACGGCAAGGCGCGCTTCAACCCGATCGTGTGGCTCGTCAACCGCGCGCAGGACCTGCCGGGTTGGCTGACGCTCGACTCGACGCGCGTCAGCGTGCTGGGCATCGGGCTGCCGGCGTACGAAGTGCGCGCGGAGGCCGCGCGGCTGCTGGCGCCGCTGTTCCCCGCGCACGACGGCGCGGACGAAGCGGCGAACGCGAAGTTCGTGCAGACGTTCGCGCAACTGACGGACGGGCTGCCGCTGGTGGCGATGGCGGACATCGCGCAGCTCGCGGACCGGCAGGGCATCGCGCTCGCCGACGTCGACGACGCGGTGCGCAGCTTCAAGGTGGGTGCGTCCGAGAATCCGTGGAAGCAGGACTACCTGCGCGCGCGGATTGGCGATGCGCTGCCCTTCATCGAGAACCGCGTGCGCGGCCAGCGTCCCGCGGTGGTCAAGACAATCGACATCCTGATGCGCTCGGTGATGGGCCTCACCGGCGCGCAGGCCCGCGCGAGCGGCAACCGGCCGCGCGGCGTGCTGTTCTTCGCGGGGCCTACCGGCGTCGGCAAGACGGAGCTCGCGAAGACGCTGACGGAACTCGTGTTCGGCGACGAGCGCGCGTACATCCGCTTCGACATGAGCGAGTTCGCCGAGGAGCATTCGGGCGCGCGGCTGCTCGGCGCGCCGCCGGGATACATCGGTTACGACGCGGGCGGCGAGCTCACCAATGCCGTGCGCGACAAGCCGTTTTCCGTCGTGCTGTTCGACGAGATCGAGAAGGCGCATCCGCGCATCCTGGACAAGTTCCTGCAGATCCTGGAGGACGGGCGTCTCACCGACGGGCGCGGCGAGACCGCGTACTTCTCGGAAGCCGTCCTGGTGTTCACGTCCAACCTCGGCATCTACGTCGAGGACGAGCATGGCGCGCGCGTGCAGAACGTGGCGCCCGGCGACGCGCCGGAGGTGGTCGAGCAGCGCGTGCGCGGCGCCATCGCCGACTACTTCAAGTACCGGCTGTCGCGGCCCGAGATCCTCAACCGGATCGGCGACAACATCGTCGTGTTCGGCTTCATCACGCCGGAGGTGGCGCGGCAGATCTTCGACGGCATGCTGCGCAACATCGCGGCGCGCGTGCGCGCCGAACACAAGCTGGAGCTGCGCTTCGCCGACGGCGTGGTGGACGCACTGCGCGAGCGCTGCACGGCGGACCTGTCCAATGGCGGGCGCGGCATCGGCAACGCGCTCGAATCCGCGTTCGTCAACCCGTTGTCGCGCGCGATGTTCGCGCTGCCGCTCGCGGGGCGCGACCACGTCACCGTCACGGCCGTCACCGAGGACGCGCAGCGCATCGTCACGGTGACGCTCGCGTGAACGCCCCGCGTCCGGCGGCGGGCGCCGTGATGCTCGAGCTCAACAAGGCGCACTGGCCGGTGACGGTGCTGGGTCCCGGGCGGCGCATCGGGCTGTGGGTGCAGGGCTGCTCGATCGGCTGCAAGGGTTGCGTGTCGCGCGACACGTGGCCGCGCGATGCGACGAAGGCGATCGCCGTCGACGCGCTGGTCGCGTGGTGCCGCGACGTCACGGGCGGCGCGCTCGACGGCGTCACGATCAGCGGCGGCGAGCCGTTCGAGCAGCCGGTGGCGCTGGCGGCGCTGCTCGATGGCCTCGCGCAGTGGCGCGACGCGGCCGCGCTCGATTTCGACGTGTTGTGCTACTCCGGCTACCCGCTGAAGACGCTGCAGCGCGACCACGCGGACTTGCTCGCGCGGCTCGATGCCGTGATCCCCGAGCCTTATGCGGACCGCCTCGCGCAAGGCGGCCTGTGGCGCGGCTCGGCCAACCAGCCGCTGGTGCCGCTGTCGGAGCGCGGCCGTGCACGTTATGCGGCATGGCTCGATGCGCCCGCGCCCGCCGCCGGCAAGGCGATGCAGGTGGCCGTCGAAGGCGGCCGTGTGTGGATGATCGGCATCCCGGCGCGGGGCGACATGGCGCGCGTGGAGGCGCTGTGCGCGAGCCGCGGGCTCACGCTGACCGACGTCTCCTGGCGCTAGGCTCCCCCCAAATGGGGTCAGACACCATTTCCGGCGGGCGCGCTCGCGCAACGACGACTCGGCAGGGAAACAAGGGAATTGGTGTCTGACCCCCATTTCGTTCGCGTCTGCCCGGTCTGCGACACGGAGAATCCGCCGCAGCGCGCGCGGTGTGCGTGCGGCGCGCTGTTGACGGGTGTCGACTTCTCCCGGCCGCGTGCCGCGGCCAACGCAGACGCGGGCGTTGCGTCGTCCACGCCAGTCGCGCCGGATACGCCTTTCACGCCGGCCGCGCCTCCCTCGACACCGCCCGCCTCCTCCGCGCGACCCTGCCCGTACGCCGATTGCGGCCAGCTGAATCCGCCCGGCGAAACGACATGCGTCTACTGCGGCCGCCCGCTCGACGTGCAGCCCGCGTCGACGCCATCCACGCTGGACGTACGCCCCTTGCCGCCGGCGCTGCGCGCCGACTACCGGATCGTCGACGCTTTCCCCGCCACCGGCAGCGAGGCGGACATCCTGCTGACGACGCACGCCCCGAGCGGCGAGCGCCGCGTCGTCAAGCTCTACCGGCGCGGGCTCAAGCCCGACTTCGCGCTGCTCGACGTGCTCGCATCGACGATCGGCCCGACCGTCGTGCGCGTCCTTGCGCACGGCGTGTCCGACGGGACCGCGTACGAGGTGCTCGAGTACGTCCCCGGCGGCACGCTGCAGCACTACCTGGCGGCGGGTCCCGTGCCGCCGTCGGACGTGCGCGCGATCGTCCGCGACGTTGGCGCCGCGCTCGCGGGCATCCACGCGCACCGCATCCTCCATCGCGACGTGAAGCCCGACAACATCCTGCTGCGCACGGCGTCGCCGCTGTCGCTGGCGCTCACCGACTTCGGCATCGCGTCGTTGTCGCAGGCCACGCAGCATTTCACCGGCGGCGCGCGCACCACGCGCTATGCGGCGCCGGAAGTGCTGACGGGCGTGCTCGACGCCAAGTCCGACTGGTGGTCGCTGGGCATGATCGTGCTGGAGGCAGCCACGGGCCGCCATCCGTTCGACGGCCTCACCGAGCAGGTGATGAACCATCATCTGGCGACGCGGCCGATCGACGTGTCCGGCGTATTCGACGACGACCTGCGCCGGCTTGCGCGCGGCCTGCTGCTGCGCGATCCCAAGCGCCGCTTCGGCGAGGACGAAGTGCAACGCTGGCTCGACGGCGATCCCGCGCTGGCCGCCGTCGACGACATCGTCGAGGCCGGGACCAACGCCAAACCCTATTTGCTGGACGACAGCGAGGCCCGCACGCCGGCGGAACTCGCGATCGCGCTCGCGCGCCACTGGGATGCGGGCAAGCGCGACCTCGCGCGCGGCCAGGTCGTGCGCTGGGTGGAAGGCGAGTTGCACGAGCAGAACCTGGCGCGCCGCCTGCGCGACATCGTGGAGCCGCGCGGGCCCAGCGACGACCGCAAGCTGGCGCAGGCGCTGCGCACGCTGGATGCCACGCTGCCGCCGCTGTGGCGCGGCGAGCCGCTGACGCCGGAGACGATGCTCGCGCATGCACGCGCCGCCGCGGGCGGTGACGCCGACGCGGCCGCGTGGCTCGGCGTGCTGTACGACGACGACGTGCTGGAATTGCACGCACAGGACGCGCCGCTCGCGGAGCTGCGCACGGCATGGCGCGACGCGCATGCGCGCTTCGATGAGGCATGGGGCGCGGTCCAGCGCGCGGAGGTCGAATGGCGCCGCAGCCCGGCCGGCCGGCCGCATGGCACCGCCGTCGTCGACGAATTGGTCTACGGGATGCAATCGCGCCTGCCGGCGCCGCCGCCGCATGCGCTTGCGGCCGACACCTTGCTCGCATTGCGCGATCCCGCTTATGCGCAGGCCTTGCGCGACGAGGCCCGCGCGGGCGCGGCCGCCGTCGGCGCGCGCGTCGGCTGGTTCCGGCCCGGCGACGGCGACGACGCGATCGCGGCGCTGGTGGCCCATCACCTGTTGCCGTTGGCACGCGAGGAGGCGGCGCGCGTCGCCGCGCGCGACGCTGCGCGCGAGCAGGCGCAGGACGACGGCATTCGCGAAGCGCGCGAACGCATCCGCGCGCGGCTCGCGATCCTGTTCGGCATGCTGCCCAACGACGACGCGGTGGGCGACCATCCGACGGACGAAATCGTCGGCGCGCTGGAGCCCGTGCTCGAGCAATGCCAGCAGGCGCTGATGCTCGATCTCTCCGCGCCGCGCCACGCGGCGCTGCGCGACACGCTCGATCGCATCCTGGTGCGCGGCCACGAGGTGCGCGGCGCGCTCGCGCGGCTGGAGCTCGTCGAAGGCATGACCGCGCTGATCCAGGACCCCCAGCGCCTGGGCCTCGTCGGGATCGTGGCGTTCATCGGCCTCATGTCGCGCAATATCTACGTGATCGCGGCGGTGGGCGTCGGCATCGGTGGCTTCGTGCTCTATCGCTGGTACCGGCGCTATGCCGCGCAGGAGGCCGTGATCCGCGCGCTGCGCGCGTTGCGGCTGCCCGCGCGGATGTTCATGCGGCCGGATGCAAATGGGGAAATGGGGTCAGACACCAATGCCCGTCGCTGAAATGGGGTCAGACACCAATTCCCGTCGGCTGCACCGCGCCAACCACCGAGCGCGGCGTCGCCGACGGGAATTGG
>JBGAIC010000107.1:0-6390 GCA_044225845.1 Casimicrobiaceae bacterium
GCCAACAGCGAAGGCTTCATCCGCATCGACCACGTGCAGGACCTCAAGCCGGGCGACTTCATCGCCGTCAAGTACCTGAAACGCACGGACAACACGGGCCACATCATGGTCGTCGAGCAGGCGCCCGCACGCGCGCCGTTGTCGCGCACGCCCAGCGGGCCGGGCACGGCGTGGGCCGTCGAAGTGATCGACAGCGCGGAAAGCGGGCACGGCACGACCGACACGCGTCACAAAAAGGGCGCGGACGGACGCGACCACGACGGCATCGGCGAAGGCGTGTTGCGTCTGTATGCCGATGCGTCGGGCTCGCTGCTGGGCTTCTCGTGGAGCATGCAGTCGGTCTCGGCGTTCAAGGGACCCGAGGACGAGCCCGTCGTCATGGGCCGGCTGAAGCCCGGCTTCAAGCCCTAGCCGCCCGCGCCGCGGCCCGCCGCCCGATCGCCCGTGTCAAGCGGGCACCGGCCGCATCAGGCCGCGCTGGGCCTGAACCGGCGAAATGCCCGGTATCCGACCGCGACGAACGCCGCCAGCACGACGAGCTGCGTCACGACAAACGGGGGTTCCGCTTGCGTCGGCGCCGCCGCATGGAGGGCCGGGATCTTGGCGAACGCCTGCGCGAACAGCACGAAGACGTTGAGGTACAGCGCCACGACCGCCGCGACCACATAGGTGCCGCGCGCCCGCCCCGCGAGGCGATGGCGGTACAACGCCAGCACGGCGACGAGCAACACCACGAGGGAAATGGCGCCGACGATGTGCGACGGCAGGATGTGGTCGCGGGGAAAGAAATACCCCGTCGCGCTGGTGAGGATCGTGGTCGCCAGGAACGTGGCCGTCACGCCACGCGGCACGCGACTCTTCAGCAAGGCCCCGACGGCGACCAGGCCGGCCAGGATGCCGATCAGGCTCAATATCACGTGCAGCGTCGTGAATGCAGACGTCGACATTCCCAGGATCATGCCCGCCTCCCTGCAGGGTGGACCTCAGGCGCCAGGCCAGCGATGCCCGGCCAGTTGCTCGCGCAGCCTGTTCTTCAGCATCTTACCCGTGGCACCCAGCGGAATGGCATCCACGATGGCCACGTCGTCGGGAACCTGCCACTTTGCCACCTTCCCTTCGTAGATCCGCAGCAGCTCGTCGCGCGTCGCCGTCGCGCCGGCACGGAGCACGACCACCAGCAGCGGCCGCTCGTCCCACTTGGGATGCGGCAAGCCGATGCACGCGGCCATCGCGACGGCCGGGTGCGTCAGCGCGATGTTCTCGAGGTCGATCGAGCTGATCCATTCACCGCCGGACTTGATGACGTCCTTGCTGCGATCGGTGATCTGCATGTAGCCGTCGGGGTCGATCGTGGCGACATCGCCGGTGGGAAACCAGCGCTCGCCCGCCGCGTCCGTCACCAGCGGATCGCCGCCGTCGCCATGGAAGTATTCGCGGACGACGCATGGCCCGCGCACCAGCAGGTCGCCGAACGCCTTGCCGTCCCAGGGCAGGTCCTTGCCTTCGTGATCGACGATCTTCATGTCGACGCCGTGGAACACACGGCCCTGCTTCGCCTTGATCGCGAACGCGGCGTCGGGCGGCAGCGCTTCGTGCTTCGGTCGCAGCGCGCACAGCGTGCCGAGCGGTGACATCTCCGTCATCCCCCACGCGTGCTGCGCGGCGACGCCGTAGCGCTCCTCGAACGTGCGCAACATGGCGGGCGGCAACGCAGCGCCGCCGATCACCGTGCGCTGCATGCTGGAGAAGCGCAGCCCGTTCTGCTCCATGTACGTGAGGAGGTTCTGCCACACCGTCGGCACGCCGGCCGACATCGTCACCTTCTCGGCTTCCATCAGTTCGTAGACGGACTCGCCGTCGAGCGCGCAGCCGGGGAAGACGAGCTTGGCGCCCGTCATCGTCGCCGCGTAGGGAATGCCCCAGGCGTTGACGTGGAACATGGGGACGACGGGCATGATCGTGTCGCGCGCCGACAGGTTCATCACGTCGGGCCACGTGATCGCGAACGTATGCAGCAGCGTCGAGCGGTGGCTGTACAGCGCGCCCTTCGGATGGCCCGTCGTGCCCGACGTGTAGCACAGCGACGACGCCTGCTCCTCGTCGAGCTTCGGCCACGCGTAGGCGTCGCCCTGCGCGGCGACGATCTCCTCGTAGCACAGCAGCTCGACCCCCGGCGGCGAAGCGGGCATGTGCGCGCGATCCGTCATCGCGACGAACGCGCGCACGGTCTTCAGCAGCGGCGCGATCTTCTCGACAATCGGCAGGAACGTCAGGTCGAAGAACAGCGCGCGATCCTCCGCGTGGTTGGCGATCCACGCGATCTGGTCCGGCGCGAGCCGCGGGTTGATCGTGTGCAGCACCGAGCCCTTGCCCGATACCGCGTAGTACAGCTCCAGGTGGCGATAGCCGTTCCAGGCGAGCGTGGCCACGCGGTCGGACATCCCCACGCCAAGCACGTCGAGCGCGTTGGCCAGCCGCCGCGCCCGGGTGTGCACCTCGTGATAGGTCGTCCGGTGGATGTCGCCTTCGACGCGGCGCGACACGACCTCGACGTCGCCGTGATGGCGGTCCGCGTGCCGGATCAACGACGACACGAGCAGCGGAACGTCCTGCATCAGGCCCTGCATGATTGCCTCCAGCTCGATGGTTCGCGCCGCGGGCTCTCGTCCTCGTCGGCGGTGCGCAACGTCTGCGCGACACGGGGCTGACCAAGTATTGCATGACTCGGCCCGCGGCCGTCACCCGGCCCGGGCTGTCGCGAGGCGGCGCCGCGCGGGCCTACAATCGCGACGCCAACCTCCGGGAGCCGTTCATGACAAGGTCCGTCGACAAGCGCGTGCTGGCCGTGGTCGCCGCCGCCGCCCTGCTCGCCTCTTCCGCCGCCGAAGCGCAGTGGGTGCTGCTCGCCCGCCACGTGGTCGGCCGCGTCCAGAGCATCTCGCAGCAATCGCAGGATGGCGCCACGCAGTTCGACACCGCGACGGTGATCGTCGACGTCCCGCTCGACAAGGTCTACGCCACCGTCAAGCGCTCGCTGCAGGACGCGCAGGCGACGCAGGGCATCGCGATCAACCGCAGCGACGACGAGCACCGCACGATCGCCTTCTACCGCGGCCCGCAGTCCGCGACGATCAGCGCCGTGGCGATGGGCGACAACCTGACGCAGCTGATGGTGTCGTCGGTGCGTCCGGGCTCGCCGGGCACGGACCCCAGGGCGCAGGCGCCCACGCCGCTGATCGTCGAGCGCATCCTGGCCACGTGCAAGGCGCTGGGCGTCGAGTGTTCGGCCGCGCCGACGCAATGAGCCCGCGCCAGGCACGGGGCGCCCTGTAGGACGCGGACCACGCCCCTATCCGGCGCCAGCCGATACGCCGGGTCCTTGCGCTCGCTAGCATGACGATCGTTATCGGCGCGCATCGCGCGCATCCTTCAACGACTGACGAGGTCAATCATGCTGAAGTGGGCCCTGATCTTCCTGGTGATATCCGTCGTGGCGGGTCTCTTTGGATTCACCGGCATCGCCGCTGGCGCCGCCGGCATCGCCAAGATCCTGTTCTTCCTTGCGCTCGCGTTGTTCGTCATCTTCCTGATCGTCGCCGTCGCGGCGGGACGCAAGCTGACCGAATAGCCCGTGATGGGTGATTCCAGGGGCCGGGCGGCACTCGATGCCGCCCGTTTCCCTTGGCAAAGGGTCCGCGCCGACCCTACACTCGCGACACCATGCACGTCGCCCTCGTCATCCTCAACGGTTTCGCGCTGCTCGGCGTCTTTGTCCTGTTCGGCTGGCTGTGGGGCGCCAGCGCCTCGGGCATGGCACTCGCCGCCAAGGCCTTCGTCGCCGCCTGGCTCGTGTTGGCCATCGCCAACCTGATGGTCGGCGTCAACCACGCGGGCTATACGCTGCGCGAGGAATTCCCCATCCTGCTCGTCGTATTCGTCGTGCCCGCCGCCGCCGCAGTCTTTGCCGCGTGGTGGCTCACACGCGGCGCCTGAGCACCGCCCTCACGCATCCACCGCCCCCGGCGGCTTCCACACGTCGCGCAACAGCGCACGCACGTCGATCCGCGCGCGTGGCACCGGCGTGGGCTCCGCCGCCATGCGTACCGGCTCCGGCCATGTCCGCCGGACGCAGTGGCGCAACACCGACGCGGGCAGGAAACGGCTGGGTACCGCATACACATGGCGATCGCCGCCGGCGGCCTGCCCCGTGACGTAGAAGCGCTGCGGCAGCGTCATCACCAGCTCGTCCCGGGCGCGCGTCATCGCGACGTACAGCAGGCGCCGCTCCTCCTCCATTTCGTCGGGGCCATTCGCCATGTCCGACGGCAGGCAGCCATCGACGCAACGCAGGATCTGCACGGCCTTCCACTCCTGCCCCTTCGCGGAGTGGATCGTCGACAGCGTGAGCCAGTCGTCGTCGAGCCAGGGCTCGGCCGCATGGCCCGCGGCGGCCGACGGCGGGTCGAGCGTCAATTCGGTGAGGAAGCGTTCGCGCGAGGCGCAGGTGGCCGCAATGCGCGCGAGTTGCTCGAGATCCGCCTGGCGTAGCGCCGCGTCCTCGTGCAGGCGCTCGAGCTCACCCGCATACCAGCCGACGACGGCGTCGAACTCGCCGGGCCACGCGCTGCCCGGCGCGCGCAACGACGCGACGACGCCGACGAGCTTGACCCACGATTCCACCGCCGCGGGCGGCACGCGGAAGGCGCGCATGACGGCCAGCGGATCGGCTTGCGCGGCAGGCGCATCGAGTGCGTCCAGCCAGCGCGTCGCGGTGGCCGGGCCGACGCCCGGCAACAAGCGGAGCGCGCGAAAACCCGCGAGCCGCGCACGCGGATTCTCGATCCAGCGCAGCAGGGCCAATGCGTCCTTGACGTGCGCCGCCTCGAGGAACTTGAGGCCCCCGTATTTGACGAAGGGCACGTTGCGGCGCGCGAGTTCCAGCTCCACGTGCGCGCTGTGCGTCGAGCTCCGGAACAGCACGGCCTGGGACTTGAGCGCGATGCCCTCCTCGCGCCACGCGAGCACGCGCTCGACGACGCAGCGCGCTTCTGCCATCTCGTCCGCCACCGTGACGACCGCCGGCGGCGAACCGCCGAGCCGGTCGGTGACGAGGTCCTTGGTGTACCGCTCGCTAGCCAGCGCGATGACCGCATTGGCGGCGCCCAGCACGGCTTCGGTCGAGCGATAGTTGCGCGCCAGCGTGACGACGTCCGCGGGCGGCGCGTACTGCGCGGGAAAGTCGAGGATGTTGCGCACCGTGGCCGCACGGAAGCCGTAGATCGCCTGCGCGTCGTCGCCGACGACGGTGACGCCGCGACCGTCGGGCTTCAGGCGCTTGAGGACGGTCGCCTGCAGCGCGTTGGTGTCCTGGTATTCGTCGACCAGCACGTGGTCGAAGCGTGATCCCACCTCCGCCGCGAGCGCGGGCTCGCCCAGCATCGCGGCCCAGTACAGCAGCAGGTCGTCGAAATCGAGCACCTGCTGTTTCTGCTTGGCGGCCACGTAATCGTCGAACAGCGCGCGCAGCCGCTCGGTGTGCGCGGCGCACCACGCGAAATGGCGCTCGACGACGCTCGCGAGCGGCGCTTCCGCGTTGACGCAGCGCGAGTAGATCGCGACGCACGTGGCGGCCGTGGGAAAGCGCGACTCCACCGGATGGCGGGCCAGCGTCTCGTGCCGCAACAGCGACATCAGGTCTTCGGAATCGCCGCGGTCGTGGACCGTGAAGTTGGCGGCCAGCCCCAGGCTCTCCGCATGCATCCGCAACAGCCGCGCGCCGATGCTGTGGAACGTCCCGGCCCAGGGCAGCGAAGGTGGCGCGGTCATCGTCGGCGGCAACGTTGCGCGCAGCACGCGGCCTGCGCGCTGCTCCAGTTCCGCGGCGGCCCGCCGGCTGAACGTCAGCAGCAGGATGCGCTCGGCATCGGCGCCGTCGCGGATCAGCCGCGCGACGCGATGCGCCAGCGTCGCGGTCTTGCCGGCACCGGCACCCGCGATGATCAGCAAGGGGCCGGACCGCGGCTCGCGGCTGCCGTGGGCGACGGCCAGCTGCTGTTCGGGGTTGAGGACATCGGCGCGCACGGGTGCCCGGGTCGAGGAAACGGAAGGCTGGATGATAGAACGATCGTTCGATGCCCGCCACCGGCCCGGCATTCCGTCGCCCGCGGCAGCCAGTGAGCGTCCCGAAAAGGCCTTTTACGACAAGCGGCTGGCCCGACCCGGGGCGCATCCGGATAATCCGCGCGTCCTCACTTTCCGCCGCCTGCCATGCCCCTCGAGCTCGTCATCCAGGACCTGTCCAAGACCTATGCCAACGGCGTGCGCGCGCTGGACGGCGTGAGCCTCACCATTCCCACCGGCATGTTCGGCCTGCTCGGCCCGAACGGCGCC
>JBGAIC010000021.1:0-57310 GCA_044225845.1 Casimicrobiaceae bacterium
GTCGCCGGCGTCACCGCGCTGGGTCGCGCGGGCGTGCCCGACGACATCGGTCCCGCGGTGGCGTCGCTGCTGTCGGCCGACAACCGCTGGATCAACGGCCAGCGGATCGAGGTGTCCGGCGGGATGTTCGTCTGACGCGCGGCGCGGTCACGCAACGAGCCGCACGGTGACGCTGCCGATGCCGTCCAGCTCGGCGGCGACCACGGTGGATTTCGTCACCGGGAACGGCTTGATCAGCGTGCCGGTCGTCACGACCTGTCCCGAGCGGATACCGCCGAGCGGAAGGTTGCCGGCGTTGGCGCACGCGACGATCGGCGCGAACGGATCGCCCTGCGGATGCGCGGCGGCGCCGGCGAACGCGGGCGCGCCGTCCAGCGTGTAGCGCAGCGCCAGGTTGCGCACGTCCAGCGCACCGAGGCCGTTGCGCGCCGCGCCGACGATGTACCCGGCATTCGCCGCGTTGTCGGCAACGAGGTAGAGCAGCGGCGTCGGGCCGTCGACCGCATAGCGCCCGCGGACCAGCTCGATGCCGACGACCGCTTCACGCACGGCCGCCGCGATCTCGTCGCGCGTGTACGGGTTGCCCGGCCGCGGCGCGAGGTCGCGGTCGAAGCGGAACGCGATCTCCACTTCGATCACCCACGGGCTTCCGGCGGCCGGCAACGTCCACGTCGAGCCGCTGGTGCGCGTCAGCTGCGCGTACAGCGGCGCCGCCATCGGCGTGCCGTCGCCGGCGATGCCCATCTTCCAGCCGGACACGTCCGCGTGCAGCGCCGCGGCCACCGCGGCCTGCGTCGCATAGGCGGCCGCCATGTCGGCGGGCGCCGGCGCGGCGCTTAACGGGAACTGCTGCGGGGACCGGTGTCCGGCAACCAGGTTGTCGAGGAGCGTGGGCATGGCGGCAACGGGTTCAGGAGTCGCGATCCTCGTATTGTCGCAGGCCGTCCAGGTGCAGCACGCGGATCGCGCCATATTCGACGGCGATCAGGCCGTCCTGCTCGAGCCGCTTCAGCGCCTGGTTGGCGCGCTGCCGCGACATGCCGGTGAGCTGCGCGAGCTCCTCCTGCGACAGGGGGAGCGTGGGGCCGATATCCGGATACAGCACGGGATTGAAGAGCCATGCGAGCCCGCGCGCGAGCCGCGCATCGGGACCGAGCAGGCGCTCGTGCTCGACCATGGCGATGAACTGCGCGAGCCGCTCGTTGAGCTGCACGAGCAGGTAGCGGTTGAACGCGACGCTCTCGTCGAGCAGCTGCATGAACGCGGCGCGGCTCACGTAGGCCGCGGTCGTGTCGCGGATGGCCACGATGTCGTAGCGGCGGGGCTCGTCCTTCAGCAACGATCCCTCGCCGAACCAGCCGCCGTTGCGGATACCCGTGAACATCGTCGGCTTGCCGTCGGGTGACGCGCTGGCCATCTTCACCAGCCCCTCGACGATGCCCACCCAATGCTCGACGCGCTCGCCGCGGCGGCACACATAGCCGCCCGCCGGCACGCGGCGCGTGTACGTGTTGACGGTGATCGATGCGCGCTGCGCCGGCGTGAGCGCCCGCGTCCAGGGACTCGCGTCGAGCAGGGTCTGCAGCGTCGGTTCGGGCATCGTTGCGGTGGAATGTGCTGCACCGCGGGAGCGATGGTGCAGTGCAAATTGTCGCATGGACGACAACGCGTGCGGACGCCCGCGGGCATTCTCCGCCGGAGGCGCGCGGCATCGGGGTACGATGGCCGCGTAGCCTGCCGCAGCCCGGGCCGCGCCAAGACGGCCGCCGCGCGGCGCCGCGCCCGCCCCTCGAGCCGGGTGCGCGTTCTGGAGGAGTCATGGACGACACGCTCGGCACGTTCCCGCGCCGGCTCATGCACCACGCCGCCGTGCGGCCGCGCCATGCGGCCACGCGCGAGAAGGATCTCGGCATCTGGCAGACGTGGTCGTGGAGCGACGTCGCCGCCGAGGTGCGCGCGCTCGCCTGCGGGCTCGCCGCGCAGGGCTTCGGCCCCGGCATGCACCTCGCGATCATCGGCGACAACCGGCCGCGCCTGTACTGGGCGATGGCCGCCGCGCAGTGCCTCGGCGGGATCGCCGTGCCCATGTACCAGGACGCGCCGGCCAACGAATTCGTCTACGTGCTGAACGACGCGGCGATCGCGTACGCGATCGTCGAGGACCAGGAGCAGGTAGACAAGATGCTCGAGGCGCTGCCCGAGGTCCCCACGCTCGCGCATCTCTACTACGACGACCCGCGCGGCCTGCGCAACTACAGCGGCGTCACCAGCTACGAGGCACTCACCGCGCTGGGCCGCGAATACGATCGCACGCATCCCGGCTTCTTCGACGCGGCGGTCGCCGCGGTCAAGCCGGACGACGTCTCGGTGATGCTGTACACGTCCGGCACGACGGGCAAGCCCAAGGGCGTGCGCCAGACGCACGCGGCGTTCCTCGCCGCCGCCGACGGCAGCATCGCGTTCGATCACCTGACGCCCGACGACAGCATCCTCTCCTACCTGCCGATGGCGTGGGTGGGTGACCACCTGTTCTCGTACGCGCAGTGGGTGGCCTGCGGCTTCACGATCAATTGCCCCGAGTCCGGCGACACGGTACTCACCGACCTGCGCGAGATCGGGCCGACGTATTACTTCGCCCCGCCGCGCGTGTTCGAGAACCTGCTGACGCAGCTCACCATCCGCATGGAGGACGCCGGGCGCATCAAGCGCGCGATGTATCGCCACTTCATGGCCGTCGCGCGCCGCTGCGGCGCCGACATCACGGCGGGCCGGCCTGTGAGCTTCGGCGATCGCGTCCAGTACGCGCTGGGCCAGCTGTTCGTCTACGGCCCGCTGCGCAACGTGCTGGGCATGAGCCGCATCCGCGTTGCGTACACGGCGGGTGCCGCGATCGGGCCCGACCTGTTCCGCTTCTACCGTTCGATCGGCATCAACCTGAAGCAGTTCTACGGTTCGACGGAAACCTGCGCGTACATCTGCATGCAGCCGGACGGCGCCGTGAAGCTCGACACCGTCGGCGTGCCGGCACCGAGCGTCGACGTCAAGGTGGCCGACAACGGCGAGGTGATCGCGCGCGGGCCGATGGTGCTGAAGGAGTACTACAAGCGGCCGGACGCGACCGCCGAGGCCATCGACGCCGACGGCTGGTTCCACACCGGCGACGCGGGCTTCTTCGGCGACGACGGGCAGCTGCGCATCATCGATCGCGCCAAGGACGTGGGCAAGCTCACCGACGGCTCGCTGTATGCGCCCAACTACATCGAGAACAAGCTCAAGTTCTTCCCGCACATCAAGGAAGCGGTGGCGTTCGGCCAGGGGCGCGACCGCGTGTGCGCGTTCGTCAACATCGACATGGGCTCCGTAGGCGACTGGGCCGAGCGGCGCAACCTCGCGTACTCCGGCTATGCGGACCTGGCGGCCAAGCCGGAAGTGCTCGCGATGGTGGGCGAGTGCGTGGAGGAAGTGAACGCGGCGCTGGCCGCGGACCCCAACCTCGCGGGCGCGCAGGTGGCGCGCTTCCTGGTGCTGCACAAGGAACTCGACCCGGACGACGACGAGCTGACGCGCACGCGCAAGGTGCGCCGCAGCTTCATCGCGGAGAAGTACGCGGTGCTGGTCGACGCGCTCTACGATGCGCGCAAGACGCAGCACATCGAGACCGAGGTCAAGTTCGAGGACGGCCGGCGCGGCGTCGTCGCGGCGGACCTGGCGATCCTCGACGCGAAGCTGTTCCCGCGCGCGACGCATGCCGGCGCCGCGCACGGCGAAAAGGCGGCCGCGTGACTGAGTCGACACCCGCGGCCGCGACGGTGCGGCCTTCCGCGCCGGTGGCCAGCACGCGCACCGCCGGCGGCGTGATCCTGGCCGTCGAGCACATCTCGCTGGCGTTCGGCGGCGTCAAGGCGCTCACGGACATCAGCTTCGACGTCCGCGAGCACGAGATCCGCGCGATCATCGGACCCAACGGCGCGGGCAAGAGCTCGATGCTGAACGTCATCAATGGCGTCTACCGGCCGCAGCAGGGCACGGTGACGTTCCGTGGCGTGCCGCGCCGCGACGTCAATACGCACGAGGCGGCGGCGCAGGGCATCGCGCGCACGTTCCAGAACATCGCGCTGTTCAAGGGCATGAGCGTGCTGGACAACATCATGACCGGGCGCAATCTCCGCATGAAGGCGACGTTCGTCGAGCAGGCGCTGTGGTTCGGCCGTGCGCGCAACGAGGAACTGGCCAACCGGCACAAGGTCGAGGAGATCATCGACTTCCTCGAGATCCAGCACATCCGGCGCACGCCGGTGGGGCGCCTGCCTTACGGGCTGCAGAAGCGTGTGGAGCTCGCGCGCGCGTTGGCCGCGGAGCCGGTGATGCTGCTGCTCGACGAGCCGATGGCCGGCATGAACGTCGAGGAAAAGCAGGACATGTGCCGCTTCATCCTGGACGTCAACGAGCAGTACGGCACGACGATCGTGTTGATCGAGCACGACATGGGCGTGGTGATGGACATCTCGGACCGCGTCGTCGTGCTCGACTACGGCAAGAAGATCGGCGACGGCGTGCCGGACGAAGTGCGCAGCAACCAGGCGGTGATCGACGCCTACCTCGGGGTGGCGCACTGATGTCGTTCTTCTTCGAGGTGCTGATCGGCGGCCTTCTTTCCGGCGTCATGTACTCGCTGGTGGCACTGGGCTTCGTGCTGATCTACAAGGCGTCCGGCGTGCTGAACTTCGCGCAGGGCACGATGGTGTTCTTCGCGGCGCTGACGTTCGTGGGCCTCACGGAAGTGGGCCTCTCGTTCTGGCTGTCGCTCGCGGCGACGCTCGCGATCATGGTGGCGCTGGGGCTCGTGATCGAGCGCATCGTGCTGCGGCCGCTGGTCAACCAGCCGCAGATCTCGCTGTTCATGGCGACGATCGGCCTCTCGTTCTTCCTCGAGGGCCTCGCGCAGATCGTCTGGGGCTCGGAAGTGCGCGGCCTGGACCTCGGCATCGCCGACGAGCCGATCGCGGCGCTCGCCGACCGTTTCGGCGTCAACATCTCGAAGTTCGACCTCGTCGCCGCCGGCATCGCGGCGGTGCTCGTCGCGGCGCTCGCGATCTTCTTCAACCGCACGCGGATCGGCCGTGCGCTGCGCGCCGTGGCGGACGACCACCAGGCCGCGCTGGCGGTCGGCATTCCGCTGAAGCAGATCTGGGCGATCGTCTGGGGCGTCGCGGGCGGCGTCGCGCTCGTCGCGGGCCTCCTGTGGGGCGCGCGCAACGGCGTGCAGTTCGCGCTGACGTTCGTCGCGCTGAAGGCCTTGCCCGTGCTGATCCTGGGCGGGCTCGAATCGGTGCCCGGTGCCATCGTCGGCGGCCTGATCGTCGGCGCGTCCGAGAAGCTGGCCGAGGTCTACATCGGTCCCTACGTGGGCGGCGGCATCGAGGGCTGGTTCCCTTACGTGCTCGCGCTCGTCGTGCTGCTGTTCCGGCCCGAAGGCCTGTTCGGCGAAAAGATCATCCGCCGGGTCTGACCCATGTTCTATCGCGAAGCCGGACAGTTCAAGTCCACGTACCGCGCGGACACCGCGATCTTCCCGATCGTGCAGGACCGCGTCGTCATCGCGGCGCTCGTTGCGTTCGCGTTCCTGGGCGTGCCTTTCCTCGCCACCAACTACATCTTCTCGGCGATCCTGATCCCGTTCCTGATCCTGTCGCTGGCCGCGATCGGCCTCAACATCCTCACCGGCTATGCGGGCCAGCTCTCGCTGGGCTCGGCCGCGTTCATGGCCGTCGGCGCGTTCGCGTCGTACAACTTCGTGCTGCGCGTGCCCGGCATCCCGATCCTCTTCGCGTTCGTCGGCGGCGGACTCTGCGCGGCGCTGATCGGCGTGCTGTTCGGCCTGCCCAGCCTGCGCATCCGCGGGTTCTACCTGGCCGTCGCGACGCTGGCGGCGCAGTTCTTCATCATCTGGGCGCTGACGAAGATCGGCTGGGTCACCAACTACAACGCGTCCGGCGTCATCACGGCGCAGCCGATCGAGATCCTGGGCTACCGTTTCCAGGACTCCCGGTCGAAGTACCTGCTGGTGCTCGCGATCGTCGTCCTGCTGGCGATCGCCGCCAAGAACATGACGCGCGGCAACCTGGGTCGCAAGTGGATGGCCATCCGCGACATGGACGTGGCTGCGGAAGTGATCGGCATCGAGCCGATGCGCACCAAGCTGTCGGCATTCGCGATCAGCTCGTTCTACTGCGGCATCGCCGGCGCGCTGTACGCCTACGCGTTCCTGGGCACCGTCGAGCCCGAGGCGTACAACCTGGACCTGTCGTTCCGCATCCTGTTCATGGTGATCATCGGCGGCGTGGGGACGATCATGGGCTCGTTCCTGGGCAGCGCGTTCATCGTGCTGACACCCATCCTGCTCAACACGCTGACCAACTGGCTGGACACGCACACGCCGTTGCACATCCCCGCGAGCGCGGGCAGCAACCTGGAGGTGATGGTGTTCGGCGCGCTGATCATCTTTTTCCTGATCGTCGAGCCGCACGGACTCGCGCGGCTGTGGAGCATTGCAAAAGAGAAGTTGCGGTTGTGGCCGTTCCCGCATTGACCGCCATCACGGCGCTGTAAGAGCCCTTAAGGAGGAAGTCATGAAGTTCGTCAAGTCGATAATCGCAGGCCTCGCGCTGGCGGCGCTCGCACCGCTCGCATCGGCGCAGCAGTTCATCCCGATCCTCTCGTATCGCGTCGGCCCCTACGCGGCCGGCGGCACCGGCTACTTCGGCGGCGCGATCGACTATTTCAACCTGATCAACCTGCAGGGCGGCATCAACGGCGTGAAGCTCGTCTGGGAAGAGTGCGAGACGGAATACAACGCCGCGCGCGGCGTCGAGTGCTACGAGCGCCTGAAGGGCAAGAACGGCGGCGCGTCGACGATCGATCCGCTGTCCACCGGCATCGCCTACGGCCTGCTCGACCGCGTGGCGCAGGACGGCATCCCGATGACGACGTTTGGCTACGGCAGCGCCAACTCCGCCGACGGCCGCGTCTACAAGTGGGTGTTCCCGGTGGGCACCACGTACTGGAGCCAGGCTGCCGCGATGATCTCGTATCTGGAGACCAAGGTCGGCGGCGCCGCCAACCTCAAGGGCAAGAAGATCGCCTACCTGTATCACGACTCCGCGTACGGCAAGGAAGCGATTCCGCTGCTGGATGCGCTGGCCGCGAAGGGCGGCTTCGAGCTCGTGAAGATCCCGATCACGCCGCCCGGCACGACGCAGGAATCGGTGTGGCTGCAGGTGCGTCGCGACAAGCCCGACTACGTGATCCTGTGGGGCTTCGGCGTGATGAACCCGGTGGCGCTGAAGACGGCCGCGAAGACCGGCTATCCGCGCGACAAGATCATCGGCGTGTGGTGGGCCGGCTCGGAAGAGGACGTCGTCCCCGCGGGCGATGCGGCCAAGGGTTATGTCAGCGCCGCGTTCTCGGCGCCGGGCACGAGCTTCCCGGTGATGCAGGAAATCGCCAACAAGCTGTACAAGGTCGGCAAGGGCAACCTCGAAGACCCCGCGCGGCAGGGCTCGATCTATCACACGCGCGGCGTCGTGTACGGGATGATCGCCGTCGAGGCCATCCGCAAGGCGCAGGAGAAGTTCGGCAAGGGCAAGGTGATGACGCCCGACCAGGTGCGCTGGGGCCTGGAGCACGTCGACCTGTCGGAAGCGCGGATCAAGCAGCTGGGCGCCGAAGGCATGTTCCCGCCGATCAAGACGAGCTGCATCGACCATGAAGGCTCGGGCAAGGTGAAGTTCCAGGTGTGGGACGGCAAGGAGTTCAAGCCGGTGTCGGGCTACATCCAGGGCGACAGCGCGCTCGTGCGCAAGATGGTGGAAGAGGCGTCGGCCAAGTACGCGGCCGACAAGAAGATCACGCTGCGCGATTGCGCGAAGGAAGGCTGACGCCTGCGTGACGTCACGGCCCCTTTCGTTCGCGAGAGGGGCTTCGGATGCGTCGAGCCGCGCGCGGCGCGCGCATCCGAAGCCGACCGTGAGTACCAGCACACCATGAATTCCGCCGCCCACACCGACGCCGCCGCGCGCGCAACGCCCGCGAGCGTGGTGCTGAACGTCAACAACATCGAGGTGATCTACGACCACGTGATCCTCGTGCTGAAGGGCGTGTCGCTCGCCGTCCCCGAGGGCGGCATCGTCGCGCTGCTGGGCGCCAACGGCGCGGGCAAGAGCACGACGCTGAAGGCGATCTCCAACCTGCTGCGCGCCGAGCGCGGCGACGTGACGAAGGGCTCGATCGAGTTCCGGGGCACGCGCGTCGACAGCCTGACCCCCAATGCGCTCGTGAAGCTCGGCGTGTGCCAGGTGATGGAAGGCCGGCACTGTTTCCAGCACCTGACGGTGGAGGAGAACCTGCTGGCCGGTGCGTTCACGCGACGTGGCCGCGGCGAAGTCGCCGCCGCGCTCGACAAGGTCTACACGTACTTCCCGCGGCTCAAGGTGCGGCGCGCGAGCCTCGCCGGCTACACGTCCGGCGGCGAGCAGCAGATGACGGCGATCGGTCGCGCGCTGATGGCCGCGCCGACGATGATCCTGCTCGACGAGCCGTCGATGGGCCTCGCGCCGCAGATCGTCGAGGAGATCTTCGAGATCGTCCGCGACCTCAATGCGCGCGAGCGCGTCTCCTTCCTGCTCGCCGAGCAGAACACGACGGTGGCGCTGCGCTACGCGAACTACGGCTACATCCTGGAGAACGGGCGCGTCGTGATGGACGGCGACGCCACGGCGCTGTCCGCCAACGAGGACGTCAAGGAGTTCTACCTGGGCCTCGCGAGTGGCGAGCGCAAGAGCTTCCGCGACGTGAAGCACTACCGGCGCCGCAAGCGCTGGCTCGCGTGATGGCCGCGCAACACTACGACGCGCTGGAGACGCGCGCCCCTGAAGCACGCGAGGCCGCGCAGATGGCGGCGCTGGCGCAGGCCGTCGCGTTCGCGCAATCGACGGCGCCCGGATGGGCGGCGCGGCTCGCCGGCATCGATGCTGCTGCAGTGACCACGCGCGTGGCGCTGGCCGCGTTGCCCGTCACGCGCAAGTCCGAACTTGGCGAGCTGCAGAAGGCGACGCCGCCGTTCGGTGGCCTGGCCGCGCACGACGGCCGCGACGCCGCTCGCCTCTTCGCGTCGCCCGGCCCGATCTATGAACCGGAAGGGCGCGACGCCGACTACTGGCGGCTCGCGCGCGCATTGTTCGCGGCGGGCTTCCGGCGCGGCGACCGCGTCCACAACTGCTTCGCCTACCACCTGACGCCGGCCGGCTCGATGCTCGAGACCGGCGCATTGGCGCTCGGCTGCTCGGTGTGTCCGGGCGGCACGGGCCAGACGGAGCTGCAGGTGCAGGCGCTGGCGGGCCTCGGCGCGGACGGCTACGTCGGCACGCCGTCCTTCCTGAAGATCATCCTCGAGAAGGCGGACGAACTCGGCGTCAAGCTGCCTCGTTTGCGCAAGGCACTCGTCTCCGGCGAGGCGTTCCCGCGCTCGCTGGCCGACGCGCTGGCCGCGCGCGGCATCGCCGGCTACCAGGTCTACGCATCCGCCGACCTCGGCAACATCGCGTACGAGAGCGAGGCGCGCGAAGGGCTGATCGTCGACGAAGGCGTGCTGGTCGAGATCCTGCGGCCCGGCACCGGCGACCCGGTGCCTGCCGGCGAAGTCGGCGAGGTGGTCGTCACCGCGCTCACCAACCGCCAGTACCCGCTGATCCGCTTTGGCACCGGCGACCTGTCCGCCTTCATGCCGGGGGCGTCCCCTTGTGGCCGCACGAATGCGCGCATCCGCGGCTGGATGGGCCGCGCGGACCAGACGACGAAGGTAAAGGGCATGTTCGTCCACCCGTCGCAGGTAGCCGCGGTGCTGCGCCGCCACCCCGAAGTGGTCCGCGCTCGGCTCGTCGTCGACAATCCCGAGGACAGCGACCGGATGACGCTCGTCTGCGAAGCGCAGGGCACGACGCCCGCGTTGGCCGACGCGCTGGTCGCGTCGCTGCGCGACCTCACCAAGCTGCGCGGCGACGTGCGCTTCTGCGACCCGGGCAGCCTGCCCAACGACGGCAAGGTCATCGAGGACGCCCGCGTCTATCGCTGAACGCGCTTCGGCGATGTTAGGATGCGCGCTACACGCCCGCACCCATGCCCACCGCTTCGACTCCGCCCGATCCGCTCGCGCCGCTCACCCCCGGCACGCTGCGCGAGATCGCGGCCTCCGGCGTTCTCCGGACCTACCCGAAGAACACCGTCATCATCAACGAAGGCGATACCGGCGACACGCTGTTCATCGTCGTCTCCGGCCGCGTGCGCGTGTATTCGAGCAACGCGCAGGGCCGCGAGTTCGTCATCGACTTCCACGGCATCGGCGAGTACGTGGGCGAGATGTCGCTCGACGGCTCGCCGCGCTCCGCGTCCGTGATCACCGTCGAGCCGACGACGTGCGCGCTGGTGAGTCGCGCGCAGGTCCGCGAGTTCATGGCCACGCATCCGGACTTCGCCGAGCACCTGGTGCAGAAGCTGATCCACCGCATCCGTGTGACCACCGAAAACGCGAAGAGCCTCGCGCTGTCGGACGTCTACGGCCGCCTCGCGCGGCTGCTCAACGCGCTGGCGCCGGCCGGCGATGGCCGCCGCACGCTGCCGGAGAAGCTCACGCAGCAGGAGATCGCCGATCGCGTCGGCGCGTCGCGCGACATGATCAGCAAGCTGCTCAAGGACCTCGTGGCGGGCGGCTACCTCTCCGTCGAGGAGCGGTCGATCACGTTGCTGAAGCGCTTGCCGTCCGGCTGGTAAGCACGGCCCTTCCGCGCGGCGCAAACCTGCGCGCAATCACGCAAGCCTCATGAAGAACCTGCTCGAAGGTTCCTGTCATTGCGGCGCGGTGCGGCTGACGCTCCCTCACGCGCCCGACGTGGCGACGGACTGCAACTGCTCGCTGTGCCGACGTATCGGCGGTCCTACCGTGTACTACGAGTTCGGCACGGTGAAGATCGAAGGCCACCCGGAGCCATGGCAAGCGCCGATCCGGGTTTGCGTTGCGACTACCTGGTAGTTGGTCATGCGCGAATAACTATCGACGATGTGAAATGGATTCCGCATTAGCCGTCCGCGACGCGATACCCGACGATGCGGATGCCGTCTGTGCCGTACCAAGGCGGTCCATTACGATGCTTTGCGGCGCCGATCATCAAGGCGACGAGAGAATCCTGGAAGCGTGGCTTAGAAACAAGACTCCACAGAACGTTTGCGCGTGGCTCGCATCAAGCAACCTTTCGATGGTTGTCGCCTTGCATCGAGGGCTGGTCTGTGGGGTCGCCATGATTTCGCGACAAGGTGAAATTCAGCTCTGCTATGTTGAACCGGAAGTGCGATTTCTCGGCGCCGGGCGACTCATGCTCAAAACTGTCCAGGAGCGCGCACTGGAGTGGGGCTTGAGCGATGTGTTTCTGACGAGTACGGTGACTGGCAAGCCATTCTACGAACGCAACGGCTTTACCGCGAAAGATGTTCGAGTTCGCTCGGAGTCTTCAGCGATTCGGTATGTGTACCCGATGGTGAAGCACATAGGGTGCTGGCGAACGGATTCTACGATGTCACCAGGCGAAATGCGGGCCGCGCAAATTCGGCTGCTATTGAGTCACGAGCTTCAGGATTTGCTGATCCTGTATCGCGACCTTCATCGTGCGGACGTCCCGCTACCGGCAGAGGCCGTCGTAGACCGGGTCTGGAACGAGATTTCGTGAATGATCGCATTGCTTGCCTTGGCGCGTTTGTCGACGGCCGGTTGGTCTCCTCGTGCACCATGGCCATCATTCCCAATCTCGCGCGTGGATGTCGGCCCTGCGCAATAGTCGAGAATGTCGTTACGTCTGCGGAGCATCGTCGACGCGGTTCCGCTCGCCCGTGCCGTGCACTGCAATCGGCAACGCGAATCTTCACGTTTTGTTTCTCGCAAGATTCTCGTCTCCTTGCGCGCCATATTCGGTGGTCTACAAGGCGGGCAATGCGCGACAGTCGTCCCCACGGTGCGAGACACGCACCGACGGAGACGACGATGAACGAATTCGACGACAGCAACGATCTCGAACGCAGCGTGCGCGCCGGTCTGTGGGGCTGCGTAGCGGCAGTGGCGTTCCTGGCGGTGGTGGCAGCCCTCGGCCCGCTCGAGATGACACCGTTCGATCACGGTACGAGCGTGCACATGGCGCTGCAAAGCGCCGTGCCCAGCGCGGCAGCGGCCGATCGCGGTGCTACGCCGTCGACTGCGGAAGGCAACAATATCGCCACGTTCCACGGTGCGAGCTTCGCCACGGGCGTTGGCTCGGTTCCAGATCCCTTGCCGCAGGATTGAGCCGCCCAAGCTCGCGTGATTCGCGCGCGCTCAACGCGGTCGGATCTCGGTCGCTTGCGACCAAACCGCTCGCCAGTGACCCTCGGAATCTTCGTAGACGTCGGTATGCCAGCACACCATGCTGGTGCCGGACGAGAATCCGAGCGTGGCCTTGTAACGAATGACGCATATTGCCGCGGACGCCCGACAGGCGAAGTCATCGATCGCCCAGCTGGCGTAGAAACCGCCAGCGACCATCGCAAGATATTCGTCCCGGCCCAGGACCTTCCCGGCCGGGGTGATCAGTTCGTAATGCCTCGCATGCAAGGCCTCGGCGATGGGAAAGTCGCCCGCGACCAGCGCGCGAGTGCGTCGGAGTCCCAGCGCGCGGAAAAGCTTCGCAGGACTCTCGTCCATGGAATTCGAGTCTGACTCCAATTCCGAACCGTCGACCCGCGGACGTGGGAAAGACCGCTAGATGCCCCCGAAGCAGATGTACTTCACCTCGACGAACTCGTCGATGCCGTACTTGGAGCCTTCGCGACCGAGCCCGGACTGCTTCATGCCGCCGAACGGCGCGACTTCGGTGGTGATGAGGCCCGTGTTCACGCCGACCATGCCGTACTCGAGCCGTTCGGCGACGCGCCACACGCGGCCGATGTCGCGCGCGTAGAAGTACGAGGCCAACCCGAACTCGGTGCGGTTGGCGAGCTCCACGACTTCGTCGTCCGTCTTGAAGCGGATCAGCGGCGCGACCGGGCCGAAGGTTTCCTCGCGGAAGATCTTCATGTCGGGCGTCACGTTCGCGAGCACCGTGGGCTCGAAGAAGAGGCCGCCCTGCGGCGCCGGCTTGCCGCCGGTGACCACCTTGGCGCCGTGCGCCGTCGCGTCCGCGATGTGGTCCTTCACCTTGTCGATCGCTTCCGCGTTGATCAACGGGCCCTGCGTGACTCCGGCTTCCGTCCCCGCGCCTACCTTCAGCGCCTTCACGCGCTCGGCGAGCTTGGCCGCGAACGCGTCGTAGACCTTGTCCTGCACGAACAGGCGGTTGGCGCACACGCAGGTCTGGCCGGCGTTGCGATACTTGGAGATCATCGCGCCGTCGGCTGCCGCATCGAGGTCCGCATCCTCGAACACGATGAACGGCGCATTGCCGCCGAGCTCCAGCGACAGCTTCTTGATCGTCGGCGCCACCTGCTTCATCAGGATGCGGCCGACTTCCGTCGAGCCGGTGAACGAGAGCTTGCGCACCGTCGGGTTGGCGCACATCTCGCCGCCGATCGCCGGCGCGTCGCCGGTGACGATGTTGACGACGCCCGGCGGAAAGCCGGCGCGCTGCGCGAGCTCACCCAGCGCGAACGCGGACAGCGGCGTCGCTTCGGCCGGCTTGATGACGATCGTGCAGCCGGCGGCAAGGCCGGGCGCCACCTTGCGCGTGATCATCGAGCACGGGAAATTCCACGGCGTGATCGCGGCGCAGACGCCCACCGCTTCCTTGACCACGACGAGGCGCCGGTCGTTGCCGACGGTGGGAATCGTGTCGCCGTAGATGCGCTTGGCTTCCTCGGCGAACCATTCGATGTACGCGGCGCCGATCGTGACTTCACCCTTTGCCTCCGCCAGCGGCTTGCCCTGCTCGGTGGTCAGGATCAGCGCCAGGTCGTCGACGTGCTGCAGCATCAGGTCGTTCCACTTGCGCAGGATGGCGCTGCGCTCCTTCGCGGTCTTCGCCTTCCACGCCGGCCAGGCGCGCGCGGCCGCTTCGATCGCGCGCTTCGTCTCCGCGCCGCCGAACACGGGCACCGCGGCGACCAGGCCGCCGTTGGCCGGGTTGACCACCGGCATCGTCGCGCCGTTGTCGGCACCGACCCATTTACCGTCGACCAGGCATTGCTGGCGCAGCAGCGAGGGATCCTTGAGGGCGGGAACGGAACGCTCGATCGTATCGGGGGGCATGTCAGGCTCCGGAAAGTACGGGCGCGCAAGCGCTCGGGCGAGCGGCGCGCCGGTTGGCAGGCGGATTTCGATTATAGACGCCGCGCGCGGGGCGGACGTTCAGGCCTTGGGCGTGGCGGCGGCCGCGGGCTCGGCGGCGGTGACGGCGGGACGGGCCGCCGGCTTGAGCGACACCATCAGCACGCCCGCCAGCACCAGCGCGGCACCCGCAAGCTGCAACACGTTGATCGGCTCGGCGAGCACGGCAGCGCCGAGCGCGATGGTGAACACGGGACCCAGCGAGCCGACGAGCGACGTCTGGTTCGCACCGAGGCGACGGATCGCTTCGGCAATGAGCCACGTGGGCACGACGGTGGACGCGACGGCCATCAACAGCGACAGCGCGTGGATGGACGGCGGCACGGCCAGCGCGGACCACGGCCGCGTGAGCGCGAACTGCACGAGCACGAACACGGTCGACACCAGCATCGCCCACGCGATGAAGCGCGTCGAGCCGATGCGCGCGATGATCGGTCCGGCGGCCACGAGGTAGATCGCGTACAGCACGGCACTTGCGAACACGAGTCCGCCGCCCACGGCCAGGCCGTGCGCATCACCCGTCACGGACAGGTCGTGCCAGAACGCGAGCACGATGCCCGCGTACGACAACACGAGCGCGACGATCGCGCGCCGCGTGATCGGCGTGCGCAGCCACCACGCGGACAGCAGCACGACGATCGTCGGGTAGAGGAACAGCGTCAGCCGCTCGAGGCCGGCGCTGATGTACGCCAGGCCCATGAAGTCGAGCAGGCTCGCGAGGTAGTAGCCGATGAAGCCCAGCAGCGTGAGGCGCCACCACGCGCCGCGCGTCAGCGGCGCGGCGCCGCGGCTCGCCCACCACGCCATCGCGATGAAGAACGGCGCCGAGTACAGCATCCGCAGCGCGAGCAGCGTCACCGCGTCCAGCGCGGGATCCCACGCGTACGCGAGCTTGATGATGATCGCCTTGGCCGAGAAGCCGAACACGCCCACCGCGGCGCACAGCGAGCCGACGAGCCGCTGCTGCGCCGTCATCGCCAGTGCACGAGCCCCGCGTGGGCGGTGGCCAGGATCGCGAGGCCGGCCACGATGCGGTACCACGCGAACGGCCGGAAATCGTGGCGGCTCACGTAGCGGATGAGCCAGCGCACGCAGGCGAACGCCGACAGGAAGGCGGCCACGAAGCCCGCGCCCAAGAGTGGCCAGCGTTCCGCCGCCAGCAGCGACGGATCCTTCCACAACGAATAGACGGTGGCGCCGATCAACGTGGGCACCGCGAGGAAGAACGAGAACTCGGTGGCCGCGGGCCGCGCGAGGCCGAACAGCATACCGCCGATGATCGTCGAGCCCGAGCGCGACATGCCGGGGATCAGTGCCAGCGCCTGTGCGCAGCCGATCTTCAGCGCGTCGAGCGGCGTCATCGCGTCGACGCTCGTCACGCGCACGACGTCCGGGCGCAGCCGCTGTCGCCGCTCGGCCCACAGGATGAGCAGCGCGCCGACGATGAACGCGGCGGCGACGGGGCCGGGCGCGAACAGGTGCGCCTTGATCGCCTTGGAGAACAGCACGCCCAGCACGGCCGCCGGCAGGAACGCGATGACGATGTTGAGCGCGAAGCGCTGCGCGCGCCGGTCGCTGCCAAGCCCCCTCAGCACGCCGAGGAAGCGCGCGCGGTATTCCCAGCACACGGCAAGGATGGCGCCGGCCTGGATGACTATCTCGAACGTCTCGGCTTCGGCGCCCGTGTAGCCCAGCAGCGAGCCGGCGACGATCAGGTGGCCCGTGCTGGAGATGGGCAGGAACTCGGTCAGGCCCTCGACGATGCCGAGGACGAGGGCGATGGTCAGCGTGAGTGATTCCAAGGCGGGCCGGGTGCGGTGACGAACGGTGCGGATTGTCGCATGCACGCGGCCATCTGCTAGGCTCGCGCCTCGTAAGGGAGACACGATGAAAATCCGGCACCTGTCGTGGCACGACGCACTGGTCGTGGGCCTGCCGCTGCTCGCGCTGTGCGTGCTCGCGGTGTGGCTGACGGCGCATTTCGCCAAGCCATCGCCGCCGACGCACATCGTGATGTCCACGGGTGCGGCGGGCGGCACGTACGAAGTCGTCGCCAGGCGCTACCAGCAGATCCTCGCGCGCAACGGCGTCACGCTGGAATTGCAGGCATCGGCAGGCTCGGTGGAGAACCTGCAGCGGCTGCAGCAGGGCAAGGCCGACGTCGCGCTGGTGCAGGGCGGCATCGCGGCGCGCGCGGTGCCGGACGACGTCGACCCGGACGATGCGGCGATCCAGTCGCTGGGCGCGATGTACTTCGAGCCGTTGTGGCTGTTCCAGAAGAAGGCGCCGGGGACCGATGCGAGCCTCGCGAGCTTCAACAGCCGCGTGATCGCCGTCGGCCCGGAAGGCAGCGGCTCGCGGGCGCTCGCGATCGAGTTGCTGAAGCTGTCCGGTATCGACGCTGCGACGGCCGAACTGTCGCCGCTCGCCGGCGACGAAGCCGCGTCCGCGCTCGTCGCCGGCAAGGTCGGCGCCGTGTTCATGGTGTCCGGCCTCGCGGCGCCCACGATCTCGCGCCTGATGCACGAGCCCGGCGTATCGCTGATCGCGTTGACGCATGCCGAGGCCTTCGCGCGCCTCCTCAACTTCGTGAGCTCGGTGACGTTGCCGCGCGGCATCGTCGACGTGCGCGCGGACCTGCCGGATCACGACGTCGCGACGGTGGCCGTGACCGCCAACCTGCTGGTGCGCGGCGACCTGCATCCGGCGCTGATGTACCTGCTGCTCGACGCAGCCAGCGACGTCCACGGCGGCCACACGCCGCTGGCGGACGCGGGCTACTTTCCCAACCCCAATCGCCAGGACGTGCCGGTGGCCGCGGAGGCGCAGCGCTTCTACAAGCAGGGCAAGCCCTTCCTGCGGCGCTACCTGCCGTTCTGGCTTGCCAACATGGTCGACCGGCTGCTGGTGTTCCTGATTCCGCTGCTGGGCGTGGTCGTGCCTGCGGTGCGCTTCCTGCCGGACCTCTACACGTACCGGCTGCGCTCGCGCATCACGCGCGGCTATGCGTCGCTACGCGCGCTGGAGCAGCGCATCGGGGAAACGCATGCGGCGGAAAGCGTCGGCGGGTGGCTGAAGGAGCTCGACGGCATCGAGGCCGACATCAACGCGCTGTCGCTGCCGAGCTGGTTCTCGAAGGAAGCCTACGAACTGCGGCAGGCGATCGACATGATCCGCGAGCGCCTGGGACACCCGGAAGCGAAGGCCGCGCCTCCGCTGCGCCGCGAAGCGTGAGCGCGCGTGAAATTGGGGTCAGACACCAATTCCGCGCGTTGCGGGCGCCAGGCGGCGCCCGCGAGAAGCGTCGCTACGCGCCGTGCCGCTTGGCGTTGAGCTCGGCCAGCACCTGCGACACCATGTCGCCGTGGTTGTCGGGCACCGTGCCATCGGGCGTCATGTGATCGACGACGTGCGGCAGGGCCTGCGCCATGCTGCTCGCGGCCTGTTGCGGCGACATGCCGAGCTTGGCGGCAATCTCGCCGAGCGGGCCCGCGCCCAGCACCTGCTGCAGCGCGCTGGGGTCGAGCGGCTGGTTGGTGGCACCGGGTTGCAGCCACGACTGCACCTGGTCGCCGTGCCCCTGCTGCTGCAATTGCTGCAGCACGGAGTTCAAGCCGCCGCTCCGCTGCAGCATGCTGAACACCGCCATCAGCACGGGCGCCGCGGCCGCGATGCCGCCAAGGCCACCCAAGCCGCCCCCTTGCGGCGAGGCCTGCTGGCCCGACGGAAAGCCGGGAAAGCCGCCGCCCTGGCCACCGCCCATGTTGGAAAGCACGCTGCCGAGAATTCCGTCGAGCAAACCCATGTCGAGCTCCTGCGAGAAGTAGAGGATCAGCGCGCCGTCTGCTGTACGGCCACGTGCATCTGCGCCACCGGGTAGCCGGCCGCGCCGAACGTCGTGCGGATGGCCTTGTTCGTGTCGAAGTACACCTGCCAGTAGAACTGGTTGTTCACGTAGGGCCGCACGGCGAGGACCGGGCCGCGCTCGTTGAACGTGAGGATCGTGACGTCGGGTGCCGGTTCCTTCTCGACGTTGGGAATGGCGGCCAGAGCCGTCTTCAGCCGCGCGACCGCATCGTCCGGATCCACGCTGTGGTCGAGCTGCGCGGTGAGCTCGACGCGTCGCCACGGGTTAAGCGAGAAGTTCTTGATCGTCCCGCCCATGATCTTGGCGTTGCCGATCATCGTGTGCACGTTGTCCGGCGTATCGATGCCCGTGGTGAACACGCCGATGGCGCGCACCGTGCCTTCGACGTCGCCGGCGGACACATAGTCGCCCACCTTGAACGGGCGCAGCACCAGGATGAACGCGCCGGCCGCGAAGTTGGACAGCAGGCCGCCCCACGCGGCGCCGATCGCGATACCCAGCGCGGCGATCAGCGCGGCGAACGAGGTGGTTTCGACGCCGAAGTAGCCCAGTATCCCGATGACCAGCAGGATGTTGAGCGCGATCGAGACCGTGTTGCCGAGGTAACGGATGATCGTCGGCTCGATCTTCTGCCGCTCCAGCGCCTTGGTGAGCAGCGACGTGACCAGGCCGATCAGCCAGCGGCCGACGATGTAGATGACGATCGCGCCGGCGATCTTCAGCGCGACGGCGATCAGGATGGGCTTCGACGTCGCCCAGAAGTTGGTGATCTGTGCTTCCATGGTCTTGGTGTTGTTCTCGGTCGGTGAACGGAACGGCGTGGCGCGAGTACGCGCGCCGGGTCAGGGCCGGATGTACGACCAGCCCTGCTGCTGCTTTTCCATCAGCTCGACGACACCGGCCTTGGCATAGCCGATGTTGTTGAGCATGTCGTTCTTCGTGAGCTTCTGCCCGTGCATCGTGTTCTCGCACGCGACGAAGCGGATGCCGGCGTCGATGGACTGGTCGACGCGGCCCGCCACCGGCGAATCCATCTTCAGCATCCCGATACCGGGTCCGTAGGCGACGATCTCGATGGCGACGTTCTGCGCGCCGAGGTCCGCCTGCACGTTGGTGGCGTTGTTGAGGGCGAGATTCCACTTGGCGGGGTCGCCGTCGCTGACCTGGATCACCAGCTTGTTGGCGGGCAGCGGCTTGGCGGGTGCGGCGGTCTGGGCCACGGCAAGCGGGCCGCAGGCGAGGCCGATGAGGAAGGCGGCGACCCAGGGCAGGCGGGTTGCACGGACGATGCGCGTCGTGGTCATGGAGACTCCCGTAAATCCGGCGGAGGACGAGTGTAACGCAGCGCGGGGGCCTCTGCTATCGTGTTGCCCTTTCGTACAGATATCCGCACGCGACCATGCAAACCGACGACCAGAGCCTCGCGCTGTTCTGCGATTTCGAGAACGTCGCGCTCGGCGTGCGCGACGCCAAGTACGAGAAGTTCGACATCCGCAAGATCCTCGAGCGGTTGCTGCTCAAGGGTTCGATCGTCGTCAAGAAGGCCTACTGCGACTGGGAGCGCTACAAGAGCTACAAGGCGCAGATGCACGAGGCGAGCTTCGAGCTGATCGAGATCCCGCACGTGCGCCAGTCCGGCAAGAACTCGGCGGACATCCGGATGGTCGTCGACGCGCTGGACCTCTGCTACACCAAGTCGCACGTCGACACGTTCGTCATCATCAGCGGCGATTCCGACTTCTCGCCGCTCGTGTCCAAGCTGCGCGAGAACGCCAAGCGCGTAATCGGCGTCGGTGTGAAGAACTCGACGTCCGACCTGCTGATCGCCTGCTGCGACGAGTTCATCTATTACGACGACCTGGTCCGCGAGAAGAAGAAGGCGCCGGCACGGCGCGCGGCCAAGACGGCGTCCGCGAAAGGCGGCAAGGCTGGCGCCGCGGCGTCGAAGAAAGCCGACGACGAAGCACGCGCCGCGAGCGAGGCGCGCGACGACGGCGAAGCCACCGCGGAAGGCGAACCGCGCAGCGACGACGACCGCCGCCAGCAGGCGCTGGACGAAACCGTGGGCACCGTCGAGGCGCTGGTCGCCGAGCGCGGCGGCGACGAAACGATCTGGGGCTCGATGATCAAGCAGGCGCTGAAGCGCCGGCGCCCGGGCTTCAACGAATCGTTCTACGGCTACCGTTCGTTCAACGACCTGCTGGAGGACGCGCGCGACCAGGGCCTGCTGGTGCTGGAGCGCGACGACAAGTCGGGCGGCTACCGCGTCTGGCTGCCCGCCGAGGACTGACGAGCGCGCTCGCGCATCGCGGCGTTGCCGAGGATCGTGGTGCCGTCGCGGCCGTGGAGGAATTCCGCGACGAATGCGCGGCCGATGTCGTCCTGGTCTATCGTGCCGAACGAACCGGGGATCAGGCGCCCTAACGCCGCGACGTAACCCGGCGTGTGGGCGTTGCCCGCGATGATGCCGGGCCGGAAGATCGCCAGGCGCTCGAAGCCGATCGCGCGCACCGCGCCCTCCTTCTCGCCCATGATGCGCGCGTAGCGGATCCTGCTGCGTGCATCGCTACCCGCGGCTGACAGCAAGCCGAAGCACTCCACGCCGGCGGACCGGCAACCGCGCGCGAAGGCGCCTACGACACCGATCTCCAGCGCGCGGATGGCCTCGTCGCTCCACTGCTGGCTGCCCTTGCCGATGCCGATGCAGGACGCCGCGCACACGAGGTCGCCATGTGCGATGCACGCGCGGGCGAGCGCCGCCACTTCGGAGGCGAAGCCGGGCGAGGCGGTGTCGACGACGATCGGGCGCAGGCGGGCGTCCGTGGGCGCCTCCAGAGGCCGGCGAATCAGCATGATCACTTCGCGGCACGCCGGCGTGGCGAGCAGCGCGCGCACCAGCGCGGACCCGACTTGGCCCGTACCGCCCGCGACCAGGATGCGAAAATTCATGCCGTGTTCTCCGGTGCGACCAAGCGCCATCCATGCGGCATCACTCGGCTGGCGGCCATTTGACACCAAGCAGCTTCGCAAGATGCAGCGCGTTCTGCGGGGCCGCTTCCTTCATCGTATTGTCGAAGTAGCAGAACACGTCGCGACCCTTGGCCGCGAATGAGCGGATCAGCTCCGCCCATTGCGCGAGCTGTGCCTCGGAGTACCCGCTTTCGTACAGCTTGGACGCGCCGTGCAGCCGCAGGTAGGCGAAGCCGGCCGTCAGTTCCTTTAGTTCGGGCCAGCGGCCGCCGGTGTCGGCGACCACCAGCGCGACGTCGTGCGCGCGCAGCAGCGCAAGAAAGTCCGGTGTCGCGAAACTCGCGTGCCGCACTTCGAGCGCATGCCGGATGGCGCGGCGCGGGCCACAGGTGGCGACATAGTCGACGACCGCCCGTCCTTCCACCTTGGCGTCGTGCCGGTGCGCCAGCGCGGTGGCTGCCTGCGGCGAGTGCGGCAGCAGCGCGAGAAACGCCTCCAGAAGTCCGCGGTCGTAGTGCAGTGACGGCGGCAATTGCCATAGCAGCGAGCCCAGCTTGCGGCCGAGCAAGGCCACGCCGGAGGCGAAAAAGTTCGCCACTGGCGCTCGGGCATCAAGAAGCCGCAACTGATGGGTTATGTACTTCGGCGCCTTGACGCAGAACACGAACGAATCCGGGACCGCGTCGTGCCACGCCTGCCAGCTCTTCGGCGTTTGGAGCGAATAGAACGAGCCGTTGATCTCCAGCGTCGACAGCTGGCGGGACGCATACGCGAGCTCTTCGCGTTGGACGAGCCCCTTCGGATAGAACACGCCGCGCCACGGCGGGTAGCGCCAACCCGACACGCCGACGCGGATCGTCCCCTTCGTGGCCATGACGGATTGTGCGCGACGGGCACGCGCGCGATGTTGGTCGCGCGCACAAGACGCAGCGCCGCATCCGTCAGCGCCGCCTGGACGTCGCGTGTGGGTGACGGCTTGGGCCGTGTCAGCGCGCGCGGCGGCGGCGCCAGGCCCAGACGCTGATCGCGACAGGCAAGCCAAGCAACAGCCACGACAGCGCGTCCCACACGCCGTCGCCCACCAGCGCGGCGACGAGGCCCACGCTGCTGCCGATGCCCAGCAGCAGCGGCCAGGTCCACACCCAGCCGCGCGTGCGACGCGGCCGTGCGGCAGCCTGCGCAGAAGTGCTCATCGCGCAGCCTCACGCGTCAGCAGTGCGGGCGCGGGACCGCGCAGACCGACGTCGCCCTCCGTGTCCGTTGCGGCATCGACCGGATCGCCCGCCGTGACGTCGTCATCGGCCGCGCCGGCCGCGCGGGCGCGCCGCTTGGCGAGCCACAGGTAGATGCCGCTGCCGAGCACGAAGATCGCGACGATGTCGAGCAGCGCCCAGATAATCTTAAGCGGCATGCCGCCGTAATCGCCGCCGGCGCAGCGGCTGCGACAGCAGCAGCGACGACACGTACCACGGCAGGTCGCGCGAATCGGTGAGCTCGCCGGTCTTGGCGTCGATCAGCGCGGGCTTCAGCAGCTTGGCCGTCAGCGGCGTGACGCCGCGCATGAACACGGCGTAGTGATGCGGGCTGGAGAACAGCGTGCCGGGGAATGCGACGAACGCGAACTCGCGGCCCGGCATCACCTTGTCGGCCGTGTCGATGGCCCGCTGCAGCGAGCCGAGTTCGTTCGGTGCGAGCGGCGGCTGGCCACGGTAGGGCGCCACCATCGCGCCCAGTTGGTCGAACTGCCAGAACTTGACGACGAGGTCGGCCCACGTGTTGATGACGCCGGTGAAGCCGACGACGCACACCCACGCAACCGTCACGATGCCGAGCACGTTGTGCAGATCCAGCCAGAACAATCGCCGCGTGCGCCGGCGCACGGTCGCGAAGTCGAGCTTGCGCATGTAGGGCTTGTAGACGACCACGCCGGACACGACCGACACGATGAACACCAGCCCCATCAGGCCCAGGAACAGCTTGCCCGGCAGGCCCGCGAACATGTCCGTGTGCAGCGTGAGCAGCACGTACATGACGCCGCTCTGCAGGTCCGGCTCGTCGAGGACCTTGGCCGTGCGGTTGTCCAGCACCAGGAAGCGCAAGCCTTCCTGCGTGATGCCGTCGCGGCCCATCGTGGCGCCGACGATGTGCGGGTTGTCCGCGTCCGGATACAGGTACTGGATGACGAAGCCGGGATTCTTCGCCTGCGCCGCCGCGACGATCTTGTCCAGGCTTGCCAGCGGCGTGTTCGCCGGCATCGTCGGCACCTCGTACGTGCGCGTCGCATCCTGGATCTCGTCGTGGAAGATCAGGGGCAGCCCCGTGACGCACAGGTACAGCATGAACACCATGCAGACGAGGCTCGTCCACTTGTGGATCCAGTTCCAGCGGCGAATGGCGCGAGGTGTCATGCGTCGTTCCGGTTTCAGAAGCGGATGCGCGCGGTGGCCTTGACCGTCAGCGGATCACCCAGCGTCAGCGCGCTGCCGAGCGCGCTCTGCCAGTAATCCTCGTTGGTCACGTTTTCCACCGCCAGCAGGAAGGCCGTATCGTACCCGCCGATGCGCGTTTCGTAGCGTGCGCCGACGTCCAGCCGCGTCCACGACGGGATCGACTGCAGGTTGGCGACGTCGAAGTACTGCTTGTCCGTGTAGTAGACGCCCACGTTGAGGTAGAGGCCCGGCACTGCCGCGACCTGGTACTCGGCGTAGACGTTGGCCGTCCATTCCGGCACGCCGGGCACGCGCTTGCCTTCGGTGGCCGGGTCGCCGGTGCTCTTCTGCTTGGCGTCGAGGTACATCGCGCCGGCGACGATGCGCCAGTGCTCGCTCAGCTGGCCGCTCGCCAGGATTTCGACGCCCTGGTGTTGCTGCTCGCCGTTGCTGACCCACACGTTGCTCGCGTCGCGGTACTGCAGCGGCTGCTTCATGTCGAACACGGCGGCCGTCAACGTCAGGCGGCCGAAGTCGATCTTGCCGCCGAGCTCGTATTGCTCGGTCACGAGCGGCGACATCGCCTGGCCGGCGTTGGCCGTGCCGTCGGGCGCCACGCCACCGGGCTCCAGGCCTTCCGCATAGTTGAAGTAGACGAGCGAGTTGGGCGTGGGCTTCCACATCAGCGCCGCGGCCGGCGAGAAGCGCGACACCGAGCCGCCGGGCGTCCGGCTGCCGTCCGCCTCGTAGTTCTTCACTTCCTGCTGGCGGCCGCCGACGAGCACCGACCACTGCTCCGAAAGGCCGATGATGTCGTTGACGACGAGGCCGGTGGTCGTGGTCTTGCCCGTGTAGGGCAGCACTTCCATCGGCAGCGTCTCGGGCTCGGGCGCGTCGACGCGCGAGTAGAGCGAGCCGGGAAGGAACGCAGCCAATACGTAGTTGCTGTAATTCTTGTCTTCGGACGCGGACGCGCCCAGCGTGATCTTGTGCGTGACCGGGCCGGTGACCGCGTTGCCGTGCAGCAGGATCTGCCCGGCCTGCGAGTCCACCCGATAGCCTTCCTGCCCCGCGAACAGCATGATGTCGCCGGCGCCGCTGGTGATGACGCCGTAGCGCGTGTCGTGCGTGCCGTCGTACGGCCGGTTGTTGCGACCGGCGGCGTACTGCGCCGTCAGCGACCAGTCGTCGCTGATCTTCCAGTCCGCGCGCAGCGAGCCGATCGTCGAGTTCTGGTCGAACGTATTCCACGCCGGCGAGATCGCATCGCGCAGCTTTGGCGCGTCGGGGATGGGCACGATCGGCGTGCCGTCGAAGTTCGACGCGCCGACGAAGAACGGCTGGATGCCGTCGAACTTGTTCTCGACGTAGTAGATGCCGCCTTCGAGCGTCAGTGCGCGGTTGACGCGCCAGTCGAGCACCGCCGACGCCTGCGCCTGCCGCCACGTGAAGTCTTCCACCGAGCCTTCGCCGTCGCGGAAGCCGGCATTGACGCGGAAGCCGAATTGCCGGTCCGCGCCGAAGCGGTCGGCGACGTCCGCCAGCACGCCGAACTGCGCGTCCGACGTGTAGGTGATCGCGGCCTCGCGCACCGGCACGTCGCCCGGCTTCTTGGGCACGTAGTTGATCGAGCCGCCCAGGCTGGACGAGGCGCCGGACCCGTAGAGGAACGTCCCGGCGCCCTTCAGCACCTCCACGCGGTCGATCGCCTGCAGGCCGATGCGGCCGTCGCTGAGGAGGTTGCCTACGCCGAGGCCGTCGTACAGGAAGCCGCCGCTGCCCACCTGGAAGCCACGCAGCGTCGCGAAACTGACGACGACGTTGCCGACGACCGCGGACGGATCGTTCTTCAGGAAGTCACCGAGGAAGGCGGCCTGCTGGTTGACGAGCAGGTCGTGCGTGATGATGTCGATCGAGAACGGCGTCGAGATCAGCGGCAGGTCGCCCAGGATGCCGACGTCCGCGTCCTTCGCCTGGTAGTCGTCAGGGCGCGTACCCTGCACGGTGATCTTGCCGGCGTCGCGGACGTCGGTCGTTCCGGCGTTCGCGGGCGTCGTTTGCGCGCTTGCCAGCGGCGCGGCGAGGCATGCGGCAACGGCGAGCGGCAGGAGCCGCGCGCGGAAGTTGACGGGCGTCGGGCGTGCGCGCAGGCACGCGCCCGGATGATCGTGGCGAACGGCGGTCATCGGTACGGCTCCCCTATGGAATGAGAATGGTTCTTGTTAACCGTGGGAGGGTAACCGACCTGTTACCGGATTGGCAAGGGGAGCCCACGCATGGGCGTGCGGCCCGCGGCCGGCACGCGATGCACCCAGCGCGACGTGCCTTGACACCCTGTGACGGGCGCCTGTCTACTGGCTCTTCCCCGCCTTGGAAGGAGCGAGCAGCATGGCCATGGTCCTCCTCGACATCTCGAAGTACCACGTGTTCCTGTACGGCGGCCCGCAGGGAAACGACGGCGCGCGCGCGACGATCATGCTGACCATCCCCGGCGCCTACGGCGTGCTTCGCTTCTATCCGGACGCGATGGCCTTGCCCGCGAATTCAGCCGGCCCGGATGTGATGGGGCGCCAGTGGTACTACGTCCACTACCCGTTTTCGCAGTACATGGCCGCCGTCGACCTGCTGCGCAACGAGAAGCCGGTGAAGCTCTTCTTCCGCGACGAGACGCTGGCTGCCTACATCACGACGGCCGACGAGCCCGTCGGCGAAGGCGAGTGACCGGCGCGTTGCGCCGCGCGCAGGCGGCCCGCGTCAGATCGAATCCGCCAGCGTGATCGTGACAACGCGCGTGGCGTCGCCCTGCGTGATCGTCAGCGCGATCGCCGTGCCGG
This sequence comes from Casimicrobiaceae bacterium, assembly GCA_044225845.1. Lineage (GTDB taxonomy): Bacteria > Pseudomonadota > Gammaproteobacteria > Burkholderiales > Casimicrobiaceae > VBCG01. The sequence continues at coordinate 26,497 of JBGAIC010000021.1, forward strand.
CGGGATCGCTGCGCAGTCGGCGGCGCACGTCGGAGAGCTCCTCGACGACCACCGGCTTGCCGTCGACCGCCGTGACGACGTCGCCCACCGCGAGCCCTGCGCGGCTACCCGCGCTGTCGCGCGCGACGTCGACGATTTCATAGCCGCCCGGCTTCGCGTTGATCCAGAGCCCCGAGCGGTCGAACGTGCCGACGTCGGGCGGTGTGGGCACGATGCGCCGCAGGTAAATGCGCTGGCGTTCGTAGTCGAAGGTGACGACGAAGCGCTTCAGCAGCGCGCTGCCGACGTTGCCGTCGTAATTCGGGTCGCTGAAGCTGCCGCCCTTCGCATCCGAGAGCCCCGTCGGCACGTCGCGAATCTCCACCGCGCCGAGCTTCACCGACGGCACGCGGACCACGTAGGCGCGCGCGGGCCCACCGACGCCATATCCGGTCACGGCTTGCGTGCCCTTCGGGTAACGGGAACGCAGGTCGCGCTTGGCGACGATGGGACTCGTCATGTCGAGCTCGGAGCGCGAGCCCGTGTCGATGTTGAACACGGCCGGCAGGCTGTCGAGCGAGCCGGCGACGCTCGGAAGATGGTCGTAGAACTCGAACGTGACCGCATCGCCGTGGTCGGGGCCCGGCGTGAAATGCGCGGGATCGGTGAACGTGACCGTGCGCGCGCCGTAGTCGATCGTCGTCACCAGCCGGCGCATGAGCTCATAGCCCACCATGCCGTCGACGGGCACGCCTTCGATCGAGCGGTCGTAGATTTCCGACGCGAAGCCCGTCTGGTTCCGCAGCCGCACGTCGCCGATGGCGAGCTCGTCGAAGTGCACGAAGCCGGTGGTCGAGTGGCCGTCGCCCGCACCGGACTGCACGGCACGCCCGACGGTCTTCAATCCCGCCTCGTCGACGATGCGCGACGAGAGCAGCGTGTGGCCGCCGGAATCGACAATGAACGTGTAGGGGCCGTGGCCGTTGACGGTCGCTTGTACGTAGACGTGATTGTTGAGGAGGCGGAACGGGACGGTTGCGCTCGCAGCCCCGCCGATAATCGAAGCGCCCGCGGGCGCCACCGTCGGCATCGCATAGGTGCTCGAGGCTTGCGCCGGCCCGAACGTCGCGCGCGTCAGCGTCAACCGGCTGATCCCGTCCTCGCCAAGGCCCGGGTCCGAGACGATCGCATGCGGGAGCAGCACGTCGCCTTCGCGCCGATAGTCAGAGTAGGCGTCGGTGACGTGGAAGAACTGGCGATCCTCGGCGATCTTCGTGAGCAGGTGCGTGTCCGCGTCGAACCACGCATCGAAACGCCGTCCGTTCACGGGTGCGATGGCGAGACGATCGAACGTGCGTCCGTCCGCCGTTTCGCGGCCGATGTACGCGATGTCGGCACCGCCCGCATCGGCGCGCCACCACGCGTTGGCGTTGCGGTAGGCCTGGTTCACCGCGAGCGGCACGCGGTCGCCGCCACGCTGCGTCGTGTACGTGCGCGAGATGTCCTGCTGCCACGGCGTGCGGCCGTCGTAGCCGTCGCCGCCGACGATGTCGCCCGATTCCTGGTTTTCCACGTAGGCGCCGGTGGCGAGGTCGATCGTCTCGGCTTGCGTGCCGCTGAGCCCGGAGGCGCGGTAGTCGAATTGCAGCTGCAGCGTGCCCGTCGGCGGGACCTTGCCCACCGCGGCGTGGTTGGCGTCGAGCACGGCGCGCGCGGGGTCGCCGGCCGCGACAACGACCACGGGCCACGCCGAGCACAGGAGGACAAGGAGCCAGGCGCTTTTCATCGGGGGCCTTTCATGACGCGGCGTGCAGGCCGCATCGACGTTGGATGCGTGCATCCCGGCCCGCGGATTCGCGGCAACCAGCCTTCCATCGCCTTCAGCGGCATCACCTCCATCATGCCCGTCGTCGGCCGACTTGCGGTGCGCCCGCTCACGCTATATAGTGAACCATATGGTTCAGTATCGAGAAGCCAGCCTCGACACCGCGTTCGCGGCGCTCGCCGACGCCACCCGGCGCGGCGTGCTCGCGCAGCTCGGTGCGGCCGACGCCTCCATCTCGGACCTCGCCGACCGCTTTCACATGACCCTCACGGGCATGAAGAAGCACGTGGGCGTGCTGGAGCGCGCGGGACTCGTGACCACCGAGAAGGTCGGGCGCGTACGGACTTGTACGCTGGGCCCGCGCCGGCTGGAGGAGGAAGTGCGGTGGCTCGAAAGTTACCGCCAGCTGTGGGAGGCGCGCTTCGACCAGCTGGACGAAGTCGTCGCAGCCTTGAAACGCAAGGAGAGAGCCAATGGACGCCGCAAAGGGTAGTGGAGCAAGTCAGGTGAAGCATCGGATGACGGTGGCGCGGAAGTCGGACCGCGAACTCGTGGTGACGCGCATCGTCGACGCACCCCCGCGCATCGTGTTCCAGGCGTGGACGCAAGCGGAGCTGTTCCGCCGCTGGTGGGTGCCCAAATCGATTGGCCTGGAGTTGTTGTCGTGCGAGCTGGACGTCCGCGTCGGGGGCGGTTACCGGCTGGTCTTTCGTCATCCGTCTGCTCCGGAGCCCTTCGCGTTCCACGGACGCTACCTCGAGGTGGTGCCGACTTCGCGCCTGGTCTGGACGAACGAGGAAGACGGCGGCGCAGGCCCCGTCACCACCGTCACCTTCATGGAACAAGGTAGCCAGACGCAGCTCGTCATCAGCGAACTCTATCCGTCGAAGGAAGCGCTGGACGAAGCCCTCCGCACCGAAAGCATCAGCTGGAGCGAGGAGACGTTCGACCAGCTCGACGAGTATCTTGCGTCAGCGGAGCGGCATGCGGAACGAGGCTGAGCGCGACGATAGCCATCGACGCTACGATCAGCGTCGATAGTAAGGATTCGGGCGATCGTGCTTATGGCCCCGCTTTCAAGTGCGGACCAACCTTGATGCGGAGAAGGTTGACGAGGGCTGGGTCCATGTACTGGTACTTGTCCGGTATCCCGAGACAGACTACGCGCATGCCCCGCAGGTGTTCGCTGAAGCGCGCGATTAGCTTCACCTTATGGTTCCGCTCCATCAGGAAGATGACGTCCGCCCAAGCCAGGAGTTCCGGTGTAACGGGATTGTCCGCATCGGCACTTATGCCGGCGGACATGCAGTTGAATCCTTCTTCGGTGTAGATCTGCTCGGCTGTCGGGCTGCGCCACCGGTTCCTGCTGCAGAGGAAGAGCAAACGACGCATCGGCTGCGCGCTAAGAACCTAGCTCAGCCGACACCGCGATGCGGCGGCTGACTGGAGAGCATCGTTGGGCGATTTCAGGCGCAACTCTAATACTCCTTGTGGCAATAACGGCAACGGTCTCCCGCCATGGAGCTGAATCCCGAAGGCGTTATATAAGCAGGCCGACCGCAATGCGGGCAAACCAACCACGCGCCGCAAACAGCGATGAAAGCAATAAACAGCACCGCAAATGCCGGGATTGCCAGAGCCACCCAAATGCCATGGACGAACTCAACAGATAGCATTGCCGCGCCCATTGCAGTAAAGGCCGCGGCACCTACAACGAACTGTCTAGCTCGGAGCCTCACGTCCTACGTCCAACGTGCAAGTTCAGCCGAGATGCGTGGAATTCCCCCAACGCGCGCTCTAACGTGCCAGTTGAGTGGCGCGCCGTGCTGCAGCTTGCGACCAACGAGACTCATACCGGCGCGTCCACTCAAACGCCGGGTTAGCGCGTAGCAGGTTCATACCGGATACCCTCGAAACGCAGCAACTGCCTGTCCGGTCCATACATCACTTCGGCGTCACGCAATCCGTGCGACCTCGTATCTAGAAAGGCGATTCCATCATGCCGTCCTTCGAAGATCGTGCGATAACTCCGATCTGTCTGCATGCGGACGAGCCAAAAGGCTACAGAGTGTGCGCCAAAAAACTGAAGCAGCGTCTTGACGGAAATACCAAATAGACCGATTGTTTGACCGAGCTTGGCTCTAACCGCACCGCGGAAAAGTACGTCGCAACCTCGCCGTCGGACATCACAAGATCTTGCTTACAGCGTCGCAAATCCTCCGAAGCCGATGTCGCCATAAACGCTTGCAATGCGGCTGGGGCTTGGTGAGCGCTTGCGTGGGAGACAAGAGCTTCGAGCCAGAACGTCTGTTGCGCGCCGGCCTGCACAGGTAGGACCAACGCGAAAAGTAGGAACCAGCGGCTCACGATGCGCGCTAACGCTAAAGGTACCCGGCGTGCCACCATTGTGGCGCGCGAGTGTGGATGGACGTAGCCGGCACGTCCGCGTTGACCAACGGGTTAGGCGACATGCGTTTGATGGCGCTCATTGGCGAGCCCTCATGAACGTTTAACACGACGATAAACCGCTCTGCCGACCCCCGCAACCAGCGCCAATACTCCGACCCAAAACACCGTATTGCCAATGATCACCACCGCGTAACCCGACATCGAGTGCGGATACGATGCGAATGCGCCACCGATCGTGAGCCACCATATAGCTGCACCTGGGCCGACGAAGTCCTCCAGCGCGAGGCCCAGCCAAGATGGTATCGGTGCCGGGTAGCCCATGACGCGGACAGTAACCGCCGCTACGCTAATGGCGATTACCACGAGCGTCACGGCGAACCAGCGGAAACGTCTTAGCAAAGTCGGAAGTAGATGCGTCGGCGCATTACGCCTAACGTTCAAGGTAGCCGGCGCGCCGCCACCGACGACCGGAACGAGAAGCTGGCGCGTGCCGGCGCGTCCGGTTGACTGTCGGTCAGGCCGCAGATTCAAGTGGCACTTCCCAGCCCGGGAATACCAGCACGGCAGGGTGACACTTAAGCGCCCGAGCAAGCGCCTTGGCGCGTTCAACGCCCAAATTCACACGGCCGTTCTCAATCGCGGAAATGGTGGCTTGAGAGATCCCGGAGAGCTCAGCAAGCTGACTCTGGCTCAGTTCCTGGAGCTCGCGCAGAATCCGCACAGACTCCCCGGGAGACACTTCGACACGCTTCTTGGCAGGATGAAACGGCTTCATCTAAGATTTCCGATAGTCATGCGGAGTGACGTGAATGACCTGGATCAGTAGCGCCTGGGCGGAAACCCGATAAATCACGCGCCACTGCAGTCCGAGACGCGATGAACGATGACTCTTCCATTCGCCCGATAGCGCTTCGTCGTGGAACCCCTTGATCATTCGTAGTCCGGGCGGTCCCGAGAGCCTCGCGATATCCTTCCACTTCTCGTACCGTTTCAGAATCTCAATTGGAATCGCGCCAGCCAGTTGCTTATCGACGCGACGATGCTCTTCGATGCGCCACATGTCATATTATGCATATATTCAATATGGCCGGCACGTCCGCGTTGACCGAATAGAAAGGACTTCCCCTACTCACAACGGCAGCGAAGTGCCACGATCGAATTTCCACGTTCAATCCAGGAGAGGGGAAGTCATGGGCGAGATTACTACTGTGGGGCTCGATCTGGCAAAGCGCGTCGTCTCCTTGTGTGCCGCCGACGGGGGTGGTCATGTCGTGCTGCAACGGACGTTGCGGCGCGAGGCGGTGCTGGCCTGGTTTGCGCAGCGGCCGCCGTGCCTGGTCGGGATGGAAGCCTGTTCCAGTGCCCGTTGGTTCTCGCGGGAGCTCACTGCGCTGGGCCATACGCCGCGGATCATCGCGCCGGAGTTCGTGCGACCGTTTCGGCTGTCCGGCAAAAACGACGCCAATGACGCCGCTGCAATCTGCGTCGCCGTTCGCCAGCCGCATCTGCATTTCGTGACGATCAAGAGCGTCGAGCAGCAAGCTCGCCTCGTTGTCCACCGGCTGCGGCAGGGCTGGCAGGAAGAGCGCACGGCGGGGCTCAATCGGCTTCGCGGGATCCTGGCTGAATTCGGGCTCGTCTTTGCGCAGAGCGCTGGCGCCATCCTGGAGGGCGCGCGGGACGCGCTGGCCAATCCGGCGTTACCGGGCACCTTGCACACAGGGATTGCACGCCAGCTCGAGCATCTGCGCGAGCTCGATGCGCATATCGACGAGTGCAATCGCGAGATCGCGCAACAGGCGCGTGACGATCCACGGGCCGTGCGCATCGCCCGGCTGAGTGGCGTCGGCACGCTGACCGCCAGCGCGGTGACCGCCACCGTCGTCGATGCTGCCCAGTTTCGCTGTGGCCGCCAGTTTGCCGCGTGGCTTGGTCTTACGCCGCGCCAGTACTCTACGGGCGGCAAAGCGCGACTCGGCCGCATTACCCGGCGCGGCGACACCTACCTGCGCGGGCTGCTCGTCCAGGGCGCGCGATCAGCCTTGCAGGCAGCGCTACGCGCCGCGCCCAACCGGCGCAGCAAACTCGCGGCCTGGATCGTCACCACGTATGAGCGCATCGGCTATCACAAGACGCTCGTCGCTATCGCCAACAAGCACGCGCGCCTGATCTGGGTTCTCCTGACCCGCGACGAACCCTTGCGAGCGCAGGCAGCCATGAACTGATCGGATCCCCCTCACCGACTGCGAGGCATTTCGCTACGACGACGGTCAGACCGACGCTGCGCGCACCTGGCTAACCTGACGGCCGCTTCTGGAGGCCGATGAACGAATGAGGGCGCAGCGCGCGGTTTCTAGCAGGGCCCGAGCGGAGATCCATCGCTCAACACGGCCGGATACAGAGTTGCAGTCTGATTCTTCGTCGACGTTATTGCTCTTGCTTTCCCGGGGAAGTCCATACAGCTGGGTTAGCCCTCTGCATGCAAAATGATTCGGTGAAAAAGTCCTTCAATCGGATGTCGGATTGTTTGTGCTGCCATTGCAACCTCAAACTGATTCGGCCAAAGGTCGTGAAGCAGCACAAAGAGCTGTTCGCCGATACGCGCATCGTCGCCAAACCCCGGCCAATTGCTTCCGGTCAGAACTAGAAGAAAGAGACGTGCGTTTGGGTGTTCCTTCCCAAGGCGTGATTCGCGATCCTCGAAGTCGCGTAGCCAGCCATCACGATTCCAACCAAGTTGCGTCTTGCATTCGATGGCGGCAACTACATTGTCTTGGTGCCACACAGATATGTCGGGCCGCAACGATCCGCGGCGCGGAACGATGTTCCGTTCCGAGGATACGGTGAGCGCTGGATTTACTCGCTCCAGAATTACGCGAAGAAAAAAGCAAACCGTTTCCACGAAGAAGTCAGCGGCTGGTGCTGCGTAGACCTTTCCGAGTGAGGTTTTGATGTGAGTTTGACAAATGAAGAATGACTTCAAGCGCAAGAGGACTGCATGAGAGATGTCAGTGCCGCTCATGTCAATACGATCGACGGCGCGCGCCGCAGTAAATGCGGCGGGAAGTTCGCGTCCTGGAGCCTCAATCAGGTCACGATACGCTGCATCGGCTTCGGTGAATGTGGGCATGACTAGCTAGGGCTAACGAGGAAGGTAACCGGCGTCCGGCCACCGGAGATTGCTCGAAGCGCGCACGTACATCCGGCGTCCGGTTGACCACACTGTTAGCCGCTCAGGACGACGAGGCGCTCGCATGACTCGCTCTCTCAAGGCACGACGCTGCAAATGGACACTGGGCAACGGCACCAGCTTGCACGCGAAGGCTCCGATCTGCAATGTCGTCCGCGCCACACGGCGGACCCGGGCACCCGTTGCACGGCAGAGACGTTCGCCGCAGGACTGAGAGACTCGACGAATCGCGAAGGCACGTGCGCAGGATTGCGTGAAGACGTCCTGGCCACAACGCGTGCCGTCGGTGCGATGGCGCCGACGCTGAATGAGGCGTGACATCGGAATCGCGACGGGTACCGGCCTGACGGCTAACGCTCAAGTTAACCGGCGGCTGCCGGCGCTGGCCGAAGGCCCCGCCTCAGACGTCCGGTTCAACGCCATGTTAGGCATCGCCACGCATGAGGCGCTTTTCTTGGCCATTGAGCCAACCATCAAACTGCTCCACTACTTCGGCGAAGTGGTGTATTGAGAAGGTAAGGCGCAGAAGATCACCTGTCCCAACGCGCACCAACACGACAAAATCGCTTCCGGGTGGGCGAAGGATAAATGCCTTGAGTCCATCGAACGCTTCGGAGACGTTTGTTAGGAAGTCGCAGTCCGCAACCGCTTCTTGGAGGGAGAGACTTTCGTTCGACCCCAAGAAGAAGATGTCGTCCAACACCGCAAATTGCTCGACCGGGGAGTATGCGTCCAGCTGCGGATGCCACAACAACGTCGCGTGACACTTCTCAAGCAAATGGTCCCGGATGCATCCAAGCACGCAGCACGGCTCGTCGCGTTTGCCCAATGGCGCTCCACCGCAAAAGAGCTGAATCCGGCCGGCCGCACTCGAACCGACGCGAGGCGGCAACTCTGGACCCGGCTCGAGCTCTGCATCAATCGCAAATGTGTCGGGGGCGCCGAATACCATGGATGCCTAACGTTCAAATTGACCGGCGGCTGCTGGCGCTGGCCGAAGGCCCCGCCCCAGACGTCCGGTTGAATGCAATGTTAGGTGGCGCCACGATTGCCAGAATATCTGCACGAGGGACACTCTGGGTGCAGCAGGCCGGCTGCCCATTGCACCGTGGGACGCTTCGATGCAGATCGCCAAAGCCACCGCTCGCCACACGCCGGACAGCGGACGGAAATGAGCGCGAAGGCGAATCCGCCTAAGCTGACCGCGATACCACCCATCGCCACAACAAAGCTTAGCGCATCGTTGGTCGCCTCACCGCGCGCAATGCCGTATCGCATTGCGGCGTACCCGAGAACCATAGCGAGTCCTCCGCAAACCAACTTCCATCGCTGACCGGTTCGAGTGACGACGGAGTTTGCGAACATCCAGCCACCTAACGTTCAAATTGACCGGCGGCTGCTGGCGCTGGCCGAAGGCCCCGCCCCAGACGTCCGGTCGAATGCAGGGTTAGACTGCAAAGTACCGGGTCCCCTTCTTAACGCCTTCCGCCCTTAGGTCGGCCCCGACAAGCGGATAGACGACGACCTTTGCTACGTCGATTGTGACGCCGAGCACCGCCGCGATGTCAGCAATCTTCAAACCTTCCGGGTTCGACTTTATTACGTCGAGGGCCAAGTCTCGTAGAATCGTCAATTGATTCTCCACATCGTGGGCAGGCTGAATCGGGTATTCCTGCGTCAGAATTTTCTCCAGACCGGCCTGTAATTCCGCGAATGACGTGTACTGAATGCGGTCAATTCCGCGGAGGTCCGCTGGCACTTCGGCAGCTTGATGCTGCTTGGGATTCGAGATTATGTATGCCTTCTCGTTAAGTCCGTAAGCCAGTCCAAGCTCCAAAGTGACGTTTGCGTTCCAGCCGGATATGTCGTAGATCCCGAAGCGGGAAGAACGTATGTAATCCGCAATCTTCTGCAGGATGTGAAGGGTTGGAATTCCCCCAACGTCCCGGACACAACGTTTAGCCCGCGAAGCTCTTTTCGAATTCCATTGGGCTGACCTGTCCTAGCGTCGAATGCCGGCGCCGGGAATTGTAGAACCCTTCGATGTAGTCAAAGATGTCAGCGCGCGATGCACGCGTTCCTTCTTTAGCGATGCAAAGAAGCTTTCCATTGCGGCGTTGTCCCAGCAGTCCCCGCGCCGGCTCATGCTGCAGGTGATGCCTTCTGCAGCCAAGAGGCGTTGGAAGTCCTCGCTCGTGTATTGGCTGCCCTGATCGCTGTGTACCAAGAGCTCCGAGGGCTTGTTCCGGCGCCACAGCGCCATCATTAATGCGTCGAGTACGAGCTGCGCTGTCATGCTGGGCTGCATTGACCAACCGACCACGCGGCGACTGAAAAGATCGAGCACCACCGCCAGAAATAGCCAACCTTCGCCAGTCCAGATATAGGTGAAGTCCGCGACCCATTTCTGGTTTGGGCCAGGCGCCGTGAAATCGCGCTCCAGCATGTTGGGCGCGATACTGTGCTCAGGCCGCACTCCGGTGTCACCAGGCTTGCGTCGCGGCTTGGGATTGGCTTGGATGTTAGCGCCGCGCATCAGGCGTGCCACACGATTCTCGCTGCACTGCTCGCCCGCAACCCGGAGATCCTGGTACACGCGCGGCGAGCCGTAGGTTCCGCCGCTCAGCGCGTGGCTTTCGCGAATGCGCGTCAGCAGCTTCGCGTTGGCCAACGATCGCGCGCTCGGGGCCCGCCCTTGCCATTCGTAAAAGCCGCTGGTCGAGACACCCAGCATCTGACACATCGGCCGCGTTGGCCACACCTGCCGATGCTTGGCGATGAAGGCAAACTTCACGTCGGCTCTTTCGCGAAGTAGCCCAGCGCTTTTTTTAAGATGTCGCGCTCCATCTTCACCTTGGCCAGCTCCCGCCGCAGCTTCTCGTTCTCCTGCTGCTGCGCGGACTTCAGTGGCAGACTCGCGTCTTTCTCGTACTTCCCGGCCGCAAAATTCTTGACCCATCGTTCGACCACCGAGCGATCGACATCCAGCTCACGCGCGACCGCCGTCAGCGACCGTCCAGGCTGGCCAACCGCCTTAACCGCTTCCCGCTTGAACTCGGGGGTAAATTTCCGTCTTTCCCTGCGTGCCATCGAACACCTCCAGCTGCCAGTTTGGCATTATTGGATGTGTCCGGGAAATTGAGGGAATTCCAGTTTCCCTGCGTGCCATCGAACACCTCCAGCTGCCAGTTTGGCATTATTGGATGTGTCCGGGAAATTGAGGGAATTCCAGGTAGTGATCTTCTCGTCCGCGTAGACGAATGTGACATTGAACGCTTTTGCCAAATCGTTGAACGGGCGCCGATAGTCTGACTTGTCGTAAATTGAGTAAGGGTATGCGACGAAGATTTGTCGCTGGTTGCGCGTTGGATTCGGCAAACCAGACGCGACGATCGATTGGCCAGCCGGTTGCTCCGCCACTACGCTCTCCTTTGCGATCTAACGAGAAATAGGTCGTGGAAAGAACACCTAAGTGGATAGTCTGCGCCGGATAATCGGGGACGGTCAACCTCCAACCCATTGAGGCAAAAGGCAATGCCGCTGTCGGCTAATCGGATGATGTCGCCCATCTCGCGGCGCCCCGCGGATCACTGCTCCTCCCCCGAAAGCACGCGCCCAATCCAGAGCAGAACGACGGCCACCACGACGGTCAGCGTGGCCACGGTATAGGCAAGTTCCCTGCCGTGCCAAAGCGCAGCGAGCCACGCATTGGCCTTGGCCGCGTAGACGGCGGCCTTGCCGCCGATGCGCTCGAGGTTGTAGTCGTAGTCCCGCGCGTTGGTGATGGCGGCGAGAGCATCGGCGTGGCCGTCCTCCGCGGCGTACACGTAGATCGCCGCGGCAACAGGCAGGCCAATGCAAACGACGCCCAGCGCGGCGCGCCGCATGCGCCGACGTATCGGCGCACGCGTTTTCGCAGGGGCGTCCACTGCAGAGTCGGACGGCGCGCCCTGACTCACGTCTTGCTGTAGATCTCCGCGCCCTTCTTCACGAACTCGACAGCCTTGGCTTCCATGCCCTTGCCGAGCGCATCACCTTCAGCTAGCCCCTGCTTGACGGCGTAGTCGCGCACGTCCTGCGTGATCTTCATCGAGCAGAAGTGCGGGCCGCACATCGAGCAGAAGTGTGCGAGCTTGGCGCCTTCCTGCGGCAGCGTCTCGTCGTGGAATTCGCGCGCCTTGTCGGGGTCGAGGCCCAGGTTGAACTGGTCGTCCCAGCGGAACTCGAAGCGCGCCTTGGAGAGCGCGTTGTCGCGCATCTGCGCACCAGGGTGACCCTTGGCCAAATCCGCCGCGTGCGCCGCGAGCTTGTACGCCATGATGCCGTCCTTGACGTCGGTCTTGTCCGGCAGGCCCAGGTGCTCCTTCGGCGTCACGTAGCACAGCATCGCAGTGCCGTACCAGCCGATCATCGCGGCGCCGATCGCGGACGTGATGTGGTCGTAGCCGGGTGCGATGTCGGTGGTGAGCGGGCCCAGCGTGTAGAACGGCGCCTCGCCGCACAGCTTGAGCTGCTCGTCCATGTTGTGCTTGATCATGTGCATCGGCACGTGGCCGGGGCCTTCGATCATCACCTGCACGTCGTGCTTCCACGCCACCTGCGTCAGTTCGCCCAGCGTCGCGAGCTCCGCCATCTGCGCTTCGTCGTTGGCGTCGTAGATCGAGCCGGGACGCAGGCCGTCGCCGAGCGAAAACGCGACGTCGTACGCCTTCATGATTTCGCAGATCTCCTCGAAGTGCGTGTAGAGGAAGCTCTCCTTGTGATGCGCCAGGCACCAGCCGGCCATGATCGAGCCGCCGCGCGAGACGATGCCCGTCATCCGCTTGGCCGTCATCGGCACGTAGCGCAGCAGCACGCCCGCGTGGATGGTGAAGTAGTCGACGCCTTGCTCCGCCTGCTCGATCAGCGTGTCGCGATAGATCTCCCACGTGAGTTCACCGGCCTTGCCGTCGACCTTCTCCAGCGCCTGGTAGATGGGCACCGTGCCGATAGGCACTGGCGCGTTGCGGATGATCCACTCGCGCGTCTCGTGGATGTTCTTGCCGGTGGAGAGATCCATCACCGTGTCGCCGCCCCAGCGGATGGACCACGTCATCTTCTCCACTTCCTCGCCGATCGACGACGACACGGCCGAGTTGCCGATGTTCGCGTTGATCTTCACGAGGAAGTTGCGGCCGATGATCATCGGCTCGCTTTCCGGGTGGTTGATGTTGTTGGGCAGGATGGCGCGGCCGCGCGCGATCTCGTCGCGGACGAACTCGGGCGTGATCGCCTTCGGGATCGCGGCGCCGAAGTCGTGTCCCGGGTGCTGGCGCCGGATCATCTCCGGCATAGCCGCGAGCATCTCCTCGCGGCGCAGGTTCTCGCGGATGGCGACGAACTCCATCTCCGGCGTCACGATGCCGCGCCGCGCGTAGTGCATTTGCGTGACGTTGGCGCCCGCCTTGGCGACGCGCGGTTTGCGCGTGAGGTCGAAGCGCAGGCCGGCGAGCGCGGGATCGGCGAGGCGCGCCGCGCCATAGGACGATGTGGGACCGGCGAGCTCGACGGTGTCGCCGCGCTCGGCGATCCACGCCGCGCGCAAGGGCGCCAGGCCGCGGCGGATGTCGATGCGCGCATCCGGATCCGTGTACGCGCCCGACGTGTCGTAGACCGTCAGCGGCGGGTTCTTTTCGGCGGGTGCGCCCGGCGTACGCACTGGCGTGTCGCTTTGCGTGATCTCGCGCATCGGCACGCGGATGTCGGGGCGCGAGCCTTCGACGTAGATCTTGCGGGAAGCGGGCAGCGGTGCAACCGCGGCGGCGTCGACCTTCGCGTCGCGCGCGAAGAAACGGTCGTTGGCATTCATCGGGGACTCCTTCGCGCGGGGCGCGTCTCTAAAGACGGCGCGAAGGCGATGCACGCTTCCCTCGCGCCGGTATTAACCGGATCAGGTTCCAAGGGTTTGTCTCACCCGCCGCGCTGCGGCAGGACCCCTAGCGTCAGGTGGCAAGGTTACTCCGAAGCCCCGGGGCGGGCAAATCGCGCACCGGCGCGCGGCCGTGCAAGCCCGCACACGCGCCGGCTGGTAGTCTCGCCGCAAGCGCCCCGGCGCAGCCCTTCGCAATGACGCGACGGGCCTTCCTGGAATCCCGACCATGCCGAGTTTTCCCGCTGCGCAGCGGCTTGCCCTGCTGGCGTTGTTCGTCGCCGCGCCGGCGATCGCCGTCACGCCCGTCGACGTCGGTCCCTGCGTGGGGCTCACCGACAATTCCGCGCGGCTCGCATGCTATGACCGCGTGGCCGGTCGCGAGGGCTCGCCGCCACCGATCGCCGTGGCAGCGCCCTCGCGTAGCGATACGGCGACCGAAGCGACGCCGCCGACGAAATCGCCCGCGCAGGCCGCGGCCGCGGTGGGCGGTGCGGCAGCGCGTTCCGTAACGGGGCAGGCCGAGAACATCGCGAAGCCCCCGCCGCCGGCGCCGTCGCTGCTGGGCGAGGCGTGGGCGCTCGACGACGACGCGCGCGACGCGCGCTTCAACCTCCGCTTCCACAATCCCAACTACGTCGCGCTGCGCTGGAGCGACAACGTGAACGACCAGCCGTACTCGCCGAGCGAAGGCCAGGCGCCCGCGCTGCCATCGCCGCTGCAGCCCAACGAGCTCAAGTTCCAGGTGTCGTTCAAGGCGCGGCTGTGGGAGACGGAGAACCGCCGCTTCGCCGTGTGGCTCGGCTACACGCAGCAGAGCAATTGGCAGATCTTCAACGAGCAGCTGTCGCGCCCGTTCCGCGAAACCGACTACATGCCGGAGCTGATGTTCGCGCTGCGGCCGGACCTCGAGTGGGACGGCTGGCGTTGGCGCCTGCTCAACATCGGCGTCGCGCACCAGTCGAACGGCCGCGCGGACCCGTTGTCGCGGAGCTGGAATCGCGCGTATGCGCAGTTCGGTGTCGAGAAGGGCAACTTCGCGTTCTACGTGAAGCCCTGGTACCGCTTCCACGAGAGCGCGGACGACGACAACAACCCGGACATCAACGACTACATGGGCCACGGCGAGGTGCAGGCCTTCTATCGCACCGAGAACGGCTACGGCTTCACGCTGACGGGCCGCTACAACGGGCACACGCACAAGGGCGCGGCGATGTTCCAGGCGTCGACGCCGCCGCTGCTGGGGCCGCTGAAGGGTTACCTGCAGATCTTCAGCGGGTACGGCGAGAGCCTGATCGACTACAACTGGCGGCAGACGACGATCGGCGTGGGCCTGTCGCTCAACGACATCCTGTAGGGTCCGACCCTATTTATTCGCCGTCGGACCCGCTCGCTTCGCAAGCGCCGGCGGGGCGAGCGGCTAACAGGGGTCCGACCCCATTTTCACGACTTCGGCGCCTTGCGCTCGGGGATCGACGCGTTGCGCGCGATCATCATCAGCACGCCCAGCAGCACGAGCATCGCGGGGATGATCAGGCGGAACGACCAGTCGCGCTCGTCGTGCAGCCACCATGCGATGCCCATTGCGATGAGGAACGGGCCCGACACGATCGACGTCTTGGTGAGGCCGTCGGCGACCAGGATCGCGATGCCCGCGACGATGAAGCCGCCGCTGACGAGCACGCTGCGATCGGGAATCCAGCCGAAATACCACGCCAGCCAGACGAGGCCGACGACGATCAGCGTGATGGGAAGGGCAGCGTCGCGCATGGAAATCTCCCGGACGGAAATGCGGCGGAGCATAGCAAGCCGGGGCGGGACGCGCGAGCCGGGGCGCAAGGTAGAATCGGCCCCGCGCGGGTGTAGCTCAATGGTAGAGCAGAGGCTTCCCAAGCCTACGACGAGGGTTCGATTCCCTTCACCCGCTCCAGTTTGAATGGGTCCATTCCGGTTACATGGGTAACGGTTTATACCGGAGACATGGGTAACACTTTGGGCTCGAACGGGTTGCTGACGGGTTCGACCCGCCCGGTCTCGTGATCGAAGAATCCCAGGTCGTAGTGCATGAAGGTCACGAGCCAGATGCGGTCGGCGACTTCCTTGATGCCGACGTTCTGCCCCGCAAAGACCTGGCTGAAGTTGATTTTGCGCTTGCCGATGCAGATGCGGCCGCACTGGGTGATGGTGACGGTGCGGTCGTGGAACGGATAGTCGAGCTCGCCGAGGCCACGATAGGGTCGCGGTGAGGGCCGATACAGTTCGGCAGGGTACTTCATGCCGAGGGCCTGGTGAGGGCGCTCGCGGTTGTAGCAGTCGATGAAGGCGTCGAACTTGGCCTGTTGCTGAAGGAAGTTCTGGGCCGCGGGCTTGGTGGCTTCCTTCTTCAACGTCAGATGCATGCGTTCATGGCGGCCATTCTGCTCGGGATGGCCGGGTTTGATGCGCTCGATCTGGATGCCCAGGCGCAGCCACCACACGGAGAGCTTGCTCAGGCCGTACAGCGCATGCGCGCTGGCGAACGGGACACCGTTGTCGGTACGGATCGCCCGCGGCAAGCCGAATTCCTGGAAAGCGCGCTTGAAGACCGAGAAGGCATAGATTTCCTTGGTGGTCGACAGCGCCTCGCAGGTGAACAGGTAGCGGCTGGCGAAATCGGTGATGGTGAGTGGGTAGCAGTAGCGACGATCGGCGAGCATGAACTCGCCCTTGTAGTCGGCGCACCACAGGTCATTGGGCGCGAGCGGACGCGATAAGGCGGTGCCTTCGGCCTTGTATCGACGTTTGCGGCCCGTATTCACCAACCCGTGCCGGAAGAGCACGGCGTGCACCGTACTGATGGCGGGCGGGTGGATATCGCTGTGCAGGCGCCGCAGCTTCTCCTGGATCTTGGGTGCGCCCCAGCTCGGGTGGTCGTGCCGGAGGCGAACGATCAGTTTTTCAATCTGCATCGGCAACCGATTGGCATGCCGGTAGGGCCGCCGGCTGCGGTCGGTGAGTCCTTCGACCCCGCAATCCTTGTAGCGCTGGAAGATCTTGTAGCCGGTCTTCCGGGAAATATCGAACTCCCGGCATACCGTGGCCATCTTCTCCCCGTCCAGCAGGCGGGCGACGAAGCGGAGACGCTCATCCATCTTGGAACACTCCTGCCAGGGCATTTGCAGCTCCGCAAAGCCCAGAAGTGTTACCTATGTCTCCGGAACGACGTGTAACCTATCTCTCGATAAGCACAATGGGGTCACGGCAAATGGTCAGACACCAATTCCGCGCTGTGGCTGCGCGCGCGGAATTGGTGTCTGACCCCATTTAAGCCGTGACCCCATTTAAACCGGGCCAGTGCTGCCGCGCACCACCAGCTCGAACGGCAGCGACTGGAACGCCGCATGCGCGCGTCCCTCGAGCCGCGCGATCACCTGCTCCCCGGCCGCGCGTCCGATGTCGACGATCGGCGTCTTCACACTCGTGAGGCCCGGCGTCTGCGTGGCGCCGAGATCCGTGTTGTCGATGCCGGTGATCGAGAGATCCTCCGGAATACGCACGCCGCGCTCGCGGCACGCGAGCATGCCGCCCACCGCGAACACGTCGTTGGTCGAGACGACGGCCGTCGGCGGCGCGTCGAGCGCCAGCAGCTCGTGCATCATCGCGCGCGACGCGGCAAGGTCGATCGGGCCGTAACGCGCATAGCGCTCGTCGAACGGAATGCCGGCCTGCGCCAGCGCGGCGCGCATGCCGAGTCCGCGCTCGATGGCGCGATCGTTGTCGGTGGTCACCGCGGACAACAGGCCGAAGCGCCGATGCCCGAGCCCGATCAGGTGCTGCGTGACCGCATGCGCGGCCGCGCGGTTGTCGAAGCCGACGCTCGGCAGCCGTCGCATCGGGTCCACGCCCCACGTCAGCACGTAAGGCTGCCCGTAGTCGTCGAGCAGCGAGAAGAGCCGCGGGTCGTGATGCAGGCCCACGAATACGAACGCGTCGACGCCGTGCCCGACCAGCTGCTCGGTGATGCGCACCTCCGCGGCGAGGTCGTAACGATGCTCGCCCAGCACGAGCGCGTAGCCGGCGGCATCCAGCACCGCCTGCAGCGCGCTGGTCGTCCGCGCATACAGCGCGTAGTCGAAGGAGGGGACCACCGCGCCGACCATCTGGCTGCGCCGGCTGCGCAGCGCACGCGCGGCGCCGTGCGGCACGTAGCCGAGCTGCTCGATCGCGTGGCGCACGCGTTCGCGCGTGTCGGGATCGACACGCTCCGGCAGGTTCAGCGCGCGCGAGACGGTGGCGGTCGACACGCCGGCGAGGCGCGCGACGTCCTTCGCGCTGCAGCGGGCGGCGCCCGCAGGGGCGGGAGCGCGGGCGGGGGAGGCCATGGCGTCTCAAGCATACCCGCCGTGCAATCGATTGCAAGCATGAGGTAAGACTCCGAATGTTGCTGCGCAATATTGACATTCGGAACGGCAGCATCGATGCTTGAATGTAATCGTATACATCAACAAGCGGCGCGGGCTCGTACCGCGACCGCATCGAGATCCCCGACGCCATCGGGGCGCGCCCACCGAGGAGGAAGCATGCATCGCAAGGACACGAAGGGACCGGCGCAGCCATCGCGGCGTCGCGTGATCAAGCAGGGAGCTGCGCTGACGGCGGCGGGCATGCTGGCACCGGCCTCGGTGTTCGCGCAGGCCGACGACCTCGCGCCGTACAAGGCCGCGAAGATCAACTGGCGCCAGGCGGAGGGCCAGGAAATCACGGTGGCCGTGATCCCCGCCAGCTATTTCGAAAACCTGATCTCGCTGCAGCCGCAGTTCGAGGCGCTCACCGGCGTGAAGCTGCGCTTCGAGAAAGTGCCGCCCGGCCAGATCCGCCAGAAGGCGGTGCTGGACCTGTCGTCGAAGACGGCCACATACGCGACGCACGCGTCGGACCCGATGTACTACCCGCTGTACGTCGCCAACAAGTGGGTCGACCCGCTCGACACCTACCTCAACGATGCGTCGCTGACGGACAAGGCGTGGTTCCAGTTCGACGACATCATCAAGGCCTGGCGCGACGCCAATTCGATGAACGGCAAGCCCTACGGCGTGCCTTACGACGGCGAAGTCACCGTGCAGGTCTATCGCAAGGACCTGTACGCGGAGAAGAAGCTGAAGGCCGCCGCGACGCTCGACGAGCTGGTCGCCAACGCCAAGGCGCTCACCGACGCCAACAACCGGATGTACGGCCTCGCGCTGCGTGGCTTCGCAGGCGCCGGCCAGAACATGTACATCTACCCGTCGATCCTGAAGGGCTTCGGCGGCAACTGGGGCACGGGCGGGAAGATCGTCGTGAACTCGCCGCAGCACGTCGCGGCGCTGACGTGGTACGTCGACACGCTGACGGCCTACGCGCCGCCGGCCGTGCGCAACTGGAACTGGCCCGACATCGCGGACGCGTTCTCGCAAGGCACGCTGGGCACCTACATCGACGCGCACTCGTCGGCGGCCGTCATCAACAATCCGGAGAAGTCGAAGGTCGTCGGCAAGATCGCCTACGCGCGCTGGCCCAAGGGCCCCGCCGGGCAATGCGCGACGTCGATCTGGAACTGGGGCTTCCCGATCAACGCGGCGCTGAACGACAAGCAGAAGAAGGCCACGTGGCTGTTCATCCAGTGGGCCGCCAGCGCGGAAACGCAGGCGCGCACGTCGTGGAAGTTCGCCGGCCCCGCCAAGCGCTCGGGCATCAACCGCGTGTCGCTGTGGAAGTCGCCGGAGTTCGCCGCGGCGATGAAGGACATGGGCGACAACTTCATCCCGGCGGCGCTCGATTCGCTCGAGCACGACACGGACGTCGACTGGCGGCCGCGCGTGCCGCAGTGGCCGGCGATCGGCGACACGATGGCCACCGCCGTGCAGGCGGCGCTCGTCGGCCAGAAGAAGCCCAAGGAGGCGCTGGACGAGGCGCAGGCGCGCATCGATCAGATCATGAAGGGCTGATGGCGTGACCGCTGCGGCGCGTCCTGCGCGCTCACTCGCCGCGCAGGAGCGCCGCTTCGCGCTCGCGCTGTTCGCGCCGGCGCTCGTCGTGTTGCTGGCGACGACGACGGCGCCGCTCGTCTACCTGGCGTGGACGAGCCTCAATCGCGTCGACCTCGCGATGCCCTGGCTGTCGGGCTTCGCGGGCGTCGACAACTACGTGAAGATGGGCAGCGATCCGCGGTTCTGGAATTCGCTGCTGCTCACCGTCATCTACACCGCGTCGACCGTCGTGCTGCAGGTGGTGATCGGGCTGTCGCTCGCGCTGCTGGTGCTGCAGATACCGCGCGGCCAGGGCGTGCTGCGCGTTGCCGCCATTCTGCCGATCGTGCTCGCGCCGGTGGTCGTGGGCCTCTTCTGGCGCACGCTGGTGCTGGCGCCTGACTTCGGCCTCGTCGACATGACGACGCGCGCGCTGGGTCTCGGCTCGCACAATTGGCTCGGCGATCCGCAGCTCGCGCTCATCTCCGTGATCGCGATCCACACGTGGCAGTGGACGCCGTTCGCGTTCCTGGTGCTGCTCGCGTCGCTCGCCACGCTGCCGCCGGACGTCTACGAGGCGGCGCGGCTCGACCGCGCGTCCGCGTGGCAGCGCTTCCGCCACATCACGTTGCCGCTGATGCGGCCGGCGATCGTCATGGTGGTGATCCTGCGGATGATGACGGCGCTGTCGGCGTTCGCGGCGATCTTCGCGGCCACCGGCGGCGGCCCCGGATCCGCCACCGAGATCCTGAACCTCTACGCCTACCGCACGTCGTTCACCGAGCTCAACCTCGGCTACGGCTCATCGCTGGCAATGGTGCTGCTCGCGATCACGCTCGCCATTTCATTCCTGATGTTCCGCCTGCGGAGGGCGCGATGAGCGCGGGGCGCACCGCCACCGCGCGCCGGCGCACGCGCAACCTGGCGCTGGCGGCGATCGCTGGCGTCGGCGTCGCCGTCTGGGTGTTCCCGGTGCTGTGGGGCCTGCTGACGTCATTCAAGACGGAGCGCGACGTGCTCGCCTATCCGCCGGCACTGTTGTTCACGCCTACGCTCGCCAACTACCGCGAGGTGCTGTTCGGCGCGTCGTCGATCTTGCCGAACCTGTGGTCGAGCTTCGTCGTGGCCACCGTGGCCACCGCACTGACGATGCTGTTCGCGATCCCCGCCGCCTATGCACTCGGGCGGCTGCGCTATCCGTACAAGCGTGCGTCCGGGTTCTACGTGCTGGTTACGCAGATGCTGCCGCCGGTGGGATTGATCATCCCGTATTACCTGGTGCTGCAGAAACTGGGCGCACTCGACACCTACCTCGGGCTGTCGGTCATCTACCTGACGTTCGCGCTGCCGTTCGCGATCTGGCTGATGGTGTCGTACTTCGAGGACGTGCCGCTGGAGATGGAAGAGGCGGCGCTGCTCGACCGCGCAGGACGTCTGCGCGCGCTGTGGTATGTGATCCTGCCTCAGGTCCGCGGCGGCATCGCGGTCACGATGATCTTCGTGTTCCTCAACGCGTGGAACGAGTTCATGTTCGCCGTCGTGCTGGGCGGCAACCGCGTGCGCACGGTCACCGTCGCGATGTTCAACTTCATTTCGGTCGAGCAGACGCAATGGGCCAAGGTGGCTGCGGGCGCGATGCTCGCGATGCTGCCGGTGATCCTGATCGGCTTCTTTGCGCAACGCCATATCGTGAAGGGATTGACCGTGGGTGCGGTGAAGGGCGGAGGCCGGCGATGACAGCGGCGGGCAAGGGGAGCGTGCGCCTCGAGGGCGTCGTCAAGCGCCACGGCGCGACCACCGTGCTGCACGGCGTGGACCTCGCCATCGAACCCGGCGAGTTCTTCGTGCTGCTCGGGCCGTCGGGCTCAGGCAAGACGACCACGTTGCGCATTCTCGCGGGCCTCGAGGACGTGAGCGCGGGTCGCGTGCTGATGGACGGCGCGGACGTCACGCATGCCGAGCCGGGCGAACGCGACGTTGCGATGGTGTTCCAGAGCTATGCGCTGTATCCGCACATGACGGTGGCGGGCAACATCGGTTTCCCGCTGAAGATGGTGGGCACCGATGCGGCGACGATCGAGCGCGCGGTGCAGGACGCGGCCGCCAAGGTCGGCATCGGACACCTGCTGACGCGCACGCCGGGCCAGCTGTCGGGCGGCCAGCAGCAGCGCGTCGCGCTGGCGCGCGCGATCGTCCGCCAGCCGCGGCTGTTCCTGCTCGACGAGCCGCTGTCCAACCTCGACGCCAAGCTGCGGCTGGAGACGCGGCTCGAGCTGCACGCGCTGCAGCGCGCGCTCGGTGCCACCGCCGTCTACGTGACGCACGACCAGGAAGAGGCGATGACGCTCGCCGACCGCATCGCGGTGTTCATGGACGGGCGTATCGTGCAGGTGGGAACGCCGCGCGAGGTCTATGCGCGACCGCAGTCGGTGACGGTGGCCGGGTTCATCGGCACGCCGCCGATGAATCTCCTGCCCGCGCGGTGGGACGGCGACGTGCTGGTCGTCGACGGCGCCCGCTTGCCCGCGCCGTCGCACGCGGCGACGCCACGCGACGTCACGCTGGGCGTCCGGCCCGGGCATGTGACCACGGGTGCGCAAGGCTTGCCCGCGCGCGTCGAGCGCGTCGAGGACCTGGGCGACGCCAGCATCGTCACCTACGTGGCCGGCGAACGCCTGGTCAAGCAGAAATCCGAACGCGCCGCGACGGTGCGCGAAGGCGATCCTGTCGCACTCGCATTTGCGCCCGACGCGCTGCATCTCTTCGATCGCGCCACCGGCGCGCGCCTTTGAACACTCACGAGCGAACCATGGCCACGCAACAGCAACGTCCCAACGTCGTGCTGATCCTCAACGACGACATGGGCTATTCCGACATCGGCTGCTACGGCGGCGAAGTGCAGACGCCCCACCTCGACAAGCTGGCGGACGGCGGGCTGCGCTTCTCGCAGTTCTACAACACGGCGCGCTGCAGCCCGTCGCGCGCGTCGCTGATGACGGGCCTGCATCCGCACCAGACCGGCATCGGCATCCTGACCTACGACTCGGGGCCGGAGGGCTATGCGGGCAACCTCAACCACCGCTGCGTGACGATCGCGCAGGTGCTGAAGGGCGCCGGCTACCGGACGTACATGAGCGGCAAGTGGCACGTCGCGTCCAACCTGAAGACGCCCACCGACGCGTGGCCGCTGCAGCGCGGCTTCGACGAGTTCTATGGCACGATCATCGGCGCCGGCAGCTTCTACGATCCCAACACGCTGACGCGCGGCAACGACAACGTCGAGCACGAGGCGAAGGCCGATCCGTCGTTCTTCTACACGGACGCGATCAGCGACCAGGCCGTCGACTACATCGATGCGCATGCGCGCAAGCACGCCGACGCGCCGTTCTTCGCCTACGTCGCGTACACGGCGCCGCACTGGCCGCTGCACGCGCACGCCGAGGACATCGCGAAGTACAAGGGCCGCTTCGACGCGGGCTGGGACGCCTTGCGCGAGCAGCGGCTCGAGCGGCTCGTGCGCTCCGGCATCCTGGACCGGCAGTGGCAGCTGTCGCCGCGCGATCCCACGCAGCCGGCGTGGAGCGAGGCCGACGAGAAAGCCTGGCGCGCGCGCTGCATGGAGGTCTATGCGGCGCAGATCGACCGGATGGACCAGGGCATCGGCCGCATCCTGGAGGCGCTTGCGCGCAACGGGATGACCGACGACACGATCGTCATCTTCCTCGCGGACAACGGCGCGTGCGCCGAGGACATCCCCACCGACCTTGCGCCGGAGGTGATCGAGCGCGAGCTGGTCGACCAGCTGATGATCGCGCGCTCGCACACGCGCGACGGCGAGAAGGTGAAGTTCGGCAACGATGCCGCGACGATGCCGGGGCCCGAGAACACGTACCAGAGCTATGGCGTCGCGTGGGCGAACCTGTCCAACACGCCGTTCCGGCTGTACAAGCACTGGATCCACGAAGGCGGCATCTCGACGCCGCTGATCGTCCAGTGGCCGCGCGGCATCGCGGCGCGCGGCGAGATCCGGCACACGCCCGGCTACCTGCCGGACATCATGGCGACGCTGTGCGAGCTGTGCGCCGCCGACTACCCGGCGACGCACGCCGGCAACCCGATCCTGCCGCCGGAAGGACGCTCGCTCGTGCCTGCGTTCACCGACGACGGCGTCGTCCGCGAGCCGATGTTCTGGGAGCACGAGGGCAACAGCGCGGTGCGGATCGGGTCGTGGAAGCTCGTCCGCAAGCATCCGGGCGAGTGG
The DNA here is from genome assembly GCA_044225845.1 of Casimicrobiaceae bacterium. Classification (GTDB taxonomy): domain Bacteria; phylum Pseudomonadota; class Gammaproteobacteria; order Burkholderiales; family Casimicrobiaceae; genus VBCG01. Next base: position 50,053 of record JBGAIC010000021.1, read on the forward strand.
GAGCTGTACGACATGGTGGCCGACCGGACGGAACTGCACGACCTCGCGGCGGCGCATCCCGACCGCGTCCGCGAGATGGCCGCCCTGTACGAGGCCTGGGCCCGGCGCTGCGGCGTGCTCGACCGGGACAAGGTCGTGGCGCTGATGCGCAGCCAGGGCGTCACCAAGGCGTTCTGGGAGAAGGCCGACGAGTAGGATAGGAAATGGGGTCAGACTCCATTTCCGGGGAGCGCCATCGATCGCCGAAGCGGTGCCAAGGAAATGGAGTCTGACCCCATTTCCTGCAGCGAGTCGTCGTGCAATGGCACGCGGCGTGCCGGGAATTGGGTGTCTGACCCCCAATAGACCGCAGCGCCGGCGTGAATATTCGACAAGGGCGCGGACCGGCGCCAATCCTGCGGCTAGAATCGGGCGGCGCGATCGCGGCGCGGCTGCCGGTCTGAATCCGGGCGGGGCGCGGAACGCTGGCATTCCCGTTGCTAACCGGAACGGACATGTATGCGCAGTCCATGCCCAAGCCGCTGAACTACCTGCCGCTGTCGTCGATCGCGATGATCGTCGCGTCGGTCCTGTGCTTTTCGGTGCTCGACTCGACGGTCAAGTACCTGTCGCCGCGCTACCCGGTGCCGTGGATCGTCTGGCTGCGCTGGGTCGTCCAGGCCGTGGCGCTGGTGCTCGTCTGGGGCCCGACGATGGGCCGCGAGCTGGTCCGTACCGCCCAGCCCCGGACGCAGATCGCGCGCGGCCTCGGCATCATCGCGTCGTCCATCCTGTTCACCACGGCGCTCAAGTACCTCCCGCTGGGCGAGGCCACGGCGCTCAACTACTCGACGCCGCTGATCGTCGCCGTCCTCGCGGCCGTGGTGCTGCGCGAGAAGCTGAGCCCGCTGCAGATCGCGTTCGTTGCACTGGGCCTCGTCGGCATGCTGCTCATCGTGCGCCCGGGCACCGCGGTGTTCCAGCCCACCGCCCTCTTCGCGCTTGGCTCCGCGTGTTGCTACTCGGTGTTCACGATCCTGACGCGCACCGTGTCCGCCGACGACCCGCGCGTCTCGCTGTTCATCCCGGCCGTCGTCGGCGCGGTGGTGATGTCCGCCATCGTCCCGTTCATCGACCTGCCCCCCGACGTGCGCGCCTTCGACGTCGTGCTGCTCGTCGTCGGCAGCCTGATCGCCACCTGCGGCCACTTCCTGTTCATCCTGGCCTATCGCCACGGCCCGGTCGCCTCGCTGACGCCCTTCAGCTACTTCCAGATCGTGTTCGCCACGCTGATCGGCTGGTTCATGTTCGACACGTTCCCGTCCGGCTGGGCGCTGGCGGGCATGCTGATCATCGCGCTGAGCGGACTTCTGATAACGTTGCACGCGCGCCGCCAGCAGAGCCTCGACGCCGTCACGACGACAGGGCCCGCGGCGGTCGAATGACCGCACACTCGAGACACGCCATTCAGCCCCGCGCCTGACGGGGATTACCGGGAGGAAGCACGCATGGACAAGCCACGCATCGGCTTCGTCGGTGTCGGCCTGATGGGCCACGGCATCGCGAAGAACCTCGTCGAGAAGGGATTCCCGCTGGCGGTGCGCGCGCATCGCAACCGCGCGCCGGTGGACGACCTGGTCAAGCGCGGCGCGCGCGAGGTCAAGACCTGCGCGGATGTCGCGCGCGACGCCGACATCGTCTTCCTGTGCGTCACCGGCGCGCCGCAGGTCGAGGAGGCGGTGCTCGGCAAGGACGGGCTCGCGTCCACGGCGAAGAAGGGCATGATCATCGTCGACACGTCGACGAGCGAGCCCGCCACCACGGCCAAGATGCGCGAGACGCTGGCCGCGCAGGGCGTGCGCTTCGTCGACGCGCCGCTGGCGCGCACGCCGGTGGAAGCCGAGGCCGGCAAGCTCAACATCATGGTCGGCGCCGACGACGCGACGTTCGCGGAACTGAAGCCCGTGCTCGCCGCGTTCTGCGAGAACATCATCCACGCGGGGCCGGCCGGCCACGGCATCGTGCTGAAGCTCGTCAACAATTTCATCGCGCAGGCCATCTGCACGGCCACGGCCGAAGCCTGCGCGGTCGCCGTGAAGTCGGGGCTCTCGCTGACCAAGCTGCACCAGGTGGTGTCGGCGGGCGCCGTCAACTCCGGGCTCTTCCAGATGATGCTGGGCAAGATGCTGGAGGGCCAGCTGGACGGCCTCAAGTTCACGCTCGTCAACGCGGCGAAGGACCTGCGCTATTACACCCACTTCACCGAAAGCATGATGCTGCCGTCGACCGTGGGCGAAGCGGTGCACCAGAGCCTCGTCACCGCCAATTCGCTGGGTTTCGGCGACAAGTACGTACCGTCGCTGTTCGAGTCGCAGGAGAAGCTGACGGGCCTGAAGATCGTCGGCGGGAAGTAGCGCGTCGATGCTGCGCGGGCGTGGCCGCCCTGGCCACGCTGCGCCGCTCAGCCCTTGACGGCGCCAGCCGTGATGGCGCTGACGAGATGCCGCTCGAGCAGCGCGTAGAGCACCATCACCGGCAGCGCGGCGATCACCGCCGCCGCCATCAGCTCGTTCCACTGGACGCGGTACTCGCCGACCATGTTGGCGATGCCCACGGACAGTACGTACATCGACGCGTCGGTGGTGAGCACCAGTGCCCACACGTAGGAGTTCCACGCGATCAGGAACGTGAACAGCGCCACGGCGACGAGTCCCGGGCGGGCGAGCGGCAGGATCACGCGGACGAACGCGGTCCACGGTCCCGCGCCGTCGATCGTCGCGGCCTCGTCGATTTCGCGTGGGATACCGCGGAAGAAACCGATCAGCATCCACACCGAGAACGGCAGCGCGAACGACGAGTACGCCAGGATCAGCGCCCAGTAGGTGTTGAGCAGGCCCAGGTCCGACATCAGCCGGAAGTAGGGGATGATCAGCAAGGTCTCCGGCAGCATCTTCGTGAACAGCAGGAACAGCACGAACGGCGTGGCGCCGCGCGGGAAGTAGCGCGTGAGGCCGTAGGCGGCCAGCGCGGCGAGCAGCACGGACAGCGCCGTCGTGCCCAGCGCGACGACCAGGCTGTTGACGAAGTAGCGGCCGACGGGGCGCTCGGTCAGCACCGTGCGGTAGGCGTCCAGCGACCAGTGCGCGGAGACGAACGTCGGCGGCGACGCGAACACCTCGGTCGACGGCTTCAGCGACGTGTTCAGCATCCAGTAGAACGGGAACAGCGTGACGACGAGCGCGGCGAGCGCCGCGGTCCACAGCAAGGCATTGCGCAGCGGCGAGGCGCGCGTCATCGCGCGGCTTCCGTGTCGCGGTCGATCCGCGTGATGCGGATGTAAAGCGCGACGAACGCGAGCACGATGCCGAGCAGCAGGACGCCGATCGCGGCCGCCTCGCCGAAGCGGTTGCCGCGGAACGCCGTGTTGTAGAGCAGCACCGGGAGCACTTCCGTCGCGCCCGCGGGGCCGCCACCCGTCATCACGCCGATGATGTCGTAGTGGCGGACCGTGTTGATCACGTCGAGCGTGGTCGCCACGACGACGAGATAGCGCAGGTTGGGCCAGGTGACGTAACGGAAGCGCTGCCAGGCGTTGGCGCCGTCGAGCGCGGCCGCTTCGTATTGCTCGATCGGAACCGTCTGCAGGCCCGCGAGCATCAGCAGCATGACGAAAGGTACGCCGCGCCAGACGTCGACGGCCACTACCGACGCGAATGCCGACAGCGGTTCGCCCAGCCAGGCGTGCGGCTCCGCGATCAAGGCGGCCCGCTGCGCCAGGTAGTTGACGACGCCGAATTGCGGCTCCAGCAGCCACAGCCACACGGTGGCGCCGACGGCCGGCGCGATCATCCACGGCGTCAGGAACGCGATCCGCAAGGCGGTGCGCGCCGTGCGCAACTCGGCGAGCAGCAGCGCCAGCGCGAGGCCCAGCACGACGTGCAGCAGCACGGACGAGGCGGTAAAAGCGGCCGAGCGTACCAGCGCGTGCCAGAACGTTTCGTCGCCGAGCACGGTCGCGTAATTGGCGAGCCCGACGAAACTCGAGCGCAGCCCGCGCACGCGCAGCAGGCTGGTCCACACGGCGCTGCCCAGCGGGACGACGACGACGGCCGCCAGGAACAGCGCGACCGGCGCGACGAACACGTAGCCGGTCAGCCGCTGGCGATGGCGCGGCGCGAGTGGCACGGGTGCGGCGGTGTATCGGCGCGAGGAAAGGGCGAGCGGGTTGCGCGACGCGTCAGATGTCGTTCAGCTTCTTCGTCACCTTGGCGTCGAGCTCGCGGAAGATCTCGTCGGTGCGGTCCGGGTCGAGCAGCGCCTTCTGCACGGCGTCGACCACGTCGTTGGCCGCGATCTCGGCCCATGCGGGGTGCGGCAGCGGATAGCTGCGCGCATGCGCCCCCATCGCGACGAACTGCGCGAGCATCGGGTCCGCCTTGATCTCGGGCGCGTCGGCGATGTCGTTGCGCATCGGCATCCAGTTGGCGACGACGGCGCGCTGGATGGACCACTTGCGGTCCGCATCGAACTTGATGAACTTCCACGCCGCCTCCGGATATTTGCAGGACGCCGAGATGCTCGACGGCGTGACGGTGGCGAGCGTCGGGGCGTCGGGCACGTTCGCAGGGTTGGTTGTGGCGAACAGCTTGCCTTTCAGCGCCGGGTTGTCGCCGACGACCTTGGCCACGGACCAGTAGGCATTGCGCATCGATGCGATTTTCTGCTGCGCGAACAGGTTGGTCTGCTCGAGATAGTTGGTGGTCGTCGGCGCGGGCGCCGCGATGCCGCCCTTGCGCGCGAAGCCGAGGTAGGTCTTGATCGCCGCGAGGCTCTTCGGATTCTTCGCGGCAGCACGCGCGTCGTCGTATCGGTCTTGCCGCCCAGTACCGCGAGCGCCCAATGGTCGTCGCCGGTGAGCTTCTTGCCCCAGGCGACGTATTCGTCGAACGTCTTCGGCGGATGCGCGGGATCGAGCCCCGCCTTCACGACGAGGTCGCGGTTGTAGATCTCGCCGTACGTGCCGCCCCAGATCGGCAGCCCGTACAGCTGCCCCTTCCACTTGGCGGCGGACAGGATGTCCGGGTTCCACGCCGCGCGGAATGCAGCGGGCTCCGCATTCCAGAACTTGTCGAGCGACAGCAGGTAGCCGTTGTACGCCGCGGTCGTCAGGTCCACGCTGACGATGCACGGCGCCTGCTTCGCCTGTGCCGCCGCGACGAACTTGGTCCAGTGATCCTTGCGCGCGACGAGCACCGGCTCGATCCTGATGCCGGGATTCGCCGCCTCGAACTCGGCGATCGTCTTCTTCCAGATCGGCTCGTACTGGCTTTCCGTCAGGTTGGCCGTCTGCCATTGCAGCACGATCGGGTCCGCGGCGCGCGCGATGCCCGTCGCCAACGTGATCGCCAGTGCGCCCGCAAGTCCGGCGACGCGCAGCTTCGATTGTGCGTTCATGTGTCCTCCTGTTGTCACCAATACAACGAGCCCGCGCGCTCACTGCGCGGTTGCGGGCGCGCGGCCATTTCGGCGAGCGCGTCGAGATTCGGTTCGAGGCCGAGGCCGGGCCCCTCGGGCAGGATGAAATCGCCGTCCTCGAAGCGGATGGGCACGCTCGACGCGCGGTCGCGCATCGCGCGCTGCGGCTCCATCTGCTCCAGGATCAGGAAATTCGGAATCGCCGCCGCCAGGTGCATCGCGGCCGCCGTGCAGATCGGCCCGCCCGGGTTGTGCGGCGCCACCGGCACGTACCAGGTGTCCGCGAGCGCGGCGATCTTGCGGATTTCGGTGAAGCCGCCGGCGTGCATCAGGTCCGGCTGCACGATGCGGCAACCGCCGCGCTCCAGCAGCTCGCGGTATTCGAAGCGCGACAGCAGCCGCTCGCCGGTGGCGATGGGCGTGGTCAGCGTGCGCTGCAGTTCCGCCATCGCACGTGCGTTCTCGAACGGGATGGGCTCCTCGAACCAGCCCGGGCGGTACGGGCGCAGCGCAGCGTCCATCATCGGCGCGGTGCGCGGCGACAGGAACTCGCTGCACTCGATGAAGATCTCCGCGTCACCGGCGCCATCGCGTGCCGCTTCCATCAGCGCGGCCGCGCGGCGCAGCTCGCCGGCTTCGTGGTGGCGCAGGCCCTCGGCCGTAAACGGCCGGCACTTGAAGCCCTTGAAGCCGCGGCGCACCGCTTCTCGCGCGCCGGCGTGGGCCTTCTCCGGAGTGTCGGCGCCTTGCAGCCAGTGACTCGCATAACCGCGCAGCCGCGTACGCAACACGCCACCCAGCAGCCGCGCGACCGGCACGCCGAGCCGCTTGCCTTCGAGGTCCCACAACGCGATGTCCAGCGCCGCGAGCGCCGTCTGCGACACGGCGCCGCCGCGCCAGCGCCACGCGTGATAGAGCCGGTGCCAGTGGCGCTCGGGGCCCGCAGGGTCCTCGCCGATCAGTTGCGGCGAGATCTCGCGGATGGCCGCGTCGACGGCGTCGATCGAGCCGTGCAGCGAGCCTTCGCCCCAGCCACACAGCCCTTCGTCCGTGTCGATGCGCACGAACAGCCAGTTGCACCAGTCGACCCAGTAGCGGAACGTCGTGACGGCGGTGATCTTCACGAGACTTGATGAAACGTTTCAGTCGCGCGAAGATACGCGCAATACTGCCGGTCTGCAATGCTGCGGCGCGGCACGCTTACGACCCATGGCCACACGCACCCGCCCCACGATCGTCGACGTCGCCCGCCACGCCGGCGTGGCGCTCGGTACCGCATCCAACGTTCTGAACGGCCGCGGCAACGTGAGTTCCGAACGCGCCGAGCGCGTGCGTGCCGCGATGGCGGCGCTCGGCTACGTGCCCGACGGCGTGGCGCAGAGCCTGCGCCGCCAGCGTTCGCGCGTCGTAGGCATCTGCGTGCCGTCGACGTCGAGCGCCTACTTCGCGGCGCTGCAGGACGCGTTCGAGGATATGGCCGCGCAGAAGGGCTACGAGCTGATGCAGGTGGTTTCGCGCGGCGACGCGGCGCTGGAGCTGCGCCGCGTCGAGGCCCTGCTGTCGCGCCGGGTGGACGGCGTGATCCTGATTCCCGCGACGCCGCCGGATGCAACGTTCGCGGCCATCGCGCGCTCCCGCGTGCCAGCGGTGGTCGTCGACCGTCCGGCCGACGATCCGCGTTTCGATTATGTAACGATCGACGAGCGTGCCGCGATGCGGGAAGCGACGCGCCACCTGCTCGCGCTGGGCCACCGCCGTTTGCTGTTCGTCGTGCGCTGGCCCGCGCTCGTGACCACGCGCGAGC
>JBGAIC010000108.1:0-6267 GCA_044225845.1 Casimicrobiaceae bacterium
AGTGGTCGGACGCGAAGTTCAACGCGTTGGCCCACACCCGGTAGAAATCGCCGCCGAAGGCCGTGCCGAGCGCGCCATAGGCCGCGTAGTCGGGCGCGATGCCGATGTGGATCACGCAAGCGTCGTCGGTGATGCGATAGGCGATGGCGGGATCCGGCTTGCCGTTGAGGTTGGCCTGGCTCCACGTGGCGAGCACGACCGTCCCCGCCTTGGCCTGGTTGCCACCGGCAAACGAATTGGGTGCAGGCCCGGACCACAGCGACGTCACGCCGAACGTGAGCGGGTGATGGACCAGCGTTCCGGGGTCGAGCGTGCGCGGCTGGTAGGGCGTGCCGTAGCCGTCGGTGGTATTGGGGTCGATCGTTTCGAGCGGCCCCCAGCCGTGCGGCGGGCCGAGCGACGACAGCGTGCGATCGCTGCGATCCTGGTCGTAGAACGTGCCGAGGACGACCGTGCGGCCGGACAGCGCGAACTGGTACGCGAGCGTGCCTGCGGCGGGGGCACCGTCGAAGAGGCCGTCCTCGAACAGCAGGATGACGTCGAAGCGCGCGAGCAGCGACGCGAGCGTGGGCACGCTGGAAGTCACGTCCACGGCCGTGAACGTGTGGTGCGGGACGTGCGCGGAGAAGTCCGCGGCGACGGCGGCGCTGGCGTCGAACTTGTTGTAGTTGGCGAGCACGCCCACGCGGGCGGCGCCGGCGATGCCGGGCGCGCAGGCGCAGAGCGCCGCAACGGCGAAAACTCGGACGGCCCCCGACAGGGAGCGAAACACAGCAAACATGAGGGCCGATCGCGGAATGCCAAGCGCGAGACGCATGAAAGCCCGTTTGCCGGCGACGCAAGGTACCGATTTCGCAACCAGCGCGCAAAGTGTCGCCATTTGGCGACGAAAACAGGCGGTTTCCGCGCTGCGTCGCAGGTCCTCAGCCCTCGGTCCGGCGCAACAGCATCGCGTCGCCGTAGCTGAAGAACCGGTAGCGCGCCGCGATCGCATGCGCGTAGGCGGCCCGGATCCGCGCATAGCCCGCGAACGCGGACACGAGCATCAGCAACGTCGAGCGCGGCAGGTGGAAGTTGGTGACCAGCCGGTCGACGACGCCGAAGCGATAGCCCGGCGTGATGAAGAGCGCCGTGTCGGCGCTGCCCGCGCGGACACGGCCGTCCCCGGCGTGCGCGGATTCGAGCGCGCGCAACGTCGTGGTGCCGATGGCGAACACGCGGCCCCCGCGCTCGCGCGCGGCCGCGATCGCATCGCGCGTTGCGGCGGGGATGTCGAACCACTCGCGGTGCATCCGGTGCTGCGCGAGGTCGTCGTGCTGCACCGGCTGGAACGTGCCGGCGCCCACGTGCAGCGTCACCCACGCGAGCGTCGCGCCGCGCGCGGCGATGCGCGCGAGCAGCGCGTCGTCGAAGTGCAGGCCGGCCGTCGGGGCGGCCACGGCGCCGGGCACGCGCGCATAGACCGTCTGGTAGCGCTCGAGGTCGGCGGCGTCGGGCGTGCGGTCGATGTACGGCGGCAGCGGCACGTCGCCGTGCGCGTCGAGCCAGGCGTCGAGCGGGACGTCGAGCGCGAAGGCGAGCCGGTGGAAGCGATCGTCGCGCGCGAGGATCGTCGCCGTGCCGCCGCCGTCGAGGGCGAGCGTCGCGCCGACGGCCGGTGCGTGGCTCGCGCGCAGCTGCACCCAGGCCTCGGCGGGCGACACGACCCGCTCGATCAGGCCCTCGACGCGGCCGCCCGTCGCCTTGCGCGCATGGAAGCGCGCCTTGATGACGCGCGTGTCGTTGCAGACGACGACGTCGCCGTCGCGAATGAACTCAGGCAGCGCGTCGACGTGGCGATCGACGAGCGTGTCGCCGTCGACGTCGAGCAGGCGGCTGGTCCCGCGCACCGCGGGCGGCGTCTGCGCGATCAGTTCCGGCGGCAGGTCGTAGTCGAAATCAGAGAGGCGGTAGTTGTCCGTCATGGCAACGCGGCGTACAACCGTCGATCATACGGGGAGGCGTTTGGATGCGACGTGTCGGCCGGTGGATCAGTGTGGCGGCGATCGGTGGATTGCTGCTGGGAGGCGCGTTCGTGGAAGCGGCGGGCAACACGCTTGCCGCCGCACAGTCGGCGCGCGGCACCACCGTGCTGACGCTTGCGGCCGTTCCCGCCGGCTGTGTCGAAACCTTCGAGCCCACTGTCATTGGAGGCGACGGTCATTTCGAGTTGTTCACGCATGTGATCCGGACTGGTTGCGGAGTGCCGCCGGGCAACACGCGCGACGTAAACGTGGACGTAGGCATGCTGCTTCCGGGGCACTACACCGTGCATTGGGTGTCCGAATCGGCGTCTGGTCTCGTCGATGTCGCCGGCAGCTTCGACGTCGTCGCGTCACCTCCGGGCTATCTGACGCCACCGTGTCCGGCTGGCCGCTGCATCGTAGCTGTGCCGGCCGCCACCGCTGCCGACACGAAGACGCGCCTGATCCTTTCTGTCTATGGGGGCCTGCCGCAGTGCGCCCGCGTCTCCGATCCACACGTCACCTCTTCCTGCATCGACGGCACGGTCGCTATCGAGGCGCGCTACGTCGTTCAGGATGGTTGCAGCGAGCCGGACGCCGCGGCAGTCCGTTCGCTCGAGATCCCGATCCCCTTGCTCGCGCCGGGGCGCTATATGGTCACGCTGAAGCTTGTCGCCGACGCGTCGGTGAAAGAACCGCCGCCGGTTTCGGGGGTACTCGGATCCGCGCCCGGTGGCATTTTTCGCGAGGATCCCGTCAGCGTGGCCGGCCCGTTGGAACTCCCGCTCGCCTATCTCGTCGAGTACTACCACGCGCCATTCGACCACTACTTCATGACGCTCGATCCTGCTGAGATCGCGTTGCTGGATGCGCGGCAGCCGCCGTTCCAGGACTGGACCCGCACCGGCTTCGCGTTGGCGGCGCACGTCGACTGGCCGCCGCTCGCAACCCGCTTCTGCCGATTCTTCAACGCGACGTTCGCCCCGAAGAGTTCCCACTTCTACGGAGCCGACGGCAACAGCGCCTCCGACTGCCGCACGACTCTGAACGCCTTTCCGGACTGGACGCTGGAAACCGAGGCAGCATTCTTCGCCTACGATCCCTATCACTGCGGGAGCGCCGAAAAGGTCGTCTACCGCGTTTACAACAACGGGATGGGCGGTGCGCCGAACCATCGGTTCGCTGCGGACGAAGGACAGCTGGCACGCATGCTGGCCGCCGGCTGGGCCGTCGAGGGCAGGGGCCGGTTCGGCGATTCCCGCTTCTGCGCACAGTCGCTGGGTAGCGTCGTCCCGAAATACTGATCCTTAGCGTCGTCCCGAAATACTGATCCTGGATGGTGCCCGAGGCCGGACTCGAACCGGCACGCCTTGCGGCGGGGGATTTTGAGTCCCCTGCGTCTACCAGTTCCACCACTCGGGCTTGGGACGCGACCTGCTGCGGGCGGCGGCCGCGTGGCTCACCGCCCGTCGCGCATTATCGCAAACTCGCCCGCGGCGGCGCCGTGAGATGGCGCGCAAGCGCCGCTAGACGTGCAGCGCCGCCAGCACCGCGAGCACGATGCCGCCGGCCCCCGCGATGTACGCGCCCGCCTGCAGCCAGCGCCGCCGCGTCAGCAGCGTGATGGCGGCGAGCGAGATCGCGATCTGGATCAGCGTCATCGCCTGCGCCCAGCGATGGTGGACGTGCATTGCGGCTTCGCTGCGCTCGGACGCTTCGGTGGACTGCTTCTCCAGTTCGCGCGCCTTGGGCTCGATCTCCGCCTTCTCCGCCTTGTAGCGCGCGGCCTCGGCGCGGAAGTTGGCGGCCGTCTCGCCGGTGGTCAGCGCCGCACCCAGCTCGGCGAGGTTCTGCTTGTTGCCCTTGGCCTGGTAGTACGCCCACTGGTCCGACGCCTCGGTGCGGCGGATCGCGGCCTCGTTCTTCAGCAGCAGCGCGGAGTTCTGCTCGGCAGCGCCCTGGAACGCGAACAGCGCGCCGATCGTGGACAGGATGGCCGTCATCACCGCGATGCGCGCGGCGAACGAATCGCCGCCGTGCGCCTGGTGCTCGACTTCGTGCTCGTGCACGCCGTGCACGTGGAATTCACCGCCTGACATCGAACTCTCCCTTCGGGTTGCGTTGCGGGCCGCGGCGCCCTTCAGCGGGGCGCGTCGCGGCGGATGTAATGGACGTAGGCATGCGCCGGCGCGTCGCCCGTCGCCGCGACGGCTTCGCGCGACGCCTCGCGCCAGGCCGCGCGATCGTAGCCCGGGAACACGACGTCGCCGTCGTAGTCGGCGTCGATCTCCGTGAGGTACATCGCGTCGGCTTGCGGCAGCGCAGCAGCATAGAGCACGGCGCCCCCGATCACGAACGCGGGTTGCGGCGGCCGCGCCGCGGCCAGCGCGGCGGCGAGCGAGGGCACGACCTCGGCACCGGTGGCCGCGAGCCGTGCGTCGCTGCTGACGACGATGTTCTGCCGTCCCGGCAATGCGCGCGGCAGCGACTGCCACGTGCGCCGGCCCATGACGATCGCGTGGCCCATCGTCAGCGCGCGGAAGCGCGCGAGATCGCCGGGCAGCCGCCACGGCAGCGCAAGGCCGCGCCCGATGACGCCGTTGCGCGCGACGGCCGCCACCAGCGCCACGCGTTCCGGGGCGACGGACGGCGTGCGGGGGTCGGCGGAGCGGCCGGGGATTGGTGCGGGAACCGTCATGGCGACGGGGGATGCGGTGTCATAATGCCCCGACGATTATAGCGACGCCCGCGTCCCGCGCACCGTGTATTACCCGCGGTCATTCCTCAAGTTCATCCTGCTCGGCTTCCTGCTCGTCAGCCTCCCGCTGCTGTACGCGCTGGCCGAGCTCGTGCTGACGCTGGACCGGCTCGCGACGCAGGCGAGCGAGGAAGTGCAGCAGTCCGCGCGCGCGGTGCGCACGTCGCGGCTGATGTTCGAGCAGACGACGACGCTCGAGCGCATCGTGCGCCAGGACCTCATCCTCGACGACCCGGCGCTCGTCGACGACTACAAGCGCGTGCGCCAGGAGTTCCGTGCGTCGACCGCGCAGCTCGAGCAGTTGCCGCTGGCGCCCGCCGTGCGCGACGCCGTGGCCTCACTCGTCGCCAGCGAGTCCGAATTGTTCCGTGCGTTCGCGCAACCGGCACGCAATGCGTCGTCGACGGCGGCGCTGGCCGACGGCTACGGGCGGCTGGTCGACGGCTCGCAGGCGATCGTCAACTCGATGAACCAGGTGACGCAGCAGGCGATCGACCGTCTGCAGGCCACGGTGGCCCGCGGCCACGAGACGTGGAAATCGCTGGCGTGGGCGGCGGGCGGCATCGCGCTCGCGCTCGCCATCCTGTTCGCCGTGCTGATCGCGCGCCCGATTCGCCAGCTGGACCAGGCGATCCGGCAGATGGGCGCGGCCGACTTCGCGCACGCGATCGAAGTGAACGGGCCGCAGGACCTGCGCTACCTGGGCCAACGGCTCGAATGGCTGCGGATGCGCCTGAAGGACCTCGAAGACCAGCAGAACCGCTTCCTGCGCCACGTGTCGCACGAGCTGAAGACGCCGCTGACCGCGGTACGCGAAGGCGCCGAACTGCTGCGCGACGAGATCGGGGGCAAGCTGTCGCCGGAGCAGCAGGACATCGTGCGCATCGTCCGCGAGAACACGATCTCGCTGCAGAAGCTGATCGAGGACCTGCTGAAGTACCACCAGACGCGCGCGCTGGAGCCGGCGACGCTCGGGCCCGTGATGCTGCCCGACATCGTCCACCGCGTGCTGCGCGACAACAAGCTCGCGGCGCTGGCGCGGATCATCACGTTCCAGACGGAGCTCGCGCCGCTGGCGATCACCGGCGACCCGGAGCGCATCCGCACGGTCGTCGACAACCTCGTCACCAACGCGCTCAAGTTCTCGCCGCGCTCGTCGACGGTGATGCTGAAGCTCGTCGCGGACCAGCGCGACGCGGTGCTCGAGGTGCTCGACGAGGGGCCTGGCGTGGAACCCGGCGAGCGGAGCGCGATCTTCGAGACCTTCTACCAGGGCTCCGTGCAGACGGGCGGTCGCGTCAAGGGCTCGGGGCTCGGACTTGCCATCGCCCGCGAGTACGCGCTGGCGCACGGCGGCATCATCGAAGTGGGTGCGCGCGCCGACGGCCGGCGCGGCGCGGCGTTCCGGCTGCGCCTGCCGCTCGCGTTCGGCGTCGTGCAGCCGGTGGCCGGCAAGGCCGCGCGCCACATCGCGGAGGCGCGATGAGCGCCCGCGCCACCCGGCTC
>JBGAIC010000022.1:0-58345 GCA_044225845.1 Casimicrobiaceae bacterium
GGCCGGCCAACCTGCCCGCTTCGGCCGACCGGTAAGCCGCCGTGCCCACTCGGCCGATGAGCGAAACCATCGCCGCACTGCGGCGCGCGCGGCGCGCCGAGGCGGCACTGATCACGCTGGCGGTCCTTGCGTGCATCGCGGCCGCGAAGCTCGCGCAGGATTTCGTGCTGCCCGTCGTGCTCGGAATCTTTGGCGCCTATGCGTTGCGGCCGGTGGTCAACGCGTTGCGCCGGCTGCGCATTCCCGAGTCCGTCGCCGCGGTGCTGGTCATTGCGCTGCTGGCCGCGCTGCTGGCGGGCGGTGCCTACGCGTTGCGCGAGCAGGCGACAAGCGCGCTCGCGGATCTCCCGTCGGCCGCGCACACGTTGCGCATGCGCTTGCGCGACTTGGCGACCTCCAGCGGCCGCTCGCCGATCGTCCACGTCAAGGAAGCGGCAGCGGAGCTCAAGAAGGCCGCGACGGAAGTGTCGGGCGAGCCTGCGGCACCCGTGCCGGTGGCGACGCCGGGTCCGGACCTCGTCGACCGTCTGGCCACCAACGGCGTCAATGCGCTGGGTGTCCTGTCGACGATCGGCGTGGCGATGACCATCACGCTGTTCCTGCTCGCGTCGGGCGACACGTTCCGCCGCAAGCTGCTGCACGTCGCCGCGCATTCGCTCGCGGAGCGACGGATCACCGTGCAAATCCTCGACGAGATCGACCACCAGATCCAGCGCTACCTGCTCGTGACCACGGTCACGAACGTCGCGCTCGGCTTCGCGCTCTGGGGCGCGTTCGCCGCGCTGGGCATCGAGCGGCCGGCGCTGTGGGCGACGATCTCCGCCATCCTGCACTTCATCCCCTACGTCGGCATCGTGCTGGTCCTCGCCGTGATGGGCACGGTGGGGATGCTGCAGTTCGGCACGCTCGGCATGGTGGTTGCCGTCCTCGGGGCAACGGCCGTGCTGGCGGCCCTGATCGGCCTCTTCCTGCAAAACTGGCTGCAGGGCCGCGCGTCGAACATGAACCCCGTGGCCGTGTTCGTCGCCGTGCTGTTCTTCGGCTGGTTGTGGGGCGGTTGGGGGCTGCTGCTCGGCGCGCCGCTGATCGCCATCGTGCGCTCCATCGCCAGCCGCATCCAGGCGCTGGCACCGTTGCACGAGTTCCTGAGCGATGGCTCGCATCGCGCGCGTACGCCCGTCCGCGCAGCCGAAGCGGCGGCCGCGGCGGCGCCCGCGAAGGAAGCAAATCCCGCCTGAACTCGTCGCACGCTGCCGCAGTCCGGCGTCAGCGAAAGCATCACATCCGTTGCAAGGCTTGCGCGAACGGCCTTCCCGGCTTACGGGAACGCCTGCGTTCATCAGCCGCATGTCTTTGATAAACATACGTTTTCAAGCTGGCACACGGGTTGCGAATGGAGGTGAGTCGCCGCATGAAGCGGTGAGTCCAATCCAGAGAGGAGATTCACATGAACGTCACGAATTTCAAGCGTAGCGGTGCACGCGCGTCGAGCCTGGTGCTGACGATGCTCGCGGCTGCGGGCTTTGCGCTGAGCGCGCACGCCGAAGGCACGATGTCGAAGGATGCGTACAACGCGGCGAAGGATCACGCGAAGGCCGTCTACAAGACGGACGCCGAGGGCTGCAAGGCGATGTCGGGCAACGCCAAGGACGTGTGCGAGCAGGAAGCGAAGGGCAAGCGCGACGTCGCGATCGCCGACGCCGAAGCGTCGTACAAGGGCACGGCCTCCGCGCGTTACGACGCCCGCGTCGCCCGTGTCGAGGCCACGTACAACGTCGCGAAGGAAAAGTGTGACGACCTGTCCGGCAACCCGAAGGACGTCTGCGTGAAGCAGGCCAAGGCGGCCGAAGTGAAGGGCAAGGCCGACGCGAAGGTGGACAAGGTAGCGACCGAATCGCAGCAGGACGCCAGCAAGAAGACGATGGCCGCCCAGCGCGATGCCGCCGAGGACAAGAATGACGCGAACTACAAGCTCGCGGTCGAGCGTTGCGACTCGCTGGCCGGCGATGCGAAGGACCAGTGCGTGAAGGCCGCCAAGATGCACTACGGCAAGTCATAATCAGGCAAGCCCGGGCGGTGCCGCGAGGCGGCGCCGCTGCGATGGCGACCGGTCCGGCAGTCCCGGGCCGGTCGCGTTTTACTTTGGAGATCCCCGATGAACGATGCCTCGAACGCCCTGCCGCGCCGCCGTCGTGTCCGTGCCGACGACGATGGCTCCGCGCAACTCGCGACGCTGGTCGACGAAGGCCGTGCGTTGCTGCACAACGTGGCGGCGGATGCGTCGGCGTACCAGCTGGACGACTCGGTGGCCGTGCTGCGCGAGCGCTTCGTCGCGTTGCAGGATGCGCTCGCGGAGGTGGCCGACATCGTCGGCGCGCAGAGCCAGCGCGCCGTGCGCTCGGCGGATGCCTATGTCCGCGACAATCCCTGGGGCGCCGTCGCGCAGGCCGCAGCGCTGGGACTCGCGCTGGGCTGGATCGTCGGCGGCCGTCGCTGACGGGACGCCGCGCGGCAGCGCCCTCAATGCGCGAGCGTCGGCTCGCTGCTGTTGCCGGTTTCGGCGCTGGGTAAAGGTATGCGCACGTTGATGTGCGTCCCCTGGTGCGGCTCGCCCGTGATGTTGAATTCGCCCGCGAACTGGCGCACGCGCTGGCGCATGCCGGCGATGCCGTGCGAGAGCCGGTCGTGCGTGGCCGTGCGCGGCAGGCCCACGCCGTCGTCGGAGATCGCGAGTTCCACGCCGTCGTCGTGGCGGACGAGCGTCACGCTGACGAGCTCGGCGCCCGCGTACTTGACGATGTTAGTCAGCGCTTCCTGCACGATCCGGTAGAGCGCGATTGCCACGTCCGGCGGCAGCTGTGTCATGTCGTCGGGCACGTCCAGCGAGCAGCGCAGGCCCGCGCGCTTGCAGACTTCGGTGACCTGCCAGTCGATGGCAGGCCCCAGTCCCAGGTTGTCGAGCAGCGTGGGCCGCAGGTCCTCGATGATCCGGCGCTTCACCGCCACGCCTTCGTCGAGCGCGGCCGAGGCACGCGCTAGGCGCGCGTTGAGTTTAGGGTCGTGGTCCTTCAGCGCCTGCGCGACGCCGGAGATGTCCATCTTGGCGCTCACCAGGATGCCACCCAGCTCGTCGTGGATGTCGCGTGCCAGGCGCGATTTCTCCTCCTCGCGCACCGTCTGCAGGTGGGACGAGAGCTCCGTGAGCTCGGCCGTGCGCTCGCGTACTTCGCGGTCGAGCCGTTCGCTCTCCGTCGCCAGCAGGCGGCGGCGCTCGATCTGCAGCCGCACCTCGCGCCGCGCGAGCAACCAGACGATGGCCAGCAGCGCGATCGTGCACGCCGTCAGCCATTGCACGGAAAAGCGCGCGAAGTCGATGTCGTGCCGCCAGCGGCTGGCCGACTGGTTCATCGACGCAAGCTGCTTGTCGGCGAGCGACGTCACCTCGGCGCGCAGGTCGTCCATCGCCTGGCGGCCGATGCCGGTGTCCATCAGCTCGAATGCGGCCTGCCGGCCGCTGCGGTCGTACAGCGCGATCGTCGCTTCGATCTCGCCAAGCTTGCGCCCGATGAGGGCGTTGATGCGGCCGACCTGGGCGCGCTGCGCTTCGGTGCCGTTGGCGACCACCAGGTCACGCAGCCGCTGGTAGCGTTCCGGCAGCCGCGCCTGCGCCTGCCGGTACGGCTCCAGGTACTCCTGCTTGCCGGTGAGCATGTAGCCGCGCTGCCCCGTTTCCGCGTCGGTGACGAGGCCCAGCAGTTCGTACAGCGATGCCTGCATCTCCAGCGCGGTGGAGTGCGACTGCACCACCTGCTCGAGCTCGCGCGAGCCGATCTCCGAGAACGCGAGGATACCGATCGAGATGATGATGCCAAGCGCAAGCGGAAACGCGACCCGCAGCGGCAGGCTGGGGGCGCGTTCGCTGCGGTCGGGGCCGGGGCGGGGACGCACGACGCCACTATAGCGTGATTGCGCCGCGCGCCTTGCCCGCGCCGTCAGTGCGTGGCGTGACGGGCGGGTGCTTCCTTCGGCGTGAGGGCCGGGTGGCCCGGCGCCGTGTTGCCGCCTTCGCCTTCCCACTGGGCAACCGCCTCGCGGCGCTCGGCCTTGTGCTGCGCATGCTTGCGCACGCGGTGCCGCGACATGCCGGATTGCAGCAGCCAGGCAATGGCGGCCGACGCGCCCGCAACGAGCAAGGCGGCGGTCAAGTCGCGCGATGAAACGCTGCGTGCGAAAGGGTTGCGCTTGCGCGCGAACGGATTGCGGCTTTGCGCGAAAGGGTTGCGATCGAATGTCATGAAGCCTCCTTGTGTCATTCCCGCAAGGGTGGGTGTTCATGTTCGCGGACTTGCGCCGACCGGCGCGACAGGCGGGAACCGATTGCCGTGTAGGACAGCGCTACACCGCCGTTTCGCATTTGCATGTGCATTGCGAAAGGCTTGCGTGCGCAGCGGCGGCCTCCATGCGTGAGCGCGCACGCAAGTTGCTGAACGGACGCGCAATTTCGGCATGGAGCACCGGTGGCACGAACGCTGCAATGAAATGGATGTTGCGCATTTCATCCCCCACCCGCCATCGAAGGAGTCGACCATGCTGCACTACGCCGTCATCTTTTTCGTCATCGCCATCATCGCCGCCGTGTTCGGCTTCACGGGCATCGCGGCGGGCGCCACGGAAATCGCGAAGGTGCTGTTCTTCCTGTTCCTGATCGTGGCCGCGATCACGTTCGTCATCAGCCTCGTCCGTCGCGCCTGACGCGACCGCCTGAAAGGATACGCATGCCTGCCCACGCTGCAACGTCAACCCGCAAGCCGGCGCCGAAGTCGGCGCCGCCGCGCGGCAACGGCCGGGCGCCCGCTCCCGCCACGCCCGAGGACTCCGGCTTCCTGTCGGACGTGAAGGCCTTGCGCGAGCGCGTCCGCAAGCACGTCGACGAAGGCGCGGTGACGCCCAATTACAGCGCGGACCGCGACAAGGTGGTCGAGTTGCTGAACACCGCACTCGCCACCGAGATCGTCTGCGTGCTGCGCTACAAGCGTCACTACTTCATGGCGCAAGGAATCGCATCGGATTCCGTGAAGGCCGAGTTCCTCGAGCACGCCGGCGAGGAACAGGAGCACGCCGACGAGATCGCCGAGCGCATCTGCCAACTGGGCGGCGAGCCCGACCTGGACCCGGACGGGCTCGCGTCGCGCAGCCATTCCGAGTACGTCGAGGGCAAGTCGCTGCGCGAGATGGTGCGCGAGGACCTCGTGGCGGAGCGCGTCGCCATCGAGAGCTATCGCGAGATGATCAACTACATCGGCGACAAGGACACGACCACCAAGCGGATGCTCGAGCGCATCCTCGCCGTGGAAGAGGAACACGCCGAGGACATGAACTCGCTGCTGCAGGGCATCAAGGACTGACGCGCGTCGCGCGCGTCGCTTCGACGGCGCCCGTCCCGCCTAGCGCGGGGCGGGCGTTGTCGTTGCGGGCGACGCCGACGGCACGTTCTGCGGCACCTGGATCAACTTCTGCGTATCGAAGCCGAACGCCGCCGCCTTCGACACCAGCGCGACGTAGCGCGCACGATCCATCGAGGGCTTGCGCGACAGGATCCACAGCGACACGTGGTCCGGATCGCCGACCAGCGCCGTGTCGTAATCCGGCGCGATGTCCAGCACCCAATAGTCTTCCCACACGAAAGGCAGCCAGCCGAGGGCGGAGGGCGCGTGCCGGATTTCCAGTCGCGAATGCGATGCCGGGTCCCGCACGCGCGCGATCACGTCCACGCGCTCTTCCTCGCCGTCGCTGCGGCGGCAGGTGCTCGTCACGCCGACCGCGGTTTCCGACCGGCGCTGGTAACGGTGTACGACGTCCCGCGCGCATGCTTCCTCACGTCCGTTCGGCAGGCGGGCGATCTCGTACCACTCGCCCATGTAGCGATCGAGATCGAGCTGCGGGACGGCGGTGACCGGCGCCGTTTCGGCGGGGAGGGCGGCCGCCACGGCGAGCGCGACGGCGGCGGCCAACGTCCGGCCCCAGCGGGCCGCGCGAGGCTTACGGCTTGATTTTGCAGGGTGCGGCACCGATCTACTCGTTCGTGGGAGCACGGCCAAGGGTAAGCGGGATGCCGGTGCTACCATATCACTTTCGCGCAAGCTCGCCGTAACAAATGGTGAGCGCGCTTCGACTTCATCGGGGGTGCACTGGTCTCGACGGGGGTATTGAAGCAGCGCGGGGCATGCCGAGGCGCTTGTCCTCGTAAAACTCGAGCAATCGCAAACTTAACTGCGAACGACGAAACGTACGCTCTGGCGGCTTAAGCCCGCCGGACCTTGCACCGGTTTGCACTCGGACCGGGTGAGTTGGGCTGGCAACAGCCTCGTTCACGGCAAGGACATCTAGAGTGATCGCGTCCGCCCGGGCCGCTTGGGCGAGGCGCTAAAGCAAGGTGGCTGGCTGGTGATCCGTCTGTCCGTCAACGGGTCTTCGGTGAGAGCACAATGACGCGACTAAGCATGTAGTCCCGACTGTAGAGGTCTTCCGGACGGCGGTTCGATTCCGCCCACCTCCACCAATCAGCGAAAGGCGGCCTCATCGCGAGGCCGTTTTCTTTGCTGCAAGGCGCACGACCCAACTCAGCGGGCACCGTCAACGAGCCAGCGCGGTCTTCCACGACCGCCAGATCGTCAGGCCGCGCACGGCAAATCCGCCGCTCAGCACGCCGAGCAGCGCACCCGCGACGACCGCTATCGCACTCTGCGGTGAGACCGGAGCGCCTGTGCCAGCCGCGTAGCCCAGCCAGAATTTCACGGCGAAGATTCCCAGGATCAGCGCCATGGGCAACCAGCTTCCGGGGATGATGACGCGCCCGCGCTCAGCCAGGTAGACGACGCCTTTTGGCGCGAGCGCGCGAGACGCCACCGTCAAGGCCAGCCCCATTCCGGCGGCCCAGCCGACCAGTGGCAGCACCGCGCCCGCGAACGCGCTCACGACACCCCACAGCGAATACGCAGCGAGTCCAACGCTCAGCGCCAGCGAAACCGACGGGGTGACCTCGCGCCGGCGCGATTGCACGAATCCCAGCACGACAAGGCCGGCCAAGAGGGCGAACACCCAGTTCGGAATGTGTGTCAGCACGGCAGCTCTCCGGTCAAGCAGGGCGTGAAGTTTGCCCAGGCGTGCAGGCGCGCGCTGCGCATTGCGACGAATCGCCGGCGCGGTTCGCCAATGGCACGACAGGGCCGCCAACCGCCTGCCGGCGGCCGCATGTCTGGATGCCGCCGGCTTTGGATCGCGAATGGACGCCCCAGGTTTACGGACGCGGGTCGACCCACACGAGCTTCGGCTCCGGCCCAGGCGGCTGGAAGTCCGCGCAGCGCTCGTCCTTGCCGATGAATCCGCCGTCGGGGTTGCACAGCAGCCGGCCGTCGGCCGAATAGAGCTCGCCGGGAAAGTCGCAGCAACGCCGCGGAATGTAATACACGGGCTCTCCGCGATAGCGCGTCGCGACGATCGAGCGCGGCGGGCTTGCCGGCGCATCGCGCGACAGCTCGCCTATCCTCCGCGCAAGCCAGTCCGCCTCTGGCGGCTTGCGCGCGGTCGCGACGATCAGCGTGGCGACGAACGCCACGGCGATCACCGCCATCACCAGGGCGGGTGCGAGCCAACCGCGGGCATTGCGGGCAGCATCGGTCATGTCGAGATCGTAGAATCCGCAGCGGCGTGTCGAATAGTCGCACCTTCGGCGCGCGCCAGCGCGGGACGGTTGACAGCGGCGATGCCACGTCGCATCGTCTTGCCACGTCGATGGTTCATGCCCCGGGGAGGGTCGATGAACGTTCGCATTCCGTCGCTCGGGCTGGCCGCGCTGGTCGCGCTTCTTCCCGCCTTCGCGTCCGCGCTGCCGGGCACGTTCCACATCGATGCGCTCTACTCGAACGCCGACGGCAGCGTGCAGTACGTCGAGATCCGCGATCACGGCGCCAGCGACTGCGACGCGAGCGAAAACCTGTGGTCGGGCCAGCAGATGCGCTTCAGGTCCGCCGCGGGCACCTGGACCACGTACACGTTCGCCGCCAACCTGCCCACCTGTGCCACGTCCGGCAAGCGCATCCTCATCGGGTCCACCGGCTTCGCGGCGCTCGGCGTCGTCACGCCCGACTACGTGATGCCCAACGGCTCGCTCTCGACGACCTCGGGCGCGGTCAATTTCGCGGACGTCGCGTTTCTCGAGTATTCGTCGCTGCCGCTCGACGGCGTTTCGGAACTCGGCGAGACGGGGGCCACCGTGCCCGCCGTCGCGACGAACCTGGCCGGGGCGAGCCACGCATTCACGACCGCACCCACGGGCGCGGCAACGAACTACGAAGGGATGTGGTGGGCGTCGCCCGCGGAGTCGGAGTCGGGCTGGGGTATCAATTTCGCGCACCAGGGCGACACGATCTTCGCGACGTGGTTCACGTTCGGCAGCGACGGCGACCCGACGTGGTTCGTGGTCGGGGCCGAGCGTACCGCGCCGGGCGTCTACAGCGGGACTCCGTATACGGTCGCGGGTTCGCCGTACAACGTGGCCTGGGATCCGGCCAAGCTCGGCGGCTCGGCCGTGGGCAGCGTCACGTTGACGTTTACGGACGCCGACCATGCGCAGTTCGCGTTCACGATCAACGGGCAAGCGCGCGTGAAGGCGATCACGCGCGAGGTGTTCGCGCAGCCGCAGCCCATATGCACCTGGAACTCGGGCTCGAGTCTCGAATCGGCGACCAACTACCAGGACATGTGGTGGGCGGCCGGCGGCACCGAGTCCGGCTGGGGCATCAACTTCGCGCACCAGGGCGACATCATCTTCGCCACCTGGTTCACGTTCGGTCTCGACGGCAAGCCCACGTGGTTCGTCGTGGGCGCCAACAAGACGGCGCCGGGCGTGTACACGGGGACTCCGTATACCGTCAGGGGGTCGCCGTACAGCGCGGTTTGGGACCCCTCCAAGCTGCAAGGCGATCCCGTGGGCAGCGCCACGCTGACGTTCGCGGATGGCGCGCATGCCGTCTTCGCGTTCACGATCAACGGCCATTCGGGATCGAAGAACCTGGAACGGGAAATCTTCGCGCCGCCGGGCACGCGCTGCCAGTGACGCGACGACCGGGCGTCAGCCCACCACGCCCCGCGCCGTGAACAACCGGTGCAGCGTGATCTTGCGTACCTCGGCCTTGCTGGCATCGATGTGCGAACGCAAGAGCCGGTTCGCCTCGTCGGCACGCCGCCGAATGATCGCGCGCAGGATCTGCGCGTGCTCGTCGTAGGTCTTGTCGATGCGGTAAGGCTGCGTGAAGTCCAGGCGGCGGATGATGCGGATGCGCTCCGTCACTTCACGATGGCAACGCGCCACTTCCGGATTGCCGGCGCAGGCGACGAGCGTCGAGTGGAAGGCTTCGTCCAACGCGGACACCTGCTTGGCGTCGACCAGGCGCTCGGCGGCGGACACGAGCCAGATGCGCTTCAGCGTCTCCAGCGCGTCGCGGTCCTGCATCTCGCACAGCCGCGTCACCGACGCCTGTTCCAGGATCCAGCGCAGGTCGTAGAAGTTCTCGAACTGCTCGAAGTCGAACGGCCGCACGCTCCAGCCCACGCGCAGGTGCACCTGCAGGTAGCCTTCGCGTTCCAGCCGGTACAGCGCGTCGCGCACCGGCGTGCGGCTCATCGACAGCCGCTCGGCGATCTCGGTCTCGGAAAAGCGGTCGCCCGGGAGCAGCTCGAAGTCGAAGATGCTCGCCTTCAATTTCTCGTACGCGACCTCGGCCAGCGAACGCTCGGGCGATGCGCTTGCGCGGGTGGGACGAGGGGCGGCGAGCGAGCTCATCGTTGGTCAGGCGTGCATCGCGGGCATCGCCGCGACGGCGACGCCGCTCGCGGCCAGCGCCGCGGCGACGCGAAAGCATAAGTCCTCACGCCACGGTGCGGCAATCAGTTGCACGCCGATGGGCAATGCCCCGGGCGGCGCGACGGGCGCCGCGATCACCGGGAGCCCGATGCAGGAGATCGGCTGCGTCAGCACGCCCATGCTCGGGCGCAACGGCAGGCGGCGGCCGCCGATCTCGAACCATTCGGTGCCGAGCGGCGTGGCGGGGCACGGTGTTGCCGCGGCGATGAGCACGTCGACGTCGCGGAACAGCTCCGCCACTTCGCGCCGCCACAGCTCGCGCACGCGCTGCGCCTGCACGTACCAGGCCGCGGGCATCAGCGCACCGGCCACCAGGCGGTCGCGCGACAGCGGCTCGAAATCGTCGTAGCGCGTGCGCAGGTCAGGGAGGTGCAACGCGCCGCCTTCGCTGCCGGTGATGACGAAGGCGGCAGCGCGGCCGAGCGCAGCGGAAGGCAGCGTGACGGTGCGCGCGACACCCAGCGCCGCGCACGTGCGTTCCACGGCCTCGCGCGCAGCGGGCGTCAGCGCTTCATCGAAGTAACCACCGAGCCGTGCGATGCGCAGGCCGCCTGTACCGGCGCCGAGGCTGGCCTGCACGCTTTCCAGCGGGCGTTGTGCGCACGCGGGGTCTTCGGCGTCGGGGCCTTGCAGTGCCTCGTAGGCGGCGGCGAGGTCGTCGAGCGTCGCCGCGAACGGACCGAGGTGATCGAGGCTCGCCACGAACGGATAGCTGCCGGTGCGCGGCAGCCGCCCGAACGTGGGCTTCAGTCCCCAGATGCCGCACAGCGACGACGGCACGCGGATGGAGCCGTTGGTGTCGGAACCCAGTGCCAGCGGCACGAGCCGCGCGGCGACGGCGGCGCCGCAGCCGCCCGACGAACCGCCGGCCGTGCGCGCGGTGTCGTGCGGATTGCGCGTCGGACCGTAATGCGAGTTCTCGGTCGTGAAGCCGTAGGCGTATTCGTCCATCGCCAGCGTGCCGACCAGCACGCCGCCGGCCGCGTGCATCCGCGCGACCAGCGCCGCGTCCGCGGCGGCCGGTGGATGTGACGCGTTCACCTTCGAGCCGGCGAGCGTGGCCAGGCCGGCGACGTCCAGCAGGTTCTTGGCCGCATACGGTACGCCGGCGAGCGGTGGCAGCGCCTCGCCGCACGCACGGCGCGCGTCGATCGCGTCCGCTTCGGCGCGCGCGCGCTCCGCGGTGACGCTGACGAAGCTGTTGAGCGCCGGATCGATCCGCGCGATCGAAGCGAGCGTCGCCTCGGCGACGGCGCGCGCCGTCAGCGTGCCCGCGCGGATGGCCGCGGCGATGGCGACGGCCGAGCGCGGAACCGCCGGCGGCGCGCCCCCCGGCGCGGCGGCACCTGCACTCACGGCCGGAACACGTTGGCGGGATCGACGTCGACGGGCACCGTGGCCGCGAGCACCGGCGCGGCGATGGACTGTATCAGCGTGAATTGGGCCAGCACGCGCGCGCGGACCTCGGCGTCAAGCGCGAGGTCCTGCGCGACGGATGCCGCATCGACGTACGCGGCGATTTCGCTGTCCGTCACCGCCGCACCTCGCGCTGGAAGATCTCCAGACTGCGCTTCTTGGCGTGGATGAACGACGGCTCGGTGAGCGTGGCCACCGTGCGCGGGCGCGGGTCGCCGTAACGCAGGATTTCCGCCACCGACGTCGGCCGCTTGGTGAGCAGCAGCACCTCGTCGGCGAGGTAGACCGCTTCCTCCAAATCGTGCGACACCAGCATCATCGTCGTGCCCGTCTGCATGAACACCTCCTGCAGCTTCTCGCGGATGAACAGCGTCATCTCGAAATCCAGCGCCGAGAACGGCTCGTCGAGGAACAGCACCTCGGGGTTGGGCGCCAGCGCGCGCATGATCGACGCCGTCTGCTGCTGGCCGCCCGACAGCTCGTAAGGATAGCGGTTCAGGTCGAACTTGACGTCGAACGACGCGACGAGCTCTTCCATCCGCCGGTCCAGCTCCGGCTTCGAGCGGCCTTCGATGACCAGCGGGTAGGCGATGTTGTCGATCGTGCGCATCCACGGGAACATCGCCTCGCGGTAGTTCTGGAACACGTAGCCGATCTTGGTGTCGGCCAGCGACTTGCCGTCGAACAGGATCTGGCCGCCGTCGATGGGAATGAGCCCCGCGATCATGTTGATCAGCGTCGACTTGCCGCAGCCGTTGGGCCCGAACACCGACACGATCTTGTGCTTCGGGATGTCGAGGTCGAAATCCTGGTACAGCGGCCAGCCGGCGAAGAACTTGGTGAGGCCGCGGATCGTGATCGCGGTGCCGGGTGGGCCAGGCACGAACGCGGGCGCGGGGACGTCGGCTACCGGCGATGCATTGAGGACGCGCATGGTTATCTCCCGCTCCAGTGGACGATGCGGCGTTCCGTGTAGAGGAACAGGATGTTGAGCGCATAACCCAGGATGCCGGCGGCCAGGATCGCCGCGTACATCGTCTTGACGTTCAGCACCTGCTGCGCGTCGATGATGCGGTGGCCGAGGCCCGTATCGGAGCCGATGAACATCTCGGCGACGATCACGATGACCAGCGCCATCGACACCGCGCTGCGCAAGCCGACGAACGTGGGCTGCAGCGACTCCCAGACGAGCACGTCGCGGAAGATGCGCCAGCGCGATGCGCCCATCACCTTGGCGGCCATCACGCGCTGCTTGCGCGCATTGATCACGCCATAGGCGCTGTTGAACACGACGATCAGCAGCGCGCCGAACGCGGCGATGGCCACCTTGTTGATGTCGGACACGCCGAAGATCAGCAGGAACAGCGGGATCAGCGCGGACGACGGCGTCGAGCGGAAGAAGTCGATCAGGAACTCGACGCTGCGATAGGCCTTCTCGTTGCTGCCGAGCAGGATGCCCAGCGGCACGCCGAGCACCGTCGCGATGACGAAGGCCTGCACGGTGCGCCACACGGTGACCAGGAAGTCGGTCATCAGCGGCCCGCCGAACAACCCGGTGACGAGCGTTTGCAGCGTCGCGAGCGGCGTCGGCAGCAGGATGGGCTTGATGAAGCCCGCGCGCACGACCAGGTCCCAGATGACGAACAGCACCAGCGGTCCCACGAACGGGAGCAGCCGCTGCCAGTGCGGCTTGCGCGGCGGCGCAGCCGTCTCCTTGGGTGCGGCCGCCGCCCACGGGGCCGGCCGCGTAGTGGAAAGGGTCTGGGCCATGGTCATCCCTTGTAGATGAGATCCGCGACGACGACCTTCTTGTCGAAGATGCCCTTTTCGGTGAAGAGGTCGAAGAACTTCTGGAAGTAGGCGATCGACTCCGGCGTCGCTTCGCTGTACTTCATGTACGCAGCCAGCGGCACCTCGCTCGTCAGCGGCCCTTCGATCGCCGTGTAGCCCTTCATGAACTTGCGCGCCTCGTCGGGATTGCTGCGCACGAGGTCCACGCCCTTGAAGTACGCGGCCATGTACTTCTTGGTCGCGTCGGGGTACTTCTTGATGAAGTCGGTCGTGAGGCTGGCCGAGCCGCCGTGCCAGGGCGCCATCGGGTCGCCCAGCACGTAGTGCGCGATGACGCCCGCTTCCAGCGTCCGCGTCGTGCCGTTCATGCGGCCTACGGTGCCGGTGGGTTCCAGCGTGTAGCACGCATCCACCTGGCCGGCCGCGATGGCCGCGACGTGCTGGCCGATGGGCAGCTCGGTGACGCTCGCGCCCTTGGCGCCCGCGCGCTCGAGCACCGTCTTGGCGAGCGTGACGTTCTGGATGCCGGGGCCGGACGCGACCTTCTTGCCGGACAGCTCGGCGATCGCCTTGTACGGCGCGTCCTTGGCGACGATGAACTCGTCGAGCACGTACTTCGCGTTGGACGGGTTGGTGCAGAAGATCTTGAACAGGCCCGGCTGCGCGATCTCGCCGATCGCGAGGTTGGCCGAACCGGTGCCGTTGGCGCTCCCGTCGGCGCGGCCCGACAGCATCGCTTCCATCACCTGCTGCGCGCCGGCGAACTTGATCGCCTCGACGTCGAGCCCGGCTTCCTTGAAGTAGCCCTTCTCGACGGCGACGTACAGCGGCAGGCCCGAGGCGATCGGCCAGTAGCCGATGCGGATCTTCGGCGCCGCCTGCGCGCGTGCGAGCGAAGGCATGCCCAATGCGGCGAGCGCGCCGCTGCCGGCGGCGGCGCCGACCAAGCGGCGGCGCGTGCGATCGAGGGGAGCGGCGGCGGGGGAACGGTTTGCGTGGTCGCGCATGGAAGTCTCCGGGGGCGGGTTGATGGGATCAGGCGGGAATGCGTTCGGCGAGATAGCGGCGCCAGCCACCGAAGCGCGAGATGTCCTCGGCACCCGCGACGGCGACCGCTTCGCACAGGAAGCCGTGCGCGGCGCTGCCGTCGTCGAGTTGCACGCTGCCGATCGACAGCGGCGAGGGGACGCCCTTGACGAAGGCGCCGAACGACGCGAGCGGCATCGTCCACACCTCGACGTCGATCGGTGCGCCGCCTTCGGCGACGCGCACGAGTCCCGGCTTGGGCGGCCGCGTGCCGGGCAAGGCGTACAGGCGGTAGACCGGCGCCGTGCGCGTCGCGCGCACGAGCTCGGCGCCGCACGCGACGAGCTCGCGGTTGAGCGGCAGGCCGGACAGGTGCGCACCGACGACCACGACGTCGACGTGCGGCGTCGGGGTATCCGCGCGGGTGGCGTCGGCCGCGGGTTGCGTGGCGGGCGGCTGCGGCGTGCCGGTGGCGCCGAGCGGCACGCCGGCATCGGCATGGATGCGTGCGCCGAGGCGCGCGAGCGCGTGGTCGTGGCCCGCGGGCGCGATCAGCGTGATGCCGGCGGGCAGGCCGTCGGCGCGCATCGCCGTGGGCACGGCGAGCGCCGCGAGGTCGAGCAGGTTCACGAAGTTGGTGTACGTGCCCATGCGGCGGTTGGTCTCGATCGGGTCCGCGGCCACGGCGGCGTGCGTGTAGACGGTGGGCGCCGTCGGCACGACGAGCACGTCGAACGTGGACCACAGCGGCGCCAGGCGCTCGCGCGCCGCGTCGAGCGCGGCCGCGGCCACATAGGCGTCGGTGGCCGAATAGCGGCGGCCCTGCGCGATGATCGTGCGCACGGTGGGGTCGACATCCGCCTCGTGCGCATCGAAGAACGCGCGGATGCCCGCGTGGCGCTCGGCGACCGGCGCGCCTTCGTACAGCATTGCCGCGACGGCGCGCCACGGCGCGAAGTCGATCTCCACGGGAATGCCGCCCAGCGCCTGGAAGCGCGCGACGGCCGCGACGAACGCGTCGGCGGCTGCGCGGTCGCCGTAGAACTCGAGGTAGCGCGCGGCCGGAACGGCGAAGCGGAAGGGGCCGTCGAGCCGCGTCGCATCCGCGGTTCCGCGCGGCGCGTCGGCGGCGACGTCGAGCACGCGCACCGCATCGGCCACCGTCAGCGCGAAGATCGACACGCAGTCGAGCGAACGGCACGCAGGCACGACGCCGCGCGTGGACAGCGCGCCGCGCGTCGGCTTGAGCCCGACGATGTTGTTGAGGCCCGCGGGCACGCGGCCCGAACCCGCGGTATCCGTGCCGAGCGAGAAGTGCACGAGTCCCCGCGCCACCGCGACGGCGGAGCCCGAGCTCGAGCCGCCGGAGATCAGCGTCGCGTCGAATGCGTTGGGCACCGCGCCATAAGGCGAGCGCGTGCCGACGAGGCCCGTGGCGAACTGGTCCAGGTTGGTCTTGCCGACGCACAGCGCGCCGGCGGCGGCGAGGCGCGCGACCACGGTGGCCGACGCGCTCGCCGCGTACGCGAATGCGGGGCAGGCGGCCGTCGTCGGCAGGCCCGCGACGTCGATGTTGTCCTTCACCGCGTACAGCGCGCCGAACAGCGGCTTGCGCAACGCGGCGTCGGGATCGGCGGCGAGTTCGCGATCCAGGTCGGCCGCGCGTCGGCGCAGCACGTCGGCATCGACCGTCGCGATCCACACCGGCGTCGCGCGCTCCGCCTCCGGCCGCGCGAGCCAGTGCTCCACGAGCGTCGTGGGCGTCCACGCGCGCCGGTGCAGCGCGTCGCGGAGCGCGGGGAGCGTGAGCGGGTAAGAAGCGGGCATTCGAGGGTCGCTTGTATACTAGTTGGAATACTAGCAAGCGGGATGCCAGCGGAACGTCAGCCAGCGATTGCTGCCGAATCAACGGGTTAACGCAAGGAACCCGGGGTGATACGGGGCTCGTGGATGGTGCGGCGCACCGAGTGGAGGCTCGGTTCGCACCGCGATGACGCAGCGCCGGGCCGCGGGAGGCCGCTCAGGGATCGAGGCGCGAGGCGAGGAATGCGACAACGCCGGCGATGGCCATGCCGACGATGCCGCCGAGGATGAAGCTGTGCGCAGGCAATACGGCGGCGAGTCCACCTGCCACGAAGCCCGCGATCAGGAACGCGGTCCAGCGTGCGGGCCGCGGGTTGGCGCGCGATCCCGCGGGCCCGTTGTCGGCGGCGCGGTGCGCGGCGAGGATGGCGTCCGCCATCGCTTCGGCTTCTTCCTTCGTGCGGGTGGCCATCGTGGACAGGCGTGATGCGGGTGCGCGCCATTCTAGTCGCGGTGGGCGCAGCGTCAATGCGCGCCTTCCGCAGGTCCTACACGAACATGCGCAATCCGCGTGCTGCGCGGCGAACGCGACGAGCGGAGACTTGGATCCGCGGACCTACCCGCCAACCCCCAACGGAGACAGGCATGAACGAGAACCAGGTCAAGGGCACGGCCAAGGACATCGCCGGCAAGGTGCAACAGAAGTTCGGCGAGGTCATCGACAGTCCGGAACAGCAGGTCAAGGGCGTGGCCAAGCAGGTCGAAGGCAAGACGCAGAAGACGGTGGGCGACGTGCAGCAGGCCGCCGAGGATGCGGACAAGAAGGCGCGCCAGCAACGCTGATCCAGGAAGGGCCCGCGCCTCAGGGGCCCTGCCAGTTGCCGCACCGGTCGACGGCCGCGCATGCGGGCATGCGGCCGTCGTCTTTTAGCGCGGCTAGAATGGGGCATGACTGAAGGACCTGGTGGCCGCGAACGGAGGTGCGCGTCGTGAATGCCGATGCGGCACTCGCGCCCGCTCGCCCCCCGCGCCGCTGGCTGCGCAGGCTTGCGTGGTGCGCAGGGATTGTCGTGCTGCTGCTCCTTGCAGCGTGGCTGGGCGTGCCCGTGCTGGCGAAGCACCTGATCGAGACGAAGCTCGCGGAGGCCCTGCACCGCCCGGTCACCGTTACCCAAGTGCGCTTCAACCCGCTGACGCTCGAAGCCGAGATCAAGGGCGGCATCGTGGGCGCGGCGGCCAAGGCGGGCGCCAACGCCAAGCCGCTGCTCGCGTTCGAGGCGCTGGAGGCGCAGTTCTCGATCGCGTCGCTGTGGCACTGGGCGCCGGTGGTCGACCACCTGAAGCTGACCCGGCCCACGCTCGCGCTGACCCGCAACGCCGACGGCACGTACAGCATCCAGGATCTCGTCGACGAATGGCTCGGCGGCCCGCCGTCGCCGCCGACGCGTTTTTCGCTCAACAACATCCAGCTCGTCGATGGCGCGATCGACTTCGCCGACGAGCCGGCGCACCGCACGCATGAGGTGCGCGACCTGACGATCGGCATCCCCTTCCTGTCGAGCCTCGATTACCAGACGAAGATCAAGGTGACGCCGCAGGCGGCGGCGAAGATCAACGGCAGCGCGTTCGCGCTGACCGGCATCACGACGCCGTTCGCCGCCGAGCGCGACGCCGCGCTCGAGATCAACCTCGACGGCGTGTCGCTGCCGGAGTACGTCGCCTACCTGCCGGTGAAGCTGCGCGGGAAGCTTGCGTCCGGCACGCTGACGACGCGCATGAAGCTCATCTTCACCGACGGCGCCGCGCAGACGCGCTCGCTGTGGCTGTCCGGCGAAGTCACCGTCGCGCGCGCGGCGTTCGTGCGCCCCAACGGCCAGAAGCTCGTCGGGTTCGACCAGGCGACCGCGCACGTCGCGCGGCTCGACCTCGTCAATCATCACGTGGTCATCGACGCGCTGACGCTGAAGGCGCCGTCGCTGGACGTGCGCCGCGCGGCGGACGGCAGCTTGAACCTTGCCGATCCGCTCGTGGAGTCGGCGGCACCGGTGCCGGCCAGCAAGACCCCGCCCGCGACGCCGTCGGCCGCGTGGCAACTCGACGTGGAGCGTGCGCGCATCGAAGGCGGCACGGTTACTGTCGCGGACGACGCCGTGAAGCCGGCGTTCCGCGCCAACGTGACGGCGCTGACGGTCGACGCCACCGACCTGTCGACGCGCGCGGACCGCCCGGCGCACGTGCGCGTGGCGTTCGACAGCGACGTGGGCTCGGGCGCCAACGCGGAGCTGGACCTGCTGCCGGCGACGCTCGACGCCAAAGGGCGCTTCGGCATCCGCAAGGTGGCGCTCGGCAAGCTCTATCCCTACTACGCCGAGGGGCTCAACCTCGTCGTGCAGAGCGGTAACGCGGACGTCGACGCGGACTTCGAGACGGCGCCCGCGGGGCAGGGCCGCCGCTTTGTCCTCGCGAACGGCAAGGCGGCGATCACGGACGCGCGGATGGCGCTGCCCGGCGAACGCGACCCGCTGTGGCGCATTCCGAAGCTCGAGCTCGACGGCGTCGCGCTCGACGCGACGAAGCGCACGCTGGACATCGCGTCGATGACGACGGGCAACGGCACGATGATGTTGCGCCGCGAGGCCGACGGCGCGCTCAACTTTGCGCGCATCCTGAAGACCGCGGACGTCACCCCCGCGCCCACGCCGGCCGCAGCGGCTAAGGACGCACCCGCGGGTGGCGATGCGTGGGCCGTCGTCATCAAGCGCACGCGGATGGAGCGCTACACCATCGACGTCGACGATCGCGTGCCCAAGCCGGCCGTTGCGTTGCACCTGTCGAACGTCGACGCCAGCGCCGACAACCTGTCGAACGCGCGCGCGAAGCCGGCCAACGTCAGCCTGCGCGCGAAGGTCGGCGACGCGGGCGCGCTGGCGCTCGACGGCACGCTGACGACGAGTCCGGTGAGCGCGCAGTGGAAGATCAGCGCCGAGCGCCTGCGGCTTGCCACGCTGCAGCCCTATCTCGACCCTTACGTGGACGTGACCGTCACCGACGGCCTGTTCGGCGCCAGCGGCAACCTGGCGTTCGGCTCCCCCGACGAGCGCGCCGCCTCGCGCGTGCGCTGGAACGGCGACGTCACCGTCACGGATTTCAATGCGCTCGACCGGCCGACGTCGTCCGAGCTCGCGCGCTGGAAGACGCTCAAGCTGTCGGCGGTGGATTTCGTCAGCGAGCCCCCGGCGGTCAACGTCGGCACCATCGCGCTGTCCGACTTCTTCGCGCGCGTGATCGTCTACGACGACGCGAGCCTCAACTTCGTGCGCCTGCTGAAGCCGGAGGCGGCGCCGAGCGCCGACGCGGGCAGCGCCGAGGGCGCGCCGCCGAAGCCGGTGGCGCCGGTCGCGGCCGCGCGCCCGGCGCCCGCATCCGCAACCTCGACCCCGGGCCCGACCGCGGGTGCAAGCGCCGGGGCCGCCAAGCCCGGCACCGTGAGCGGCACGTCGTTTCCGCTGACCATCGGCCGGATCGAGCTTGCGCGCGGCGAAGTCCAGTACTCGGACTTCTACATCAAGCCCAACTACACGGCGCACCTGACCGATTTCACCGGCAGCATCGGCGCGATGTCGGCGCGCGAAGCCGGCGACGTGACGGTGACGGCCAAGGTGGACGGCAGCGCGCCGGTGGAAATCAGCGGCCGCATCAATCCGCTGGCCAAGGACCTGGTGCTGGACATCACCGGCAAGGCGCGCGACATCGAGCTGCCGCCGCTGTCGCCGTACTCGACCAAATACGCCGGCTATGGCATCACGCGCGGCAAGCTCGCGTTCGACGTCCATTACAAGGTGGAGAACCGCAAGCTCGCGGCCACCAACCGGCTCGTGCTCGACCAGCTGACGTTCGGCCCGCACGTCGACAGCCCGACGGCGACCAAGCTGCCGGTGCTGCTCGCCGCGTCGCTGCTCAAGGACGTGCACGGCGTCATCGACATCGAGCTGCCGATCTCGGGCTCGCTCGACGACCCGAAGTTCTCGGTCGGCGGGCTCATCATCCAGGTGATCGTGAACCTGCTGACGAAGGCGGTGACGTCGCCGTTCGCGCTGCTGGGCGCCGCGTTCGGCGGCGGCGAGGAGCTGTCGTGGCTCGAATTCGCGCCGGGCAGCGCCGTGCTGTCGCCGGCGGCGATGGCCAAGCTCGACAAGCTCGGCAAGGCGCTGGACGCGCGGCCCGCGCTGCGCGTGGAACTCACCGGCAGCGTCGACGCGAAGGCGGACGCGGAGGCGCTGCGCCACGCGGCCGTCGAGGCCCAGTTGCGCGCGGCCAAGGTGAAGGCGTTGACGGCCGCAGGCACCGCGGTGCCGGATCCCGCCGCGGTCGTCGTCACGCCCGACGAGCGCGTGCGCTACCTGACGGCGGTCTACAAGGACGCGCCGATCGACCAGCGCCCGCGCAACTTCATCGGGATGCTGAAGGACGTGCCGCCGGCCGACATGGAGACGATGCTGTACGACCACGCGAAGGCCGGTCCCGAGGACCTCGCCGCGCTGGCGGTGCGGCGCGCCCAGGCCGCGAAGGACGCGCTCGTCGCGCGTGGCGTGGCGAGCGAGCGGCTCTTCATCGTCACCGCCCCGCGCAAGGACGCGCCGAAGGACGGCAGCGCCGCGCGCGTCGACCTCGCCCTCAAGTACTTGGGGTCAGGCAAGTAATTTGGGTAAGTAATTGGGGTCAGACTCCATTTCCCGTGGACGGACGTGAGAACGTCGATGCGGTGACAGCGGGAAGTCTGACCCCAATTACTTTGCTTTGTGACCCCAATTACTTTGTGACCCCAATTACTTTGACTCCAATTGAAAAGGGGCGGCCCCTCGCGGAGCCGCCCCCTTGGGCGCGAGCGTGCCGCCGATCAGACGCGACGGCGATATTCGCCCGTGCGCGTGTCGATCTCGACCTTGTCGCCGGTGTTGACGAACAGCGGCACGCCGACTTCGAAGCCCGACGAGATCTTGGCCGGCTTCGTCACCTTGCCCGACGTGTCGCCCTTGACCGCCGGCTCCGTGTACGTGATCTCGCGCACGACGGTGTTGGGCAGCTCGACGGAGATGGCGCGGCCTTCGTAGAACGTCAGCTCGCAGGCGAGCCCGTCCTCGATGTAGGGCAGTGCGTCTTCCATGTTTTCCTTCTCGACGTCGTACTGGTTGAAGTCGCCGTCCATGAACACGTACATGGGGTCCGCGAAGTACGAGTACGTGACTTCCTTCTTTTCGAGCTGCACCGTCTCGAACTTCTCGTCGGCGCGGTACACGGTTTCCGTGCCGCCGCTCGAGAGCAGGTTCTTGAGCTTCATCTTGACCACCGACGCGTTGCGGCCCGACTTCGTGAACTCGGCCTTCTGCACGACCATCGGATCCTTGCCGACCATGATCACGTTGCCGGCGCGCACTTCCTGAGCGATTTTCATTGCGGTTCCGTCCGTTGCTTGAGGGCTCGGGACGACGCCAGCCGCGTGGCGGGGGGCGTCCGGCCAAGCCGGGTGAATTTTGCAAAGCCCTCAATTATAGCGCTTTTTGGCGAACTCGACCAAGGCGCCCGCCTGCTCGGGCAAGGCGGCGAGCCGCTCGGCCCACGCCCGGGCATGCGTGGCGGCGACGGGTAACGCGGCCGCGAACGCCGGCCACGCGGCGGCGGCCGCTGCTGCGTCCTCGCGGTCGAATGCGATCCACAGTGCGCGCGTGGAGTCCGCCACGGCGGCCGGCGCCGGATCCAGGTAGCGCGCCAGGAACGCGTCGAGCTTCACGCGATGCGCTTCGCCATCCTGCCGGTAGATGTGCCACAGGAAGGGCCGCGCGGCCCATTGCGCGCGGACGAAGGAGTCCTCGCCGCGGACGATGTTGAAGGCCGAACCCGCGAGTTGCGCATCGAAGCCGCGTTGATCGGTCCACGACAGCACGCGCAGCGCGAGCGCATCGCGCACGTGCTCGCGGCCCGCGGGCCCCGGCGCCTCGCCGAGCCATCGCGTCAGCGTAGCTGTCGCCACGCGCTCCGGCACCGCCACGCGCACGGGCGATGGCGAGCGCCGCCACGCCTCCAGCAGTCCCGCGAGCGCGGGATTTTCATACGTGAACAGCGTCACCTCAAGCGCATCCATCGCCAGTGGCACGACGCGCGAAGGATCGATCGCCCGCTCGCGCAACAAGCCCCCGGTGGCCGCCGTGAAGCCGGGAAAGAAGAACCAGCGCGTCAGCGGCCGCGATGGATGCGGCGACGGCAGCCCGTGGAAGCCGTCCACCCACGCTTCGGCGGACAGGTATTCGAGCACGAGCCACACGTGGCGACGGCGTTCGAGCGCGTCGAGCACGGCCGCGGGCAAGCCACAGCCGAAGGCCTCGACGACGACGTCGGGCGCGTCGTCGCAGCGCGCTTCCGCGTCGGCCCATTCGCGCAACTCGACACCCGCAACGCTGCGTGCCGACGCGGCTTCCGGCACGAACGCCGCCAGCGCCGGGCGGTGGTCGATCCACAGCGTGACGTCGAGCCCATGTTCGTCCACGAGCAGCCGCGCAAGCCGCCAGCACACGCCGGCGTCGCCGTGGTTGTCGACGACGCGGCAGAAGATCGCGTAACGCTGCGGGACATTCACGGTGGCGCGGACGGTGAGTGGAAGCCGCGGCCATTATCGGCCAACGCGCATAATCGACGACGAGCAACCCAACCGCGGAGTACCCGCTATGGCCTTCCCGATCGACGTGATTTCCGATGTCGTCTGCCCCTGGTGCTACGTGGGCAAGCGCAGGCTCGACGCCGCGCTGGCTGGCCTGGCATCGACGAATCCCGAGCTCGAGCCGGTCGTCAGCTGGCATCCGTTCGAGTTGAGCCCCGACGTGCCGCAGGGTGGCGTCCCGCGCAAGCCTTACATGGACGCGAAGCTCGGGGGCGCCGAGCGCGTGCGTGCGGCGCACGAGCGCATCGCGGCGCTGGGCGCGGGCGTCGGCATCCCGTTCGCGTTCGACCGCATCACCGTGCAGCCCAACACGCTCGACGCGCACCGCTTGATCGCGTGGGCGCAGCGGCAGGGCGAGGACGCCGGCGACGTCGTCGAGCGGTTGTTCGCCGCGTTCTTCGTCGAGGGCCGCGACATCGGCTCGCGCACGGTGCTCGCCGACATCGCCGCGGAGGCGCGGCTCGACGGCGTCGCCGCGCGCGCCTACCTGGACGGCGACGCCGGCGCCGCGGAGATCCGCGAGAGCGAGCGCCGCGCGCAGGCGCTGGGCGTCGGCGGCGTGCCGTTCTTCATCTTCGGCGAGAAGCTCGCGGTGTCCGGCGCGCAGGAAGTGCAGACGCTGATGGACGCGATCGACCAGGCGCGCGCGACCTGAAGCGTCAAGGCGCGGTCGAGAACGCGGCCGCGCGCTGCCAGCGACGTACGCTCAGAACGCGTCCTCCCACGCCGTCGACAGGCGCATCGCCGCCTCGATGATGCCTACCATGCTGTACGTCTGCACGAAGTTGCCCCAGGGCTCGCCGCTGGCGGGATCCAGGTGCTCGGCCAGCAGGCCATGGCGGTTGCACGCGGCGAGCAGCCGCTCGAACAGCGCGCGTGCCTCGTCCTTGCGCCCGATGGCCGCCAGCGCGTTCACGTACCAGAACGTGCAGACGACGAACGCATTGGTCGGCACGCCGAAGTCGTCCTTTTCCAGGTAGCGGAACACGAAGTCGCCGCGCTTCAGTTCGCGGCCGATCGCCTCGACGGTGCCGACGTAGCGCGGATCGTCCGGCTTCACGTAGCCGACGTCGATGAGCCGGAGCAGGCTCGCGTCGAGCTCCGTGCTGCCGACGGCGCCGACGAAGGCGTTGCGTTCCGGCGACCAGCACTCGCGGTCGATGAAGCGCGCGACCGTGTCTGCCTTCGCCTGCCACGCGTCCGCGCGCTCGGCGCGGCCCAGCCGCCGCGCGATCCGCGCCAGGCGGTCGCAGGCGGCCCAGCACATCACCACCGAGAACGTGTGCACGCGCGCCCGGCCGCGGTATTCCCAGATGCCCGCGTCGGGTTCGGCGTGCAGCGCGAACGCGCGCTCGCCCAGCGGTTCCAGCCGCGCGAACAGCGACGCGTCGCCACGGTTCTGCAGACGCGCGTCGAAGAACACGTGCGTGCCGGCGAGCACCGCCGAGCCGTAGACGTCGTTCTGGACCTGCCGCCACGCATCGTTCCCGATGCGCACCGGGCCCATGTTGCGATACCCGGCAAGGCCCGGCACCGTCATCTCGGGCAGCGACGGATCGCCGCTGATCCGGTACATCGGCTGCAGCGGCGCGTCGCCGCCGTTGGCCGCGATGTTGACGACGTAGCGGAGGTAAGCCTCCATCGTGTCCGTCGCGTTCAGGCGGTTGAGCGCCTCGATGACGAAGTAGGCGTCGCGCAGCCAGCAGTAGCGGTAGTCCCAGTTGCGGCCCGAGTCCGCCGCCTCCGGGATGGACGTCGTCACGGCGGCGACGATGGCGCCCGTGTCGTCGCAGGCGTTTATCTTGAGCGTGATCGCCGCGCGAATCACGTCGTCCTGCCACTCGAACGGGATCGCCAGCCGGCGTACCCACGTGCGCCACCACTGCAGCGTCTCGTCGACGAAGCGGCGGCCCAGCTCGCGCGGCGCTTCGGCCACGGTCTCGTCCGCGCCGAACAGCAGCGTGACGTCGTCGTGCAGCAGGAAGGGCTGGTGCTCGGCGATGGCGGCGAGCGGCGCGTCGGTGGTGAGCCGCAGCGTCTGCGCGCCGAGCGTGTAGCGCAGGTGGTTGGAGCCGCGCGCCGGCGGCGGCGCAGGCTTGCCGTAGTCGTACGTCGGCGCGAGCGCGATCACGATCCGCGGCGAGCCCGCCACGCGCTTCACCTGCCGCACGTGCAGCATCGGCTGGAACAGCCGGTTGTTCTGCGCAAAGCGCGGCAGGCAGTCGACGACGTCGACGATGCCGCCGTGATGGTCGGTGAGCCGCGTCGTCAGCACCGCGGAGTTGCGCTCGTACGCCTGCTCGACGTGCGCGAGGTCCGCGAGCTCGATCGCGTAGCGGCCCTGCACGCGGCCCGCGTCGCCGCCGACCAGCGCGCTGAACACCGGGTCGCCGTCGAGCTGCGGGAAGCAGCCCCAGACGATCGCGCCCCGTGCATCGACCAGCATCGCGAGGCGGCCGTTGCCGATCAGCGCCAGGTCGAGCGTCGCCTGCGCGGCGGCGGGGCGGGGTGTGCCGGTCGCGGATCGATGCACGCCCGTGGCGTCGGGTTGCGCGCTCATGAGTGCCGCAGCGCCTCGAGCCAGGCGCGCACGCCGGCGACGTCCGGCAACCGGTAGTTTGCAAGCGTCTTGCCCGCGCCGACCTTGATCGCGACGCCCTTCTGCGAGCGCACGACGGCGAAGCCGTGCTCGTCGGTGACGTCGTCGCCGACGAACACCGGCACGCGGCCCCGGAACGGCGGCTCCAGCATGAAGTCGCGGATGGCCGTGCCCTTGTCGCGGCTGCCGGGCCGCACTTCGACGAGGCGCTTGCCCGGTTGCAGCTGGAAGCCCTCGGCCATCGCGAAGCCGGTCTGCGCGCGCATCGTCTGGTGGACGTACGAGGCGAGGTGCGGCGCGCCGCGATAGTGGACGGCGAGCGTCGAGCCCTTGTCCTCCAGCAGCAGGCCGGCGTGACGCGACGCGAAGTCGGCCATCAGCACCTTGAGCCGCGCCAGCGTGGCGGCCTTGGGCGCGTGCAGGTGCAGGCCGCCTTCCGCATCGCGCCGCTCGCAGCCGTGCTGGCCCGCGACCGGGAGGTGCAACTCGCCGAACAGGCGGTCCGTGTCACGGATCGCGCGGCCGGTGACGAGCGCCAGCGCGCCGCCGAGGCGTGCGCGGACCGCGGGCAGCAGCGCGGCGAGCGCGGGATCGAGGATCACGCGCTCGGGCGTGGGCGCGATGTCGAGCAGCGTGCCGTCGATGTCCAGGAACAGCGCGTCGCGCCGCGCGTCCAGCGGCGGCGGCGCGCCGCGACGTGTGGCGGCGTCCGGCCTAGGCGCGGCGCGCTCCGCGCGGTGCGTGGCGGACGGCGCCGGGTCCGCGACAGCCTCCTCCGGCCGCTCGGAAGTTTCAATCGGCATGGACGGGCTTGGGGCTCGTGCGTGCGGCGAGCCGGTTGCGCTGGCGCATCATCGCCGCGTCCATCAGCATGCGGCCGGCCCAGCGGTAGACGTTGAAATCGCGCACCAGCGCCCGCATCAGTCGCATGCGACCGCGCTGCTCGTTGTCGTCCATCGTCAGCGCGACGTGCAGCGCGGCGGCGCACTGGTCCGCGTCGTAGGGATTGACCACCAGCGCCTCCGGCAGCTCGCGCGACGCGCCGGCGAACTGCGACAGGATCAGCACGCCGCGCTCGTCGTCGCGCGCCGCGATGAACTCCTTGGCGACGAGGTTCATGCCGTCGTGCAGGCTGGACACGAAGCAGAAGTCGGCGGCGCGGAAATGTTCGTAGACCGAGCGCGTATCGTGGTGCTCGGCGAGCAGGATGATCGGCGGCACCTTGGCGCGCGGGTAGCGCGTGTTGATCTCGTGCGCCAGCGCCTTCACGCGCGCCGCATAGTCCTGGTAGTCGCCGATCATCCCGCGCGTGGGCGCCGCGATCTGCACGAACGAGAACTTGCCGGCCCATTGTGGCTCGAGTTCCAGCAACCGCCCCACCGCCTGGAAGCGCTCCAGGATGCCCTTCGTGTAATCGAGCCGGTCGATGCCGATGCCGATGCGATGATCCGGTGGCAGGCCCAGCCGCTGGCGGACGAGTGCGCGCGCCTCGTCGATCGACGGCTGGCCGCGCATCGCGGCGGGCGGCCACTCGATCGAGATCGGGTAGCGGTGCACCTCGGTGCGCTGGCCGTGGCGCGTGACGGCGAACGACTCGCGGTCGACACGCGCCTCGACGAAGCGGTCGACGGTGTCGAGGAAGTTGTTGCAGTGGAACTGCGTGTGGAAGCCCAGGATGCTGCTGCCGAGCAGGCCCTCGAGCAGCTCGTCGCGCCACGGGCAGATGGCGAACGCCTCCGGGTTGGGCCAGGGGATGTGCCAGAACGTGATGATCGTCGCGCGCGGCAGCCGCTCGCGGATCATCCGCGGCAAGAGCGCGAAGTGGTAGTCCTGCACGAGCACGATCGGGTCGTCGCGCTGCGCTTCCTGCGCCACCGCGTCGGCGAAGCGCTGGTTGACGGTGCGGTAGTACTCGAAGTCCGACGAGCGGAAGATGGGCCGCACGTGTGCGATGTGGCACAGCGGCCACAGCCCCTCGTTGGCGAAGCCGCTGTAGTAGCCCGTCTCCTCCTCGTCGCTGAGCCAGATGCGGCGGATGCGATAGGCCGGCGCTTCCGGCGGCACCGACACGTGGTCGTAGCGGTCCACCGTGTCCCGGTCGGCCGAGCCGCTGCCGTGCGCGATCCACGTGCCGGAGCACGCGCGCATGATCGGCTCCAGCGCGGTGACCAGGCCGCTGGCCGGGTTCTGGATCTTGATGCCCTCTGCCGTCTTCACGTGGATGTAGGGCTCGCGATTGGACACGACGATCACGTCGTTGCCGTGCAGCTCGCCGCGCAGCACGCCGCGCAACGTCGCCTCCGTCCACGTGAGCTGGGCCTCGTCGCGCGGGCGGTACTGGCTCTCGAGGTCGCGCACCAGCTGGCGCACGTCGCCGGCGATGGGCGCGAGCTCGGGGACGACGACGCCGCCCGATGGCCGCAGCAGGCCTTCGCCGCGCAACAGCGCGCGCAGGCCGGTGAGGTAACCGCGCCACGACATCTGCGCGATGGCCACGGTGATCAGCGCGACGACCACACCCAGCGCCACGAAGAACATCATCATGTAGCGGCGCGTGTCCTCGCCGCGGCGCTCCGCGAACGTCATGTCGTGCACCAGTGCGAGCAGCGGCGGCGCGACGCCCGGCGTATCGAGCGCGTGCACGTTGACGTGGAACAGCCCGCGCTCGGTGCGCAGCAGTTGGCCCGGCGTGTTGGCGCGCGTGGCGAACTCGCGGCAATCGAGCTGCGGCGGGAACAGGCGCGTTGCCACCGGCCTGGCGTCGTTGCCGGCGCACAGCCCCACCGCATACAGGCGTTCGTCGGTGGTCAGGCGGTTGAAGTAGGCCTGCAGACCCGGCGCGTCGTTGGCGGCGGCGAGGCCCTGGATCGTGTCCGACGCGGTCGTGCCGATGAGCGCCGCGCGTGCGTCGAGGTCGCGGGAGAACCACGACAGCATCTGGCGGTCGATCAGGGGCACCGTCGCATAGGCGGCCAGCGCCAGCGCGATCAGCAGCGGGACGATGAAGCGGAGGGAAAGACGCATCGCCCGACCTTAAACGATGCTGCAACGCAACGTCTGTCGGACATGCCCCTACATCAGCGGGATTCCAGCTCGCTTTCGTGCCAGTGGCGCAGCGCGAGCCGCGAAACCAGCGACACGGCCACGAACAGCACGACGCCAGCCGCGGCGATCAGCACCAG
The DNA here is from genome assembly GCA_044225845.1 of Casimicrobiaceae bacterium. Taxonomy (GTDB): domain Bacteria; phylum Pseudomonadota; class Gammaproteobacteria; order Burkholderiales; family Casimicrobiaceae; genus VBCG01. The sequence goes on from JBGAIC010000022.1 coordinate 28,452, forward strand.
CGCCGCGAAGAGCCGCGGCACGTTGAGCTGGAGGCCTGCCATCAGGATCTGGTAGGCGAGGCCCGCGCCCTGGCCGCCGGTGCCCGCGACGAATTCGGCGACGACGGCGCCGATCAGCGCGAGTCCCGTCGCGATCCGCAAGCCGCCGAAGAAATACGGCAGCGCGCTGGGGACCGCCAGGCGCGTGAGCGTCTGCCAGCGCGTCGCGCGATTGAGCCGGAACAGGTCGCGCAAGCCGGGGTCCACGCTGCGCAGCCCCAGCGTCGTGTTGGCGATGACGGGAAAGAGCGCGACGACGGCCGCGCACAGCACCAGCGCAACGTGCGTGTCCTTGACCCAGATGATGATCAACGGCGCGATCGCGACGATCGGCGTCACCTGCAGCAGCACCGCGTACGGGTAGAACGACGCCTCGATCCAGCGGCTCTGCGCGAACGCGATCGCGACGAGCACGCCGACGACGAGCGCGACGGCCAGCGCCTGCAACGCCACGCCCAGCGTGACGCCCAGCGACGCCAGCAGCAACGCGCGATCCGTGACGAGTGTGCGCGCCACGGCGAGCGGCGACGGCACGATGTAGGCGGGCACGGCCGCCGCCGTCACCCAGGCCTGCCAGGCGGCGAGCAGCAGCGCCGCGACGACGAGCGGCGGCACGATGCGCAGCGCCGCGCGCGACGTCATGCGGCCCGCTCCGCGGCGGCCGCCACGCGCGCCGCGATGTCGGCGCACAGCGCCGCGTGCCGCGCGCTGCCGCGCCACGCGGCGCCGCGCGGGAAGGGCGCGTCGACGGCGAGGTCGGCGATCACGCGCCCGGGCCGCGCCGCCATCACGACGACGCGCGTCGCGAGATACACGGCTTCCTGGATGCTGTGCGTGACGAACACGGCGGTGAAGCCCGCGTCGCGCCACCAGTGCGACAGGTCGTCGTCGAGCCGCTGGCGCGCGAACTCGTCGAGCGCGGCGAACGGCTCGTCGAGCAGCAGCAGCGAGGGCGAGGTCACGAGCGCCCGCGCGATCGACGTGCGCATCTGCATGCCGCCGGACAGTTCGCGCGGCCACGCGTGGGCGAATTCGGCGAGGCCCACGCGCGCGAGCGCGGCGGCCACCGCGCGGTCCGCGGCCTCCCGCGTCGCGCCGCGCAATTCGAGTGGCAGCCGCACGTTGGCGGCGACGTCGGCCCAGGGCATCAGCGTCGGCGCCTGGAACACGTAGCCGAACGGCCGCTCGCGCGGCGGCGCTGCTTCGCCCCACCACGCAATGCGACCAGTCGTGGGAACGTCGAGGCCCGCGAGCAGCGACAGGAGCGTCGTCTTGCCGCAGCCGGACGGCCCGAGCAACGCCACGAACTCGCCGTCCTGCACCGACAGCGTGACGCCGGTGAGGGCGGTGGTGCCGCTCGCGTACGTGTGGCCGACCGCATCGACGGCCAGCACCGGCGCGGCGGCCATCGCGCGGGTCAGGGCAGCACGTGGACGTCGCGCGCGACGTCGAGGTTCCAGGCGCGCGTGTAGTCGACGCCGTCCTTCGCGAGGCCCGCGTCGCGCAGGAAGCGCACGGTGTCCTGCCAGTGCGCGTCGGTCATCGTCAGCAGGCCGTCCTTCGCCGCACCGAGTCCGCCGACGATCGCGCGTTCGCGCATCGTCTTCCAGCCGAACGCGAGCAGCGCGTCGGTCATCTGCGGATTGTCGCGCTTGATCAGCGCATTGCCCGCGGCGGGATTGGCGAGGTAGTGCTTCCAGCCTTCGGCGGAGGCGCGGACGAAGCGCGCGAGCGCGTCGCGCCGCTTGGCCGCTGCGTCGCGCGTGACGACCAGCACCTGCGAGTACGGCGGGTAGCCCAGGTCCGCGAGCAGGAAGACCGTGGGGACGATGCCGGCCTGCTCGATCGTGAACGGCTCGCTCGTCGCGAAGCCCTGCTGCGACAGCGCGGGATCGGCGAGGAAGGGCTGCACCGAGAACGCATACGGCCGCTTCTGCGCGTCGGTGAAGCCGTACTTCAGCCTGAGCCAGGGCCAGAACGTCGTGTTCGACGCGGCGCCGATCGCGATCGGCCGGCCCTTCAGGTCCGCGAGCTGCGCGACGCCGGGATGCGCGATGATCACCGTCGGGTTCTTCTGGAACGTCGCCGCGATGGCGGTCAGCGGCACGCCCTGCTCGACGGCGGCGAGCACCTGCAGGCCGTCGCCCATCGCGACGTCGAGCGCGCCCGCCGCGACGAGCTGCATGCCGTTCACCTGCGGCCCGCCCATCTTCAGCGTCACGTCGAGGTTCGCCTGCTTGTACAGCCCTTCCGCGACCGCCTGGTAGAAGCCGCCGTGCTCCGCCTGCGCGAGCCAGTCGGTGGAGAACACGATGCGGTCGGGCTCCGCGGCGCGCGCAACGCCGCTCGCCGCCAGCAGCAGCGCGCAGGCGATGGATGGGATAATCGACCGCAGGCGGCGGGCATGCGTGGACCGTGCAGGAGCCATGGGCTTCACTCGAGGGGCGATGGCGCCGATTATGCGGCAACGCCTCGAGTTTGACCGCAGGAATGCGGTGTTCGTCGCGGCGCCGCGTCCCTACAGTGGCGCTTCGCCCACCACCGGATGTCCATCGTGAACTTGCCGATGCCACGCACCCCCGAAACGTCGAAGGCCCGCCCCGCACGCCAGCGCAGTGCAGTTCCCGCCCCGCACGCGGCCGGGACGAATCCGCCATCGCCGCGACGCCGGCACGCCTCGCCGCGATCGCCACGCGCGACCGCGCGGCGGACGGCCACTTCGTGTTCGCCGTGCGTACCACCGGCATCTACTGCAAGCCTTCGTGCCCGTCGCGCCGGCCACTGCCGGCGAACGTCGCGATGTACGCAACGCCGGCGGCGGCCGAGCGTGCCGGCTTCCGCGCCTGCAAGCGTTGCCGGCCCCAGGCCACCCTGCTCGCCGATCCGATCGTCGATGCCGTCGCGGCGGCGTGCCGCATGCTGGACCACGCGGCGACGCGCGTGCCGCTGGCGGAGCTTGCGCGCGCCGCGGGTTACAGCGACGCGCATTTCCACCGCGCGTTCCGCGAGCGCACCGGCATGACGCCGGCCGCGTACGCACGCGCCGCGCTGGCGCGCCATGGCGAGCGGACGCAGGCGAGCGTGGCGCTGCGTTATGCCACGACCGCGACTCCGCTCGGCGTGCTGGCGGTGGCGGCCGGTCCGCGCGGCGTGGCGGCCATCGCGCTCGGCGACGACGCCAGCGAGGCCGTTCGCGCGCTGTGTGCCGCGTGGCCGCGTGCGACGCTCGAGCGCGACCAGGCCGGCCTCGCCGACGCGCTCGCGACGCTGGTGGCCGGCCTTGCCGACCCGCGGCGCGCCCTGGACCTGCCGCTCGACGTGCGCGGCACCGCATTCCAGCGCCGCGTGTGGGATGCGTTGCGGCGCTGCCACCGGGCGCCACGACGACGTATGGCGCGCTGGCGCGCCAGCTTGGCATGCCGCGTGGCGCAAGAGCGGTGGCGAGCGCCTGCGCGTCCAACGTGCTGGCGCTGGCCATTTCCCTGCCACCGCGTCGTGGCGGGCGACGGCGGGCTCGCTGGCTATCGCTGGGGCGTCGAGCGCAAGCGGGCTTTGCTGGCGCGCGAGCAGGCAGCCGCGGGCGAGCCGCCGGGCCCGGGCCGCGCGCGCGGCCGCTGAGCGGCGGGCCCGGGCAGCGGCGACCGCGCCGCTGCCGCGACCGGGGTCGCGCCCATGCAGCGGAAAACACGGGCGCGCGGCTACAATGCCGCCCATGACAGCGGGCCCCCAGGTTCTTGTCGCCTACACGCCGGCCGATCGCTTCGCGGCGGACACCGTCGTCGAAGCCCTGACCGGCGCCGGCCTCGCGGTGCTGCCGGCCGGTGCCGACGTCGCCGCGACGCGTGCGCTGGTCGTGCTGCATTCGCGCACCGCGGCGACCGACGCCGCGCTGTTGCGCACCGTCGAGAGCGCCGCTGCGCGGTCCTTGCCGATGCTCGTCGTGCGGCTCGACACCGAGGGCCCGACGCCGCAGATGAAGGCGAAGCTGAGGTCGGTACCCTGGCTGGACGCGTCCAACGGCCGCCTGCCCGACCGGCTGCAGGGCATCGTCAACCGCGTGAAGGCTTTCGTCGGCGTGCCGCTCGACGATGCCGAGGCCATCGACGACGGCGAAGGGGGCATCGACCTGTGGAGCGTCGAGCGCCGGCGCGTGTCCCCGTTGCTGGTGGTCGTCGGCTTTGTCGTCATCGCGGCGATCGGCGTGCTGCTGTACCGCGCCTACGACCGCTTCGCCGCGCAGAACGCCTACGACGAGGGCGTGGCCGCGCTCGCGGACGGCAAGCTCGACGTCGCGGCGAAGTCGCTCGACGAGGCCGTCGAGCGGCGACCGAACTGGGCGCTCGCCTGGCGCCAGCGCGCCTTCGCCACGACCGATCCCGCGCAGCAGGTCACTTACTTCACGCGCGCGCTTGCGCTGGATCCGGCCGACGCCGACGCGCTCGCCGGTCGCGCCCGCGCCTTCCTGCGGGCCGGCGACGCGACGCGCGCGCGCGCCGATTATTCCGCGGCACTGGCGCAGGTGCCGGACAGCGCGGAGTGGACCGGCGAACGCGGCCTCGCAGCCATGGCGCTCGGCGACGACGCAGCCGCCGCGGCGGATTTCACGCGCTGCGCGGCGCTGTCGCCGCGCTGCCGCGATTCGCTCGCGCCGCGGATCGCCGCGCTCGAAGCCGCGCAGAACCGCACGCCGCGCGACTGGTTCGCGATACCGTGACCACGGCCCGCGGACGCGCCGGCCGCCAGCGTGCCGCGGGCGCCGTGCGCGCCGCCGGCTGCCTGCTGCTGGCGGCGCTCGTCGTGCTCGCCGGCGGCTGCGCCACCGCGACGCGCCCCGTCAACCCGCCGCTCGCGAAAGCGGAGCCGCGCAGCGGCTACCGGCTGTCCAACCGACCCATCCGCGGCGACGCGCAGGACACGCTGGTGATCCTCGCGTTCTCGGGCGGCGGCACGCGCGCGGCTGCCTTCTCGTACGGCGTGCTGGAGGCGTTGCGCGACACGCCGCTGGTGATCCAGGGCAAGCCCTCGCGCCTGCTCGACCAGGTGGACATCGTGACGGGCGTGTCGGGCGGCAGCTTCACGGCGCTCGCGTTCGGCCTCTACGGCGACCGGCTGTTCAGCGAGTACGAGGCGCGCTTCCTCAAGCGCGACGTGCAGGGCGAGCTCGTGTCGCGCTTCCTGAGCCCCGCCAACTGGAACGCGCTGTACTCGTCGAGCTGGGGTCGCTCCGAGATGGCGGCGGGCCTCTACGACGACGTGCTGTTCGAGCACGCGACGTTCGCCGACCTCGCGAAGACGTCGGGGCCGATGATCATGGTCACCGCGACGGACATCTCCACCGGCGCGCGGCTCGCCTTCGTGCAGGGCGAGTTCGACATCATCTGCTCGGACCTCTCCGCCGTGCCGCTGTCGCGCGCCGCGGCCGCGTCGTCGGCCGTGCCGCTCGTGCTGTCGCCCGTCACCGTCAACAACTACGGCGGCAGCTGCAACTATCGCTACCCGTCGTGGATGAGCACGTTGACGGACCCGGTGACGCCGGCGCGCCCCGCGGGGCGCGCACTGGCGCGCTTCAAGGAGCTGCAGTCGTTCGCCGACGGCGCGCACCGGCCCTACCTGCACCTCGTCGACGGCGGGCTGTCGGACAACCTGGGCATGCGCGCGGTGCTCGAAGGGCTCGAGGAGCTGGAGGCGAGTCCCGAATACCGGCGCAAGGCCGGCGTCGACAAGCTGAAGCGCATCGTCGTGTTCGTCGTCAACTCGGTGTCGGCGCCGCAGACCGGCTGGGACGAGCACGAGCGGCCGCCCAACGACCTGCAGATCCTGCTCAAGGCCACCGGCGTGCCGATCGACCGTTATTCGTACGAAGCGGTCGAGCTGCTGAAGGACATCATCTACCGGTGGAAGGAAGTGGCGCGGCTGCGCGCGGCCGGCGTGCTGAAGGACGGCGATCTCGCGCGCTCGCTGGACGTGCCGGACATCGACCTCTTCGCCATCGACGTGAGCTTCCAGGCGCTGCCCGACCTGAACGAGCAGCGCTACCTCAACGAGCTGCCGACGTCGTTCGTGCTGACGCCGGAGCAGGTGGACCGGCTGCGCGCGGCGGCGGGCACGATCATCCGCGATTCGCCGGAATTCCAGCGGCTGCTGAAGGACCTGGCGGCGGAGGCCGGCACGCCGGCGCCCGCCGCCGCGAAACCCGCGCCCTGATGGCGCGGGCCGTCGCGCGCGAGGCTTACTTGGCGGCGGGCACCTTGCCCTGCACGCCCTCGACGTAATAGTTCATCTTGTTGAGGTCCTCGTCGCTGAGCGTCTTGCCGGCGGCGAGGCGTTCCTTGCCTTCGTTGTCCTTGATCGGGCCGGCGAACGGCGACACGGTGCCGGCGACGATACCGGCCTTCGCCTTGTTGACGGCCTCCTGCACGTCCTTCGGCACGACGGGGTTGAACGGGGCCAGCGCCACGAAGCCGTCCTTGATGCCGCCCCACACGTTGTCGGGCTTCCACGTGCCGGCGAGCTGCGCCTGCGCGCGCTTCGTGTAGTAGTCGCCCCAATGGTGCGTGACTGCCGTGAGCTGCGCATGCGGGCCGTATTTCGACATGTCGCTGTGGTAGCCGATCGCGTAGACGTTCTTCGCCTCGGCGGCCTGCACCACGGCCGTCGAGTCGGTGTGATGCGTCAGCACGTCGGCGCCCTGCGACACGAGCGTGTCGGCCGCCTGGCGTTCCTTGCCCGGGTCGTACCACGAGCTGGTCCATACGACCTTCACCTCGGCCTTCGGGTTGACGGCGCGCATGCCGCGCGCGAACGCGTTGATGCCCATCACCACTTCGGGAATCGGGAACGCCGCCACGTAGCCGGCGACGTTCGACTTCGTCATGCGGCCGGCCACCATGCCGGCGAGGTAACGGCCTTCGTAGTAGCGCGCGTTGTAGATGCCGACGTTCGGCGCCGTCTTGTAGCCGGTGGCGTGCTCGAAGTGCGTGTTCGGGAACTGCGCGGCGACCTTGATCGTCGGGTTCATGTAGCCGAACGACGTCGTGAAGATCAGCTGGTTGCCGGCCTGCGCCAGCTCGCGGATCACGCGCTCGGCATCCGGGCCTTCCTGCACGTTCTCGACGAACTGTGTGACGACCTTGCCGCCCAGCGCTTTCTCCATCTCGCGGCGGCCGGTGTCGTGCTGCGACGTCCAGCCGGCGTCGCCCACCGGGCTCACGTAGACGAAGCCGATCTTGAGCGGCGCCGGCGTTTGCGCGACGCTGAAGGGCGCGAGGAAGGTGGTGGCGGCGACGGCGGTGACGGCACCGGCGGCGGCGAGCAGGTAGCGGCGGTTCATCGGGTTCTCCGGAAGCGGGCGGTGGGCGTGGCGCGCGACGGCGGGCGTGGCGCGCGGCCCCGCATTCTACGCCGGGCACGCGGCGCGCGAGCGCCGTGCGCCGATGCGGTGCAGGGGCGGCCGCGCGCGGTCAGCGATCGGGGCGGAACGGGCGCCCGAGCGACGCCGGCGCGTTGCGCAGGATCAGCATCGGGTTGCGGCTGATGATCGCGAGCACGACGATCGTCGCCGCATAGGGCAGCATCGCGAGCAGTTGCGGCTCGACGTCGACGCCGGCTGCCTGCGCCTGGAATTGCGCGAGCGTGACGCCGCCGAACAGCAGCGCGCCCGCGAGCACGCGCCACGGCTTCCACGTCGCGAACACGACGAGCGCCAGCGCGATCCAGCCGCGGCCCGCCGTCATGTTCTCGCTCCACATCGGCGTGTAGGCGAGCGACAGGTAGGCCCCCGCGATGCCGGCGCATGCACCGCCGAACAGCACGCAGCCGTAGCGGATGGCGAGCACGTCGTAGCCGATCGCGTCGGCCGCCTCCGGCGACTCGCCGACGGCGCGGATCACGAGTCCCGCATGCGTCCGGTACAGCACGTACTGGATCGCGACGAGCAGCACCAGCGCGAGGTAGGCGAGCGGATTCTGGCCGAACAGCAGCGGGCCCACGAACGGCAGCGACGTGAGGCCGGGAAGCGACAACGGCCGGATGCCCTCGACGACGGCCGACACGTAATCGAGGCCGACGAACGCGGACAGGCCGACGCCGAACAGCGACAGCGCGAGCCCGCTCGCCACCTGGTTGGCGGTGAGCGTCAGCACCAGCACGCCGAACAGCGCGGCGAGCGTGGCACCGCCGGCCGCGCCGGCGAGCACGCCCAGCCAGGGCGACCCCGTCTTCACGCACGCGATGAACGCGCAGACGGCGCCGGTCAGCATCATGCCTTCGACGCCCAGGTTCAGCACGCCGGAGCGCTCGGTGACGAGCTCGCCGAGCGCCGCGATCAGCAGCGGCGTCGCCGCGGCGAGCGTCAGCACGACGAGTTGCGCGAGCGTGTCCATCACGCGGGGGAACCTGCGGCGCGCACGCGCACGAGCCGATAGTGGATGAATACGTCGGCCGCGAGCAGGAAGAACAGCAGCGTGCCCTGGAACAGGCCGCTCACCGCCGACGGCAGCGCGAGCGTCAGCTGCGCCGCTTCGCCGCCGAGGTACAGCAGCGACATGAGGAGGCTCGCGAACACGATGCCCAGCGGGTTGAGCCGCCCGACGAACGCGACGATGATCGCCGTGAAGCCATAGCCCGGCGACACGGACGGCATCAGCTGGCCGATGGGCCCCGCGATCTCGCCGACGCCCGCGAGTCCCGCGCACGCGCCGCCGATCAGCAGGCCGCGCCACACGGTGCGCCGCTCGGGGATGCCGGCATAGTTGGCCGCCGCCGGCGCGAGGCCCGCGACGCGCATCTCGAAGCCCGCGTACCGCCGCTGCATGAACACCCACGCGGCCGCGACGACGACGAGCGTGAGCAGCACGCCCGCGTTGACACGCGTGCCCTCGACGACGATCGGCAGCAGCGCCGCCGCGGAGAAGAGCTTCGATTGCGGGAAGTTGAAGCCCTCGGGATCGCGCCACGCGCCGTGCACCAGCAGTTGCAGCCACAGCGACGCGATGTAGACGAGCATCAGCGACGTCAGGATCTCGCTCGCCCGGAAGCGCGTGCGCAGGAACGCGGGGATCGCGGCCCACGCCATGCCGCCGGCCGCGCCCGCGACGAACATCGCCGGCAGCAACAGCGGCGACGACGTGCCGTCGAACGCGAGTGCCAGGCCACCCGCGGCGATGGCGCCGACCGTCAGCTGCCCTTCGGCGCCGATGTTCCAGACGTTGGCACGGTAGCCCGCCGCAAGCCCCACCGCGATCAGCGCGAGCGGGCTCGCCTTCAGCACCCATTCGCCCAGGCCGTAGCGCGTGGACAGCGGCTGCACGAAGAACGCGCTCATCGCGCGCCAGGGATCGTGGCCCAGCGCCGCGAACAGCAGCATGCCGGCGAGTACCGTCGCCAGCGTCGCGAGCACCGGCGACAGCCACACGGCGAGCCGCGATGGTGCCGGCCGCGCCTCGAAGCGCAGCATCACGCCGCCGCGCGCGCGTCGTCGCGCGGACCCGCCATCAGCACGCCCACCGCCTCGGCGCTGGTCTCGCCGGCGGGCATCGCGGCCGACAGGCGGCCGCCCGCCATCACGGCGATGCGGTCGCTGATCTCGAACAGCTCGTCGAGTTCGTCGGACGTGACGAGCACGGCGACGCCGCGGTCGCGCAGGTCCACGAGCGCCTGGCGGATCTGCGCGGCGGCGCCGACGTCGACGCCCCACGTCGGGTGCGCGGCGACGAACACGCGCGGCGCCTGCTGCATCTCGCGCCCGACGATGAATTTCTGCAGGTTGCCGCCGGACAAGGATTCCGCGGCGGCGTCGGGCCCGGGTGCGCGCACGCCGAACGCGGCGATGACGCGCGCGGCGAATGCGCGCATCGCCGGCCGGCGGATGAAGCCGCGCGCGACGAGTCCCTGGCGCCGCGCGGTGAGCAGCGCGTTCTCCGCGAGCGACAGCACCGGGATCGCCGCGCGTCCGATGCGCTCTTCCGGCACGTAGGCCATGCCCAGCGCGCGCCGCGCGTCCGCGTCGAGCCGGCCGACCGGCGCGTCGCCGATGCGCACCGCGTCCGCGCGCGCCACGGTGCGCTCGCCGCTGATCGCCGCGACCAGCTCGCGCTGCCCGTTGCCCGAGATGCCGGCGATGCCGACGATCTCGCCGGCGCGCACGGCGAGCGACACGTCGTCGAGCGTGACGCCGAACGGGTCCAGCGCCGGCAGCGACAGCCGGTCGACGGCCAGCAGCGTCGCGCCCGGCGTGGCGGCCGCGTGGCGCGGATGCGGCAACTCGCCGCCGATCATCATCCGCGCGAGGCTCGCCACCGACTCCCGCCGCGGATCGCACTCGCCGGTGACGCGGCCGGCGCGCAGCACCGTGGCCCGCTCGCACAGCGTGCGAATCTCGTCGAGCTTGTGGCTGATGTACAGGATGCTGACGCCCTCGGCCGCGAGCGTGCGCAGTGTCGTGAAGAGCTGCGCGATCGCGGGCGGCGCGAGCACCGACGTGGGCTCGTCCATGATCAGCAGCCGCGGCTGCTGCAGCAGGCAGCGGACGATCTCGACGCGCTGGCGCTCGCCGACCGCCATCGTGTGCACGTAGCGCGCGGGATCGAGCGGCAGCCCGTACTGCCGCGACACGTCGCGGATGCGCGCCGCGAGCGCCCGGCGGCCGCTGCCGCCGCGCAGCGCCAGCGCGATGTTGTCGGCCACCGTCAGCGTCTCGAACAGCGAGAAGTGCTGGAACACCATGCCGATGCCCAGCGCGCGGGCGGCGGCGGGACCGGCGATCGTCACCGGCACGCCGTCGACGGCGATGCGGCCCGCGTCCGGCCGCACCATGCCGTAGATGATCTTCATCAGCGTCGACTTGCCGGCGCCGTTCTCGCCGAGCACGGCGTGGATCTCGCCGGGCGCGACGGCGAGGTCGATGCCGTCGTTGGCGACGACGGACGGGTAGCGCTTGCTGATCCCCGTCAGCGCGAGCCGCGGCGTGGCCGGGTCGGCGCGGACGGGGGCGCTGTTCACTCGGGGATCGTGTTCAGGATGTACATCGCCGCCAGCAGCGTCGACGGCTGGCCGAGCTTGCCGAGCCACCGATTGAACACGGCGTCGATGTCGCCGCTGCGGTAGACCTGCGACAGAGCCTTGTTGACGGCGAGCCGGTAGGCGGAATCGTTGCGCGGGATCGCGAACGCATAGGGCTCGATCGAGAGGTCGTCCTGGATGAGGCCCAGCGTCGTCGGCGCCGTGGCCTGCGTCGCCAGGCCCACCAGCTTGATCTTGTCGCCGACGAACGCGTCGATGCCGCCGGATTCCAGCAGCGCGATGCCCTCGGGACCGGTGCGCACCGGGACCACCACCGCGTTGATGAGGCGGTCCTTCAGCATCGCGTTCAGCGCGGTCTCGTTGGTCGTGCCCTGCAGCACGCCGATGCGCCGGCCCGACAGGTCGCCGAAGCGCACGAAGTTGCGCGCGGTCTTCACGAGCGCGCTGCTGGAATCGATGAAGACCAGGTTCGAGAAGTCGACGCGTTGCATCCGCGCCTGCGTCGCCGACGTGTTGGCGCAATCGATGTCGGCGCGCCCGCTGGCCACCATCGCCAGCCGTTCTTCCGTGGCGCCGATCAGCCAGTTCACGCGCAGCGACGGCTCGCCGACTTCGCGCCCGATTTGCGCGATGACGCGGTTGCACAGGTCGATCGAGTAGCCTTGCGGCTGGTTGTTGCTGTCGAGCGACGAGAACGGCAGCGAATCGCCGGAGAACGCCACGTTGATCGAGTGCGCCGCCTTGATCCGCGCCAGCGTCCCGCCGAGCGGGGCCTGGGCGCAGGCGGTGCCGGACGCGAGGGCGCAGGCGACGGCGAGGGCGGCAAGGAGTCGTGCGCCGGACGGGGCAGTTCGCATCGGGAATGTCTCCGCTGTTGCAGGCGTCGTACGGTCGACGCGATGTGCGGCGATGTTAACCCAGCACGCGGCCTCGTTGCGAGAAGTCGCGTGCTACACTCGATTGCACCGCGACAGGGCAGCGACGACGTCGTGTTCCCCTCGCGGATTCCGCATGCCCCGGCGCCTCACCACCCGCCTTCGCAGCACCCTTCGATCGTCGCTCGCGCGATGCGCGCGGCACGCCGTCCTGCTGGCCTGCGCGCTGGGCCCGCTCGCGGCGCTGCCCGCGCACGCCGCGTCGGTGCTGGACGCGATGTTCGCCTCCGGCAGCGTCAAGCTCGCCTACCGCGTCGCCACGCCGCCGTTCTCGTTCCGCGAGCGCGACGGCAAGGTGCGCGGCTACTCGGTCGAGCTGTGCGAGCGCGCGCTCGCGCTCGTCGCCGAGGCGCGCCATGCGCCGGTGCCGCGGATCGAATGGGTGCCGGTCACGGCCGCGACGCGCCTCGACGCCGTAGCCGGCGGCACGGTGGCCGCGGAGTGCGGGACCACGACGATGACCCTCGCGCGCCGCGAGCGCGTCGACTTCTCGCTGCCCATCTACGTCGACGGCGGCGCCGTGCTCGTGCGCGCGGACAGCAAGCTCACGCGGATGACGGACCTCAAGGGCAAGCGGGTCGCGGTCATCGGCGGCACCACCACCGAGACGGCGCTGTCCCGCGCGCTCGCGATCATCCAGGCGCAGGCGACGCTGGTGTCGGTCAAGGATGGCCCCGAGGGCGTCGCGGCGCTGGCGGCGGGACGCGTCGACGGCTACGCCGGCGACCGCATCGTGCTGACCACGCTGCGCGCGCGCAGCGGCGCCGGTGCCGAGCTCGATTTCCTGCCCACCGATTTCTCGTACGAGCCTTACGCGATCATGGTCCCGCGCGGCGACGCCGACTGGCGCCTTGCGCTGGACCGCGCGCTCGCGTCCATCTACCGGAGCGGCGAGATCGACCCGATCTTCCGCCGCTGGTTCGGCGAGTACGGCCGCCCCGGCCCGCTGCTGAACGCGATGTTCTACCTCAACTCGCTGCCGGAATGAGGTTCAAAAGCCGCCTGTGCGTCGCGCTGCTGCTGGCTCCGCTGCTGGCGCTGGCCGGGCTCGCGCACGCACAGGGCGGCAAGCCGGCCGCGCCGCCGCCCGCCTGCGACAACTGCGGCACCGTGCAGTCGATCGAGGCGGCGGACGCCGACGTCCAGCAGTGGACGCCGCTCGGCTCGATGCCGTCGACGGCAATGATGAACACCGACCCCAGCTCGCAGCCGGGACGCACGAGCACGCAGTACGTGATCGGCCGCGACGGCTCCAACCAGGGCGCAGTCCTGCTGGGCGCGGCCGGCGGTGCCGTCTACGCGCGCCGCCCGGCGCAGGCGCGCGACCGCCGCTGGCAGGTCACCGTCAAGATGGACATGGGCCCGCCGCGCGTCGTCACGCAGGCCTGGGAGCCCGCGTTCCAGCCGGGCGACCGCGTGCGCGTGTTCGGCACGCAGCTCGAGCTCGTCGACCCTTAAGGTCCGCGACCGTGGCCTCGCTCGCCGTCAACGACCAGCCGGATGGCCGCCGCGTCGTCGTCCTGTCCGGGCGGCTCGACGCGACGTCGGTGCCGCCGCTGTGGGATTCCGCGCATCGCGCGCTGACCGAAGCCGCCAACCGGCCCGTCGCCATCGACACGGCCGCCGTCGATTACTGCGACGGCGCCGGCATGGCGCTGCTGGTCGACCTCGTCGCGCACCCGCGCGGCGCGCCGGTGGAACTCACCGGCATGCAGCCCGCCGTCGCCACCCTCTACCAGCAGTTCGATCCCGCGCGCCTCGAGCACGACCTGGATCCCGAGCCGCCGCGGCCGCCGGTCATCGAGGACATCGGCCGCGGCACGTACTCGATCCTGCGCGACCTGCGCAACTCCGTGGCCTTCGTGGGCCAGACGACGGCGGCGTTGTGGAACGCAGTGCTGCATCCGTCGTCGGTGCGCTGGAAGGATGTCTGGCGCATCTGCGAGCGCACGGGCGCCGACGCACTGCCGATCGTCGCGCTGCTGTCGTTCCTGCTGGGCCTGATCCTCGCGTTCCAGTCCGCGGTGCCGATGAAACGCTTCGGCGCCGAGATCTTCGTCGCCGACCTGCTGGGCCTCGCCATCCTGCGCGAGCTGGGGCCGCTGATGACCGCCATCCTGCTCGCCGGCCGCTCGGGCGCCGCGTTCGCCGCCGAGATCGGCACGATGACGGTCAACCAGGAAGTCGACGCGCTGACGACGATGGGCCTCGACCCCGTGCGCTTCCTGGTCACGCCGCGCGTGATCGCCGCGCTGCTGATGACGCCGCTGCTGACGCTGTTCGCCAACCTCGTCGCGATCATGGGCGGCGCGCTGACGATGCAGACGTTCAACATCCCGATCGTCACGTTCATGAAGGAACTCGATTCCGCGGTGAACTTCCCCGACTTCATGGCGGGCTGGGTCAAGTCCTTCGTCTTCGCCATCCTGATCGCCGGCGTCGGCTGCCTGCGCGGCCTGCAGACGGCGGCGGGCGCATCGGCCGTGGGCGACAGCGCGACGCGCGCCGTCGTGTCGGGTATCGTGCTGCTGGTGGTCGTCGACGGCCTGTTCGCCGTCATCTACTTCGTGCTGGACATCTGATGGCCGCGCGCGGCGAGCCGATCATCCAGGTCCGCGACCTCACCGCGGGCTATGGCGACAACGCCATCCTCGAGCACGTGACGTTCGACGTGAAGGCGGGCGAGGTGTTCGTCGTCCTGGGCGGATCGGGCTGTGGCAAGAGCACGCTGCTGAAGCACATGATCGGGCTCTACCCGCCGCTCGCGGGCACCGTGCTCATCGAAGGCCGCGACCTCACGGCCGCCGGCGGCAGCGAGCGGCAGGACATCCTGCGCGGCATCGGCGTCATGTACCAGTCCGGCGCGCTGTTCGGCTCGATGACGCTCGCCGAGAACGTGCGGCTGCCGCTCGAGGAATACACGAGCCTGCCGGACGCGGCGATCGACATGATCGCGCGGATGAAGCTCGAGCTCGTCGGCCTCGACCAGTTCACCGGCCACCTGCCCAACGAGATCTCCGGCGGCATGCAGAAGCGCGCGGCCATCGCGCGCGCGATGGCGCTCGACCCGCCGATCCTGTTCCTCGACGAGCCGTCCGCCGGCCTCGACCCGATCACCAGCGCCGAGCTCGACGCGCTGATCCGGCGCTTGGCGGAAACGCTGGGCGTCACGTTCGTCGTCGTCACGCACGAGCTGCCCAGCATCTTCGCGATCGCCGACCGCTGCATCATGCTCGACAAGAAGACCAAGGGGATCATCGCCGAAGGCGACCCGCGCAAGTTGCGCGACGACAGCGACATCCCGCTGGTCCGCCAGTTCTTCCGGCGCGAGGTCGCGCCCGCCGCGGAAGCGGCCTGATGCTCCACTAGAAGCCCGCCATGAGCCAGAAAGCCAACTACTTCAAGCTGGGCCTGTTCGTGATCGGCGCCGTCGTCGCCGGGATCGTCGTGCTGCTCGCCATCGGTTCCGGCCGCTGGTTCGAGCGCAAGATCATCGTCGAGACCTACTTCAACGAGTCGGTGCAGGGCCTCGACATCGGGTCCAAGATCAAGTATCGCGGCGTCGTCGTCGGCGAGGTCACGCGGATCGGCTTCACGTACAACGTCTACCAGCAGGATCTGCCGATGATCGAGCGCGCGCGCTTCGTGATGGTGGAGGCGACGCTCAACCCGCGGCTCATCGGCGGCCGCGCGGCCGGGGACATCACGGACCCGACCAACGCCGCGGCCGAGGTCGCCAAGGGCCTGCGCATCCGCCTCGCGCCGCAGGGCATCACCGGCACCAACTACCTCGAGATGGACTACGTCGACCCGCCGCCGCCGACGCTGCCGATCACGTGGACGCCGTACAACATCTACATCCCCAGCGCGCCGTCGACGGTGACGCAGTTCGTCAACGCGGCGCAGGAGATCGTCGAGCGGCTGCACCGGCTCGACATCGAGGGCACCGTCAACAACCTCAACAAGCTGATGACGACCACCGAGAGCCGCATCGCCGCGCTGGACGTGAACGCGATGCAGAAGAAGCTCGACGCGACGCTCGGCAAGCTCGACAGCACGCTCGACGGGCTGCAGGCGAAGAAAGTCTCGGACGAGGTCGTCGGCCTCGTCGCGGAACTGCGGCAGACGAACGCGGAGCTGCACAAGACGCTGGCAAGCCCGGCGCTGCAGAAGCTGCCGGACGACCTCGGCGCCACCGCAGCGCAACTGCGCACGTTCGTCACCGACCCCAAGCTGGCCGAGACGGTGTCGCACCTCGAGCGGACGATGTCGCGCCTCGACCGCATCCTGGGCGGCGGCGAGGCGGACCTCGCCACGACGATCGACAACCTGCGCCGCATCACCGACAACCTGCGCGACCTCACGTCCGACGCCAAGCGCTATCCGTCCAACCTCATCTTCGGGCAGCCGCCCAAGCCGCTGGAGCGCACGCCATGATCCGCACCGCTACCCCGGGTCGCGCGCTGGCGCGCGCGGCCACCACCGCGGCCGTCGCCACGGCCATCCTGCTGGTCGCCGCGTGCACGCTGTCGCGTCCCGCGCCCGTCAAGGAAACCTTCCTGCTGGATCCGCCGGCGCCCACGGCGCTGGCCAAGGCACGGCCCGAGTCGCTGCGCGTCGGCATCGTGACCGTGGGCGGCGCGTTCCGCGACCGGCCCTTCGTCGTCCGCGACGGCGACCTGCGCTTCACCACGGATTTCTACAACGAGTTCATCACGCCACCCGGGCCGATGCTGGGCGAGGCAATGGCGCGGTCGCTGCGCGATGCGAACGTGTTCGCGCGCGTGTCGTCGCCGGGCGCGCCCGGCAACGCGGACCTGGTGCTCGACGCGTTCGTCGACGCGATGTACCTGGACCAGCGCAGCGCCGCGGATTCCGCCGCGCAGCTGACCGTCACGTTCTACCTGTCGCCGGAGCGCGGCAGCAACGTGCCGTTCTGGACCAAGCGCTACAGCGAGCGCGTACCGGTGCGCGGCAACTCCGCCGCCGCCTACGTCGAGGCGCTGAACAAGGCGCTCGCGCAGGTGATGGCGGCGCTGGTCAGCGACCTGTCGACGGTGAAGGTGCCTGCGCCGCCGCCGCGGTGACCCAGCCGCCGCCCATCGCCTTGTAGACGTTGACGCTGGAGTTGAGCATCGACGTGCGGATGGCCGCGAGGTTGAGCTCCGCGGGGAACAGCGACTGCTCGGCCTGCAGCACGGTGGAGTAGGGCACGTAGCCCGCGTCGTACTGCAGCTTGGCGAGCCGCGAGTACTCGGCCAGCGCGGCGACCAGCCGCGTCTGCGCGGCCCACTGCTCGCGCAGGCGGTCGTAGGCGACGAGCGAGTTGTCGACGTCGGCGAACGCGTTCTGGATCGACAGCGTGTAGTTGGCGAGCGCGGCATTGCGCTGCGCCTCGGCTTGCGCGACCTGGCCGCTCACCGCGCCCGCCGTGAAGATGGGCCCCGTGAACTGCCCGGCGAACGACCATACGCGCATCGGGCCGGTGAAGAGGTCGTGCAGCGCGCCGCTGGAACTGCCCAGCGCGCCGGTCAGCGAGATCGTCGGGAAATACAGCGCCTTCGCGGCGCCGATCTGCGCGTTGGCCGCCACGAGCTGCTGCTCGGCCTGCACGAGGTCGGGGCGCTGCGCGAGCAGCGACGACGGCAGTTCGGCGGGGATGCCGGGCGCCGTCAGCTCGGCGATCGTCTTGCCGCGGGGGATCGACGTCGGGTTGCGCCCCGTGAGCACCGACAGCGCGTTCTCCGTCTGCGCGATGGACGTCTCGATCTGCGGAATCTGCGCCGCGGCGGTCTCGTACTGTGAATGCACCTGCGCGACGTTCATCTGCGAGATCTGGCCGTACTTGAACTGCAGCTCGAAGAGCTTCACGGATTCCGCATAGGTCCCGAGCGTCCGCTGCGCGACCGCGAGCTGCTGGTCAAGCCCGCGCAACGCGAGGTAGTTCTGGACGACGCCGCAGACGACGGTCATCACGACGCCGTCGCGCGCCGCGTCGGTGGCCAGCAGGTTGGCAAGCGACGCTTCCGACAGCCGCCGGATGCGGCCCCACAGGTCGATCTCCCACGACGCCGTCAGCAGCGCCTGGTACGCGTTCTGCGGGTTGGGATAGTTGGGGATGATCGCCGCGAGCCCCGTCTCCGGCACGCGCTGGCGCTCCGCCGACCCGCTGTAGCCGACCTGCGGGAACAGCGACGAGCGCGTCTGCGTGAGGATGGCGGCGGCCGCATCGACGTTGGCCGCGGCGACGGCAAGGTTCTGGTTGTGCGCCAGCGCGTCGTCGACGAGCGCGTCCAGCACCGGGTCGCCGAACGCCTTCCACCAGCGCGTCGCCAGCGCCGGCGTCGACGCAATCGTGACGTCGACCTTGGGCAGCGAACTCGGCGGGTCGGGCGGCAGCGACGTCGGCGGCACGCGGAACGCGGCGGGCGTGTCCACGGCGGGCCGCATGTAGTCCGGGCCCATCGTGCAGGCGGGAAGCGCAAGGACGAGCGCCACGGCGAGCGCGGCCCGCGGCCGGTGCAGCGCGCCGCTCATGCCGAATGCTCCGGCGGGGTGGGGTGCGCGTCCGGCGCGCTGCCGCCGGCAGCGTCCGTTCCCGCATCGTGGCCGCCGGCCGCTGAAGCCGCGGCCGCTTTCGCCGCCTTCTTCCGCTCGCCGCGCTCCTTCAGCTCGTCGAACAGGTAGAAGAACAACGGCACGTACAGCATCGCGAGCGTCGTCTCGCCGAGCATGCCGCCGATGATGCCGGTGCCGATCGAGTGGCGCGCGTTGGCGCCGGCGCCCACGGCGAGCGCCAGCGGCAGCACGCCGACGGCGAACGCGAGCGACGTCATGATGATCGGCCGCAGCCGCTGCTCGCCGGCGAGGATCGTCGCTTCCATGATCGACTTGCCCTGGTTGCGGAAGTCGACGGCGGCCGACACGCGCAACACGGCATTCTTGGCGCCGAGCCCGATCAGCACGAGGAGGCCGATCTGGAAGTAGACGTCATTCGTAAGGCCGCGCATCCAGTTGAACAGCAGCGCGCCCAGGATGCCGAACGGCACCGCGGTCATCACGGCGCCGGGCAAGGCCCACGACTCGTACTGGGCGGCGAGCACGAGGAACACGATGATGAGGCCGAACACGAACGCGACCATCGACGTGCCGCCCGACTGCTTCTCCTCGTAGGCGATGCCGGACCACGCGAACGTGTAGCCGGGCGGCAATACTTCCTTCGCCACGTCTTCCATCGCCCGGATCGCGTCGCCCGAGCTGTACGCCGCGCTGTTGTTGCCGATGATCTTGGCGGCGGGGAAGCCGTTGAAATGCGGCAAGAGGTCGGGGCCGGTGACCCAGCTCGTCGTGACGAGCGCCGACAGCGGCACCATCTTGTTCTGGTCGTTGCGCGTATACAGCCGCGTGAGGTCGCCCGGCGTCTCGCGGTACTTCGCATCCGACTGCAGCACCACCCACCAGACGCGGCTGAACTGGTTGTACTGGCTCGCCGTCAGCGAGCCGAACTGCGCCTGGATGGCGCTGTACACGTCCTGCACCTGCACGCCCAGCAGCGTCGCCTTGTCGCGGTTGACGCTGGCGCGCAACTGCTGCGTGTTGGCGCGGAACGTCGATGCGAGCCCGGTGAGCTCAGGCCGCTCGCGGGCCTTCACGAGAAACTCCTGCAGCACGCCGCCCAGCGCCGTCGGGTCGCCGGCGCCCGTGTCCTGGATCCAGAACTCGAAGCCGCCTGTCGTGCCCAGGCCGGGGATCGCCGGCGGCGCGATCGGCACGACGACGCCCTGCGGGAACTTCTGCACTTCGCGGTTGAGCGTCAGCAGCACGGTGCGCACGTTCTGCGCCTTCGCCGTCTCGACGTCCTTGTAGCGCTCGTCGAAATCCTTGAGCGTGATGAAGAACGCGCCCGCGTTCGTCTGGAAGCCGCCGTCGAGCAGGCTGTAGCCGGTGATCATCGTGCGCCGCTCGACGCCGGGGATGCCCGTCAGCACCTTGTCGATGGACTCCGCGATCTCCTGCGTGCGGTTGAGGCTCGCTGCCTGCGGCATGATGATCGCGGCCAGCGCATAGCCCTGGTCCTCGGGCGGCACGAAGCTCGTCGGCAGGATCCTGAACAGCCCCCAGATGCCGGCCAGCAGCACCACCAGCAGCACGAGCGCGATCACGGCGCGCCGGATCACCAGCGTCACGGCGCGGCCGAACGCGTCGGTGACGCGCGTCACCTGGCGGTTGAACCAGCCGAAGAAGCCGGTGGTCTTGGGCGGCACGTGCTTCAGCATCAGCGCGCACATCGCCGGCGTCAGCGTCAGCGCGACGAAGCCGGAGATCGCCACCGACACGACGATCGTGATCGCGAA
Organism: Casimicrobiaceae bacterium; assembly: GCA_044225845.1. Classification (GTDB taxonomy): domain Bacteria; phylum Pseudomonadota; class Gammaproteobacteria; order Burkholderiales; family Casimicrobiaceae; genus VBCG01. Next base: position 48,799 of record JBGAIC010000022.1, read on the forward strand.
CTGCTTGTACAGCTGGCCCGTGGTGCCGGGCAGGAACGCGGCCGGCACGAACACGGATGCCATCACGAGCACGACGGCCACCAGCGACGAGCCGATCTCGTTCATCGACTTGATCGTCGCCTCCTTCGGCTGCAGGTGGAACTCCGACATGTTGCGCTCGACGTTCTCGACGACGACGATCGCGTCGTCGACCACCATGCCGATGGCGAGCACCAGCCCGAACAGCGTGAGCAGGTTGATCGAGAAGCCCAGCGCCAGCATGCCGGCGAACGTCGTGATCAGCGCGACGAAGATCGCGACCGTACAGATGATCGTCGTGCGGATGCTCTGCAGGAACAGGAACACGATCAGCACCACCAGCACGACGGCCTCGAACAGCGTCTTGATCACTTCCTTGATCGAGATGCGGACGAAGTCGTTGGTGTCCAGCGCGACGACGTAGTCGATGCCCTTGGGGAACTGCGCCTTCATCTCCTGCAGCGTCTGGCGCACCGCGTTCGACACGAGGAGGCCGTTGGCGCCCGGCTGCTGGTAGACGGCGATGAACGTCGCCGGCACGTCGTTCAGCTTGCTGTCGACGATGTACTGCTTGAGGCCGATGTCCGCGCGCGCGACGTCGCCCAGGCGCACGATGGCGCTGCCGTCCGCGTTGGCGCGCAGGATCATGTTCTCGTACTGGCGCGGATCGGTGAACGGCGCCTGCGTGACCACCGGGAACGTGAGTTCCACCGGGTTCGCGTTGGGCCGCTGGCCGATCTGGCCCGCGCCGAACAGCTGGTTCTGCGCCTGCACCGCCTGCGCGATGTCGGAAGTCGTGATGCCGAGCGACGCCATGCGGTCCGGGTTCATCCAGATCCGCATCGCCTGGTCGGCGACGCCCATGATCTGCGCCTGGCCCGCGCCCTTGACGCGCTTCAGCGCATCCAGCACGTAGACGTTCGCGTAGTTGGCGACGTAGTCGGGCGTGTAGCGGTCGCCGTCCGCATAGACGGCGATCAGCATCATGATCGACGACGACTTCTTCTGCACCGACACGCCCTGCTGCGTGACGGCCGACGGCAGCTGCGGCAGCGCGAGGTTCACGCGGTTCTGCACCTGCACCTGCGCGATGTCGGGGTCGGTGTTCAGCCCGAAGTACACGGTCAGCGTCAGCTGGCCGGACGACGAGCTCGTCGACGACATGTACAGCATGTTGTCGACGCCGTTGATCTGCGCCTCGATCGGCGCCGCCACCGAGTCGGCGAGCGTCTTGGAGTCGGCGCCGGGGTAGGTGGCCGACACGGTGATCTGCACCGGCGTGATCGCCGGGTACTGCTCGACGGGCAGGAAGAAGATCGCGACGCCGCCGGCCAGCGACAGGATGATCGCGACGACCGTCGCGAAGATCGGCCGCTCGATGAAGAAGCGCGAGAACATGCGGGCGCGTCAGCCGATGATCGTCACGTCGACGCGGCGAGCCTCGTCGTTGGTGCCGCTGCCGATCACGTCGAGCGGCTCGCGCAGCTGCAGGCGGTCCGCGGTGACGCCGGCGGCGACCAGCGCGTCGCGAACCGCGAGCGCGCGCGCCTTGGCGAGCGCCACGTTCGCCGCGCGGTCGCCGGTGCGGTCCGTGTAGCCGGTGATCGCGACGCGCGCGGTGCCGGCCTTGAGCGCGGCGGCGACGGACGCGAGCGCCGACGCCGCCGACGCGTCGAGCGGCGGCGCTGCCGGTGGCGAAGCGCGCACGCTGCCCACGGCACCGGGTGCCGCGGCAGCCCGCGTTGCCGGCGCGCGTGCGTCGATCGCGGCCGTGCCGCTGGTGGCGGCCGGCGGGCTGCGGATGCCGCGGACGCGGCCGCGGTTGCGCTTGCGGCATTGGGCGCAGCGGCCTGCGGGTCGACGCGCGGCGTGGGCGCGGGCGGCGGCACATAGGGTTTCGCGTTGACCTTGAGCCCGGGCGCGAGGCGCAGCGTGCCGTCGACGATCACCGTGTCGCCGGGCGCCAGGCCCTGGTTGATGAACCAGTCGTCGCCGTTCCAGTCGCCGACGTCGACGGGTCGCATCTGCGCGGCGCCGTTGGCGTCGAGCACCCACAGGAAATGACCCTTCGCGTTCTGCTGCACGGCGCGCTGCGGCACGAGGATCGCGTTGGGCCGCGACGCGCCGAAGAGCCGCACGCGCACGTACTGGTTGGGCCGCAACAGGCCTTGCGGGTTGGCGACCGACACGCGGATCAGGAAGGTCCCGGTCTGCGAGTTGTACGACGGGTCCGCGAACGTGATGTGGCCGCGCGACGGGAAGATGGAGCCGTCGACGAGCTCGATCTCGGCCGTGAAGCCGCCGGTGGACGGCATCTTCAGTTCGCCGCTCTTCTGCTGCGAGCGGATGCGCGCCATCTCGTTCTCGGACAGGCTGAAGTTGACCCACATCGGCGTCAGCACCGAGATCGTCGTCAGCTGCGCGTTGCTGGGGCTCACGTACGTGCCCTCGGCGATGGCCGAATAGCTGCTGACGCCGGTGACCGGCGAGCGGATCGTCGTGTACGAGAGGTTGAGCTCGGCATCCTCGAGCTGCGCCTGCGACTGCGCGACGGCGGCGTTGGCCTGTTCGTACTGGCCGGTGGCGTCGTCGAGGTCCTTCTGCGACAGCGCGTTCTGCTGCGCGAGCGGCTTCGTGCGGTCGAGGTTCGCCTTGGCCACGGCGGCGGCCGCCTGGTTCCGCTGCAGCGCCGCCTTCGCCGCGTCCACCTGCGTCTGGAACGGCTTGGCGTCCATCTGGTACAGCACCTGGCCCGCCTGCACGACGGAGCCTTCCGTGTACACCCGCTTGTCGAGGAAGCCGGAGACGCGGGCCTGGATGTTGACGGCCTGCGAGCTCTGCGTCTGCGCGACGAATTCCGCGGTGATCGGGACGTCGCGCGCGGCGACGGTGACCGTCGTGACGTTCAGCGCGGCGGCCGGCGGCGCGGCCTGCTGCTCGCGGCCGCAGGCCGCGACGAGCAGCAGCGCGACGACGAGCGCGACGGGAGTTGCAAGGCGGCGCAAGCGCATGTTCGGTACCGGCAACGGCCACGCGGATTGGGGTGCCGCATTGTAGCCGTGTCCAAACGCCGTGGCGCGGGAAGCGCCGTGCCGTCGCTAGCGGGCGAGCGAGCCGCTCAGGTCGTGCGCGTCGGCGCCGGTGATGTGCACGCGCGCGAACTGCCCCGGCTTCAGCGTCGCCGCATCGTGGATCGTGACGGTGCCGTCGATTTCCGGCGCGTCGGCGGCGCTGCGCGCGTGCGCGTCGACGCGCCGCCGCGCGCCGCGGCCGGATTCGACGACGTCGTCGACGAGCACGTCGACCGTACTGCCCACGCGAGCGGCGAGCTTGCGCGCGCTGATCGCCGCCTGCCGCTCCATGAAGCGCGCGCGGCGCTCTTCCTTGACGGGCTCCGGCACGGGATCCGGCAGCGCGTTGGCCGCGGCGCCGTCCACCGGCGAGTACGCGAAGCAACCGACGCGATCCAGTTGAGCCGCGTCGAGGAAGGCGAGCAGTTCGTCGAATTCGGCGTCGGTCTCGCCCGGGAAGCCGACGATGAACGTGCTGCGGATCGTCAGCATCGGCCGCTCGCGGCGCCAGGCTTGCACACGCTCCAGCACCTTCTCCGGTGCGGCCGGGCGCTTCATGAGCTTGAGGATGCGGGGGCTCGCGTGCTGGAACGGCACGTCGAGGTAGGGCAGCAGGCCGCCGCCGGCGCCGTCCTCGCGCATCAGCGCGATGGCGTCGTCGACGTGCGGATACGGGTAGACGTAGTGCAGCCGCACCCATGCACCGTGCTCGCGGCCCAGCGCGTCGAGCGCGACGGCCAGGTCCTGCATCCGCGTCTTCACGGGGCGGCCCTGCCAGAAGCCCGTGCGGTAGCGGACGTCCACCCCGTACGCGCTCGTATCCTGCGAGATGACCAGCAGTTCCTTCACGCCGGCCTGCAGCAGGCGCTCCGCTTCCGCGATCACTTCGCCGATCGGGCGGCTCACCAGGTCGCCGCGCATCGACGGGATGATGCAGAACGTGCAGCGGTGGTTGCAGCCCTCGGAAATCTTCAGGTAGGCGTAATGGCGCGGCGTCAGCTTGATCCCCTGCGCGGGGACCAGGTCGACGAACGGATCGTGCGGCCGCGGCAGGTGCGCGTGCACGTTGGCCAGGACTTCGGCCGTGGCATGCGGACCGGTGACGGCAAGCACTTTCGGGTGCGCCTCGCGGACGAACCCGCCGCCGTCGCGTGCGCCCAGGCAGCCGGTGACGATCACCTTGCCGTTCTCGGACAGCGCCTCGCCGATCGCGTCGAGCGATTCCGCCACCGCGGCGTCGATGAAGCCGCAGGTGTTGACGACGACGAGGTCGGCGCCGTCGTACGACGGCGCGATGGCATAGCCTTCGGCGCGCAGCTGCGTGAGGATCTGCTCCGAATCGACGAGCGCCTTGGGGCAGCCGAGCGAGACGAAGCCCACGCGGGGCGCGGGGGCATTGGGCGTACGGCTCATCGACGGGCTCGCCGGCGGATCACGCGGTGCAGCGAATGCGGCGCACCATGCGCCGATGCTGCTGTGCGGATGCGCGTTTCAGCGCTTCTTGTCGTCGTCGGCACCAGATTGCGGCGCCGCAAAATTGGGGAAGGGGAACGCGGTGAACATGCCGCGCGTCTGGTCCTGCATCCGCTGCTGCATGTCCATGAACAGCTTGGCGCTCTGCTCGAGGTAGTTGCCGAGCATGCCCTGCATCGCGGGCGCCTGCAGCTGCATGAACTGCTTCCACAGGTCGGGCGTCAGCATCGTCTTGTCGCCGTACACCTGCCGCGCCTGCTCCGAGAGCTTCTTCTGGATGCCGAGGAAGGCCTTCACGTTCTGCTCGATGTACTGGCCCATCATCGTCTGCTGCGCGGTGCCGTAGAAGCGGATCATCTGCGTCAGCATCTCGGAGCTGAACATCGGCACGCCGCCCGACTCCTCGTCGAGGATGATCTGCAGCAGGATCGCACGCGTCAGTTCCTCGCCGCTCTTCGCGTCGACGACCTGGAACTCGATGTTCTCGAGCACCATCTGCTTCACGTCGGCGAGCGTGATGTAGCCGCTGTTGGCCGTGTCGTAAAGACGGCGATTCGGGTACTTCTTGATCGTGCGGAGAGTTTCGGCCACGGCGGGGGACTCCTTGCGTAATCAGCCATTATAACCCGCTGATTTATAAAACGTTGGGCGTCGTGCGCCGGCGCGGATGGCGAAAGTTGGTGCGGCGCACCAAAAATGTGTTGACTTGACCCCCGGGCGTCCCTATACTGGGTTTGTGCGGTGCAGCAAAGGCGGGTCGGCGCGGAGGGTTGGTGCCTTCCGGTGCCTCCGATACCGCATTGCGGCACGCGGCCACCCGCGGCCCCCAATCCGTCAAACATCATCAGGAGATCACGATGTACAACGCAACCGAATCGTTCGCCGAGTTCAACAAGCTGAACGTCGCCAACGCGACGAAGCTCGCCGCGCTGTCGCTCGAGAACGCCGAAAAGCTGTTCAAGCTCAACCTGACGGCCACCAAGGCCGCGCTCGCCACGGGCGTGCAGAACGCGCAAGCCGTCGCGTCGGTCAAGGACCTGCCGGAATTCCTGGCGCTGCGCTCCAAGGTCGCCGAGTCGGGCGTCCAAGGCGCCGTGGGCTACTCGCGCACGCTGTACGCGCTGGCCTCGGAAGCTCGAAGGGCGTCGCCGCCATCGTCGACAAGGCCAGCAAGTCGGCCCCGGCGGGCTCGGAAGTCGCGGTCAACGCGCTGAAGTCGACGTTCGCCGCGTCGACGGCCGCGTTCGACCAGTTCCAACGCGCCAGCAAGCAGGTCGTGAACCTGGCCGACGCGAGCGTCCGCGCCGCGGCGGCGACGGCCACGAAGGCCGCGAAGGGTCGCAAGGCGGCCTGAAGCCGACGGCTCCGCTCCGGTTCGCCCGGAGCGGCCGGCCTCCACTGGAACTCCGGCCGCTGGCCGGGGTCACATCGGTGGGTGGATGATGAAGCCGGCGCACCTTCGGGGTGCATCGGTGTAGCAAGAAAAGGCCTCGTCGCAAGCGACGAAGCCTTTTTGTTTTCCGGCACACCCCAACATGTGCAGGAGTGGGTGTCGCATTTCCATCCTGCGCTGCAATAATTTCTTGCAGGTGTCGCAACAAATTGCTGCACGGCTATGGCATACTTCAAGTGTGCGGTGCAGCAACGCATCGCAACTGTGTTCCTCACCTCCTCCTGTAGGGATACAGCCTCCAGCCCCGCCGACTCCGTCGACGGGGCTTTTTTTATTGCATGTGCTGGCCGCCGTTGATCGCGATGTTGGCACCCGTGAGGAACGCGGCTTCCTCGCTGCACAGGTAGGCCACCAGGCCCGCGACCTCCTCGGGCTTGCCAAGCCGGCCCATCGGGATCTGCGGGATGATCTTCGAATCCAGCACTTCCTTCGGGATGGCCATCACCATCTTGGTCCCGATGTAGCCGGGGGAGATGGTGTTGACCGTGACGCCCTTGCGCGCCACTTCCAGCGCCAGCGCCTTCGAGAACCCGTGCATGCCGGCCTTGGCGGCCGAGTAGTTGGTCTGGCCGAACGCACCCTTCTGGCCGTTCACCGACGAGATGTTGACGATGCGGCCCCAGCCGCGGTCCACCATCGCGTCGCAGACCTGCTTGGACATGTTGAAGCAGGAATCCAGGTTGGTCTGCATGACCGCGTCCCAGCTCGCCTTGTCCATCTTCTTGAACGTCATGTCGCGCGTGATGCCCGCGTTGTTGACGAGCACGTCGATGGGCCCGACGTCCGCGACGACCTTCTGCACGCATTCGGCGGCCGAGCCGAAGTCGGCGACGTTGCACGGGTAGGCGCGGAACGCATAGCCCGCCGACTTCATCGACGACAGCCATTCCGCGGCCTTGCTGTTGCCCGGCGAATACGTCGTCACGACCGTCTGGCCGAGTGCCGCGAGCTTCGTGCAGATCGCCTCGCCCAGGCCCCCCATGCCGCCGGTGACGAGTGCGATACGCCCCTCGTGTGCCATCTTGATCTCCTCCGTCGGGCTCGTGGACCGCGCACCGGCGCGGGCGGCCCGTCTTCATGTGTTCGCCCCGAGTGTAGGCAACACGGGCGCGGCTGTCACGCCGCGGTGCGGCCGCGGGCGCGATGCGTGTGCAACCCCGTGGCGCGGTACGTCGCGCGAAAGTTCAGGCGCTTTCGCGCACGTAGCGTCCCGGCGCGGGCCCGAGCGGCGGGTGCTCCGCGTCACCGGGCTCTGCCGGAGCCTTGCGGCGCTGGCCGCCGTGCGGCGCGAGCCACGCATACCAGTGCGGCCACCAGCTGCCGGGTGTGGGCTCCGCGCGCGCGAGCCAGTCGTCGGCACCGTCGGTGACGAGCTCGTTCGTCCAGTAGTTGCGCTTGACCGGTTCCGGCGGATTGACGACGCCGGCAATGTGGCCGGACGCGCCGAGCACGAACGTGGTGTCGCCGCCCAGCAGCGACGTCGCGCGGTACGCGCCGCGCCACGGCACGATGTGGTCCTCGCGCGCGGCGAAGACGTAGGCGGGAATGTGGATGCGCGACAGGTCGACGGACGTGCCGGCGATCGCCAGCGCGCCGGGTTCGCGCAGCCGGTTGGCCAGGTACATCTCGCGCAGGTAGTACGCGTACATCGGGCCCGGCAGGTTCGTCGAGTCGCCGTTCCAGTAGAGGAGGTCGAACGCCGGCGGCGTCTGGCCCTTGAGGTAGTTGTTGACGACGTAGTTCCAGACGAGGTCGTTGGCGCGCAGGCTCGAGAACGCGCACGCGAGTTCATTCCCCATCAGCCGGCCGCCCGCCATCAGCGCGGGCTCGCGCGCGGCGAGGAAAGCGGGCGACAGGTAGACGCCGATCGGGCCCGGGTCCTCGAAGTCGAGCAGCGTCGTCAACAGCGTGACGCTGGCGACGCTGGTGTCGTGGCGCGCGGCGAGTACCGCGAGCGCCGTGGCGAGCAGCGTGCCGCCGACGCAGAAGCCCAGCGCGTTGACGTCGCGGCTGCCGCTGATCGCGCGCGCCTCGGCGATGGCGCGCAGCACGCCGTCCTCGACGTAGTCGTCGAACGTGAGGCTGCCGAGCTCGGCGGGAATGTTGCGCCACGACACCATGAACACCGTGTGGCCTTCCGCCACCGCGTGGCGCACGAACGAATTGCGCGGCGCGAGGTCCAGGATGTAGAACTTGTTGATGCACGGCGGCACCATGACGAGCGGCCGGCGATACACGGTCGGCGTCGTCGGCGCGTACTGGATCAGCTCGATCAGCTCGTTGCGATAGACCACCGTCCCGGGTGTGGTGGCGATGTTGCGGCCCACCTCGAAGACCTCGCGGTCCGTCTGCGAGATGCGCCCACGCACCGCGTCGTCGGCCAGGTTGGCCATGCCCTGGACGAGGCTCGCGCCTTCGGTCTCGAGCGCGCGCTGCACGACCTCCGGGTTGGTGGCGACGAAGTTCGTCGGCGCGATCGCGTCGAGGTACTGGTCGACGACGAAGCGCAGCTTCTCCCGCTCGTGCGGCTCCAGCGCGACGCCGTCCGCAAGGCCGCGCAGGTAATCGCCGTACATCAGGTAGCTCTGCCGCAGCCACGAGAAGTAGGGCAGCGCATGCCATTGGGACGCGGCGAAGCGGCGGTCGTCGGCGTGCGGCGCGACCTCCGGCGGGGCAGCGCCGCCGGCGGCCAGCACGGACGACCACAGCGACTGCAGCTGCCGCGCGAACTGCTCGGTGGCGGTGACGAAGGGGACGGGAGCGGGCGGCGGCGCGGACATGCGGCGATGTTAGCGTGGCGGCGACCGGCGCTTGCGGAACGGCGCACGCAATCGCGCGCCTCCCGTCAGTGGTCGAGCCAGAAATGCGCGCCGGCGATGACGGCGATGCCGAGGCCGATCATCAGCATCTGGCGCAACGTCTCGAGCGGCTCGGGCCTGCGGTGCAGCCCGGGGATCAGGTCGGCCACGGCCACGTACAGCAGGCTCGCCGACGCGATCGCGAGCACGATCGGCAGCGCCGCCGTCACGCTCGCCAGCGCGAACCAGCCGGCCAGCGCGCCCACGATCGTCGCCAAGCCCGTCGCGACGTTGACGGCGAACGCGCGCGGCCGCGTGTAGCCCGAGTGCAGCAGCACGGCGAAGTCGCCGACCTGTTGCGGGATGGCGTGCGCGACGATCGCAGCCGTCGCCGTGATGCCCAGCGTGCCGCCGCCCATGAACGCCGCCGCGATGACGACACCGTCGCAGAAATTGTGGACGCTGTTGCCGACGAGGATCATCAGGCCCGAGCGCGTGCCGGGCTCGTGGCCGTGCGCGTGCAGCGCATGGTCGTGCTCGGTTTCGTCGGCCGTGGCGTCGTGCGTCTCGTGGCCGTGGCTGTGCCGCCACAGCACGAGCTTCTCCAGCAGGAAGAAGCCGAGCAGCCCGCACAGCACCGTCAGCATCACCGTGTCCGCGTGGCCGATCTCCAGCGCGTGCGGCAGGAGCTCGATGAACACCGCCGCGAGCAGCGCGCCGACGGCGAACGACAC
>JBGAIC010000109.1:0-6225 GCA_044225845.1 Casimicrobiaceae bacterium
CGCGACGCCCGCCGCGCGCAGGCGCTCCGCCAGCGCGGCGGCCGGCTGCGCGCGCGGGCCGTCCAGCGTGCCCACGAACCAGCGGTCGACGCGCGGCGCCAGCGCCCGCGCAATGCCTTCGACGTCCTTGTCCGCCAGCGCGGCGAACACCGCATACGTCTGCGGATGGAAGCCCATCGTGCCCAGCGCGGCGGCCAGCGCGTGCGCCGCATGCGGGTTGTGCGCGGCGTCCAGCACGATCGTCGGGCGGCCGGGCAACACCTGCATGCGCATCGGCCACTCGACGCTGACGAGTCCCGTGCGCACGGCGCCCGCGCTCGCCACGATGCGCGGGCGCAGCAGGTCCAGCACGGTGAGCGCGACCGCGGCGTTGCCGAGCTGGAACGCACCGCGCAGCGCGGGCACCGGCAGCCCGTAGCGCGCACCGCCCGGGCCCTCGTAGCGCCACTGCGTGCCTTCGTCGACGTAGCGGAACTCGTGGCCTGCGCGATAGACGAAGGCGCCGATGGCGTGTGCATGCGCGAGCACCGTCGCGGGGATGTCGGGCTCGCCGATGACCGCCGGGCGCCCCGCACGGAAGATGCCGGCCTTCTCGTAGCCGATGGACTCGCGCGTCGGCCCCAGGTAATCGACGTGATCGATGCCCACGCTCGTCAGCACGGCGACGTCGGCGTCGAGGATGTTCACCGCGTCGAGCCGGCCGCCCAGGCCCACCTCCAGGATCAGCACGTCGGGCTCGCGCCGCGCGAACGCCCACAGCGCCGCCAGCGTGCCGTATTCGAAGTAGGTGAGCGGCGTGTCGCCGCGCGCGGCCTCGACGGCCGCGAAGCCCGCAACGAGCGTCGCGTCGTCCGCGTCGACACCGTCGATGCGGACGCGCTCGTTGTAACGCGTGATGTGCGGCGACGTGTAGAGGCCGGTGCGGTAGCCGGCGGCGCGCAGCATCGCCTCCAGCAGCGCGCAGGTCGAGCCCTTGCCGTTGGTGCCGGCGACGGTGACGACGGGACACGCGAACGCGAGGCCCATGCGCACCCACACGGCCGCGACGCGATCCAGCCCGAGCGCGATCGGTTGCGCGTGCTGGCGTTCGATGTACGCGAGCCAGCCGTCCAGCGTGGTCGGCTGCGCGGGCGTCACGTCATGCGGGCGTCGTGGGCGCGGGTTGGCGCGTGAGCAGCGCGAGCAGGTTGGCCAGGCGCTCGCGCAGCTGGCGGCGGTCGACGATCATGTCGAGCGCGCCCTTCTCCAGCAGGAACTCCGCGCGCTGGAAGCCTTCCGGCAGCTTCTCGCGCACCGTCTGCTCGATGACGCGCGGACCGGCAAAGCCGATCAGCGCGCCGGGCTCGGCCATGACGACGTCGGCGACGAACGCGAACGACGCCGAGACGCCGCCCATCGTCGGGTCGGTGAGGATCGACACGAACGGCAGCTTCGCCTTCGTCAGCTCCTGCAGCACGGCGGTGGTCTTGGCCATCTGGAACAGCGACGACACGCCTTCCTGCATCCGCGCGCCGCCGGACGCGGCGATGCAGACGAACGGCGCCTTCGCCTCGCAGGCGACGCGCACGCCGCGCGCGAAGCGCTCGCCGACCACCGAGCCCATCGAGCCGCCCATGAACTCGAACTCGAACGCGGCCAGCACCAGCGGCACGTTCAGCATCGCGCCCTGCATGACGACCAGCGCATCCGTCTCGCCCGTGTCCTCGAGCGCGGCGGCCAGGCGCTCCGGATACTTCTTCTGGTCCTTGAACTTGAGGCTGTCGATCGGCACCACTTCCGAGCCGATCTCGAAGCGGCCTTCCGGGTCCAGCAGCATGTCGATGCGCTCGCGCGCGCCGACGCGGTTGTGATAGTTGCACTTGGGACAGACCATCAGGTTCTTCTCGAGGTCCGTCCGGTACAGCGTCGCCTCGCACGACGGGCACTTGATCCACAGGCCCTCGGGCACCGCCTGGCGGCGCGCGCCCGGCGTGCTCTTGATGCGCGGCGGCAGCAGCTTCTGGATCCAGCTCATCGTGTCCTCACGCCTGCCGTGCGCCTGTCGCGCGCTTGTCGATGCCGTCGAGCGCCTCGCGGATGCCGCCGAGCCACGCACCGACGCGCTCGGGCGCCGCGGCTTCGCCCGCGGCCTCGATTTCCTGGATGATGCGGCTGCCGATGACCACAGCCTCCGCATGCGGCGCGATGGCCGTGGCGCTCGCGGCATCGCGGATCCCGAAGCCCACGCCGATCGGCACGGGGATGTGCGGGCGGATCGCGGCGAGCTTCGAGGCGACGTCCGCCGTGTCGAGGTGCATCGCACCGGTGACGCCGGTGAGCGCGACGTAGTACACGTAGCCGCGCGCCAGCCGCCCGATTTCGGCGGCGCGCTCGGGTGTCGTCGTCGGCGCGATCAGGAAGATCGGCGCGAGCCCCGCAGCACCGAGCTTCGCCGCGAACTCGTGCGCCTCTTCCGGCGGATAGTCGACGACGAGCACGCCGTCCACGCCCGCGGACCGCGCTTCCGCGACGAAGGCATCGAGGCCCATCGCCTCGATCGGGTTCGCATAGCCCATCAGCACGATCGGCGTCACGTTGTCGGTGGTGCGCAGGCCGCGCACGACCCCCAGCACGTCGCGCAAGCCGACGCCGTTGGCGAGTGCGCGCTCGGACGCGCGCTGCACGACGGGACCGTCGGCCATCGGGTCCGAGAACGGCACGCCCAGCTCGATCAGGTCCGCGCCCGCATCGATCAGCGAGCGCAGGATGGGCAGCGTGGCGGCGAGCGTGGGATCGCCGGTGGTCACGTAGGCGACGAGCGCCGTGCGCCCTTCCGCCTTCAGCGCCGCGAGGCGGCGGTCGATGCGATTGGCGTCAGGCATGCGCGCCCTTCATCGCGTCGCGCTCCGCCACCGTGGCCATGTCCTTGTCGCCGCGCCCCGAGAGGTTGACCAGCAGCACGGTGTCGCGCGACAGTGTCGGCGCGATGCGCGCCGCATGCGCCAGCGCATGCGACGATTCCAGCGCGGGGATGATGCCTTCCATCCGGCAGCACGTATGGAACGCGGCCAGCGCCTCGTCGTCGGTGACGCTCACGTACTCGGCGCGGCCGCTGTCCTTGAGCCACGCGTGCTCGGGACCCACGCCCGGATAGTCGAGGCCTGCCGACACCGAGTGCGTCTCGATGATCTGGCCGTCCTCGTTCTGCAAGAGGTAGGTGCGGTTGCCGTGCAGCACGCCGGGCCGCCCCGCCGTCAGCGACGCCGCGTGCTTGCCGGTCTCGATGCCGGAGCCCGCGGCCTCGACGCCGACGAGCTTCACGTGCGTGCGGTCGATGTAGGGATGGAAGATGCCCATCGCGTTGCTGCCGCCGCCGACGCAGGCGATCACCTGGTCGGGATCGCGCCCGATCGCCTCCGGCATCTGCACCAGGCACTCGCGGCCGATGACGCTCTGGAAATCGCGGACCATCATCGGGTAAGGATGCGGCCCCGCCACGGTGCCGATGATGTAGAACGTCGTGTCGACGTTGGTCACCCAGTCGCGCATCGCCTCGTTCAGCGCATCCTTCAGCGTCTTCGAGCCCGACTCGACCGGGACGACGCGCGCGCCGAGCAGGTTCATCCGGTAGACGTTCTGCGCCTGGCGGCGCACGTCTTCCGAGCCCATGTACACGACGCATTCCATGCCATAGCGCGCCGCGACCGTGGCCGTTGCCACGCCATGCTGGCCCGCGCCGGTTTCCGCGATCACGCGCTTCTTGCCCAGCCGGCGCGCCAGCAGCGCCTGGCCGATGCAGTTGTTCACCTTGTGCGCGCCGGTGTGATTCAAGTCCTCGCGCTTAAGCCAGATCTGGGCGCCGCCCAGCGCTTCCGACCAATGCTTCGCGTGATACACGGGCGACGGCCGGCCGACGTAATGCGCGAGCTCGTCCTCGAACTCGGCGACGAAATCGGGATCCGTGCGGTAGCGCGCATACGCGTCGTTCAATTGGGCGAGCGCGCGCATCAGCGTCTCGGCGACGAACACGCCGCCATAGGGACCGAAGTGGCCCTTCGCGTCAGGCAGGTCGTACTTGAATGTCGTTGTCGCGTCGTGCATCTGCATCGCGCACCGCCTCGATGAATGCCCGGATTCGCGCCGGGTCCTTGATTCCGCGCTGCACGCGTCCCGCCGCGTCGCGCACTTCGACTCCCGACGACACATCGACCGCCTGCGGTCCTGCGGTGACGATGGCCGCGGCGACGTTCTCCGCATCCAGGCCGCCCGACAGGATGACCGGCCGCGTCGCGTGGCGCGGGACGCGCGTCCAGTCGAAGCGCTGCCCGGTGCCGCCGGGCAGGTCGCCCGGCACGTGGGCATCGAAAATCCAGCCCGCCGCATCGGGAAACGCAGAGGCGGATTCTAGCAAATCGACCCCCTCTTTCGCGGGGATCGCCTTCAGGTAGCGCAGGCCGAACGAGCGGCAGAACGCGGCGTTCTCGGCGCCGTGGAACTGGAGGTAAGCGAGCGGCAGCGCGGACATCGCGGCGCGCACCATGGCGGGCTCCGGATCGACGAACAGGCCCACGATGCTCACGAACGGCGGCAGCGCCGCGACGATCTCGCGCGCCTGCGCCAACTCGACGCGCCGCGGCGTGCCTTCCCAGAAATTGAGGCCGATCGCGTCGGCGCCCGCATCCGCGGCGGCACGCGCATCCTCGACGCGCGTCAGGCCGCAGACCTTGATCCGCGTCATCGGCTCACGCGAACGGAACGGGCGCGAACGTCGCGGGCAACGCGTGCGCAGCGGGATAGTCGGCGCCGGTGAAGTACAAGCCGTCGGGGGCGAACGTCGGCGCGCCGCGCGTGCGGTCGCGCGCCGCGAGCAGTGCGCCCACCCACGCCGGCGGCTGGCGGCCGCTGCCCACGACGACCAGCGCGGCGACGAGGTTGCGGATCATGTGGTGCAGGAAGCCGTCGGCGCGGAAATCGAAGCGTATGCACGCGCCGGCACGCGCGATGTCGAGCGCGTGCAGCGTGCGCACCGGCGACGGCGCCTGGCATTCGGCGGCGCGAAACGACGAGAAGTCCTGCGTGCCCATGAGCGGCCCTGCAGCGAGGCGCATCGCCTCGATGGCGAGCGGACGATGGTACCAGCCGGCCCGGCCGTGCATGAGGCCCGGCCGCTCCGCGCGGTCGAGCAGCACGTAGGTGTAGCGCCGCGCTGTCGCGGAGAAGCGCGCGTGGAACTCGCCGGCGACGGGTTGCGCCCAGCGCATCGCCAGCGTCGCCGGCAGCAGCGCGTTGACGCCGCGCACCCACGCGGTGAGTGGACGTTGGGCGTCGGTGTCGAAGTGCCCGATCATCGACGTCGCGTGCACGCCGGCGTCGGTGCGCCCTGCCGCGTGCACGCGCACCGGTGCGGCCGCGATGCCGCCGATCGCGGCCTCGAGCGCATCCTGCACGGAGCACCGCGACGGCTGCGACTGGAAGCCGCAGAAGCCGCGACCGTCGAACTCGCAGGCGAAGGCGATGCGCATCGATGCGGCGCCCGAAAAGAAAAAGGCGACGGGCCGACAGGCGCCCGCCGCCTCGACAAGTGAATGAGGTTCAGCCGAGCTTGGCGATGAGCGCCTGGGCCTCGGCCTTCTGCTGGTCGTCGCCTTCGTGCAGCACTTCCTGCAGGATTTCGCGCGCGCCTTCGACGTCGCCCATTTCCTGGTAGGCCTTCGCCAGGTCCAGCTTCGTCGCGGCGTCATGCCACTGGCCGTCCAGCACCGAAGGCGTCGGGTCTTCGAACGTGGCCTTGTCCGGATCGAACGAGAGGTCGAGCTTGTCGAGCTCCACGGCCGCAGCCGGGCGCGCGAGGCGGTCGGCAGCGGTGGCCGTCGCGGCGGCACCCGCCGCGACACCAGCGGCGACCGCCGTCTCGATGCGCGGCGCCGGCTTGAGCGGCGCGGGCTTGTCGAGTTCGTCGAGCTTGAAGTCGAGGTCCATCTTCTCCTTCACCTGCTCGATCTTGTCGGCCACCGACGCGCCCGCGGCGGCGACGCCCGCGGCCGCGGCGTGCGCGGTGTGCGAGACCGATTCCGTCGCGCGGTGCGCGCTCGCCTCGATGGCGCGATCGGCACCCGCGAGGATGTCCGTGGGCGTTTTCGGGCGCGCGCCGCTCGACGGCGAGATCGTGATCTCGTCGTCCAGGTGGATCGTGCCGCCGCCCGGGATTTCCTTCGGCGGCAGCGTGAGGTCCGGGCCCATCGTGAA
>JBGAIC010000023.1:0-53675 GCA_044225845.1 Casimicrobiaceae bacterium
GAAATGCCGAAAAGACCCGGCGCTTCTGCGGTTATCGACGGGTGACGATGTGCTGGTGATCGGATGCGGCCGAATGGGTTCAAGAGCTAAAGAAACTCCTGCGATGCGTGGTGGAGTTGAGCCACCAGTTTCATGCTGCCTTTGGGGTCACCGCTTGGCACGAGATGGGCGCAGACCGCTTTGACGGATGTGAAGTGAGGCTGATCGCAAATTTTAGGAATCGAAGAAAAGGTCGCCTGACCGATGAACACGACGGGGATCGTTGCTTTTCCGGTGGGCGGTAGAGCGTCCCGCCAGTCGTCGATTGGTATCTCTTCGAGGCCGTTGATGATGCTGATTACCTGAGCTTTAAGGAGATCGACGGCCATCTCCTCAGACATTGAGGCGAAAGGCGAGGGCCAGAGCGCGTCGTAGTCTAGAAGATTCTTTACGTTCAGTACGACAAGGCCTTGTGCAGCAGAAGACGCCTCGATCTGAGCCGCAGCCTTTTTGATGTTGTCATAGATCGACCTAGGTTTGCGGCTGTGCAAGGTCTTCAGCGCAAGCGCCCACCGTTGGTCGCGGAAGTCCAACATCACGTCTGGGTTGTTGGCGCTCGCGAGAAATAGACCAGCTGTGCTCGTTCCGAATTGACCAGGGACGGAAGCCGGCGGGTGAACCCTCCGGCATGGTCTGATTCTATCGATTCATCGTCAGCTGGGCGATTCTGTGTCCTCCGATGGTCGGGCCTTGGCCTGCTCCCGGGATTTGATGCGGGCTTTCGCCGTGCTGCTGGAATGGCGGAAGCGGTAAGACTCGTTGCCTGTCTCCACGATGTGGCAGTGGTGAGTAAGCCGGTCCAGCAGCGCCGTGGTCATCTTGGGATCGCCGAAGACGGACGCCCATTCGCCGAACACCAGGTTGGTGGTGATGATGACGCTGGTGTGCTCGTAGAGCTTCGACAGCAGGTGGAACAGGAGCGCGCCGCCGGACTTGGAGAACGGCAGGTAGCCCAGCTCATCGAGGATGATGAGGTCCAGGTGCGCAAGCTGATGGGCCAGGCGCCCCGGCCGGTTGGCGGCGAGCTCGGCTTCCAGCGTGTTCACCAGATCCACGGTGGAAAAGAAGCGCACTCGCTTGCCATGACGGGCGACCGCCTCGACCCCGAGCGCGGTGGCCAGATGCGTCTTGCCGGTCCCGGTGCCGCCGATCAGCACGATGTTCTCGGCCTGCTCGGTGAAGGCGGTGGTGGCGAACGTGTTGATCTGCCGCCGGTCGACGCGGGACTGCTCGAAGTCGAAGCCGGCGAGATCCCGATGGATCGGAAAGCGCGCGGCGTTCATCTGGTAGCGGGTCGAGCGCAAAGCGCGGTCGGTCGACTCGGCGTTCACCAGCTGCATCAGCAGGGCTTCCCAAGTCGCCGTGTCGGCGGCGCTTCCGTGCTCGAGCTGCTCGGTCGCCCACGTCGCCATGCCGTGCAGGCGCAACCGCCGCAGTTCGTTGAGGAGCTCAGCCATTGCTCACCTCCGTGCGCAGCGCGTCGTAGCGCTCGGTGTCGGCGCGCGGTTCGGCGGTCACGTGTAAGCTCGTGGCCACCGCGGCGGGGGACGGCCCCTCCTGCAACCGGCCCAGCACGTTGAGCACATGCTCGGCGCTCGGGCGCCCGGTATCGAGCACCAGTTCGACGGCGACCAGCACCGCGTCGAGCCCATGTGCCGGCACCGCCATCAGCACCTGTGCCATGACCTTATCCCCGCCTTCGCGCTTGAGCAGCGCATGGCGCAACCGCTGCAGCGGTTCCGGCAAGTCCGCAAACGGTGCGCCGTTGCGCAGCGCTCCGGGCTTGCGCTCGATCAGCGGCAGGTAATGCTGCCAGTCATAGACAACATGATCGCGGTCGACGGCGCGGGTGTGCTCGGCCACGACGCTCTGCTCGGCCACGATCACCACCCGCTCGGGGTACAGCCGTACACTGACGCGATGACCCGCCAGCCGGCACGGCACGGAATAGCGATTGCGCGCCACCGCGACCAGGCTCGTGCTCGACACCCGGGCCGGCAGCTCGACATAGCCATCGAACGGGGTCGGCACCGGCATCAGATGCGGCTGCTCGTGCTCCCACGCTTCCTGGATGCTCAAGCCGGCGCCGTCGGGGTGCGGCGCCGACCACGCCTCGCGGCAACGCGCGGCCAGCCACGCATTGAGTTCCGCGAAGCTGCCGAAGCGTTGCTGGCCGGCATCCAGCCAGATCCGGCGTCGGGCGTCCTGCACGCCCTTCTCGACGCGGCCCTTCTCCCAGCCGGACGCCACGTTGCAGAAGTCGGCGTCGAACAGATAGTGCGCCGTCATCGCCGCGAAGCGGGCGTTGACCACGCGGCCGCGATCCTTGCGCGGCGTCTGGTCAACGGCGGTCTTCATGTTGTCGTAGATGCCGCGCCGGGCGACGCCGCCCAGGCCGGTCAGGCAGCGCGTATGCGCATCGAACAGCATCTCGTGGCCCTGGCCCGGATAGGCGGCCAGCCAGAAGGCGCGCGACGCGCACAACTTCATGTGCGCCAGCTGCACCTTGCGCCAGACGCCGCCGATCACCAGATGCTCCTCGCTCCAGTCGAACTGGAACGCCTCGCCCCAGGCAAACGTCAGCGGCACGTAAGCCGCACGGGCACTGACCGCGCCCAGTTCGGCGCGCCATGCGCGCACGAACTCCGTGACCCGGCAGTAGCTACCGGTGAATCCCTGCTCCTGAAGCTGCCCCCAGAGCTTCAGGGCGGTCCGTCGCTCGCGCCGCGGACGGCGAGCGTCCGCTTCCAGCGCCTTGCGCAGCCACTGCGCGTACGCCGTTACCTTCCGCCGACCGGCGGGGCGCTGGTACTTCATCTCACTGCGGGCGGGCTCCCGCAGCCAGCTCTTGATCGTGTTTCTCGACAGGCTCGTGCGGCGCGCGATCTCGCTGATCGACAAGCCTTCCCGCAACCGCATCCTGCGTACTTTCGCGTACGTCGCCATGGTGTGCACCTTCTCTCCTGCCGGGCTCCAAAACCCTGCAGGCTAGGTCCAAACACCCTGGTCAATTTTCGGCGAGCAGAATCGCCTTTTGCTGGTCAGCTTTCAACGAGCGGCAACACGTATAACAACTCGCTATCGTCATTTTCAAGCCGCTGCTTACCGGCAAAATGCCGGATTGACAGGCTTCGAGCCATTCCCCCTGATTCCGATGCTGGACGCCCGTGCACATCGAAGTAGTCGCGGTATTGCCTCCAATTTAACGGAAGTAGCGCACCCTCAAATGAACGTAGACCCGTGAGGATCAGTAACTTCGTTTGAGAGAAACGGAGATTGTCCAGAAAGGTACGAGGCCGTTCAGTGAATACAATACGAATCAGCTCCCATAGAGCCCTGCGCTCGGGAAGTCTTTCGCTGGCCTTTCGCTTGCTTAGGTCCGACTGCAATTCGTCCGTTGACTTCCCATGCTTCGTTCGCTTCGCACGTCCAGGTGCAGTCGCACGTTTCATGAAGGGCGTTAGCGGGGCGCCCTCAGCGAGGTGCTGCTGATCGAAGAGCCCTTTAACGAGGCCGAAGACAAGGTCTCCGAGCTTTCCGGACGCCTGCAGCTCGGTGCCAACCTCGACAGCGAGGGTCGCGTCGGCGACCGTCAATTCCCAAGGTTCGTGGCCGATCGCGCATGTTGCGAGCACGCGTATGGGCGCTAAAACATTTGCATAGACATGCTGAGCCGTATTTCGCCTGAGCAGCAGTTGCTCCAGAACGCACGATTGAATGAGCTCGCGCCAAGCCTTCGATATTGCGCCGGCACTCAGATAACCATGCTTCTCTGGAGAAATCGTCAAACTTCGGCTTTTTAACGCCGCCAATGCTCCGCGGTGACGAGAAAAGTTGCTCAATCGAAGGACGGGGGGTACGGCCGCCCCGGTCATTTTGGTGAGATCCCAGGACCGCTCAGGCGAGACCATGCCATTGATGTCTGGCTGCATATCCCACGTCAGCCCGCGCGCCGAAGCCAGCGCGCAACCCTGTCGGACGTACGCGTCGAATTGTCTCGTCACGATGGTTCGCCCTCGAGTTCGCGCACCACCTGTTGTACCTCCTCAATTGTCCGCGCGAGTTGAACGTAGGCCGGGGAGCGCGTCTCTCCGAGCGAAGTCTCGACGAATTGGAGCACCACGTTTCTAAGATCACTCTCCACTTGACGGTGAACCGCGAGATCTCGGGAGGGCATGAACTTTCGGCACCCATAGCACGACATAATCGGATTCTTGCGGCACGAAGGCTGCCCGATCCCACATCCTCCAATGCCACTTATTGGAAGCCCGTGCGGGATGCCGGCGATTTGCTGGTCTTCCTTCAACCGCGAAAGCTCGTCAACGCTGATAAATCGATCATGAGCGATCCTGGTGATCGCTTGGTATATGGGCGATATTGCGAGGGCTTTATTTACGCGCTCGGCTTGTGTGGGCGAGTGATTGAAATAGACTCCACTCGTGTCTGTGTGTGCATGACCCAAGAACTCAGCTAGCTCGTCAGCGGTGGCGCCCGCGTCTACCATGCGTTGAGCGGCAGAGTGACGCAGATCTGTGGCGCCTCTTCTTTGAGGCAAGACACGTTCGGTGAGGTTGGAGATAAGGTGTGCAACCTCGGCAACTGAATCGTTCGAAAGAAACCGTTCCGTTGGAGCACTACCGCTCGCGTTGTGTCTAGCCAGCAGCTCGACGAAAATTGGTGTCCAGTCCTGCTTTACGCGACGCACCATACCGAACGCCGCGCCGTTCTTTTGCTTGACCCGTCGGAAGTGCACGTGGACGTGAGGGCCGCTGGGGATTGCCTTCACATCTGCAATGGTGATCAGAGCGATCTGCTTGGCCCGCATGCCAAATTGGAACGAGCAAATGAGCGCAGCAACCTCGATTAAGCATTGGGTTGTTACGCTTTCCGTGCTTGCATGTAGCGACTCAACGACCCCGTCGATCAGCTCTATTAGCGTTCCCTCCTCATCGAAGGACAAGAACACGTCGCCCACTCGTACGGCGTGATATTTGTCGACGGCTTTGGCAGGCAATGCACCGAGCAAATCGACCCAGTTCTCGCTCCAAGCCCCGATGCCGAACGCACACATGCATCGTAAAAGACTCCGGACCGCTTCCATTGCGCCCCGATAGCAATCGGGATGTGCGAAGAGTTGCGACCAGCAGTCTCGAATTGAGGAGGGTGTGGCCAAAACAAGTTCGTGAAGCAGCGTTGTGGGTACTGCGCGGATAGTGTAGTTATAGTTGTAAGCCGTTGACGGCGAGTTGTGTTGTAGTTGATCGGCCATCCACAGTTTGCCAAGATCGACTGCGTCGCCCGAGAAGAACGTAAAGTCTAGTGAGACCTTTCGGCCATCGAATTCCAACGGCCAGCGATCAAGGGAAGTCGGTGATTGGATCGTGCGAACTACGTCGTCAAAATCGTCGTAGTACCGCAGGATCGAGGGAAGCCCTGGAACGTTTATCAGGCGCGCGGATGCCGCGCTTGCTTGCGATGCTTTCATCGGCATCCGCCCGAGGCGGCTCTGAGCAATTCGGCCCGCTCGTCGAAGCGTTCGTCCCATACACCGTGAAGGCGGTCATCGAATACCGCTTTCGCATAGTGAAGGGGCATCGTCGAATCTTCGGACCATCCAAAATAGGTTCGAAGATGTTGCGTAGCTACTGCCATTTCCATGCCTGAAGCGAGGTACTGATTAAGTCTCACTACGGCGGCGGTGTGACGCAGATCATGTGGCGAAACCGTCTCGGACCCTGTCCAATCCTTTAGCGCGCGCAACGCGGGTTCCGGTAGCGACCGGCTGATCTTTTGAAAGCACTTGGAGAGGGATTCCGTAGACAGCGGCTTATCCCATTGAGAATTGATTAGAAACGTGTGGTTCGCTTGCCCGCGAAAGTTGTTCGCATATGAATCGATGATTCTCGTCAGCTGGGCTGATATTGGGATCTGGCGTATGGAGCTGTGGTTCTTAATCGCGGGGGTCGAGTAACGAGGGTCGTCTTCGTATTCGGCGTTGGCGACATTGACCCAAGTTCGGCGCCTGCCGCTGCTATCAACTCCGCTCTTGATGGCGTCCACAGGGAGAAGCAACAATTCACCACGACGCAATCCAAGGTGTAAGAGCGTGAGTACGCACACGAATACTCGCCAGCGTCCGTTGCCTTTCCGGAATGGGTTTGTCGGCGAGTCGGGGTGTACCAGGTCGTAAATTGCCGAAACGACTTCGGCTGGCAATGAGCGAACGCGGGTGGGACGGCCTTGTCTCGCCAATTGTAGATTCGCGTACAGCATTTCGAGCTTCAAGACCTTTTGCTCAGCAGCGATGAAGTCGACTTTCGACGCGCGGGAAATCTGCTTGGCTACACCCCGCATAAACGAAAGTGCAACTCGCCATCGCTCGGTCGCCATATTTGTGCTCGGCGAATTCTTCAGGCTGATGAAGAAGCTCTCCATGACTGTTGCGAGCGTGCTCACATCAAGCTGGGATATGGCCGAATCCAATCTTCCTTGCCCCAAGAGCGTGTCCGCATACGCGAAGAGGGCATCTAGGTGTCTTGCCGTGCGCCTTTCAGTCTCCCGCGCCATGTCGTCAAACGACAGCGCAATCCAGATCGTGGGCCAGAATCGCGGGATGCCGCGTGAATCGCAGACGATCGGACCGGCTAGCACTTTGGGAACGTCAACCGAACGCGCAATATGAATCACGTCGAAACGCCCCAATTCGATGGGGCGCGGACGCGAAGCGCGACGATCCAAGACTTGCAATCGGAGCAGGAGGAGCTGTATGCGATTTGCAGTGACTTGGGGCGGCAAATTGGGATGTCGCGTGCCTGCGCTCCACTCAAATTGACGCTTACGTCGATTCCGAAGCCAACTTCGGCCTCGCTAATCAGACGCTTGGTCAGTCCGATGTGCAATGTGAAGGCGTTGCCGTTCTGCGCGTCGGTCAGCGGGTCGAACGGCAGGTCGCTAGCA
The DNA here is from genome assembly GCA_044225845.1 of Casimicrobiaceae bacterium. GTDB lineage: Bacteria > Pseudomonadota > Gammaproteobacteria > Burkholderiales > Casimicrobiaceae > VBCG01. The sequence continues at coordinate 6,997 of JBGAIC010000023.1, forward strand.
ACGCGGCAGGTTTCGTTACGCTTCGAGAAGCCCGACGCCAATGCACAACTGGGGAGCGCCTGCAGGTCTTGAGAAGGTATATAGCTAGCCATAGCTGAGGTCACTTTCACAACGGGTATAGTCGTTCTATGCGAATATTTAATGCATGCGGTCTATTTATGCGGAACTAGTCATGAGGGTCCTCACGAAGCTAGTTAGCTCGTTACTCGTCTTCGCTAGCGCGTGAACTACGGGTCTGTCCGCCCGAAAGACGTACGAAGCGGACAATGAAACATATTGGAAGAACAGGATTCCACCAACAGATGGATTGCTAGCGCATATCGTGATGTCAACGCGCTGCTGCGGAAGAGCGAACAGTTGGCGATTACCACCTAGGCATTGGTGCGTAGTCGGCGCCGCGGCGCGCGGGCATATGGTGCGAGTACGGCAGGCACATTAAGCCGCCCAAGGCGCAGTGCTGGGCCGTTCGCAGAGTTCTTCGAGAGGTCATACAGGGCAAGCGGGTTTGAACGTGTGGAGAGCGAACGTGGCAGCCAGCGCCTGCCATTGATGTCTATTAGATGTGCCGCCACAGCGGGTTCGGGTCGCTCCACGTATTCATGTAGTGAGCCCAGAGTTCGGTTTTGAGGTCATCTACCGTAGCGGCGAACTCTTTCATGTCCTCAAACGTGAGCAACTTGTCAGTCGGCCTTACGGACTGAATCGTGCGCTCCGCCCACAGGTCCGTACCGTCCTTGACCTTCAAATCGAGCAGGACCGGATTGTGGGCGATGAGATTCCTCGTCTTGGCCAACTCAATCGCGCATCGGAAGCCTTCGGCAAGCGCCACCTGGCTTGGGCTGAATGGCGGCTCGCGTGCCTCTAGCAGCTCGACGACGCGTCTGGCTCGCGGCGTGAATCTGAGTTCTTGCGCGTCCTTGCACGTAGCAGCAGGTTCTAGCTCATCGATGCACTTGAGCGAAATGAGTTCGATGTGAGCAAAAGCCAAGATCGCCTTTCCAATGAGTGCCTGCCATTGGATGTCATCTTCGATGAGGGGTATACCAGTCATGTTAGCGCCAAATCGCGTTAAAAATTGTGCGAGGCGTGATTCGCGAGCACCGACCAATCTGGACGTTCCTCTTCAAACGCGCAGCTGTCAGCCTCCTCTTGACGCGTAGCCGCTCGAATCACCCTCGGCCTGTCGTTGCCGCGCGGCGAGCGCGCGTTTGAGCGATTCCAGTTCGGCTGGGCTCCAGTCATGGACATCGGTCGTTGCGACCCACGGGTCGACATAGTGCTCGGCGGCGAAGAGATGTCCGAAGCCGACGGGAGCGCTGGTGGCCGTCATGAGATCCACGGCCAATTGAGCGGCCGTGACGAGCGGGTACCACGATAAAGCTGGCGACACGTCAGGGCCACGAGGTGGCGCGAGCCACGCTGGTGCGCGCCACACATCGCGGTAGTCAAAGAAGGTGATCGCATCGCTCGCATATTGAATATAGACCGTCCGCGTAGTGCCCCAAGGCTCGGACATGGGCACCGCAAAACCTTGCTGGTTGGCAAAGCGGATGCGGCGACTATCGCCCAACACCGGCAGCCACTGCGGTGAACCTGCGTTGCGTGCCTCCGTCACCGCGCGCCAGGTACGTGCCGTGAAGGGCGGACCGCTCCATAGTGCCCCGTCAATGGGTGCTTGCGAGGTGGCCGGCGATACAATCGATTGTTCCGAGTTCATAGCGCCCAGACTAAGCCCGTGTACATAGAGTCGGGGACGGCTTGCCGCCGGCAGGCTTGCCCAATAGTCGTGAATGACACGAAACACCGTCCGCGCACTGTCAGCACCGTAATCCGGGTCAAAGAGCAAGGTCAGCGGGCTGCTGAGATAGGAGTATTGGACGGCGACGCTCGCTACATTGCCGGCGTGTAGAAATTCGACGGTATCCATGGCCGCGGGGTCGACCCAACCGGTACCGGTCGGTGTCACGATGATCAACACTGGGCGCTCGAATGCGCCTTGTCGCTTGAGCTCCTCCAGCGCGAGAAGAGCACGTGCCTCCGGGGTGTCGCCTCCACGCAGGCCGACATACACGCGAATAGGTTCGCGAGCTGCGCGCCCAGTCAACCGCATTATTTCTGCACGATCTGGCCCGGACGCCACGAACTCGCGTCCGGCGCGGCCGAGTGTTTCCCAACGGATCAGCGACTGGGCGCTCCCCGTTTTGGTCGGTGCCATCGGCTGTGGTCGCTCGGGCTCCATGAGTGCATCAAACTCACGGAACGAGTTATCCAGCAAGTGAAAGGTCGCGCGTAAAGCAACATCGTTCGCCAAAACCCAAATCAACAGGACGGTCAGGGTCACGCCGACGGCGTAGGCTATGCGTGGCGGCATCCACCGCGACGACCAGCGCACCAAGCGGCGTGCGAGGCGGCGTATTAAGGCGAAGAGGGTGCTGAGGAGCGCAGCGGCGATGATTGCCGCAAGCAAGGTCTCAAATCGATAGAGGCCGGTCAGCGGCGGCATGCCCATGGCGGCTCGCGTTGCGTTCTGCCACGTCGGCACGCGCCAAAGCCAGACCATGGCAATGATGAGCGCGCCTGCAACGACGACATTCCCGATCGCGGCGACCATCCTCGGGTTGAGCCTGCGTGCGCCAAGACGATTGGCCAGCGCGTGATTCAGGCTGCCTATGCCGTATCCGACCACGCCGCATAGGCCGGCCAGGGCGCCTTGCAGCGGTGCGGCGCGCGGCAGCAAGGAGGGGGTCAGTGAAACGGCGAAGAACAGCAGCGCTAGCGTTAGACCCAGTCGATCCAGTGACTGCACCCAACGGCCGATTCTGCCGACAGACCGACCCAAGCGAAGGTCGCGGACTTGCGCGCTCATGGTAAGACGGGACGTAGGGACTCGCGTTGGCGCCGGAGGAGATGAGCGCTGCGCGACCGTCGTACGAGCCTGCTACTCTTGAGTCGAGTCCACTGCGACGGTCGGTCATGCGGCTTCATTGAGGGACCGATGCGGTTCGTGAGCACGCGGAATGGCTCCGCAAGCGGTAAGAATGGCAGGGTCGTATGAAGCAAATCATCCTGTTGACGCTGATTCCGGTGCTCGCCACGGTGGTGGGCGGGACTCTTGCCGCCTTTCGCGTACCCAAGGCGTCGACGCGCTCGCTGGTCCAGCATTTTGCCGCTGGTGTAGTCATGGCCGTCGTTGCTGGCGAATTGCTGCCGGAGATGACACGCGAGCACCGACCGGTGGGCGTCCTTTTGGGATTCATCTTGGGTGTTGGCGTGATGCTGGTCATCAAGCAGTTTACGGAGCGGTTGGGCTCTGTCGATGGTTCGGCTAGCACGCGCAAGACGGGCCTACTCCTCGCTGTGGCCATCGATGTTCTGCTCGATGGGCTGCTCATCGGCGTGGGGTTCGCGGCTGGTGAGCGCGTCGGGATGCTGCTGGTCTTCGCTCTCACACTCGAATTGCTGTTTCTCGGAGTTTCCGTCGCGGCAAGCTTGACCGAGGCCGGCTACGCGCGCGCTCGCATCGTGGCGACCGTTGCCGCACTTGCGCTGCTCGTGGTCGTCGGCGCGACGCTTGGCGGGTCCCTCTTCGCCGGTATTACGGGCCTCGCGCTAGAGATCGTGTTGTCGTTTGGAGCCGCTGCGCTGATGTACCTCGTTATTGAAGAGCTGCTAACGGAAGCACACGAAGTGCAGGAAACGCCGCTCATCACCAGCGCATTCTTCGCCGGGTTCGTCACACTTTACCTTGTAGAACTAGCGCTGTAACGACGTGTACGTCGAAGCCTGGCCTAAGAGCGCCTTGACGCGCAGAAGGTGCTTGACCCTGTACCGGGTACGGAGTTTTAAATCCCGGGCATGGCTGATAACGACTCCCTAGCGCCGAACGCCAGCGGCTCACCCACCGCTCCCATCACCGCAGAGAGCGGTCGAGTGGCGGATCACTCGCACGGGCATGGCGCCCATTGCGAGCATGATCATGACCACGTTTCTGCTGACCGCGGCGAGACGATGGTTGCGGAGGCTGGACCAGCGCGAACCCATGCGACTGACGTGGGTACCGCCACGTTCTTGATCCAGAAGATGGACTGCCCGACGGAGGAGCGTCTCATCCGAGACAAGCTGCAAGCGATGCCGGGGGTTCAGAGTCTCGCGTTCAATCTAATCCAGCGCGAACTTACGGTTGCACACACACTGCCGAATGTGGCGCCTATCGTGTCGGCCTTGGAGTCGCTTGATATGGACCCCGCAGTACGGTCGGACTCGCGCGCAGAGGCGGGAACACCAGGCGCTAACTCGGTTGACGCCCCTGAGTACTCGATCCCGCGGCGACGCTGGCTGCTGCTCGCGGTGTCAGGTGTCGCGGCCGTCGGTGCGGAAGCGGTCGCATGGACCACTGGGCAGGAGCAGTCGTGGCCCATCGTTGCGCTGGCGCTGTTCGCGATTCTGACGGGCGGACTCGATACCTTGCGGAAGGGATGGATCGCACTGCGCAATCTGTCCCTCAACATGAATTTCTTGATGTCCCTGGCGGTCATTGGCGCCATCTCGATTGGGCAATGGCCCGAGGCGGCCGTCGTGATCTTTCTGTTTGCGTTGGCCGAGATGATCGAATCGCTCTCGCTCGACCGGGCGCGCAACGCGATCAAGGGCTTGATGGCGATGGCGCCGGATCTTGCGACCATCCAGTTGGCCGATGGCAATTGGCAAGCAATTGCCGCTAAAGATGTACGGGTCGGTGCCATCGCACGCGTGAAGCCTGGCGAGCGCGTGCCACTGGATGGCGAAATTGTCGCGGGGCAAACCACCATCAACCAGGCGCCGATCACGGGAGAAAGCATTCCGGTCGCCAAGGCGGTCGGCGATTCCGTGTTCGCGGGAACGATCAACGAAAACGGTGGGTTTGACTACCGCATCACCTCCGAGCAAGCGCATTCGACGCTCTCACGGATCATTCGAGCCGTTCAAGAGGCTCAAGGTCAGCGCGCGCCGACGCAACGGTTTGTCGATCAGTTTGCGCGCTACTACATTCCCGCCGTAGTCGCGTTCGCGGTCCTCGTCGCCGTGGTGCCCCCATTGGTCTGGGCGGCCCCGTTTCAGCCATGGCTCTACAAGGCACTCGTGCTGCTCGTCATCGCGTGCCCCTGCGCCTTGGTGATCTCGACACCCGTTACCATCGTCAGCGGGCTCGCCGCGGCCGCGAAGCGGGGCATTTTGGTCAAGGGCGGCTTGTATTTAGAGCAGGGGCATCGAATCCGTGCCCTCGCACTGGATAAGACCGGCACGATCACCGTTGGCCGGCCGCGCGTCACCGAACTTCAGCCGTTGGGTAACGGTGACGCACATGACTTTCTGCGACGCGCAGCGAGCCTTGCTGCCAGTTCCGATCACCCGGTATCAATGGCCGTAGCGGCCCATTGGCGTGAGCAATATCCCGATGAGCCATTCTACGACGTGCATACCGTCGAAGCGCTTACCGGTCGTGGGGTGAAAGGAACGGTTTCTGAGTCCGTCAGCTTCCTCGGTAATCATCGGATGGTGGAGGAACTCGGCATTTGTGGACCGCAGCTCGAAGCCGTGCTGAATCGCTTCGAACAAGCGGGAAACACGGCGGTTGTCTTGTGTTCCGCCGTCTCGCCACAACTCGTTATCGCGGTCGCGGATACCATTCGCGAAACGTCGGTGTCCGCGGTCGCCAAACTCAAAGAGATGGGTGTGCACGTTGTCATGCTGACCGGTGACAATGCCCATACGGCGCAGGCCATTGCGCGCCAGGCCGGCATCGGCGACGCGCGAGGCGATCTGCTCCCGAACGACAAGTTACAGGCAATCAATGAACTTGCCGCCAAGTATGGCGAGGTTGGCATGGTGGGCGACGGCATCAATGACGCCCCGGCCCTGGCGCGCGCGACCGTTGGATTCGCGATGGGAGCTGCGGGAACGGATACCGCGCTGGAGACAGCCGATGTCGCGTTGATGGATGACGATCTACGCCGTCTTGGTGACTTCATCCAATTGAGCCGGCGCACGCGCGCAGTCCTGCTGCAGAACATTACCCTTGCGTTGGGCATCAAAGCGGTCTTCTTCGTGCTTGCCCTGCTCGGGATGGCGACGCTGTGGATGGCGGTATTTGCCGATCTTGGGGCGACATTGCTGGTGGTGTTTAACGGAATGCGCCTGCTTCGCGCTAAGCGTGGAAACGCGTGATTGATCCGCGCACCACGGGGCGTAACGGCGGTAGGTCCGCAATGGGTGCGCAATCCGCATCGCGCTATACTTTGCGCATGCCGCGGTTTTCGCACTTGGTCCTTGTCACGCTCATCGTCCTGCAGATGTTCTGGACGGCGACCGCGCACGGATGCGAACTCGACCAGCTGCGTGCGCTGCCGTCTTGCGAGGTTTGCGTGACGGCGACGAATCCGTCCGACTCGGGCAGTGACCCGAGCCTGCCGATGGACGATGGATGCCCGGCATGCCACTTGGTGCCGATGGCTGCGGACGACGATCAGGGAGCTACCGCTCCCATTGACGTACGCAGTGCGCGGATCGCGACCCAAGAACCCCTCCATTCTTCACCTGTGTCTGCTGGTCCCGAGCGGCCCAAGTGGACGCCCGCCGCGTAAACGGCGGGCCTACCTCAGCGCTTCTACTCCCAGTTTCTCGCTGCGCGCGTCCCGCCGAATTCCTTCCGTTTTGCTCAGGAGAATTCGATGCACGGGTCGTTCCTTGCGTTCGGCGCACTTGCGCTGGTCGCTCCCTTTACGTGGGCACAAGTACCGCCCACAGTACTCCCCGGAGTGGATGCGCGTCCCGCGAGCGCGGCCGTCGCCTCCGACGTAACACTCACTCCCCTCACACTGGGTGATGCGTGGCAGCGCGCCGAGCGCGCGAGCACGGCTTTGCAAAGCGCGAGGGCCAATCTGCTGGCGGCCGAAGGGCAGCTCACCGACGCCAACGCTCTGCTCTGGAACAACCCCGAGGTACGGGCCGAGGCCATCAATCGGGATGTCCCTCAGCCCGAAACAAGCCGGACGACCTATCGCGAATGGGCCGTTGGGCTTCAGCAAGCCTTCGAGACAGGCGGTCAGCAGGGCTACCGGCGTGAAGCGGCAACGCGCGAGTTGGCGTCGCTTAAAGCCGCCCTCGAAGAATTGCGCCGCCAAGTACGAGCCGATATCGAGCAACGGTTCGTCAAGGTCCTCACGCTGCAAGAACGCATCGCCACCGAAAGGGAAGCGCTACGTCTCGTGAACAGTGCCGCCGCCGCAGTCGGCAAGCGCGTCGTGGCTGGTGAGGACAGTCGCCTCGACGGCAACCTTGCTGCCGTTGAAGCCGTGCGCGTCGGCAATCAGACGGCATCGCTGCAGGAACAATTGATCGATGCGCGAGTGGATTTGGGTACCGCCTTGCAAATGCCGCCCAATACCCAGCCGGAGGCGCTTGGCGAACTCGCCCCACGACGCTCCGACTACACCTTAGCGAACCTGCTGAGCAGCGCCGCACAACGTCCCCAATTGCAGGCACTTGACTTGCGCGAAGGTGCGGCGCGTAGCCGCCTTAGCCTGGAGCGCGCCTCCGTCTATCCAGACGTAACAGTCGGCCTCGGCGCCGGTCGCGAAGGCCCTTCCGCGGGTCGCGAGAATCTCCTGGTCTTGAGCGTATCGGTGCCATTGCCGCTGTACCGTCGTAATGCAACGGGCATCGGGAAAGCGTCATCAGACCTTGCTCAGGCGCAAATCGATCGGCAAGCCGCCGTGCGCGATGGGGAGGCGCTGGTGCGAGCCCTGTGGGCCAAGGTCGAAAGTCTGCGCGCACGTCTCACGCGCCTGGAAGAGGCAGCCGCCGCACGTCTCGACGAGAACCAACGCTTGTCGAACCGCGCGTACTCGGCGGGTGAGATCGGCTTGCTCCAACTGCTCGTCGTGAATCGACAACTTGTGGACGGCCGTCGCGACGTTCTGGATGCGCGCAGCGATCTGCGCCTTGCCGTCGTCGCCTTGGAAGCGGCCGCGGGCTGGGAGGGCACTGGCGATGCGCCGTGATCCTTGCCCCCCGCGTCCGACCGTCTAACTTATATCGGGAGCATCGCAATGAAGTTTCGTCTAACCCTCGCCCTTGGGTTTGTCCTTTGCATCGCCGCCACAGCGCTCGTCACCCGTTGCGCCATGTCCGAATCTACTAACGCCAAAAAGGACGGTGCCGCCACACCGGCCGCGGTCCCCGTGAAGGCTACGGATGCCAATGCGGCGGATCACGCGAAAGAAGAGGGCTTGATCAAGTTATCGGCCGTGGAACGAGAGACTGCTGGTATTGCGGTGGAGGCGTTGACCGCGCAGGCAATTCCTGACCAAGTTGCTTTGACTGCAACGATCCGCGTAAACCAGGACCGCATTGCACACGTTGCGCCGCGCGTCTCCGCACGAATCATTCGCGTGATGTCGAACCTGGGCGACAAGGTGGCGGGTGGGCAGGCCATGGCACTGCTCGATAGCATTGAACTCGGCGAAGCGCACTCGACCTACCAGCAAGCCCGCAGCCAGCTTGTGTTGGCCACTGCGGACTATGAGCGGGCCCAGAAGCTCAAGGCCGATGACATCATTCCCGACAAGGAATTCCTACGCACTCGCAGTGAGTATGAGAAGGCGCGATCTGCGGAACGCTCGGCATCCGAGCGGCTGCGGATGCTTGACGCCGGCCACGGCCCCGACGAGAAGGGTGTGTCCTCCGAGTTCCCGTTGCGCGCGCCGTTTGCGGGGACGGTGATCGAGAAGAAGGCCGTCCTCGGTGAGCTGGCACAACCGGATGGCAGTCTCTTTACCGTGGCCGACCTGTCCAATCTATGGATCGAGGCCAACCTCTTTGAGAAGGACCTGTCGCGGGTGCGAGTAGGCGCGCTGGCCACCGTAACGGTTACCGCGTATCCAAGCGAAGAGTTTCGCGGGAAGCTGACCTACATAAGCAATACAGTAGACAAGGAGTCGCGTGCAGTCCTTGCACGTGTGGAGGTCCCAAATCCTGACGGTCGTTTGAAGCCCGAGATGTTTGCCACGGCACTGATCGACGCGGGAACCTCGGCAAAGGCGCTGGCGATCCCACAGGACGCCGTTGTCACGCTCAACGGGCAACCCACGGTCTTCGTCGAAGAGGGCGGCGGGTTCGAGGCACGGGCTTTTGAACCCGGTGCCAAGGCGGGAACGCGTGTGGTGATGAAGAGCGGCGTGAAGGAAGGTGAACGCGTCGTTACGCGGGGGGCTTACGCGCTCAAGGCGAAGCTCTTGAAGTCACAGATCGGCGATAGCCACTGAGGAACCGAGCATGCTCAACGCTATTGTCGAAATTTCGTTGCGGTACAAGATTCTCGTATTGGTCGGCTTCCTTCTGGTGGTCGTTTTTGGCGTCCAGGCATTCCGTCAGGTACCGGTTGACGCGTTTCCGGATGTGACGCCAGTCCAAGTCAACGTCTATACCGAGTCACCGGGTCTCGCGGCCGAGGATGTCGAAAAGCTGCTCACATTCCCCGTTGAAACCGCCATGGCCGGATTGCCGGGCGTCGAGGAGATTCGCTCCGTATCGCTGTTCGGCTTGTCCTATGTCAGCGTCTACTTCAAAGACGATGTCGACATCTACTTTGCCCGTCGCTTGGTCGGGGAGAAGCTGCTTGAAGCCAAGGACCGCATGCCGGCCGGCTACGGCGAGCCCACACTCGGTCCCAATAGCTCAGGGCTCGGCCAGGTGTTCTGGTACACGGTCGACTCGGCCGACAAGACGATGTCGACGATGGATCTACGGACGCTCCAGGATTGGAACGTGCGCCTGCTGTTGCGCACGGCCGCGGGGGTCGATGACGTTACATCGTGGGGCGGTGACGAGAAGCAGTTTCAGGTCTTGATCCAGCCGCAGAAGCTCATCAAATACGGGCTTACCCTCAAGTCGGTCATGGAGGCACTGACCGCCAACAACCGCCAGGTCGGCGGACAGTACGTCAACCTGGGCCAGGAGCAATTTCTGGTGCGCGGTTTGGGACTCGTCAGCGGTGCAACCGACATCGGCAACATCGTCATCACGCAGCGCGAGGGCTCCCCGATCTACGTTCGCGACGTTGCGGAGATCAAAGAAGCGCCAAGCCTACGCTTTGGCGCGGTCACCAAGGACGGCAAGGAGGTGGCTCTTGGCATCGTGCTGGCCCGGATCAACGAAAACGCGAAGTCGGTGGTCGACTCGGTCAAGGCCAAGCTGAAGACCGCGCAACAGGCGCTACCGCCTGGCGTGAGCATTAACCCGGTCTATGACCGCACCGAGCTGGTGGAGAAGGCACTGAGCACCGCCGAGCGCGCATTGGTCGAAGGCTCGATCCTGGTCGCCGTGGTGCTGTTCCTCTTCCTGGGCGAGATCCGTTCGGCCATTGTGGTCGTCGTCACGCTGCCGTTGGCGATGCTCATCGCTTTCATCCTGATGCAGTACTTCGGGATGTCCGCCAACTTGATGTCGCTCGCCGGGCTGGCGATTGGCATTGGCATGATGGTAGACGGTGCGGTGGTGATGGTCGAGAACGGATTCCGATTGCTCTCGCATACTGCCGGCAAACCGGTTAGCCGAACCTTGGTCATGCTGGCCGCGGCCAAGGAGGTGATCAATCCAATTGCCTTCGCCATTCTGATCATTATCGTGGTGTTCCTGCCCTTGTTTTCGCTGACTGGGCTCGAAGGCAAGTTGTTCAAACCAATGGCGCTCACCATTACGTTCGCGATGGTTGGCTCGTTGATCCTGACGATGACGCTGGTCCCCGTATTGGCCGCGCTCATTCTCAAAGCCAAGGAAGAGAAGGACACGTTTGTGGTTCGAGCCGCCAAGCGCGTGTACCTCCCGTTGCTTGAATGGTCGCTTGGAAACAAGCGGACGGTGGTCGGCATTGCCTTCGGTCTCCTGGTCGCGGCGCTGGCCACGTTTCCATTCCTCGGCAAGGAATTCATGCCGACCCTGCAGGAAGGGTCGATCATGTTCCGCATTACGGGCATCCCGTCGACTTCCCTCGAGGAGAGCATTGAGGTCTCGCGCCGCTTCGATACCGCGTTGAAGCAGCAATTTCCTCAGGTGCGGTCAACCCTTGCCAACATCGGCCGTGCCGAGAAAGGTGAGACGGCCGACGTGAACTACATGGAAGTACTGGTGGACGTTAAACCGCCCTCCGAATGGCCGGTCAAGATGAGCATGCCGGAGCTAGCGACCGAGATGCAGGAGGCTATGGAGAAGGCGATACCGACGGTTGTGTTCGGCGCCACCCAGCCAATTCAAATGCGCGTCGAAGAGCTGATCTCCGGCGTGCGTGCGACGCTGGCTCTGAAGATCTACGGCGAAGACCTGACCACGCTCGATCGCTTGGCCACTGAAATGAAAGCCGTGCTCGCGACCATCGCAGGCGCAGCTGATTTGGCACTGGAGGCCAACAAGGGCAAGCCGCAGCTCGTCATACGCGTCAATCGGGAGGAGGCGGCGCGGTACGGAATCAACGCAGATGAGATCCTGGAAGTCGTTCAGGCCGGGATCGGCGGCGCCACGGTGTCCACCGTGATCGATGGAGTCAAGCGCTTCGATGTGCAGGTTCGCTTCGAGAAGGGCTTCCGGGACAGTGCCCAGGCGATTGCCGACATTCCGATTCGGACGCAGTCCGGTGCACTGATTCCGTTGTCTCGCGTGGCCACGGTTGAAAGCGAGGAAGGCTATTCATTCGTCCGTCGCGAGCAATTGCAGCGCTACGCGGTCATTCAACTGGATGTCAAAGGACGGGACGTGGACGGCTTTGTGCGAGATGCCAGCGCCAAGCTCGGCCAATCAGTCAAGCTGCCCGCGGGCTATTGGACGGAGTGGGGCGGAGCGTTCGAGAACCAGCAGCGGGCCTTGACGCGCTTGGCCGTGATCGTTCCACTAACCATTGGCATCATTTTCATACTGCTGTACACCGCGTTCAATTCGGTGCGGTATGCCGCGATGATCATTGCCAACGTGCCTTTTGCCATTATTGGCGGGGTCTTCGGGCTGGCCATCAGCGGACAGTACATCTCCGTCCCTTCAGCGATTGGATTCATTGCGGTCTTCGGGGTGGCGATGCTGAACGGGATCGTGCTGCTGACGTTCCTAAACGACCTGCGTAGCCAAGGGCGTTCGATTCGGGATGCCGTGCGCGAAGGTTCTGCTCTGCGTCTACGTCCTGTGCTGATGACGGCCTCGGTGGCCATTCTGGGGCTCGTGCCGATGCTGCTGTCAACGGGCGTCGGGGCCGAGACACAGCGTCCCTTGGCGACCGTGGTGGTCGGCGGTCTGTTTACATCAACGGTGCTGACGCTGATCTTGTTGCCTTTGATCTATGAATGGGTGGAGGAGTGGCGTGAGCGGCGAAGTCACCGCCCGTCGCTGGCGACAGACGGTTCTGAGGCACGAATGGGCGAGGAGCAGACAGCATGAAGGAAATCAAGGCGTTCATTCACAACAATCGCATTGCCGGAGTAATCGCCGCCTTGACTCAAGGCGGCTATCTCGACGCAGCCAATCCGCAACGCTGTCTCAACCTCAACGTCGGCCGCACGCAGAGTCTATTGGGCGCGCTGGATGCCCAGGAGCAGCACTATTCGGTGAACCTCGGCCAACTCGTTATTAACGAGGCGAAATTGGAACTCCTCTGCGGTGACGAACAGGCGGATGCGCTCGCGCGACTCATCGCAGAGGCTGCTCGGACGGGCCAAGAGGAGGCGGGTTGGGTGTACATCAGCGACGTGACAACGGCGCTCAAAGTGAGCGGGCATTCGGTTTCGCATTCCAATTGATTCAAATTCGGCAAGCGCGAGCAATCGCCTTCCGCCATGTTAGAAAGTGAGATCGCCATGCGTATTGGAGAATTGGCCGCAGCAACCGGCGTCGATGTAGAAACGGTGCGCTTTTACGAGAAGGAAGGGCTCTTGCCAGAGCCTGCGCGCAAGATGAACGGTTATCGTGAATACGGTAAGCATCATCTTGAGCAGTTGTCGTTCATTCGGCATTGCCGCTCCCTCGATATGTCGCTCGCCGACATAGCGCGCCTTCAGCAGCTTATCGAGCGTCCCGCCTCGGAGTGCGGGGACATCGATGCGCTGGTCGATCAGCAGCTAGACCGCGTTCGCGCGCGTCTCGCTTCGCTGAACGCGCTCGAAGGTCAGCTCGTCAAGCTACGCGCTCGCTGCGAGACGCCAATGTCAACGGAACGATGCGGGATCATGTCGGAACTGGTGCATGCGGCGCACGGTGAGGCGTGCGTGTGCCACACCCAAGGAACGGACGAGTAAAGACGCGCTCCAGAAAATGGCTTGACACTAATGTTGCTACGGGGTTTCCAATGTCTCTATGCAAGGACCGAGCGCACCGGAGCGCTCGGCGAGGTGCATATACCGTGGAGCGAAAACAATGAGCTTTCTGGAACGACTATTGGGCGGCGGACACCACGGACGGCAAGAGCGCGGTCGGTACAGCCATCGTGACGCGTACAGTCAACCGAACGAGCCTGCGCAACGCGACGGAGGCGCCCATGATTCAGGCGTGACACGTTGCCCGTCCTGTCGCGCGCCAAACACGCCGGCGGCGCGCTTCTGCCAAGAATGCGGAGTATCGATGGTGTCACGAGGCTGCCAACAGTGCGGTGCGGCGATAGCGTCGAGCGCGAAATTCTGTCCGCATTGCGGGAAGGCTGTTGCCTAACTCAACGCGCTGCGGCATCACACCTGGCGAGAACTCTTCACGATCCGACCTGTCGTATCGATCAGTGCGCTGGAGCTCTCACATGCCGAATGCGGCGCGCGACATCTGATGTCTTGCCGTCGTTTATGCTGAAACGCTTTCATCGATCGATCGCCACGCTGCTGCTAGCGGCTTTTGCGCTGCTTCAGGTTGGTGGTTTTGGCGAGGCGCGTCCGCTGCATGCGGACGAAATGCGGACCGCAGTCCCACTCGCGGGCGATGGGGCGGAGCAGCGTGCGTGCGCGAACGCACAGTCCGCAACTGACCCGGTGCGCACGACGCTGGCACTCGATAGGCTGGCGGCAGCGGATTGCGCTGAGCATTGCGGCGGTATGGCAATTCTGTTGCCTCGCGGCGGAACGCCCATGGTTGCGAGCCCTGCAGGGCTAATCCCACCGCCGGCCATGTACGTGCCAGTGCCACCCCCAGAACAGCTGGAGCGGCCCCCCAAGCCCGTCATCGCGTCAATCTAGCGATGGGATCGGCTTCAGCCGATCCGCAAGTCACCGTTTACCAGTTCCGTTATTAATCCGCGGCGCTTCTCTCACACGAGGGAGAACGCCGTTCGCCAAGAGAAAATGCCATGAAATCGATCGTCATTGCCGTTATCGTTGCCGCAACCGGTGCAACGTCCGCACAAGCGCAAGTGGCCAATCCCAACAACGATTCGACCATGTTCTTTGCCCAACGAATGAGTTCACCCGCCGCGCCCAAGTCCCAGCAGCAGCTGCCTAAGGTGGGTGACGTTTCGCAGGACGGCCTCTATGTGTTCGCGGGGGGCGAACGAGGCTGGGTGCATCAGGTCCACCGCTATGACACTGCGGTCGGCTCGACGCAGAGTCATTCCGATAGCTTGCCTCACAACGGGCCTACGCCGGTGAAGGGCGGTTCGGTTGCCATTCAGTCGGGCCCGTTCGCCGAGCGCGGGGCTTGATGGCCATACCTGCCGGCGAGTGATGTAGCCACGGGCCGGGCCGAGGCTCCTGCGGGACGCAATCTGCAGGTGCCTTGGCCCATTTCCTTTCTGTGGTGCCGGCCACGAACGGCCCCGAGCCGGTCATTGGAAATGTGCCGTTCACCGACGTGCGCTGCAACGTGCAAACGTCCCCAGCGCCGAGTAAAGTCGACTCAGCCGCGAGCTACTCTGGGCTCGGGGCCGCTTCTGCGCCTTCCTCAGCACAGTGTTGAATCTCCAGGGTGGCCGCGGCTACGTAGAATTCGGACTTTCCGAACTTGTGGGCTTGAGCTTAGCCAACTCAGCCAACCGCTCATTGCATCCAAGATTCAAGCTGCGGAATACGATATTGACGCCCCGCGAGTAAGCCTCAACAAGTACGTAGGTGGTAAGCACCGCGACCATGGCGGTGACGGGCGCGCTTTGAAGTGCGAACGACGGTTCAAGGACCTTAGAAAGCGTCGGCAGGAAGTAGACGCCCCATCCTACGCCCACGACCCATCGAAACGCGACCAGCCGGCGCTTTACGCGGTCCTCGAAGAGATTGATATTTCTGATGACCAGCTCGATGCGCTTCGCATCAAGTGTTGCTACGGCATCCCTTACGGCTGTTACGTGCTTCGCATTGACGCCCGGCGAGCAATAAGTGCTCGGTGCAGCGAAGACGTATAAGAGAACTACGGCCAGCATCAACCATGGCAAGAATCGGTTCGCGGTCGTCTGGACGGCCACAGGCGAGAACGACGCTAAAACGAGACTGATCGCCAACATGATGAGCAGAAGCCGGAAGATCCACCCAAGCTGCCCCACCATCTCGGCAAATCCCCGAAAGAGAAGGTAGGAGGGGACGATCACAGTGCGATCGAATGGCTTTGAGATTGACGATCGGCGGTCGGCCTTCGCCAGCCGATTCTCTGTGAAGCGAACGAGCTCGAGCGATTCCGCGAATAGGCCAGGAGATGGCGGCTTCGCGAATATCGCCGCAATGGCGTCGGTTATTGGTTGGGTGAATCTGTTCATGCGCCTGTGCCCGAAAGGTACCAATGGTAGTCGGGTTACGCGTCGCCTGACATTCGCGGCCAATAGCGGACCGTCAGTCGAGATCGGAGAAACGGCCGCATCAGACTCAATGGTGATTCCCGACTTCGAGCGCGTACGTCGATAGCGCAGTTAAGTCACAGCAGCGAAGTCGGAAAGTGCATCACGCAGTCTCGTGGGGGGACCAATGTCGCCCGTGCTACGGATCACTGTGGAATGTGTTTGGCGTAGGCTCGCACGTCGAGCATCGGCACCGTTGCGATTTCTTGGAGCCGCGCGATCAACTCGAACATGAAGCGAGTTGCAGATCTCGGCACCTCGATAAGCCGATGCGTTTGGCTATCACTGTCGAAGGTAAAGAGGCCGGCGTCGGCTACGCAGCCGAGGTCGAGACGGCCGTCACCAAGATCGCCTCGAAGGTGTTGGCTCATGGTGTCACCAAAAACTGGTTTCCAAGGGCAACTCAAGGTCAACAGGCCCGCGAGCACAGGCCCTAGCTCCTTCGGATTCTTTAGGCCGTCAACCGTCGGCACGGGCATGCTAGTGCGATGCAGCATCCGCACAGAGGTCGCCTTATGCTGCGCGTATGCCAGATGCTCTGCAGTCATGTCCTGCTTGGCCTCGAAAATGGCATACACACTCTCTGCTGGAACGACGAAGCTCTCCTTGAACGTGAAGACAAGCGGCGAATACTGACGGTCGTGAATTACCACATCGATCTGTTCGCTAAAAGCCCCACGTGAATCCACGACGTGTGCCTTGCGCGCTTCGTACCTGCGCGGCAAGTGTTTGTTGAAAACGTCGATCCATACGCTCTCGCTGGCGTCTCCCTTCTCGGTCGGATGCGCCAACGTCTCGCGCGCCTGCCGCAACTCGCGCTCGATGGAATCATGCAGTGAGCCTAGCAATGCCGGCAGCGACCACTCGCTCATGTGAATTCATTTCCCCAGTTGCTTTGGAGCGTCGCCGCGGCGGCAGTGGCTACCGCCTGCTTGCCGACTGCATTGAGCGTCTCCGAAACGACGTTGTTGGTGTTGGCCGGATCGATGATCCGAGCATTGGACAACTGGTCGCGGAAGAATCCAAGGGCGGTCACAACATTAGCGGCGAGATTCCCTTGTCGCGAACCGTTTAGCCCACGAATTGTCGCGAGCTCAAGGTAGAAGGATGGAAAGTCGAGTCCGCGACGGTTCCTCCAGATCTTTAGGAGGCGGATTTCATCGAGACGGCCCGATGCGCGGACCTGCGCGATGTGTGTTCCAACATTCGTTTGCAGCCAAGTACCCGACCGATTGCTGTAGAGGCTATGGTCGGCACCGTACGGCGACTGGCGCTTGGCGGGAACCAGGTCAACATCGAATGCGCCGACGCGGACTTTGACTGATACGTTTTGACGCTTGGGCTGGTAGCCAGCATGGGTCAATGCCGCAAAGAGTGAGTTGTATACCTGGACGAGGGTGTCAGGGGTATTGGACGACAATGAGATGAACAAGTCGATGTCGGTGCCGGTGCGTACCGCCGTGTCTTTCGCGAACGAGCCACTGGGTTCCATGCTCAGTACGAACTGTCCGCCCCATCTCGTTACGATCGGTGCCATCTGTACCTGAACTTGCCGCGCAGGTGAATAGGGCCCTGTGTCGACTGCGTACCGGGCGAGGATCTGCCGAAGATAGGCGTCGCTCATTGCGTGCGCGGCCTACTTTGTGCCGCGAGAACTCGGCCGGTTTTTGCCAGGGCTCGCCGGACAATTCTCACGTTTCCGCGAAGCTTAGCCCTCAAGCTTGGTAATGGTGTCTTATGCCGGGGCAACGGAGTTAGTCTGAATGCTGGTCGAGCGCAGGCGAGTCGACTGCAGCCATTCGTCTGTATGTGTCTACAGAAAGCAGCACAAACTTGGGCTCGTTGTGAAGGGTAATCGCAACGCCGCCTTCTTTCGCTACGCGTTGGAGCAAGTTGCCGAAATCATTCCTCGCCGCGCGTGATGAAATCTGTGCGGCGCGGAAGACACGTCCGCGAGCGTTGCGCAACCTCACTTGATGCGATGGCATGACTACTCCGATGACAACGACGATTGTTGGTGACGTGCCACGTACTGTGCCTTCACGTAGCGGTTCGGCTAGAGACGACAAACTCAGTTCGTTATGCACCTGGCCGGACGAGGTTTAGCGCCATATCACCATGGGCGCGCACCGGCCCGTTCTCTCAGCACCCGCAGCAAGATTGTCGTGTAGAAGTGACGCCTAGGGTAATTAACGCGGTATGGGTACCAAGGTTCTATGCAGTTCACGATTGCGAATGCGCGTCCCGCAGTCAATTTTGTCGACAACCTCGTCGGTCAGGATGGCGTACCACTCGTCAAGACTCGTGGCAGTCGGGCTTTCGGATCGAAGACGGTAGAGCGGGATCTGAGCAGCGGATAGCAGAGTGTTTCGCCACTCGTCCTTCCTTTGCGTTGCCGTGTCGTCGTGGAGTTTGCTATCGAGTTCGATAACCGCGACTGCATCGCCTTCGCGCGGCGTTACCAGGAGAAAATCGACCTCGCACGAACGGGCATAGCGAATCATCTCGTCGGGAAGCAAGGCTGCCAGCTTGTCGAGGTCCACGAAGCATCGAAGTGGATAGTTCGGGAGTACCGTTAATCCAGGGAACCGAAGGCGCGCTGCCATACAGAACTCTCGCTCCTGCGGCGAGCGATAAATCGAAAGACGGACTTCGAACGCGTCAGAGCTTTGGAAGCCGGCCATGCCGAACCAACTGAGTTGGACGACCCGCCGGGTTTGCAGAACCGGCGTTAGGTTCGCGTGCTTGCGACGTTCAGCCGCGCGACGCGCAGCCTCTTCAATCTTTCGAAGCGCAAAGAGAATCCGCTCTGTGGCTGCGATATTGCCGTCGTTGCACTGATCCACGAACCACCGGAGTAGACGCTGGTCCGGGATGTCAGCGGCCCGCAGGAACGCCTCGAACGCTGTCGTCCCAAGTGCGCGCAGCGCTTCCATGTTCTCCGGGCCCGCAGCCTGCACCGCGGACTCGAACTGTTCCTTGAACGAGTGGAAATCAGGGGACTGGAGCGGAATGTCCAAGCTTGGGTCGGTCGGAGCGTTGGAGGCCGACATTATCGAAAAGATGCGCGATTGTCACTCATAGAGCGTGGCCGTATAGAGTACATGCGCCGTAGATTTCGCCTGCCATGGCGAAGGCATCATCCACAGCATCCGCGCGCGCTGACCCGAGAGTTGAGTTCGGGCGCCAAGTACAGAACCTCAGAAAGCAGGCGGGAATGTCCCAAGAGGCGCTGGCTTTGACCAGCGGTCTGGCGCGGAGCTACGTCGGCGGTATCGAACGTGGCCAGCGTAACGTCGCCCTGATCAACATTTGTCGGCTCGCACGTGCACTCGACGTACCGCCGTCGGTGCTATTCGACGGTCTTTGAGGCAAGCCCGGGTTCTGCCTGTCCAACCATGGTGTAGCGCAACATGTTGGTGCGCTACACGCCATCATTCGTTGGTAGCCGGCAGAGTTCGCCCGAAATCGGCACTGCGAACCTCTTGACGGCGCGGCCATCGACCGAAGAATTGTTGAGTCCGGCGCCGAATGAGGTGCAGGGAAAAGCCACTCAACAGATCTTTGGCAGCTCCTCAATCCTAGCTATAGGCGGCAGCCAGCAATCTGCCTGTCCAAAGTCCTTTGACGCGGGGATTCAATGAGCTGTACTGGACGAGTCCCAACGGATTTGCAACACCGCCGAAATTACCAGTCCTTCGTATAATTTGTATTATGTCAAATACACTTGGGGCGGAAAATTTGGGCGATTAACTGCCCATGCCCTGCATCGATCACCCACCCCCCACACCTTTCAACGCAGCCACCCCACATGACCAATTCCAATGACACGGAACCTGACCCGGATAACCCCGAAATTCCGACCGGCGCGGGCGTAAGTCGCCGCCAGTTCGGCCTCGGTGTATTGGCCACCGGTTTGGCCGCGACAACGGCCGCACATCCGGACGTTGCCTCGGCCCAGGCTGCCGACAGCGTGGCCACGACGCCCACCGGTGCCCACCAGGCGACGTACTTCTTCAAGAACTCCGCGTTCGAGTACGTGATGCTGACGGCACTCGGCCGCGCGTATCACCACGCCGGCAACGTCGGCAAGGTCCTGTATGTGATCCGCCAGATCAAGGACGGCGACTTCGACAGCGCCTGGCAGGCGCTGATCGCGGCAGGCCGCGAGATGCAGGTCCTGGCGGAAGGCTCGGCGGCCGGCGGCCACCGCGAGAGCGCCCGCCAGGCCTACCTGTGGGCGCAGAACTTCTACGACAGCGCGATGTACTTCGCCGACGGGACCGGAGATCCGACGCGCATCGCCAGTGCCTGGCAGATGATGGACGACTGCTGGCAGAAGTCGTTGCCGCTCTACGCCCCGCCCATCGAGCAGGTTGCGATTCCCTACGAGAACACGACGCTGCGCGGTTTCTACTTCCGCGGCAACAGCACGCGTCCCAAGCGCCCGCTGCTGATCCTCATCAACGGCAGCGACGGCTCGGCACTCGACATGTGGACGATGGGCGCCGCCGGCGGCACTGTGCGTGGCTACGACTGCCTCACGTTCGACGGCCCGGGCCAGGGCTATGCGCTGTGGAAGCAAGGCATGCACTTCCGGCCGGACTTCGAGAAGGTCGTCACGCCGGTGGTGGACTTCGTGCTGAAGCGCGCGGACGTGGATCCTGCGCGCATCGCCATCCAGGGCATCAGCCAGGGCGGCTACTGGGTGCCACGTGCGCTCGCGTTCGAGAAACGGATCGCGGCCGGCATCGCCGACCCGGGTGTCGTGGACGTCGCGACGTCGTGGACCGGAACGCTGCCGCCGCCGATGATCGACATGCTCAAGGCGGGCAAGAAGGCCGAGTTCGACGCCTACATGGCCCAGGGGTTGAACCCGGCGATGCAACGCGGTCTGCTGTTCCGGATGCGACCTTATGGGAGCACCTCGTACTACGAGGTTTTCAAGGCGGCGATGGACTACAACCTCACGGACGTCGCCGGCAAGATCACCTGCCCGATGCTGATCACGGCACCGGTCAACGAGGCGTTCTGGCCCGGCCAGTCCCAACGCCTGTACGAGATGCTCAAGAGCCCGAAGACGCTGGTGCCCTTCACCGCGGCCGACGGCGCCGACCTGCACTGCGAACCCAAAGGTTACGGCCTGCGCGACCTGCGCGTTTTCGATTGGCTGGATACGACGCTCGGCTGACAGCCCGCCTTCGTCACCCCGCACGCCACGCTGCCTGCCACCCACTGACCAGGCCGCGTGGCGTGTCACCCCGGGGTTGCCGCCCTGACCGCGCGGCCTGTCAGACGCAGACCGTGCCGCCCGATGAGCCGTAAATTTCCCGTGTGATTGCCTTGGTTTGCGTCGTTCCGTTAATGATGTACTTGAACGTCGCGTGGTTGCCATCGGAAAACGTCAGCGTGGCCGTTCCGACCATCTCGCCTACCACCTGCGACGGCGAGAACGGCACCGCGCTGAACGCCGGCCCGGTGCCGGTGTAGACGTCGCCCGTGTAGACGCCGGTGGAGACCTTGGGCGCGCCGAAGACCATCCACAGCGGCTTGCCGTTGCTGCCGAATGTGAACCAGGTGGCGTAGATCGTGTCGCCCTGATGGGCGATGTTGAGGCCCCAGCCGGACTCGGACGCGTTCCACCACATGTCCTGGTAGTTGGTGGCCGCGGCCAGGTTGGCGTCGGCCGACCAAGTGCAGGTCGGGACGCTGCTGCCGAAGACCTCGAGCGCAATCGACTTGGTTTGCGAGACCCCGTTCACCGTATAGGCGAATGTCGCCGCGCGCTTGGACGTGAACGTCAACGTGGCGCTGCCCACCTGCTCCGCCACCACCGCCGACGAGTCGAAGGGCACGCTCGTGAAGGCGGGCCCGGAGCCGCTGTAGATCGTCCCGCTGTAGGTATTGGTGGCCGAGACGTCGCATCGGAGCGCCATCCACCAAGGCGAGCCGTCGGTGGCGAACGTGAACCACGTGCAGAAGAGCGCGCTGTCCTGCTGCGAGATGTTGATGCCCCAACCCGACTCCGTGCCGCCGGTGGTCCACCAGATGCCTTCGTCCGGGACGATGGCCGAATAGGTCGTGGCGTTCTCGGCGAGGCCCACGTCGAGAGATACGGCAAGACCCGCGCTGACGCTGCCCGAGACGGAAGCGAGTTCGTGCACGCCGCCGTCGTCGCCAAAGACGTTGTCGGTTGCGAGCGTGACCTGAGTGAGATTGCTGGCGCTCGATGGATACAGCGACGACTGCGCGTAGACGGTGTTGCACGTCGCGGCCGGCATCGCAACCTGCGAGATCTTGAGGGCATTCTTGCCCGACGTCGCCGCGGCGGTGTTCTCGTAGACCTCGAAATGGATGTGCGGCCAGCGCCCCGAATAGCAGGCCGGAAAGATCGTCGTGAACGTGACCTTCCCTTCACTGTCGGAAACCTGGACGCCGCGCAGGTAGTTCTGGCTGGTCACGCCGGACGAATAGAGCGAGTAGCGCCCGCTGGCGTCGCAGTGCCAGACGTAGACCGCGTAGCCGGCGAGCGGCGTGCAACCGTCGACGGTGCTGAGCAACGTAAGCGTCAGCGTCGTCGGCGTGCCCGTCGCGGTGGTCGTTCCATAGGAGCCGAAGCTCGAGCGGATATCGGAGCGCACGATCCCGGACTGCGTGAGGACGTTGACGCCGTTGGTGCCGTCGGCCGGATACGGGCCGTTGGTTTCGGTGGGGATGACCGTGAGGCTGGTGCACGTGGTGGCGGCCTGCGCAGGCCCGGCCACGATGGCGAGTGCACCAAGGGCCTGCAGCAGGCGCCGGCGCGTGAAGCCTTCGCGGGCGGCGAGCACTTCGAGCGTTTCGGCGAGCGACGCGTCCGGGTCGCGCAGCGTGCGCGGCGGCTTGAGGCGATTGTTCATGCGGCCTCCTGGCATGAGTCGAAAGGTGCTGCGGTAACGCCAGGTGCCACGAGGGTCACCCGCCAGGGGAGGTTTGCGTTACCGCAGCGAGGCCAGTATTGCCGCGAATGCTGCCCCGCAGTGTGGAGTCTTGGAGGAGCTAGGGGGAGGTGGCGCGCGCGTCCGCGATCCGGTCCTGCATGAGCAGGCGCTGCGCGACGAGTACGCCGCCGGCCATCACGACGGCCGCCAGGCCGTAGACGGTGGCGAGATTCCACACGCCTGCAACGTAGCCCGCGACGGGTCCCCACAAGCCGAGCGCGATGTCGAGGAACAGCACGTACGCGCCCATCGCCATGCCGCGCGATTCGGGCGGCGCGCGCCGCACGGCCTCGACGCCGAATGCGGGGAATGCGAGCGAGTACCCGGCCCCGACCAGCGCAGCCCCGACGAACGCCACGGCTGGAACGGGCGCAAGCGCGATGGCCACCGCGCCCAGCACGCCCACCGCGACCGCGACGCGCGCAACCCGTGCGCCGCCGATGCGATCGGGCAGGCCGCCGAACAGCAGCCGCGCGCCGATGAAGGCGAGGCCGAACGCAGAAAACGCATAGGCCGCCCCGCCCCATTGCCGGGCCGCGAAATACAGCGCAACGAATGCGGTGATCGACCCGAACCCGGTGCTCGCCAATGCGAGCCCTGCCCCGGGCCAAGCCACCTTGCGCATCATGGCCATGAAGCCGGCGCGAGCGCGGGCGGGCGGCACGATGTTGGGCACCGGGCGCAACACGAGCATCGCGGCCATGGCAACCAGCGTCGCGGCGATGCCCACGCCCGCAAGTCCCCAGCGCCCGTACAGCGCGGATCCGATCGGCGCACCCAAGCCCCACGCGGCGAAGATCGCGTTGCCTACCCAGACCATGACCGCCCCGGCGCGCGCCGGTCCGGCACGACCCACGCCCCAAGCCAGCGAGCCGGTGGCAACCAGGCTTTCGGCACAACCCAGGAACGCGCGGCCCAGCATGAGCACGCCGTACGAGACGAAAGGCCAATGGATCAGCGGCAGAGACGCGAGGTATAGCAATCCGGCGATCGCTGCGCTGCCGAATCCGCCGACGACGGCGAACTTGGCGCCGCGGCTATCGGCGATCGCGCCGGCGAGCGGCCGCGAGAGCAGTGACGCCACGAACTGCGCGCCGACCATGACGCCCACCGCGACGTGGCCGAAGCCAAGCACGGAATAGACGTGCAGCGGGATTACCGGTAGCGGCATCCCGACCATCAGGAAGCCCACGAACAGGGCAGCGATGATCGGCAGCAGGGTGCGGAACGTGGAGGCCGGTTTCGTAGACAATGTGTCAGTTTCCGCTTGCATGTTGTAACTCTAAAACGGTTTTAAAGTACGACGTAAGTTTAGGAAAAGACAAGGACAAAATTCAAACTAGCCGACCTGAATTCTCTCCTTTGACATCCCCATAATACGAGTATAGACTCACATTGTGAACTCGCATTTGCGCACTTTCCCCGTTGCGATCCCGACGCCTCGCAAGGTGCCGCGCCAGGCTCGCGCACGCGCCACGGTGGACGCCATCCTGGATGCGGCGGCTCGCCTTCTGGTCGAACAGGGCTATGCCGACACCACGACCAACAGCGTGGCGGAAATCGCCGGGGTCAGCATCGGCTCGCTCTACCAGTACTTCCCGAACAAGGACGCACTGATCGTGGCGCTGCACCGGCGCCACGCGCAGCAGATGCACGCGGTGATGACGGCCGCGCTCGAAGGTTCACGGCAGGGCAGCCTGCGCGCTAGCCTGGCGCGGCTGCCCACCTCGTCGAGCCCAGCGCTGCATCGTCCTGGAGCGCCAGTTCTCGTTCTTCGCGACGAGGATCTCGCCGGGCCATGGTCGTGACCGCGCGCGTGCGCGACTTGCTGGAGCACGGCAGTTCTCGTTCTTCGACGACCTCGCCACCTATATGGTCCTGAGGACCCTGGAAGCGCTGGTCCACGCCGCCGTACTCGAGCCGCCGCCCAGGGTGGTCGGATCTCGCGTTCGATCACCGACGTGCTGGTCGGCTATCTCGCGGGTCGGACGCCGCGGTAGCCTCCCCCATGCGCCCGTCGATCCACCTCGCTGTTTGCGCGGTCCTGCTGTGGGCTTGGATTGCGGGCGCCGTGGCGCTGGCCGCCACCTATATGGTCGCGGGTGTCACCGACACGGCGATCGAGGCGTTGTCCCGGTGGTCGTTTTGTTCCCGGACCTTGCGGATTTCAATCCCCCGCCCGGTGCTTCGCCATTTCACGCCCATGTCCCCGAGCTGGAAGCCGCCATTACCGACGTGCTGCCGTGGACGTGGATCGTCGTGCCGCCGACCTGCACGACCCGGGTGTCGATCCTCATTACGAGCTGCGCGCGTCGCTGGTCATCACGTCGGAGGGTGGCAAGCATTACGTTGCCCTCCACGAGCCGCGATATCGTTACGTGAATGACCACGTCGCCCGCAATGGCGTGACCAGTCGCGGCCATGACGCGCGATGACGTCCGCCACGAAGCACATCTCGTGGGGTGTGCTGTATGCGCTCGCAAGCGCCGACGGCACCGTCCAGCAAGTCACCTTTCACGTTCGCCCATCCGCCACACGTATTCGACCGTGCGGTCGCCGACGCATTGGAGGAGGTTCGACCCCGCAAGCCGTGGTGGCATGCATCCTCTACAGCTTCACGCTGCGGTAGCGCCCAGGCGCGAGCGGCCCTCGGCGAAGGCCGGCGCGCCACCGAGGTCGGGCGCTCCGCAATCACGTCCGCGAGGAACCCGCGCTTGCCAGCGCAAGCGTCTGGACGTTGACGTACAGGTTGCTGATCGGCGTTGCGCCGAGGATCGGTGACCCCGCGGCGTCGCCGGGCGAAGCCCGCACCAGGGCTCGACCGTTCGACGTAGTCGGCGCGGCAGATGCCGCTCGCGCTTCTGCCAGGAGTTGCCGCAGCCGCACCGGATCCGGCTCGCGGGACCATCCCGCGATGTCGGCCATGCCGGCCACGCGCAGTCGCTGGCCCTTGCCGTCCGCCAGTGGCGCGTAGACCACCTTGCGCTTGAAGTCGGTGATGCTCATCGCCGGCGCGGGTCTCCAGCAATGGGCGTCGGGCTGTAGTTCTTCGGTGGATACAGCGGCAGCCGCACGCCGACGTCGCGGCACAGCATCATCGATTCCCGCCGGCGGCGACGACGAAGGCTTCGGCGTCGAGGTCGCCGTCCGCGGTGTCCGCGTGCGTGACGTGGCCGTCGCGGACCACGAGCGAACGCGTGAGCGTGCCGAGCACCATCCTTACGCCCAGGTCCGGCTGCACCAGCCGGCGTGCGAGCCCCACGCAGAAGCGGTAGCAGTCGCCGACTTCCTCGCTGGGCGTGTCGATGCCGCCGACCAGCCGGCGACCGAGCGTCGATTCGGCCACGGCGAGCGACGGCTCGCGCGCGAGGCACGCGGCGCGATCAAGCGCCACCTGCTCCGAGCCGAGCGAGCGCTGGTAGTCGAGCAAGCGGCGCGCGCTGTCGAAACCGGCCGGATCCGAGTAGACGACCAGCTTGCCGTTGCGCGCGTAGTCGAAGTCGATGGCCTCGTCGCGGACGAACGCGTGCATCCGCTTGCGACTGTCGCCGGCCAGCGCCAGCAGCCGGCGCGTCGTGATCTCGCTTTGCTCGCGGTTGCAAGCGGCGACGAAACCCAGCAGCCAGCGCCACTGCGCGGCGTCGAGCGCGGGGTAGAAACGCAGCGGCGAGTCGCGGCGCAGCAGCCGCAGTGAACCTTGGGCAACACACCGGGTCCCGCGAGCGGCGCGACGTAGCTGTACGACAGCTGCGCGCCATTGGCGAAGCTGGTCTCCAGCGCGACGCCGTCGTTGCGGTCGACGACGTTGACAGCATGGCCGTCGCGCGCCAGGTAGTAGGCGGTGGCGAGGCCGACGACGCCGGCGCCGATGACGACGATCCGCATCAGCCGCGAGCGGCGCAGCGCAGACGCCGGCGATCGCGTCGATGACGGCAGCGTGCTCGCCGATGGCGGACGCGAGCGCGAATTCGACGCCCGGATGCGCGTCGGCCGCCGCGGCGACGAAAGCCGCGGGAGGTCGCCACGCACGTGGCCGCCTTCGCCCAGAGAAACCGGCACGACGACGATCCGCCGGCAGCCTTGCGCCACGAGCATGGCAGCGGCGCCGGCGAGGTCTGGTGTCATCCGTTCCAGGTAGCCGAGCATCGCCGGGGCGCTGCGCTGCCCGGCGACGACGTCGCGCAGGCGTGCAAATGGCTCACGCCCAGCGCGCGCATCCCGCGAGCCGTGCGCGAACAGCAGCAAGCCGGTGTTGCAGCGGCGATGATGCGGGAACGGAGGACATCGCGGATCGGTGGACGTGCCGAATGTAACAAACCCGCTGTGGCAACGCAGCATGCGCGCCGATTATCATCGTGGCGATGCCTGCACCGCCCTTCCTGGCGCGCTCACGCGCGACCAGCGCGCCTGGATCCAGGCGCGCCTCGCACTACCGCCGCCCGCCGACGTGCTCGGCTTCGCCGACGACGGCCATCGACTGCCAGGCCGCGAGGCCCCGACGCGCTCCTCGCGGTGCTCGTGCCGCTCGTCGACCGTGGTGACGCGGTCAACGTGCTGCTGACGCAGCGCAGTGCATCGCTGGCCGATCATCCGGGGCAAATCAGTTTCCCGGGCGGCCGCGTCGGCCTGGCGATCACGACGCGATCGACGCCGCGCTGCGCGAAACGGTCGAGGAAACCGGCCTCGCGCGCGATCGCGTGGCCGTGCTCGGCGAATTGCCGCACTACGCGACCGTGAGCGCATACGACGTGACGCCGGTCGTGGGCTGGGTGACACCGCCGTTCGAGATCGCGCGCGACCTCGTCGAGGTCGACGACGTCTTCGAAGTGCCGCTCGCGTTCCTGCTCGAACCTGCCAACCAGCAGCGCCACTTCCGGATGATCGGCGACGTCCGTCGCGATTTCCTGGGCGATGCCCTATGGCGAGCGTTATATCTGGGGTGCGACGGCGGCGATGCTGATGATGCTGGACCGCGTGCTGCGCGCCGATGCCCCGGTGACGGCGGGTTCGGCCACTGCCCGGCGCTGATCTGTCCGGCGGCGGTGCGCGCGCCGCCTACCAGTCGGCGTACGCTGCGCGCGGTGGCGAAACTCGTCGGCGGCGCGCGGCGAACCCGTTCCCGATCATCTGCGGCACGTCGGCGGGCGCGATCAATGCCGCGATGCTCGCCGCGAACGCCGACGATTTCCGTCGCGCGTCGCGGGACTGTGGCGCCTCTGGTACCGGCTGGAAATCGGCGACGTCTATCTGTCCGACATGCAGCGGCTGTCGCGCACCGGATGCGGTGGCTGGCGTCGGTCGTCGGTGGCGGCGCACCCGCCACGGACGCGGTGTCGATGCTCGACAGCACGCCGCTGCGCAGGCTGTTGCGCCGGGAAGTCGATTTCGCGCGCATCGACGCGCATCTCGACACCGGCGCGCTCCACGCGCTGGTGATCAACGCCACCGCTATCGGACCGGGCAGTCGGTGGCGTTCTGCGCGGACGGCCGGCATCGCCGCCGTGGCAGCGCGCGCGCCGCCACGCCGAGCTCGCGCGATCGGTCCCGACCACCTGATGGCGTCGGTGGCCATCGTTCATCTTCCCGGCCGCGCGCATCGGCGGCGAGTATTTCATGGACGGTTCGGTGCGCCAGATCGCACCGCTGGCGCCCGCGCTGCATCTCGGCGCGCCGCGCCTGTTCATCTGGCGGTCGGCCACTTCTTCGGTACGGCCCTGCCCGAGCGGCAGCCCAGGTCGCTCCACCTATCCGACGTTCGCGCAGACCGCGCAGAGCCACGCGCTGTCGTCGATCTTCCTCGACAACCTGGCCGCGGATCTCGAGCGGCTGTTCGCCGTGAACCGGCTGTTGCGCGAAGTCCCGGCCGTCGACCGTGGCACGCGAGACCGGTGCCGACGTGGGCCGCGTCGATGCGCTGCTGTTCGCCCCGACGGTCGACATCGGCGCACGCGCGCTCGACTACGCGGATCGCTTGCCGCGCGGCGTGCGCGCGCGCTGCACGGGCTGGGCGCGATGCGCGCAAGCGCCTCGACGCTGATGTCCTACCTGATGTTCGACGCCGCGTTCTGCCGCGGCCCTGATGGCGCAGGGCGCGCGGACGCGATGGCGCGCGCGGACGACATCGAAGGCTTCCTGCGCGGCGACCGCTACGAGCCGTTGCCGCCACGCAGCTGTCGCGACTGCCACGTTACCATCGGCACTCATTCCTGCTTCACGATGACGCCATGCTGGACGACTCCGCCCGCCTGCCTGACTGCACCGCGAGCTCGTTCGCGAGCTCTCCCCGCCGCGACGCAGACGTCGGCGATGGCGTCGATCACGGCGGCGTGCTCGCCGATGGCCGTGGCCAGCGCGAATTCGACGCCAGGGTGGGCGTCCGCGGCCGCGGCGACGAGCCGCGGGAGGTCGCCACGCACGTGACCGCCTTCGCCGAGAAAAACCGGCACGACGACGACGCGGCGACACCCTTGCGCGACGAGCTTCGCCGCGGCGCCGGCAAGATCCGGCGACATCCGTTCCAGGTAGCCGAGCACCGCCGGGGCGCCGCGCGCCACGAGCGCGGCCTGCAGGCGCTCGAACGGCTCCGCCCAATGTGCGTCGCGCGAGCCGTGGGCGAACAGCAGCAGGCCGGTCCCCGCAAGCAGCGGCGAAGTGGAAGGTGGATCGAGGCTTGCGGTGGACATCGCGGATCGGGGTGGACGTGCCGAATGTAACAAACGGCCTGTGGCAACGCAGCATGCGCGCCGATTATCATGCTGTCCGATGCCCCCGCTGCCGTTCCTGTCATTGCCCACGCGCGACCAGCGTGCGTGGATCCAGCACCGCCTCGCACTACCGCCGCCCGCCGACGTGCTCGGTTTTTCCGATGGCCACCGGCTGCCGGGCCGCGAGGGCCCGACGCGCGCCGCCGCCGTGCTGCTCGCACTCGTCGATCGCGGCGACGCGGTCAACGTGCTGCTGACGCAACGCAGTGCGTCGCTCGCCGATCATCCCGGCCAGATCAGCTTTCCCGGCGGGCGCCTCGAACCCGGCGACCGCGATGCGCCCGACGCCGCGCTGCGCGAAACGTGGGAGGAAACGGGCCTCGCGCGCGATCGCGTGGCCGTGCTCGGCGAATTGCCGCACTACACGACGGTGACCGCCTATGACGTGACGCCGGTCGTGGGCTGGGTGACACCGCCGTTCGAGATCATCCGGGACCCCGTCGAGGTCGACGACGTCTTCGAAGTGCCGCTCGCTTTCCTGCTCGACCCTGCCAACCAGCAGCGCCACTTCCGGATGATCGGCGACGTCCGTCGCGATTTCTGGGCGATGCCCTATGGCGAGCGCTACATCTGGGGCGCGACGGCGGCGATGCTGATCATGTTCGACCGCGTGCTGCGCGGCGATGCCCCGTGACGGCGAGTGCGGCCCGCCCGGCGCTGGTGCTGTCCGGCGGCGGTGCGCGCGCGGCCTACCAGGTGGGCACGCTGCGCGCGGTGGCGAAACTCGTCGGGCGGCGCGCGCGTTGTCCGTTCCCGGTCATCTGCGGCACGTCGGCGGGCGCGATCAATGCCGCGATGCTCGCCGCGAATGCCGACAACTTCCGTCGCGCGGTGGCACGCCTGATACGCCTGTGGCGCAAGCTCTCGATCGCGGACGTCTATCTGTCCGACATGCAGAGCCTTTCGCGGCTCGGGCTGCGCTGGCTCGCGTCCGTGGTCGGTGGCGGCGCGGGCGCCACGGACGCGGTGTCGATGCTCGACAACTTCCCGTTGCGCAGGCTGCTGCAGCGGGAAGTCGATTTCGCGCGCATCGCGCATTGCGTCGACACCGGCGCGCTCCACGCGCTGGTGGTCAGCGCCACCAGCTATCGGACCGGGCAGTCGGTGGCCTTCGTGCAGGGGGCCGCCGGCATCGCGCCGTGGCAGCGCGTGCGCCGCCACGCCGAGCTCGCGACGATCGGTCCCGACCACCTGATGGCGTCGGTGGCCATCCCGTTCATCTTCCCGGCCACGCGCATCGGCGGCGAGTACTACATGGACGGTTCCGTGCGCCAGATCGCACCGCTGGCACCGGCGCTGCACCTCGGCGCCACGCGCCTGTTCATCCTGGCGGTCGGCCACTTCTTCGGTACGGCCCCGCGCGAAGCGGCAGCCCAGGTCCCCTCCACCTACCCGACGTTCGCGCAGACCGCGAGCCACGCGCTGTCGTCGATCTTCCTCGACAACCTCGCCGCGGATCTCGAGCGGCTGGTCGCGGTGAACCGGCTCACCGAATGCCTGCCGTCGACCGTGGCACGCGAGGCCGGTGCCGACGTGGGCCGCGTCGACGCCTTGCTGTTCGCCCCGACCACCGACCTTGGCGCACGCGCGCTGGACTTCGCATCGCTTCTCCCCACCGGCGTGCGCGCGATGCTGCACGGCCTGGGCGCGATGCAGGCGAGCGGCTCGACGCTGATGTCCTACCTGCTGTTCGACCACCGCTACTGCCGGCTGCTGATGCAGCAGGGCTATGCGGACGCGATGGCGCGTCGCGCCGACATCGAAGGCTTCCTGCGCGGCGACCGGATCGAAGCGGTCGCGCTGCCCCGTTACGACTGGACCTGAACCCACGATGAGCCTGACCACCTCCACGCCCCGCACCGCGAGCTTCGTCTCCCTGACCGCCACCGGCTTTCACCGCGTCGCCTATTACGAATGGGGCGATCCGGCCTGCGACGACGTGGTGATCTGCGTGCACGGCCTCGCGCGCAACGGCCGCGACTTCGACGTGCTCGGCGAGCGCCTGGCGCCGCGCCATCGCGTGCTGGCCGTCGACATGCCGGGACGCGGCCAGAGCGAATGGCTGCGCAATCCCAACGACTACGCGTTCCCCGCTTACCTGACCGTGCTCACCGCGCTGATCGCGCGCGCCGACGTGCCCACCGTCGATTTCGTCGGCACGTCGATGGGCGGTCTGCTGGGCATGGTGCTCGCCGCGCAGCCGAACACGCCGATCCGCCGGCTCGTCGTCAACGACATCGGCCCCGTGATCGAGAAGACGGCCATCGAGCGCATCGCGGGCTACGTCGGCCAGGACCCGCTGTTCGAAAGCTTCGATGCCTTGGCGGCCCACATTCGCGAAGTCTCGGCGCCGTTCGGCCCGCTCACCGACGAACAGTGGACGCACCTTGCGCGTTCCAACTCGCGGCAGCGCGCGGACGGGCGCTGGGGCCTGGGCTACGACCCTGCGATCGCGATTCCCTTCCGGACGCAGCCCGCGCCGCCGGACCTGTGGCCCGTGTGGGATGCGATCCGCTGCCCGACGCTGGTGACGCACGGCGGCCGCTCGGACCTGCTGTCGATGGCCACCGCGCAGGCGATGACCACGCGCGGGCCGCACGCGCAGCTCGTGACGTTCCCGGAAACGGGCCACGCGCCGGCCTTCATGGCCGACGATCAGGTGCGCGTCGTCGAGGACTTCCTGTCGAGTCCGCCGAACCAGGCGCCGAAATAGCCGGCATACAGCTGCGGGGCCTCGACGTTCATCGAGTGCCCGATGCCCGGCACGGTCACGAGGCGGCAATCAGGCATCGCCTTGGCCATCGCGACGAGATCGTCGCGCGCGATCCACGCGTCGAGCTCGCCCCACACGACGAGTTGCTCGTGCCTGATCTCGCCCATGCGGCGCTTCAGCTCGCCGCTCTCGTGCTCGCGCGTGAGATTGTGCGGCGTGCCGATCCAGATGCCCTCCGACACCGTGAACGTCTGGTCGATGAGCTTCTCGAACAACTTTCCGCTCGCCGCCGCCGCCGCGAGCAGCCGCGGCACCGAGCCTTGCGCCAGCGTCGCGATGTCGAACAGCGACGTCGCCGCCGTGGCCATCACGGCGCGCGTCACGTCGCGGCTCGCCGACATCGCGCGGAAGAGCTCGATCTGCGCGCTGTTAAACTCGATGCCGGCCGGCGACACCGGGTCGAGATGCAGCACGCGCCCGAAGCGCTTGGGCGCCTCCAGCAACATGCGCGTCGCGATGATGCCGCCGGTCGAATGCGTGGCCAGGTGGCAATGCGGGATCTTCAGCGCGTCGAGCGCCGCCAGCATGTCCTTCGCGTGCTGCGCCATCGAATAGTTGGCGTAGTCCGCATCCGGCTTGGGCCGGTCGCTGTCGCCGCAGCCGCGCCAGTCGATGCCAACGACGCGCAGCGCCGACGGGAAATACGGGGCCGCGAGCTCCAGCCACTCCTTGCTGGCGAGGTTGCCGTGGATGAACACCACGGTGACCTCGCCCTTGCCCCACTCGCGCCAGCCCAGGTGCAGGCCGCCGCCGACGTCGACGCGTGCCATGGCGTTACTTGCTCAACCCGCCCTTGTCGCCCGTCGAGGCCGGCTCCGGCCCGGCGGTGACCTGCGCGCCGCCGCCGTTGACCATCCGGTCGACGCCCGCCTCCGTCATCGTCTTCACGCGGCCCGTCTTCACGAAGTCGACGACGTCCATCGGGTACTCGACCGGATCGTCGGTGTGGATGAAGTGACCCGTGTTCGGGTAGATCTTCACCTGCACGTCGCGCCCGGCCGACTGCATCTTGCGCATGAACGGCATGATGATTTCGCGCGCCAGGTCCATGCGGCCATTGAACGGCGTGCCGGGAATGAAGGGCTCGCGGTCGCCGAACGCCAGGAAGATCGGCGCCTTGATCTGCGGCAATCGGTTGTAGAGGCTGTCCGCGTCGCCTTCCTGCAGCTCGATCACCATCGAGTAGATGTCGTAGATGAACACGTCCACCCACTGGTGCAGCTCGCGCGGGTCGCCCTTGATCATGCCGACGCGCTGGTCGAGATGCAGCCGTGCGTACTGGCTGTCACGCAGGAAGTAGCCCACCGGCGCCGGCGTCACCGCACCGGTGACCGGGTTGGTCTGCTGCCACAGGTAGAAGTCCGTGATCTCCTGCGCCGTCTTGTTGAACTCGTTCTCGCGCAGCTTCAGCGGGTCCCACACGGCGGCCCACGCGGCGAAGTCCGTCTTGAACGCAGGATTGAAGAGGTCGACTTCCTTGCCGCCGAGCTTCACCTTGCGCGGATATTCCTCGAGACCGGCAGGACCTTCCAGCGAAATCGTCTTCACCGCGTCGGGCCAGCGCAGCGCATAGCCCAGCACCACCTGGCCACCCATCGAGTGGCCCATGTAGTGCGCCTGCTTGACGCCGAGCTGGTCGACGACGAGCCCATGCACGGTGTCGCGCATCTGGTCCAGCGTGCGCGCCGGCGACTTGTCCAGGTTGCCGGGGCCCGACATCCCGTAGTCCGGCAGGTCCGGCACGATCACGCGCAGGCCGCGCTCGAGCGCCATCTGCATCACGTTGCCGTAGTGGCCGCCGAACGCGCCCTTGCCGTGCACGATGACGAGCACCTCGGGGTTGGGCGCGGTGCCCGAGTACTCGTCCATGTACCCGATGTCCCACTCGATGCCCTTGGCGTCCTTGACCTTGGTCTTCTTCACCGGGAACGGGTACTGGATGTAGTTCTGCCAGAACGAGCGGTCCGGGGTGATGTTGGCCGCGACGAACGGCGTGCGGTAGTTCTTCGCGATGTATTCGCGCGAGGACGTCAGCCGCGAGATGTCGCTGAAGAACGTGGTCACCACCGGGTCGAACTGCTTCTTGCGCAACATCGGGAACACGCCGTAGTGCGCGACGTCGCTGCGCTCGTGGACGAAGTCCGCGCCGGGCAGCGCCGCGACGGTCTGCTTCGCCCGGTTGAACGTCAGCCACTGGTCGTTCTCGACGTGCATCACCAGCGTGCGCATCGTGATGCGGTACAGGTCCTTGTTGATGTTGTGCGTCTCGCCCGCGCGATTGCGGTACATGAGGTCGACCGCATCGAAGCGGTCGGCCAGCGCGAAGGCGCCGGCGGCCGCGCCCTCGTTGGGCGGGTTCCAGTAGAAGACGTCGCGCTGCACGGTCTTCCAGTCCTGGGTGGACCGGAAATCGAAGTCGAAGCCCGTCAGCAGCAGGATGGACCAGCCGAACGCCACGCCGGGACGCGGCCGCTTCTCCTTCGGCAGCGAGTAGTAATCACCGCCCGTCGCCTTCCAGGCCGGATCCGATTCGATGGCGGCACTCATCAACTGGAACGTCCAGTTGCCCACCGGGTCGCCGCCGTCCGACTGCGTCGTGCCGCCGATCGGCATGATCCCGTTCATGAACTCGGGGTGCAGCACGCCCCACACATAGGTTTGCGTGGCCCCCATCGACAGGCCGGTGACCAGCGCTGCGCGCGAGACCTTCAGGTGGTCGCGCAGCATCCGGTAGTTGGCCTGCACCATGTCCTGGTAGTTGTACTGCGGGAACTTGATGCCGAGGCCTTGCGACGGCTTGCTGGCGCCCCACAGGCCCAGCGCGTCCAGCATCACGACGTAGTACTGGTTGGTGTCGATCACCTTGCCGGGGCCGATCACCGGGCCGCCGGACAGCGCGGTGCCCTCGACCCACTGCGCGTACATGTCGGTGGCGTCGCCGGAGTAGAAGGAGTTGATGATCACCGCGTTGATGATCTCGCCGGCCGCGTTGCGCCGCGGCGTGCCCACCGTGACGAAGGCGGTGCGCAGCGCGCCGCCGCCCAGCGACTCGAGCGTGACGCCGCCTTCGCCCCCGTTCTCCCAGCTCTGCGGCCGCGCAAGGTCGTACTTGCCGCCGATGCGGAAGTTGGGCACGTCGTAGAACTGCTTCATCGCGCACAGCCGCGCCTGCGAGCAGGTGGCGGTGAGCGGTTCCGCCAGCAATGCCGCCGCGGCGACGCCGGCGTTCAGCAGAAGTGCCAGCACGCCGGCAAGCGTGCCGGCCAGGATGCGTTTCATGGATTCTCCTCCCAGCGGATCAAGACGGACGCGCAGCATCAGTTGAATGGGATGTTGAGCTGCACGTCGAAGCGGACATCGTTGGTAGTGTAGTCGACGTACTGGATCACGCCGGCCGAAGCATTCCAATTGTCGCCCTTCTGCCAGACCTTCGCATAGCGCGCGCGGAAGCGGAGGTTGCGGAAGAAGCCCTCGAACGGCACGACGTAGATGAGATCGGTCGCCACTTCGTTCCAGTTGGCGATGGGCAGGCTCGGGTTGCCGTTGACGCTGCGGTTCGAGCGCTGGCCGTACGTCGTGTCGAAGGAGAGTCCTTGCGCGCCGAACGTGGCGAAGTCGATCGTCGTCCCCAGGATCCATGTATGCTCGCCGGCGAGCGAGTTTTCGCCGACGCGCTGGATGAGGTAGGACGGGCCGATGGAGAACGGCGAGTAGATCTGGTTGTTGTCCGACGTGATGCCGAACATCCCGTACGGAATCCACCACGGCACGGGCCGGCCTTCGAGATAGAGCCCGCCCATGTTGGCGTGGAAGTTCCGGCCGCCGGTGATCAGGTTCTGCCCGTTACCGTCTTGGTGCATCCACTGCACACCGACGCGGAGATACTTGCCCTCGTCCATCCGGAACACGTGGTCGTAGTCCAGGTAGAGCATGTTCAGCATGTTCTGCGCGCTGGCGAAGTTGGACGAGACCATGCTGTTGGCGTCCGGCTTCCAGTTGGCGCCGATGTACCCCATGCCGTTGGTATCGCCCGTCCGCGCCGATACGGGGTAGGTGAACACGCCGAACGTTCCCTGGAAGAGGTTCATGAAGTCGTTCGTGTTCACCTGCTTGATGTCGGTGACGTAGCCGCCGTAGTAGCGCAAGCTGTCGTCGAATGCGCGGCCCTGCAGGCTCCCGCCTTCATAGGTAAGCCAGTTCATGCCGCGGATGTCGCGCGGGCCCACCATGCTCTGGTCGAGCTTGTTGAAGAAGCGATAGACGCCGTCCATGAACCACTGGTTGCGCACGGTCTGGCGACCAAGGACCAGAAGGTTCGAGTCCCAGCGGATGCGCGCATTCAATTCACCGAAGACGCCATAGCCCTGCTGGTCCGGATCCTTCAGGATGAAATTGAACGGGTACTGCTCGGGCGCCCATATCGGCGCCACGAAGTTGTAGGTGGCGCCGAACGACAGGAAATTGGCGATCTCGCCCGTGGTGCCGTAGAGCCAGCCCCCGACGCCGGCACCCGTCTGCTTGAACGCGAGTCCCGGGACGTCCGGATCGCCCGCCGAGGAGCGGTTGAACGAGGCCGTGCGGAACATGTAGCCCACCACGGCGTCGTCGACGAACGGCGTGCCCGTGTGAAACGGCTTCGGGTGCGCGACCACCGCGGGATCGGTATCTTCCTGCGGCGAGTATTCCGGGGCATCGGCAGCCACGCACAGGCGTGCCGCCAGCAGCGCAGCCAATGCGCATGCTCGCAGCGCAGGAATCCGCCAACGTCGAGCAGTGTTCATCGCCCTCCCTCCTTGCATGCGACATCCTGACTGTACTATTGGCCAACAATGGCGGCGCTACGCCTAAGGCGTACTTGCACTGCAGCAACGATCACCGGAACCGCCACAATCACGTCATGCCCGTCGTCACGCACAAACGCCATCTAGTTTTCTACGACCTGACGGGGCCTGCTGACGGCCCCGCGTTCCTGCTCGTCAACGGGCTCACGCAGTACGCGGCGTTGTGGCGGCCCTATGTGGAAATGCTGGCGGGCAAGGGCTTTCGGGTCGCCACGTTCGATCTGCTGGGCCAGGGCGAATCGGACAAGCCGCCGCTCTTCATCTCGCAGGACGACCAGGTGGACGTCGTCGGCACGCTGGTCGACGAACTCGGCGAGGGCCCGGTCTACCTCGCCGGCATCAGCTTCGGTGGCGTCATCGCGCTCCGCTATGCGATCCGCCATCCCGAACGACTCGCCGGCCTGGTGGCGATGAGTACGTTCGCCGAGCTCTCGCCGCAATTGCTGCTGCTGGGCAACGCGCTGCGCACCGGCCTGATCATGGGCGGCGTGTCATATCTGCAGGACCTGCTGCTGCCGATGAACCTGTCGGACGAATGGCTGGGATCGCGCCTCGCGGAGCTGGAGGCGGTCAAGCGCCCCGGCTGGCTCAGCAACGACGTCTTCGCGTTGCAGAACCTGATGGAGTCGTTCCTGGACTTCAAGCCATTGACGCCGCAGTTGCGCAAGATCACCGTCCCGACGCTGATCCTCAACGGCGAGTTCGATTTCCTGACGCCGCGCTACCTGCACGAGACGCTGCGGGCGCGGATCAAGGACAGCGCGCTGGTCATCGTCCCGCGCGCCTACCATGCGTTCACGCTGGAGCAGCCGCAACTCACGGCGTCGTTGCTGGCTGGTTTCGCGCAGAGTGTCGCCAAGGGCACCTGGCGCGGGGGCGGCTCGACATGGATCGCGCCGACGTCGCCCAAAGGCAAGCTCAAGCCCTTCCCCGCCGGCTTCGACCCGCTGCGCGCCATCCCCGTCCGGACCGGAACACGCCCATGACCACACCGGCTTTCGACCTCGACGCCGACGGGCGCGTACCCGCATCCCAGCAGACGCGCGTCGCCATGTTCCTGGTCTCCGCGTTCGGCGCGTATGCACGGCGGCTCTCGGCACTGGTCCCCGGACCGCTGCGCGACGCACCCGCTGTGGCCCTGCACGCCGAGTACTTTGGCGTACTCGAGGCCGTATCGCTGATCACGCGCTCCACGTCGTGGACGTTCGACGCCTGGGCGCCGATGCAGCTCGCACGCTGGGAGCTCGCGTGGTTGCCGCAACCGGTGCTGCCGCCGGGCACGGTCGCCGACGACGCGCTGATCGACCTGGCGGCGTTCGGGCACGCCTTGCTGGGCGGCCTGCGGCCCGCCACACTGCTGCCGGCGAACGCGAACCCGGCGGACCCTTTCGTGCTGGCGCTGCGGACTCTGGACGTCGAAAGCGGGCGGCTCATCCAGTCGCCCGCCGCCATCCTGCGTCATCCGACGTTCGGGCCGCGCCAGGATGCGGTGCAGCAAAGGCTCGATTCGCGCTACACGCAGGTCCGTGGCCTGTGGGCCGAAGTGGTCGCGGCGGTCACCGGCTGACGCCAGTTTGCCAATCCGTGCAACCGTGGCACGGATGTCGCTTCAGGGTGTGCGGGCCTACCCGGCCCGCTACGTTCAGGTCCAATTCCCTTACAATGGCGCCCGCCTGACACCTTTACGATTCATGGCCTTAGCGTTGACATTGCCGGAGCTCGAAAGCCGGCCCACCAATCCTCCCGAGACGCGTGCCGCCAAAGTCGGGCCGTGGCTGACGCTGGTCGCCCAGCGCAATCCCGCCGAGGCCGCGCGCGTGATTGGCGACGCACTCGCCGCCACGAATCGCGTGGCGATGAGCGATGCCCGCCGGCTCGAACTGGCCGAGGCCTACTGGAACACCGCGCTGACGCTGTGGCCGCAGCTCGAGCGCACGTTCATGCGCACGTCGCACCCGCTGTCGGGCGACGCGCTCGAATCCGCGAAAGCTGCGCTGACGCTCGCGCACGAACTGTCCGTTGCGTACAAACACCTCCTGGCCAGCGAGAGCTCGCGTCGCATTCCGCTCGGCGGCACGCGGATGCTGACCGCGCTGATCCTGCGTTGCCTGCAGTGCTTCGCGCGGATTCTCTCCACGAGCTACCTGTCCTATTCGCCGGTGCCGCAACGCACCTGGCACGACGCGCACGCCGTCTATGCGTTCGCGCGCGAGCGCGGCGTGCACCTGATGTCGATCGGCGGCGGCGAAGCCGACGCGAGTCCCGAAAGCGTCTACGTGCAGGCGCTGCTGCTGGCGCTCGCGAATCCCTACGGCTTCCACCCCGGCCAGCTCAACACGGTCATCCACTACCTGCACGACAACGCGCACGTCGCCAAGCTCACCGACATCCAGCCGGTGCACCGGATGGCCAAGGCCGTCGCGATTGTGCCGGTGGGCCACGACTTCCCGCCGTTCTCGGCCGCCAAGGGCGGCTCGATCGAAGGCTCGCGCCTCTTCCTGCTGACGTACGACCTCGCGTTCCAGCTCGAGGCCGAGCTGGAGAAGCTCGAGGCCGGCGCGGCGACGCCGCCGGACGTCAAGCGCGATCCCGCGTCGCGGCTCGCCTACATCAATCTGCTGAAGCGGCTGTTGCGCCAGTGGGCCATTCCGCCGGCGCGCCAGTTCAACCGGCTGCCGTCGCGCGCGCGCGTGGCCATGTGCGCCGGCCTGCATGGCGTGTGGCAATCGAGCCGCGGCCACCATTCGGGCAACGCGACGGCTGCTTCCGGCATGCCGCAGATGACGGCCTGCCAGGTGATCAACCACACGCCGGCCGGCTATGCGCTGCGCCAGGTCGATCGCGCGCCCTGCACGTTGCGCATCGGCGACCTGATCGCGCTGCGCGTCGAAGGGCGCGAAGCGCTGCAGGTGGCGATGGTCCGCTGGTTCCGCAACACGCTGAAGACCAGCGCGCTGGAATTCGGCTGCGAGCTGCTGTCCGATGCACCTGAGGCGGCCGTCGCGGCCTCCGAGAACGCGTCACCCGCCACGCTGCATCCGGTGGTCGTCGTGCCCGAGGACACCGAGTCGACACCCGAGGCCTCGCCCGCCCAGCTGATCGTGCCCACGGGTGTGTTCGCGCTCGAGCAGGCCGTGAACCTGCGGCGCGGCAACGACACGCGCTACGCCGTGCTGACGAAGCTCGTCGACCAGGGTCCCGGCTACGAGCTCTTCGAGTTCGTCGACGTCGGCTGACCGCTTGAATCCCCCGCCCGCCGCGCCGCCGCCGGTGGCGCGCGCCGCGCTGCTCGCCACGCTGGCCGTCGTCGTGTGGCTCGTCTTGTGGGAAACCGTGCTGGCGCCCATGCGGCCCGGACTGTCGTGGGTCGTGCTGAAAGCAGTCCCGCTGGCGCTGACCTTGCCCGGATTGTTCCGCGCTTCGCGCAAGGCGCGGCAGTGGGCGACGCTGTTGCTTCCTTGGTATGCGGCCGAGGCGTTGACGCGGGCGTGGAGCGAGAGCGGGCGGCATGCGGTGGTGGCCGCGATTGCCTGTGTATTGATCGGGGCCGCGTTCATGTTGCAGCTGACTTGGTTTCGCCAGCAACGATCTGAGAACATCGGAATTCGCGAATAGTTGGCGAATTACGGTCGCCAACGCAACGAAGAGAATCTAATGTCGGCAGACTACAAGCTCAACATGACATTTGAAGCGAACGTCCGTCGAGTGGCGGAGGCCGTTTGGAATCTAGCGCCCGGAATGTGCCAGCCAATGCACTATCCGAACGATCCGGTCGTTCGCGAGATCGATGGGATTGCTCGCCTACGCGACGTTACTCACCTATTGATGGCCACGACGAGCACGCGATTGGAAAAGGTGCGCGACGACTGCAAGAAACTTCACTCAGCCGAGAACATCGAACGCACTAAGGCTGCAGCGGTTTCCAAGTGGCTCATAACAGAAACGCAACTTGACGCTCAACACGTCGAACACGCGCGCAAACAGAATGTTCAGTTGCTAACTTTGGCGCAATTTCAGCGCCGCTTTTTCGACGGCGCACGCTATCTGTCCCTTCGAGCGAAAGCTCCCTTTGGCTCTGCCAGAGATCCAGTCTCCGATTCGATATCCTTTCCGGAAAACGTTTACGTGCCACTTCCGATGAGAGTGGCCATAGACACGGCTTCACAAGGGGCAAACGTTGGCGGGAAGAAGATATCGCTTTCCCAACTTTGCGCGCGCCTAAGGGGTGGTGAAATAGTCGTGCTACGCGCTCCCTTCGGATCTGGCAAGAGTTTAACTGCGAGAGAACTCTTTTCGCTATTAGCCAAGACGCACAGTGATTGCGTAACGGAGCCCGTTCCTTTGGGATTAAATCTACGTGAACACTGGGGCGAAGACTATTGTGATGAAATCCTCGATCGCCATGCGCGTTCAATTGGATATGCACCACGTGAAGACGTGGTTGTGGCGTGGCGCGCGGGCATGTGCTGTCTTCTGCTAGATGGTTTCGACGAAGTTGCTGCACAAGCAGTAGTCCCGAAAGACAATCGGTCCTTTATGCGTGACGCGCGGAGGCGCGCACTCACTGGAGTGCGGGACTTCACCCAGAAGCTCCCCGCTTCCGTCGGAGTCTTCATTTGTGGACGGGACCAGTACTTCGACTCTGACTTGGAGTTGGCCAATTCACTAGGTATTGCTGGACGGCGTTACCTTGTTGTAGATCTCGGCGAATTTGATGATGACAGTGCTCATACATTCTTGCGACGATATGGTGTAAAGGAGGATCTGCCCGATTGGCTTCCGCGAAAGCCGTTGTTACTTTCATATCTTGTCCGCGAAAAGCTATTCTCGAACATCGTTGCGATTGATGGAGCCAAAGGCTTTGGATTCGCATGGGACGCATTTCTCACGTTAGTTTGCGCTCGCGAAGCCGCGCTGGAGCGGTCGGCGATGGAGCCTGAGACCATTCGGGCGGTGTTGGAGAGACTAGCCTTCTCGGTTCGGGGCACGACTAACGGGACGGGGCCGATATCTGGGATCGATTTGGCTGAGGCATATAGCGCGGAAACGGGCCAACCCGCAGGGGAGGCAGTCGTTGCTCAGCTACAACGCCTACCGGGCCTCGCACAACGGGACGCAGAATCGGGGACACGTGCATTTGTGGACGCAGATATGCTCGCGGCTCTCCAAGGCGGTGCGTTCGCAAGGCACGTACTCACGGGCTTTTCCGAGGCGAAGACTGTTCCGCTCGACGCGTTGAGCGAACGTGCGCAAGACATGGCAAGCCATCTCCTCCTGCGGAGCAAAGCCACGACCGACACGCTGCAAAGCGTGGCACACCAGCTGCTGAGAAATGGCGTCGAGAATACCGGTCGAAATCAACACGCCGCCGATTGCATCGCTGTCGCAGCCCGACTTGTCGCCGATTCAGACATTAGCGGCATCGATATGCGCGGTGCAACCCTAGAAGGCGCGGCCCTGGAGCGCGTGGCGCTTGACGAGATCGCACTCAAGAATATTACGATCCGCAATTGCACGATAAGAGAGATTCGGCTTGAGGAGTCGGCCAGCAAGTGGGGACTGACATTTTCCAATTGCCTAGTTGGACGCGTGGTTGGCGCGTCAAATCGCGCGGGTACTCCCTCGGCCGTGAACGACAGCATCGGCGCCATCAGCGTCAACAGCGCGTCGCGGATGTAGTACAGCGCGGTCTGCGCCGAGCGACGCGCGGCAGTCGGCAGCCGTGGTGTAGAGCCGGTCCTTCAGCACGTCGAGGTAGAAGCCGCCCAGGTCTTCCGAGCAGAAGGTTTGCACACGCTGCGCGACCAGGTGGAACTCGTAGCGGTCGTAGTCGGCGATGCAGGCGTCGATGAGCTGCTGCGTGCGCGCCAGCGCAAAGCGGTCGACCTCGAACAGGTCGCCGACGGCCACCGCATCGCGCCTGAAGTCGAAGTCGCTGGTGTTGGCGAGCAGGAAGCGCAGCGTATTGCGGATGCGGCGATAGCTCTCGACGACACGCTTCAGGATCTCGTCGGAGATCGAGAGGTCGCCCGAGTAGTCGGTGGACGCCACCCACAGCCGCAGCACTTCGGCGCCGAGCGTGTCCGACACCTTCTGCGGCGCGACGACGTTGCCCTTCGACTTCGACATCTTGCGGCCTTCGCCGTCGACGGTGAAGCCGTGCGTCAGCAGTCCCTTGTACGGCGGGACGCCGTTCAGCATGCACGACACGAGCAGCGACGAATGGAACCACCCGCGATGCTGGTCGGAGCCTTCGAGGTACAGGTCCGCCGGGAACGCGGTGTCGCCACCGTGCGTGCCCAGGTGCTTCCTGGCGCCCTCCGGCCCGCCCATCACAGTCTGGTGCGTGGAACCCGAGTCGAACCACACGTCGAGCGTGTCGGTGAGCTTGCGGTACTTGACGGGGTCGACACCGAAGTCCTCGTGCGTCGCCGAGAACCACGCCTCGATGCCGCCCTGTTCCACCTTTGCGGCGGCGAGCTCCAGCAACGCGGCGGTGTCCGGATGCAGTTCGTCGGTGGCGCGATCGACGAAGAACGGCAGCGGCGTGCCCCATTGCCGCTGGCGCGACAGCGTCCAGTCGGGCCGGTTGGCGATCATGCCGAAGAGCCGCGCCTTGCCCCACGACGGGAAGAACTCCGTCGCCTCGATGCCCGCCAGCGCAAGCGTACGCAACGTGGTCGCCGGCTTGGTGCCGTGATAGCCGGGCACGTCGTCCATGCCGGCAAACCACTGCGTCGTCGCGCGATAGATGATCGGCGTCTTGTGCCGCCAGCAGTGCATGTAGCTGTGCGCGTGCTTCTCGCTGTGGAACAGCGCGCCGGCCTCGGCCAGCGCGGCGACGATCTTCGGGTTCGCGTCCCAGATCTTGAGCCCGCCGAACAGCGGCAGGTCGGCGGCGAACACGCCGTCGTCGCCCACCGGATTGATGATGTCCTCGTCCTTCATCCCGTAGCGGCGGCACGACAGGAAGTCCTCGATGCCGTACGCGGGCGCCGAGTGGACGATGCCGGTACCCGCGTCGAGTGTCACGTAGTCGCCGAGATAGACGGGCGACGCGCGGTCGTACAGCGGATGGCGGAAGCGGATGTTCTCGAGCGCCGCGCCCTTGCTCGTTGCCATCACCGTGCCGGTGAGGCCGAAGCGCTTGAGCGACGCCTCGACGAGGTCCGTCGCCAGGATCAGGTGGCCGCGCGGCGTGTCGACCAGCGCATACTCGAACTCCGGATGCGCGTTCAACGCCTGGTTCGACGGGATGGTCCACGGCGTCGTCGTCCAGATCACCGCGTAGACGTCGACGACCGGCATCGTGGCGAGGCCGAAGGCCTTCATCAGCGCGCTGCGATCTCGCGGATCCAGCTTGAAGCCGACGTCGATGGCACTGTCGGTGCGATCTTCGTACTCGACCTCGGCTTCCGCGAGGGCACTCTGGCAATCGAAGCACCAGTTGACGGGCTTGAGGCCGCGATACAGGAAGCCCTTCTCGAGCAGCTTGCCGAGCGTGCGGATCTCGTTCGCCTCGTTGCGCGGATCCATCGTCGTGTACGGATGGTCCCAGTCGCCCAGCACGCCCAGCCGCTGGAACTGCGTCTTCTGCCGGCCGATCTGCTCCGTCGCATACGCGCGGCACAGCCGCAGCGTTTCCGCCACCGGCAGGTGCTTGCCGTGCGTCTTCTCGATCTGCACCTCGATGGGCATGCCGTGGCAATCCCAACCCGGCACGTAAGGCGCATCGAAGCCCGCCAG
The DNA here is from genome assembly GCA_044225845.1 of Casimicrobiaceae bacterium. Taxonomy (GTDB): domain Bacteria; phylum Pseudomonadota; class Gammaproteobacteria; order Burkholderiales; family Casimicrobiaceae; genus VBCG01. Next base: position 51,912 of record JBGAIC010000023.1, read on the forward strand.
CGTGCGGCTCTTGACGACGAGGTCCTTCAGGATCTTGTTGAGCGCGTGCCCGATGTGGATGTCGCCGTTGGCATACGGCGGCCCGTCGTGCAGCACGAAGCGCGGGCGGTCCGCGCTCGCCTTGCGGATGGCGCCGTACACGTCGCGGTCCTGCAGGCCTTCACCCAGATGGGTTCGCGGCGCGCTAGGTCGCCGCGCATCGGGAACGGCGTGTCGGGCAGGTTCAGCGTCGTGCGGTAGTCGGTGGGCTTGGTGTCGTCAGGCATGGACAGTTCCGTGTCGCGCGCGGGCCGCGAACCAGCGGCGCGCGTCAGCGGCGTCTTGGGCGATCTGCGCCTTCAACGTCGCGAGGTCATCGTACCGCGCTTCGTCGCGCAGCTTGGAAAGGAAATCGACAGCGATCCGCTGGCCATACAGGTCGCCGTCGCCGTCGAAGTCGAGCAGGTGGACTTCGAGCAGGGGTTGCAGGCCGGCGCTGACCGTCGGCCGCGTGCCCAGGCTCGCGACCGCGGGCCGCGCCTGCGCGCCAACGCCGTGCACGTCGACGACGAAGATGCCGGACAGCGGCGGCGGATGGCGCAGAGCGAGGTTGGCCGTCGGGAAGCCGAGCGTGCGGCCGAGCTTGCGGCCGTGGATCACGCGGCCTTCGATCCGGTAGGGTCGCCCGAGCAAGGCCGCGGCATCGTCGAGGCGGCCTTCGGCCAGCGCTTCGCGGACGGCGGTGGACGACGCGCGCACGCCGTCCACGGCGACTGCCGACATGGCTTCGACGGTAAACGTGCGCGCCAGCGAGCGCAGCAGCGCGACGTCGCCGGTGCGGCCGCGGCCGAAGCGGAAATCGTCGCCGACGAGCACCCAGCGCACGCCGAGTCGACGCACCAGGATGTCGTCGACGAACGCTTGCGCGTCGAGGGTGGCCAGCGCGTCGTCGAAGCGCGCGACGATCATCGCTGCGACGCCGCTTGCGCGGAACGCAGCCGCCTTCGCGCGGATCGTCGACAACCGCACCGGCGGCGTCATGCCGCCGGGGCGCTTGCGCGCGAAGTACTCGCGCGGATGCGGATCGAACGTCATCACCGCGGGCTCGAGCGTCAAGTCTTCCGCGGCTTCGACGAGGCGCGCGAGCATCGCCTGGTGGCCGCGATGCACGCCATCGAAGTTGCCGATGGTGAGCGCGAGCGGTACGGAGGCGGTGGCGGGCAGGTCCCGGAAGAAACGCATGACAGGCAGGCCGGCGAAGGCACGGGCACGCAAGCGCCCCGCTCCGCCGTGAAAGACTCGCGGCAAAGCATTGAATTATAGCGGGTTTCGCGTGCTAACGCGGCGCGTCCGCAATCTCGACCAGGGCGCCGAGCAGCGGGTAGTACAACGCAAGGCGAATGGGCCGCGTGTCCAGCGCCGCCATCGCGCGCGCATAGCGTTGCAGCTGGGGCGCGTGGCGCTCGCGTTCGTTCGCGAGGAACGCGTCGCGACTGCCGCCTTCGTGCGCGCTCGTCTTGAAGTCGACGATCCAGCGCGTGCCGTCGTCGACGAACGTGCGATCGACGACCCAGTGCTGGATCACGCCGTCGTCGACAAACGTCACCGGGTATTCGCTGACCGCGTCGGTGTGCGACGGTGCGAAGAGCCACTGGCCGTGCTCGTCGGCCAGCGTCCGGCGCAACGCTTCGTGGACGCGCGCCACGCCCGCGGGGCGCGCCGCGGCATCGACACCGGCCATCGCGAGCTCGCCGTCGATGCGCGTCGCCAGCGCGTTGACGCGCG
>JBGAIC010000024.1:0-42728 GCA_044225845.1 Casimicrobiaceae bacterium
TGCCCCAGCACCGCGATCAGGATCAGCGCGATCAGGATGGCCGGGAACGACAGCTGGATGTCGACGATGCGCATGATCAGCGACTCGGTGCGGCCGCCGGCGTACGCGGCCAGCAGGCCCGCCGCCATGCCGATCGCCAGCGCGAACAGCGTGCTGACGACGCCGACGAACAGCGAGATGCGCAGTCCGTAGAAGATGGCCGACAGCATGTCCCGGCCCTGGTCGTCGGTGCCCAGCCAGAAGTGGCCGCCGGTACTGGTGGCGGAGCCCGGCGGCAGCTTGCTGTCGAGCACGTCGATCTGCGCGAGGTCGTAAGGATTCTGCGGCGAGATCAGCGGCGCGAGCAACGCCACGGCCACCAGTACGACGAGCAGCGCGAAGCCGCCCAGCGCCAGCCGGCTGGGGGAGTAATGGTCGACGACGCGCCGCCACGGCGACTCCGCCGAGCGGTGCGCGGCCACCGCGTCAGCCCTTGGCATCCGCGAGCCGCACGCGCGGATCGAGCGACGAATACAACACGTCGACGATCAGGTTGATGACGATGAACAGCGTCACGATGACGAGCAGGTAGGCGACGATCACCGGCCGGTCGAGGAAGTTGATCGAGTCGATCAGCAGCTTGCCCATGCCGGGCCACGCGAACACGGACTCGGTGACGATCGCGAACGCGATCAGCGAGCCGAACTGCAGCCCGATCACCGTCACGATGGGGATCAGGATGTTGCGCAGCACGTGCACACCGATGACGCGCGTGTTGGACAGCCCCTTGGCCCGCGCGAACTTGACGTAGTCCTGCAGCAACGCCTCGCGCGTGCCGGCGCGCGTGAGGCGGATCATCAACGCCAGGTTGAACAGCGCGAGGTTGGTGGCCGGCATGATCAGGTGGCGCCAGCCGTCCACCGTCAGGAACGATACCGGCACGCCCAGCAGCATCCGCGTCTCGCCGCGGCCGTTGGACGGCAGCCAGCCCAGCATCACCGAGAAGACCATGATCAGCATCAGGCCCACCCAGAACGTGGGCAGCGAGAAGCCCAGGATTGAACCGGCCATGATCGAGCGCCCGGACAGCGAGTCCGGCTTCATGCCGGCCCACAGGCCCAGCGGGATGCCCAGCACCACGGCGATCAGCATCGCGACGATCGCGAGCTCCAGCGTCGCCGGCATCCGCTCGAGGATCAGGCCCAGCGCTGGCGTGCCCTGGACGAACGAGTTGCCCAGGTCGCCGGTGACCGCGCCCTTGAGGAATACGAGGTATTGCACCCACAGCGGCTTGTCGAGGCCCAGCGCCACGATCGACCGTTCGCGGTCGGCCTGGTCCGCCTGCGGGTTGATCAGGATGTCGATCGGGTTGCCCACCGCATAGACGCCGGCGAACACGAGCAGCGACATCGCCAGCAGCACGACGACGCTCTGCAGGGCGCGGCGGATCAGGTAGACGAGCATCCGGCGAAGCTTAAGGCATCGGACAGCGCGCCGGTGGCGCGCGCGGACGGCCGGCACCGCGGCGCGGCGCCACCCCCGCGGCGCCCGCCTCGCGGCCGCACGCTATTTGGCGGTCTTGAACTGGAACGCGAGCGTGTACTCGTCGGTACGCGGGACGTATTGCACGCCCTTGCGCGTGGCCCAGATCGTGAACTGGAAATGGATGGGCATGATCGCCACGTCGCTCATCGCCAGTTCCGTCGCCCGCTGCAACATGTTGAGACGGTTCTCGTCGTCGACCTGCTGCACCGCCTGCGTGATCAGGTAGTCGACCTTGGGATTGCTGTAGCGGCCCCAGTTGACGGCACCGGAGCCCGTCGCCGTGTCGTACGTGGCGATCAGCGAGCGCAGCGGCGAGCTCGACTCGCCGGTCGACGCGCCCCAGCCCACCATCGTCACGCTGAACTCCTGCTTCGACGCCTTGGACGAATAAGGCCCCATCGGCGCCGTCTCCACCTTGGCGGTGATGCCGACGCGCGTGAGCATCTGCGCCACCGCCTGGATGATCTGCTCGTCGTTGACGTAGCGCCCCGCGGGCCCGTGCAGCGTCACGTTGAACCCGTTCGGATAGCCGGCTTCGGCCAGCAGCTTCTTCGCGCCTTCCGGATCGTAGGCGTCGGCCTTCAGCGTGGGCACGTAGCCGAACAGGTGCGAGGACACGAGCTGGCCGGACGGCACCGCCTGCCCTTCCATCACGCGCTCCGCGATGGCCGGGCGGTTGATCGCCTTGGAGAACGCGCGGCGCACGCGTACGTCGCGCAGCGGGTTGGTGGCGAGCGGCTTGCCATCCTTGCCGGTGACGTAGGGGCTCGGGCGGTCGAGGTTGTCGAAGTTGAAGTAGATGACGCGGTGCGAGATCTTGGACGACAGCGTCAGCTTGGGGTCCGTCTTCAGCCGCGCGAGGTCGGCCGTCGGCGGCTGCTCGATCGCGTCGACGTCGCCGGACAGCAACGCCGCCATCCGCGCGGCCGGGTTCTTGATGATCTTGAACGTGACCTTGTCGAACGGCGGCTTGTCGCCCCAGTACGCGTCGTTGCGGACGAGCTCGACGCGGTCGCCGTTGACGTACTTGACGAACTTGTACGGGCCGCTGCCGACGGTCGCCTTGCCGGTATTGAAGTCCTCGGTCGTGGCGCCGGTGGCGACTTTCTTCGACACGATGTAGATCGTGGAGAGGTCGTTGGGCGACAGCGGATAGGGCGTCGCGTACTTGAGCCGGATCGTGTAGGGGTCGACGATCTGCTTCGACACGATGGCCTTCGTGTACGGCGTGAAGAGGCCCGGGCTGTTGGGAATCGTGGGCACGCGATCGATCGAGAACGCCACGTCCTCGGCTGTCACCTCGGTGCCGTCGGTGAACTTGGCACCCTTGCGCAGCTTGTATTCCCAGGTCGTCGCGTCGATCGTCTTCCACGACACCGCGAGGCCCGGGATCATCTTCGAGTCGGCATCCATGCGCACGAGCTTGTCGAACAGGTGCTCGGCGATGTTGTTGTTGGGGAACAGGTTGTAGAAGTGCGGGTCGATCGACGTGACGTCGGCCGCGACGGCGATCTTCAGTTCCTCGGCGGACGCCGCGGGTGCGGCAACCAGTGCGATGGCAAGCGCCACGCTTGCGCCGACACGGCGCAAAAAGCCGGACTTCGGCAGGTCGTACAGCATCGTGTTCCCTCTCCCGGACGGATGATGTGGCAGGCGGCGCCCTTGTGGGGCGTGCCTGGGGCCTCCTTGGCACCTGGGCAATCTAGGGGAAAGACCGGGCAGCGGCAAGGGGCCGCACCGGAACGAGGCAGCCGCGCCGGACTGCGCCGCGGCGAGCGGTCGCGCTCAGCCGTCGGGGGGCGTGGCGCCCAGGCGGCGCCGGCGCCACTCGAGCCATTCGCCGACGATCCCGCGCCGGAACGCCAGCACGCAGGCGACGAAGATGCATCCCGTGATGACGGTCACCCACTCGGGCCCGATGACCACGTCGCCGAGCTTCAGACCCGCCGACAGGTAGCTCTCGATGCCGACGATGACGAAGGCGCCGACGACCGGCCCGAAGATCGTGCCCATGCCGCCGACGAGCACCATCAGCACCACCTCGCCGGACATCGTCCAGTGCACGTCGGTGAGCGACGCGAGCTCGAACACGATCGCCTTCGTGGCGCCGGCCAGCCCCGCGAACGTCGCCGACAGCACGAAGGCCAGCAGCTTGTAGCGGTCGGCGTCGTAGCCCAGCGAGATGGCCCGCGGCTCGTTCTCGCGGATCGCGTTCAGCGCCGAGCCGAACGGCGAGTGGACGATCCGGTAGAGCCCCGCGAACGCCGCGAGGAAGATCACCAGCACCGTGTAGTACATCGCCGTGGTGCTCGTGAGGTCAACGAAGCCGAACAGCTTGCCGCGCGGCACCGCCTGGATGCCGTCCTCGCCGTGCGTGAACGGCGTCTGCAGATAGAAGAAATAGAACATCTGCGCGATGGCCAGCGTGATCATCGCGAAGTAGATGCCCTGGCGGCGTATGGCGATGGCGCCCACCACGCCGCCCAGCAGCGCGGCGGCGAGCGTGCCGAGCGCGATGGCGGCCTCCGGCGGCCAGCCCCAGGCCTTGGCCGCGTGCGCGCAGACGTAGCCTGCCGTGCCCAGGAACATGGCGTGCCCGAACGACAGCAGGCCGCCGTAGCCCAGCAGCAGGTTGAACGCGCACGCGAACAGCGCGAAGCACAGCGCCTTCATCACGAACACCGGGTAGATGCCCACGAAAGGCACCAGTGCCAGTACCGCGGCGAGCACGCAGAAACCCAGCGCGAAGCGGCGGGAAGCGCCGGCGGCGTTCATCGAAACCGGCGTCGGAGCCGCCACGTCAACGCTCCTTGCCGAAGAGGCCCGCGGGCCGCACGATCAGCACGATCACCATGACCACGAAGATCACGGTGTTGGACGCTTCCGGGTAGAACACCTTCGTAAGCCCCTCCACGATGCCCAGCGCGAAGCCGGTAACGATGGCGCCGCCGATCGAGCCCATACCGCCGATGACGACGACGGCGAACACGACGATGATCAGGTTGGCCCCCATCTGCGGCGCCACCTGGTAGATGGGTGCGGCCATGACGCCGGCGAGCGCCGCGAGCGCGACGCCGAAGCCGTAGGTCAGCGTGATCATCCGCGGCACGTTGATGCCGAAGGCCTGCACGACGGCCGGGTTCTCCGTGGCTGCGCGCAGCCAGGAGCCGAGCCGCGTGCGCTCGATGACGAACCACGTCGCGCTGCAGATCACCGCCGAGGCGACGATCACCCACGCGCGGTACTTGGGCAGGAACATGAAGCCGAGGTTGTAGCCCCCGGTGAACACGTCGGGCATCCGGTAGGGCTGGCCAGAGCTGCCGTACACGTTGTTGAACACCCCCTGGATGATCAGCGCGAGGCCGAACGTCAGCAGCAGGCCGTACAGATGGTCGAGCTTGTACAGACGCGACAGCATCGTACGCTCGATGACGACACCCAGCGCGCCGACGATCAGCGGCGCGATCAGCAGCGCCCAGAAGTAGCCGATGCCCAGCTTCTCGAGCAGCAGCCATGCGCAGAACGCGCCGAGCATGTACAACGCGCCGTGCGCGAAGTTGATGATGTTGAGCAGGCCGAAGATGACGGCAAGCCCCAGCGACAGCAGCGCGTAGAACGCGCCGTTGATGAGACCGATCAGCAGCTGGCCGAACAGTGCCTGCATCGCCGCTTCCGATGAAAGTGCGTGGAAAGCCCCGCGGCGCGCCGGCGGCATTGCCGGCGCGCACGGGCGCTTGCGCTTACTTGACCAGCGAGCAGCCGCCGGCGGACAGCGGCCGGAACGCCTGGTCCGCCGGGATCGTCGCGACGATCTTGTAGTAATCCCACGGGTACTTCGACTCGGCCGGCGTCTTCACCTGGACGAGATAGGCCGGGTGGATGCCGCGGCCGTCGACGCGCACCGAGCCCTTGCCGAAGAGCGGGTCGTCGGTGGGCATTTCCTTCATCTTGGCGATGACCTTGGTGCCGTCGTCGGACTTCAGCGCCTCCACCGCCTTGAAGTAGTGCAGCAGCGAGGCGTAGACGCCCGCATGCACCATCGTCGGGTGGATGCCCTTGTCGGCCGCGGCGAAGCGCTTGGAGAACGCGCGCGTCTGATCGTTCATGTCCCAGTAGAAGGTTTCCGTGAACGTGAGGCCTTGCGCGGCGTTGAGACCCAGCGCGTGCACGTCGGTGATGAACACGAGCAGGCCGGCGAGCTGCTGGCCGCCCTTGACGATGCCGAACTCGGCCGCCTGCTTGATCGAGTTCGTCGTGTCGCCGCCCGCGTTGGCGAGGCCGATCACCTTGGCCTTCGACGACTGCGCCTGCAGCAGGAACGAGCTGAAGTCCTGGTTGTTGAGCGGCGCCTTGACGCCGCCAACGACCTTGCCGCCGGCCTTTTCCACGGCGGCCGTCGTGTCGCGCTGCAACGCGGCGCCGAACGCGTAATCGGCCGCGATGAAGAACCACGAGTCGCCACCGCCCTTCGTGATCGCCGTGCCGGTGCCGTTGGCGAGCATCCACGTGTCGTAGGTCCAGTGGATCGTATTCGGCGAGCACGCCGAGCCGGTCAGGTCCGACGTACCCGGACCGGACGCGAGGAAGGCCTTGCCCTTCTCCTTCGTGATCTGGTTGACGGCGAGCGCCACGCCCGAATTCGGCACGTCGACGATCACGTCCACCTTGTCCTGGTCGTACCACTGGCGCGCGATCGCCGAGCCGACGTCCGGCTTGTTCTGATGGTCGGCCGACACGATCTCGACCTTGTAGCCGCGCTTCTCGATGCCCGAGTCCTCGACGGCCATCTTCGCCGCGACGACCGAGCCCGCGCCCGCCAGGTCGGTGTACAGGCTCGACATGTCGGACAGCACGCCGATCTTGATGACGTTGTCCGAAACCTGCGCGCCCGCCGTGCCGGCGGCGCCCATCACTGCGGCCACGGCCGTGGCCAGCGCCAGTTGCTTGAATCGTTGCATCGCTTCCTCCTTGTGCTTCACGTGGGGCGCGCACCTTCCGGTCCGCGCGTTGTTCAAACACCCAGATAAGTGTTCAGCTTCTCCATGTTCCGGTCCAGCTCGCCGTTCGGGATCATGTCGACGACGCGGCCATGCTCCATCACGTAGTGCCGGTCCGCCACCGTGGCGGCGAACCGGAAGTTCTGCTCGACGAGCAGGATCGTGTAACCCGCTTCCTTGAGCTTGGCGATCGTGCGCCCGATCTGCTGCACGATCACCGGCGCCAGTCCTTCCGTCGGCTCGTCGAGCAACAGCAGGCGCGCGCCGGTGCGCAGGATGCGGCCGATTGCCAGCATCTGCTGCTCGCCACCGGACAGCTTGGTGCCCTGGCTCGCCGCGCGTTCCCTCAAGTTCGGGAACAGCGCGTAGATCGCGTCGACGCTCATGCCGCCGGGCTTCACTTCCGGCGGCAGCATCAGGTTCTCGAAGACGTTGAGGCTCGAGAAGATCGCGCGCTCTTCCGGGCACCAGCCGATGCCGAGCCGCGCGATCCGGTTGGACGGGAGGCCGATGGTCTCGCGCCCCTCGAACGTCACCGAGCCCGCGCGCCGCGGCACCACGCCCATCAGCGACTTGATCGTCGTGGTCTTGCCGGCCCCGTTGCGGCCGAGCAGCGTCACGACCTCGCCGGGCGCGACGTCGAAATCGACGCCGTGCAGGATGTGCGATTCGCCGTACCACGCCTCCAGCCCGCGGACGGCGAGCAAAGGCGTTGCGCCGGCGGCGCGCGCGGGCTGCATGGCGAGCGCCGCGTCAGGCATGGCCCGCCCCGAGATAGGCCTCGACGACGGCCGGGTGGCGCGACACAGTGGCGTAGTCGCCTTCGGCGAGCACGCTGCCACGCGCGAGCACGGTGATCGCGTCGGACAACTGGGCGACGACGGACAGGTTGTGCTCCACCATCAGCACCGTGCGGTCGGCCGCGACGCGCTTGATCAGCGCGGCGATGCGGTCGACGTCCGCGTGCGTCATGCCCGCCATCGGCTCGTCCAGCAGCAGCATCGTGGGCTCCAGCGCCAGCGTCGTCGCGATCTCCAGCGCGCGCTTGCGGCCGTACGCGAGTTCGCCGGCCAGCGTGTCGGCGAACGCTTCGAGACCCACGTCGGCGAGCAGTTGGCGCGCGCGGCCGTCGAACTCCGCGAGCGTCCGTTCCGAGCGCCAGAAGTCGAACGAGTGGCCGCGCTTGCGCTGCAGCGCGATGCGCACGTTGTGCAGCGCGGTGAGATGCGGGAACACCGCCGAGATCTGGAACGAGCGCACGAGGCCCCGCCGCGCAATCCGCGCCGGCGGCGTGCCCGTGATTTCGGCGCCGTCGAAGAAGATCTGCCCGCGCGTGGGCTTGAGGAAGTGCGTCAGCAGGTTGAAGCACGTGGTCTTGCCGGCGCCGTTGGGACCGATCAGCGCGTGGATGGACCCGCGCCGCACCGTCAGGTTCACGTCGTTGACGGCGACGAAGCCCTTGAACTCCTTGGTGAGTCCGCGCGTTTCGAGGATCGTGTCTTGAGGCATTCTGGGAGGCAGACGTTCGCAGGCCCGCGGCGCCGGAAGGCCGCCGCGGGCACGCGATTATCGGGGGCCGCCGTGCCGATTGCAACGCGCGGCGCCGCAACGTCCGTCAGTCGGGGATGGTGACCGTGCCGTCGGCGTACGTGATCGCGTTGCCGGCCGCCGGCGTGTCGACCATCGGCGGGACGTTGGCGCTCGTCAGCGCGGGCGCCTTGCCGGGCGTGCCGCCGCGCGGGATCGTGCGCACCACCTGCGACGCCGGCAGCGGCGTGCGGTTGCGCAGGTTCGCATACATCCGGTCCATCGCCTGCACGAAGTAGTAGTGCAGCGGGACGAACAGCGAGTCGTAGCCCGGCAGCGCCGCGTTGTCGATGAACGCGTCGAAGTGCTGCGCGTTGGTCACCTCGATGTAGGACGAGCCTCCGCGGTTCTGCCCGAAATAGGGGCGTGACGTGAACGGCACCGGGATCAGGCCGTCCGAGCGGCCGTGCACGATGATCGCCGGCTTGCCGTGCAGGTTGGCCGTGCGCAGCGTTTCGGAGACGCCCTTCTGCACGCGCTGCGCGTTGGCGTCGCTGCCGGTCCACAGCGCGCGCTGGCACAGCGCCGCGTCGACGTTGTAGTCGGCCAGCGCCGTCGACGGCGACATCGAGATCGGGCTGTTCAGCGCCCCGCCGGGGTTCGCGTTGTTGATCACCTGGATCGGCGCCGACGGCGGCACGCCGTTGCCGACGCCGAAATACTGCGCAAGAGACGCCGCGGCCATCGCAGCCGGGTGCCCTGAAGCGTCGACGGCGGCGAACGACAGGTCGCACAGGTTGTCGGTGACGCCGAAGCGGCCGTAGGTGTTGGCGTAGGTCATCGCGATCGCCGGCGTGGCCAGCGCATACAGCGACGCGTACAGCACCGCGGACTCCGTCTGGTAGCCGCAGGCCGTCAGCAGGTCGAGCCGCCTCGTCAGCCTGCGCGGCCGTTCCGGAGGCCGTCAGCAGGCCCTTGTTCTTCAGCGACGTGCAGCGGTTGGTCGCCAGCGCCGCGGACACCAGCGCGACGCCCGGCGCCGTCGCCACGCGCGACGACAGCGCGGCGCAGGGCTGCAGCAGGTTGGCGAGCGTGAAGTAGTCGTACAGCGGGCGGCCCGCGCCCACCGTCGTCGTCGCGCCGCGGACGACCTTGAGGCTGGAGTTCGCCGGCAGCGCGATGTTGGGCTCGGACACGGCCACGCCGTCGATCCAGCCTTCGGTGTCCGCTTCCGCGGCCGCGAGCGCGGCGCCGGCGCCGTTGGACGCCGACGAGGCGATGACGATCGTGTTGGCGCGGTTGACGACGACCGCGCCGCGCCGTCGGACGTCGGCGTGCCGTAGACGTCGTTGACCGCCCAGAACGCGAACTGCACGGCCTGCAGCGTCTGCACGCCCCAGTCGCGCTCCGGGTTCTGCTGCGAATGCGCGTGCTTGACGGCGATGCGGTACGGGAAGCTCGCGTTGAACGACGCCGCGTCGGCCGTGGACAGGGCCGTGAAATTCGAAGTGGTGCCGGCGGCACCCGCGTCGGCGCGAATGCCGTCCTGCAGGTTGACCGTGTTGGTGGCGAGGTCGTGGACGCCGATGCCGCTGCCCTTGTCGGTGTACTGCTGACCGCCCCATTCGCCGCCCGGGTGCCGATCGCGCCATAGACGCCGCGCGAGCCCGACGACGTCGCGGTCACGATGCAGGCATTGGCGACGGTGAAGCTCGTCGGGATCTGCACCATCATCGTGACGTTCTGCTTGCCCGTCCCGTCGTCGGCGTACGCGAGGTACTCGACGCCCGCGATCTTGCCTTCGCTCGCCGTGGGGTTGCCGTTGACGTCGACGTTGGGCCCGTACAGCGAGCCGTAGCCGCCGTTCGCGTTGACGTCGACCAGCGCGCGATAGTTGTTGTAGATCGCGAGCCGGCGCAGCTCGGCGGACGTGGAGCCGTCGGCACCGCGGCTACTGCAGGCCGGACTTGCCGAGGCCCGCCGTCAGCAGGTCGTCGCTGCTGCCGTCATAGGACTTCTTGGTCGTGACGCCGACGAACGAGGGCTTGATGTTGGGATCGACGGTGCCGCCCCCGCCGCCGTTGCAAGCCGCCGTGGCCAGTGCCGCCAGGATTGCCGTGCCGATGACCCCGCAGCGCTTCGTCGCGTCGCGCATGCTGCCTCCTCCCGGTAGTGGGGCCGCCGTCGCAACGCTCAGCGCGCGATCCGGCGACACTTTGCAAGCGCGGTGCCAGCAACGCCAAGCCGTTTGTCGATTTATTCAGTCCACCCACAAATGGCGGGCGGTGCGCGACCGGCTCCGTCTCGAATCCGAGACAGCGCCCCAGGCGCAGGTCCCGTGCGGACGCGCGCTCCGTCACGGCGTGGGCCGTCTAGGAATCGAGACGGCCGTCCCGGATCCGGGACACGCCGCCCAGCGCGGAGAGCTTCTTGTAGAGCGTTGCGCGCGGCAGATGCAGCAGGCGCGCCGCCTCGGTGACCCGGCCGCCGCTCGCCGCCAGCGCCCGCGAGATCGTCTCCCGCTCGAACGACGCCAGCGACGCATCCCATGATTCGATCGGCCGCGGCGGCCGCGGAGCCATCGCGCCGCATCACGGCCGCGACGGTAGTCGGCGTCGAGCCGGAGCCCGCCATCATGGCCGCCTGCTCCAGCACGTTGCGCAGCTCGCGGACGTTGCCGGGCCATGGATGCACGCGCAGCACGTCCAGCGCTGCGGGCGTCAGCTCGCGCTGCGGCGTGCCGGTGCGCAGCGCGATCTGCTCCAGCAGCCGTTCGCACAGCGCGTCGATGTCGCTTGCGCGCTCGCGCAGCGGCGGCACGGGCGATCTGCAGCACGTTGAGCCGGTAGTACAGGTCCGCACGGAAGCGCCCTTCCGCCACCAGCGCGGCAAGGTCCACCCGCGTCGCCGCGATGATCCGCACGTCCACGGTGACGATGCGGTCCGAGCCCAGCGGCTCGAACTCGCCTTCCTGCAGCACGCGCAGCAGCTTGGCCTGCAGCGGCAGCGGCATGTCGCCGATCTCGTCCAGGAACAGCGTGCCGTCGTCTTTAATGCGGAACTTGCCGTCGCGGCCCCGGTCCGCGCCGGTGTACGCGCCGGCCACCGCGCCGAAGAACTCGGCTTCGAGCAGCGCCTCGGGCACCGCCGCGACGTTGATGGCGATGAATGGCGCGCGGGCGCGATCCGACGCCTGGTGGATGGCGTGCGCGAGCATCTCCTTGCCCGTACCGGTCTCGCCGGTGAGCAGCACCGTCGTGCGCTGCTGCGCGGCCCGGCGCACCTTGCGCTTGGTCTCGAGCGTCGCCGGCGACGTGCCGATGTAGCCGGACAGCGAATAGCGGGGCCGCCGCTCCTCCGCAAGCTCGCGCTCCGCTTCACGCAGCTCCGCCTGCAGCCGCGAGAACTTGGCCACCAGCGGGCGCAGGAAGTCCGGCCGGTCGTACAGCACGAAGCCGATGGCGCCGATCACGGCGCCCGCCGCGTCGAACAGCGGCATCCGCATGACGACGAACGAGCGCGCGCCGAACTCCATGATGTCGAGCAGCAGCGGCTCGCCGGAATGCACCACCTGGCGCATCAGGCTGTGCGGGATCACGTCCTCGATCGGCCGGCCGATCGCCTCGTCCGCGCGCTCGAGGCCCAGCATCGTCAGGTATTTGCCGTTGATCCAGATGACGCGCGCCTCCGCATCGACGGCGATGCAACCTTCGCACATCCGGTTGAGCTGGTCGAACAGCGACTGCGCGGCGCGGCCGATGATCGCGTCCGCGTTGCGCGCGAAATCCGGCCCCGCAGCCACCAGCGGCTTGGGCCCGTCGAGCACGGCGCCGCGGCGCGTCACGAGCCGTCGCCCTGGCCCGGCCAGCGCGGCGCGCGCTTGCCGGTGAATGCGGCGATGCCCTCCGCCGCCTCCGCCGTCAGCAGCGTGCAAGCCATCGCCTCGCCGGCGTGCGCGTACGCGGCCTCGAGCCCGCGGTCGATCTGCTCGTGGAACACGCGCTTGCCGCGCGCGATGACGCTGGCGCTCTTGCCGGTGATGGCCGCGAGCCGATCGTCGCGTCGAGCTCCGCGGCCGGCACCACGCGGTTGACCAGGCCCCACCAGGCCCCGCCGGTCAGCAGCATTTCCATCACGCGCTTGCGCGCGATCGCGCGGCCGACGGCCACCGCCGGCGTCGAGCAGCGTCGCCGACGCCCGGCAGCGCAAACGTCGCCGTGTCGGCGGCGACCGCGAGGTCGCAGGTCACCACAGCTGGCACCCGGCCGCAGTCGCGATGCCGTGCACGCGCGCGATCACCGCTGGGGCAGCCGCGTGATCCGCAGCATCATCGCGCTGCAGCGCTCGAACATCGCGCGCGCACGCAGGTCCGCGGCCGCCATCTCCTTCAAGTCGTGGTAGCGCCGCCCAGGCCATGCGCGGCCAGCACGACGACGCGGATGGCGCGGTCGGCGGCGAGCGCCGCGAGCGCGCCATCGAGCGCCTCGATCATCGCCGACGACAGCGCGTTGTAGCGGCTTCCGCGGTTGAGCGTCAGCGTGGCCACTGGTCCGGCGTCGGCACGCTCGACGCAGGGGACGACCCCGGCTTCGACAGGCGCGTTCATGCAGGCCTCACTCGATGGCGGCTGTCGAGCGGGCACGCTCGCGCAGCACGAACTTCTGGATCTTGCCGGTGGACGTCTTGGGCAGCTCGCAGAACTCGAATGCCTTCGGCATCTTGAACCCGGCGAGGTGCGCCCGGCAATGGGCGCGCAGTGCGTCGAGCGTCAGCGTGCTGCCGGCCTTCAGCTCGACGTAGGCGCGCGGCGACTCGCCCCAGCGCGCGTCCGGCTGCGCGACCACCGCGGCGGCGAGCACGTCCGGATGGCGGTACAGCACCTCCTCCACCTCGAGCGAGCTGATGTTCTCGCCGACCGAGATGATCACGTCCTTGCTGCGGTCGCGGATCTTCACGTAGCCGTCCGGCTGCAGCACGGCGAGGTCGCCCGTATGGAACCAGCCGCCCGCGAAGGCCTCGTCGGTGGCCGCCGGGTTGTCGAGGTAGCCCTTCATCGTGATGTTGCCGCGGAACATGATCTCGCCGATCGTCGTGCCGTCGGCGGGCACCTCGGCCATCGTCTCCGGGTCGCGCACCGTGAGGCCCTCCTGCATCGTGTACGCGACGCCCTGGCGGCCGTTGCGCTCCGTGCGCGCGGCGATGTCCAGCGCCTCCCAGCCGGGCTGCTTGGCGCACACCGACGCGGGTCCGTAGGTTTCCGTGAGCCCGTAGACGTGCGTGATGTCGAAGCCCAGCCGCTCCATGCCCTCGATCATCGCGGCCGGCGGCGCCGCGGCGGCGACGAGCCCGCTGACCTTGTGCGTGATGCCGGCCTTCACGCCGTCCGGCATGTTGAGCAGCGTCGTGTGGACGATCGGCGCGCCGCAGTAATGCGTCACCTTGTGCGCACGGATGGCGTCGAAGATCGCCGCGCCGTCCACCTTGCGCAGGCACACGTTGACCCCCGCCACCGCCGCCATCGTCCACGGGAAGCACCAGCCGTTGCAGTGGAACATCGGCAACGTCCACAGGTAGACCGCGTGGCGCGGCATGCTCCAGTCGACGATGTTCGACACCGCGTTCAGGTAAGCGCCGCGATGGTGGTAGACGACGCCCTTCGGGTTGCCGGTGGTGCCCGACGTGTAGTTGAGCGCGATCGCGTCCCATTCGTCGGCGGGCGGCTGCCAGGCGTACGCGGGATCGCCGGACGCGACCACCTCCTCGTACTCGAGGTCGGACAGCCGCTTGCCACCCGCGACCGCCGGATCCGCCACGTCGATCACGCGCGGGCGCTTCGCGGGCGGCAGCGTCGCCAGCGCCTTCTCGATGACCGGCGCGAACTCGGTGTCGGTGAACAGCACGCGCGCGCCGCCGTGCTGCAGCATGAAGCCGAGCGCTTCCGCGTCCAGGCGCGTGTTCAGCGTATTGAGGATGCCGCCCATCATCGGCACGGCGAAGTGCAGCTCCACCATCGGGCGCGTGTTGGGCAGCATCACGCCCACGGTCTCGCCGCGCCCGACACCCAAGCGCTCGAGCGCGCTCGCCACGCGGCGGCAACGCGCATAAGTCTCGCCCCAGGTCTGGCGCACCGCGCCGTCGATGATCGCCAGCGCGTCCGGCCAGATGGCCGCCGTGCGCGCGATGAACGAAAGCGGCGTCAGCGCCGCGAAATTGGCGGGCGTTGCGCGGCAGCGCATTGGCCCCTCGATCCATGATTCCTCCTCGCGCGTCGGGCGATCCTCTGGCGGGACCGCGCGTGCAACGCGCAACGTAGCGGTTTATCCTAGCATTGCCCGCGTCGCATCGCGCCGTTGCACGGCGCGCCGATGCGGCCACCTCTTCCCCGCTTGGACGCATCCCCATGGGCAATCGACTCTCCGCCATCGTCACGCGCACCGGCGACGGCGGCACCACCGGCCTGGCCGACGGCTCGCGCGTGGCCAAGGATTCGCCGCGCATCGAGGCGATCGCGCGACGAGCTCAACTCGACGCTCGGCGTGCTGCTGGCCGAGGACTTGCCGCATGCGGTCACCGAGTTGCTGACGGCCGTCCAGCACGACCTCTTCGACCTCGGCGGCGAATTGTCCATTCCCGGGCATGCCGCGCTCGTCGATGCGCGGGTCGACGCGCTCGAAGCCGCCGTCGAATCGTTCAACGCCGAGTTGCCGCCGCTCAAGGAGTTCATCCTGCCCGGCGGCTCGCGCCCCGCCGCGCTGGCGCACGTCGCGAGGACCGTCTGCCGCCGCGCCGAGCGCGCGCTCGTGACGCTGGGCCAGCACGACGCGGTGCCCGACGTGGCGCGGCGCTACGTCAACCGGCTGTCCGACCTGCTGTTCGTGCTGGCGCGGGTGCTCAATCGGGCGGCTGGGGTGCGGGACGTGTTGTGGCAGTCGCGGCGGGCTACCGGCGCGTAGCGGTTGTGCCGACTCCCTGCCGTGCGTGGGGGACTCACACTACGGCGTGCGCACGCTGTTGAACGGCACCGTGCTCCCCGGCCCGGACATCGGGATGCGCGGCGCGCGGATCATGCGCGGCGTGCGCGACCTGGGCTTCGAGTGCGGCATCCATTGCTACGACCACGTGCGCTGGCAGGATGGCGTGATGCAGGCCGACGCCGCGTGGACGCAACGCGAGATGGCGCGCGCCTGCGACCGCTTCCACGAGATCTTCGGCGAGGCCGCGCGCACGCACGGCGCCGCCGGATGGCAGATGAACGCCGAGGCGCTGCGCCTCACGCAGCAACTCGGCTTCGACTATTGCTCGGACGGCCGCGGCACGGGCGGCCACCTGCCCGTCTGGAACGCGGAGCTGATCCGCTGTCCGCAGTTCCCGACGACATTGCCGACGCTCGACGAGATCATCGGCGTCGACGGCCTCACGGCGGAGAACGTCGCGGGCGCGCTGCTCGCGCGCACGGCGGAAGGCAGCGGCGACCACGTGTTCACGCTGCACGCCGAGCTCGAGGGCATGAAGCTTGCGCCGGTAATGGAACAACTGCTGATCGGCTGGAAGGCGCAGGGCTACCGGCTGGTCCCGGTGCGCGCGTTGTACGAAGCGGTCGAGCCCATGGCGCTGCCCCGCTGCACGGTGGCGCCGGGCACCATCCCGGGCCGCACCGGCACGCTGCTCGTGCAGGGCGCCGAGTTCCTGGCCGACC
Source organism: Casimicrobiaceae bacterium (assembly GCA_044225845.1). Classification (GTDB taxonomy): domain Bacteria; phylum Pseudomonadota; class Gammaproteobacteria; order Burkholderiales; family Casimicrobiaceae; genus VBCG01. The sequence goes on from JBGAIC010000024.1 coordinate 15,745, forward strand.
AGGACATCCACGCCCGCTGAACGCGGGCCCCACGCAACGCAAACGGAGCGCCGCATGGCCGAACCCCTCGTCGAGAATTTCACCGCGCGCCGCCACCGGCGGCGACTTCACGCTGAAGGACCATCGCGGCGAGATCGTCGTGCTGTACTTCTACCCGAAGGACAACACGCCCGGCTGCACGACCGAAGGCGCCGAGTTCCGCGACAAGGCCAAGGCGTTCGCCAAGGCCGACGCGATCATCGTCGGCGTGTCGCGCGACTCGCTGAAGTCGCACGAGAACTTCAAGGCGAAGATGGCGTTCCCGTTTGCGCTGATCTCGGACCCGGACGAGGCGCTGTGCCAGCAGTTCGGCGTCATGAAGATGAAGAACATGTACGGCAAGAAGGTGCGCGGCATCGAGCGCAGCACGTTCGTCATCGACGCCAAGGGCCGCCTCGCGCGAAGGAATGGCGCGGCGTGAAGGTGCCCGGCCACGTCGACGAGGTGCTGGCCTTCGTGCAGTCGATGTAGGCGGTGCGGGCACCCTCGGAACGGGTTTTCGCCACAAGCCATGGGGTGCAACCGGCCTGTAACCCCCATCCCTTGTGCCGTCAACAAAAAGGCGTAGGATTTTGCGATGAGGGGCCGCCGCCGGCGGCGGCCACCGCAAGGCACCCTGGAGGAACATGGTCGAACGCAAGCTGCGCCCTGCACCCAACCCGCTGCTGTCCCTCGCATCGTCCCGCAAGACCGGCTCATCCGCCGCCTCGCCCAAATCCGGCCCCCGCAGTACCCCCCATGCCGCCACCAAGCTGTTCGTGCTCGATACGAACGTCCTGATGCACGACCCGACGAGCCTGTTCCGCTTCGAGGAACACGACGTCTACCTGCCCATCCTCACGCTCGAGGAACTCGACAACAACAAGAAGGGCGTCACGGAAGTCGCGCGCAACGCGCGCCAGGCGTCGCGCTTCCTGGACGAACTGGTCACCGCGCAGACGGAAGGCTCGGCCGAGGCCATCGCCGCCGGCATCCCGCTCGAAGGCAAGTCGAACGGCGCTGCCACCGGCCGGCTCTTCCTGCAGACGGAAACGATCACAACGACGCTGCCGCCGTCGCTGGCCAACGGCAAGGCCGACAACCAGATCCTCGCCGTCGTCATGTACCTGGCGCAGCGCGACGCCAAGCGCAGCGTGATCCTGGTGTCGAAAGACATCAACATGCGGATCAAGGCCCGCGCGCTGGGCATGGCCGCCGAGGACTATTTCAACGACAAGGTTCTCGAGGACACCGAGCTGCTGTACCCGGGCATGCAGGTGCTGCCCGACGACTTCTGGGATCGCCACGGCAAGGGGATGGAATCGTGGCAGGCGGGTGGCCACACGATGTACCGGCTCACGGGGCCCCTGGTGCCTTCGCTGCTGACCAACGAGTTCGTGTACCAGGAGAAGGCTGGCGAGCAACCGTTCTATGCGATCGTCCGCGAAGTCAGCGGCCGCACCGCGCTCCTGTCCACGCTCAAGGACTACACGCACCAGAAGAACAACGTGTGGGGCATCACGGCGCGCAACCGCGAGCAGAATTTCGCGCTGAACCTCCTGATGAACCCGGACGTCGATTTCATCACGCTGCTGGGCCAGGCCGGCACGGGCAAGACGCTGCTGACGCTGGCCGCGGGACTCATGCTGACGCTCGAGTTCAAGGTCTACACCGAGATCATCATGACGCGCGTGACGGTGCCCGTCGGCGAGGACATCGGCTTCCTGCCCGGCACCGAGGAAGAGAAGATGAACCCGTGGATGGGCGCGCTGGAGGACAACCTCGACGTGCTCAACAAGACCGACGACGAGGCCGGCGAATGGGGCCGCGCGGCGACGCGCGACCTGATCCGCTCGCGGATCAAGGTGAAGAGCCTCAACTTCATGCGCGGCCGCACGTTCATCAACAAGTTCCTGATCATCGACGAGGCGCAGAACCTGACGCCCAAGCAGATGAAGACGCTGATCACGCGCGCGGGACCCGGCACCAAGGTGGTCTGCCTCGGCAACATCGCGCAGATCGACACGCCCTACCTCACCGAGGGCAGCTCGGGCCTCACCTACGTCGTCGATCGCTTCAAGGGCTGGTCCCATTCGGGCCACATCACGCTGACGCGCGGCGAGCGCTCGCGGCTCGCGGACCACGCGGCGGAGATCCTGTAGCGGGCGCGACGCGCGGTTGCGCGATGCGGTAGGCTAGTCGCCAATGGTTCGCGCCGCGCCGACGCTGTCGCTCGTCGTCCCCGTCTACAACGAGGCGGCCAACCTCGACGCGTTCGTCGCGCGCACGACCGGCGTGCTCGAGGCGCTCGGCCTCCCGTGGGAGATCGTGTTCGTCGACGACGGCAGCCGCGACGCGTCGGTGGTCACGCTGCTGACGGCGCGCGAGCGCGACCCGCGGCTGAAGCTCGTCGAGCTGTCGCGCAATTTCGGCAAGGAGGTGGCGCTGGCCGCGGGCCTGGATCACGCCGAAGGCGAGGCGGTGATCCCCATCGACGCCGACCTGCAGCATCCGCCCGAGCTGATTCCTTCTCTGGTGGCCGCTTGGCGCGGCGGCAGCGACATGGTGATCGCCGTGCGGCGCAACGCGCGCCAGGAGGGCGTGCTGCGGCGATGCGCGAGCCGGTGGTTCGATCGCCTGTTCCGCCGCGTGGCCTCCGTCGACCTGCCGGCCGGCGCCGGCGACTATCGGCTGCTGTCGGCGCCCGTCGTGCGTGCGCTGCGCCAGTTGCCCGAGCGTGCGCGCTTCATGAAGGGGCTCTATGCATGGGTGGGCTTCCGCTACACGACGGTGCCCTACGATGTCGAGCCGCGCGCCGACGGTAAGTCCGGTCATGGCGGCAGCCGCCTGTGGCGCTTGGCGCTTGACGGTATCACCGCGTTCTCCGCCGTGCCGCTGAAGGCCGCGAGCATCGTCGGTTTCTTCATCGCGCTCGTCGCGTTGCTGTATGGAAGCTACCTCGTCGTGAAGACGCTGGTGCTCGGCATCGACGTGCCCGGCTATGCGTCGACGATCACGCTGGTGCTGTTCCTGGGCGGCCTGCAGCTGATCGGGCTGGGCGTGCTCGGCGAGTACGTCGCGCGCATCTACGACGAGGTGAAGGGCCGGCCGCTGTACGTCGTGCGCGCGCGGCACGGCCTCGCCGGCGGCGACGAGCGCTGATGGCGGTCGCGCGGTCGCGCTCCCGCTTCGGCCGCCCGCTGCGCGTGCGCACGCTGCACGCGTTCGCGCCCGAGCCCCTGGCTCGTCGGCGCGATCACCGTCGCGTTCGTTGCGCTCGGCGCGTGGATGGCCGCGGGCTACGACACGGGCCGCGATGTCGCCGCGGCGTGGGCGATCGCATGGCAGGACGCGCACCCGACGACGGGGCCGCTGTTCGCCGGCCACGTGTACCTCGGGCCGCTGTGGTTCTACATGCTCGCGCTGCTGCTCGCTTGTGCGCCGGCGTGGCTCACGGCATCGCTCACCGCCGCCGTACTCGCGGCGCTGCAGTTTCCGCTCGCCTACCTCGCCGGGACGCGTTTGCGCGACCGCCGGCTGGGACTCCTGTGGGCCGTCGCGCTCGCGTTGCCGGGCTGGGCCTCGTTCGAAAGCGTCGCCTTTGCGAGCACCAACCTCGTCTGCGCGGCCGTCATCGGCACGTTGTACGCGCTGCTGCGCGTGCGCGAAACGCCGCGCGTGGGATGGTGGATGCTCGCCGGCCTCGGCGCGTCGATCGCCGTGCATGCGCATCCGTCGACGGCCTGGCTCATCGCAGTCGTCGCCTGGCAGGCGCTCCATCACCCCGGTGCCATCGCACGGCACTTCCGCGACTCTGTCGTCGCATTGGCCGCCGCCTTCGTCGGCTTCGCGCTGCCCTTCCTGCCCTTGCTGGGCGGCCTCGACGCGTTCGCGAGCAGCGTCGCGACGACCGCCGGCGCCAACGTGTCGGTGGTGCAATGGTCGCGGCTACCGGCCCTCGTGCGCGCGCTGGTTTGGGACGGCGCGCCGATGTTGTTCGCGATGCTGCGCGGAGCCGGCGACGGCGCGCGCTGGCTGGGAGCGGCCGCCAGCATCGTCGCGCTGATCGGCGCGCTCGCCGGCACGCTGCAGGCGTTGCGTACCCGCGGCTTGGCGCGGCTTGCGCTGGCGCTGACGCTCGTCCCGCTCGCGTTCGTCGCGGTCATCCGACCGACGACGCCGCTCTACATGCTGTACACGGTGATGCCGGGATTCACGCTGCTGGCGGCGTGCGGATGGTCCATGCTGCCGCGCGTCGCGGGTTCGCTCGTGGTCGTGGCCGCGTTCGCGCTCGCGGGCGCCGCCGGTGCCAGCCTCGTCCATGCGCAGCAGCGCGGCGGCGGCCACGTCGATGGCCCGCGCGTCGTCGACGTGCTGCGCGCGCCGTCGCCGCACGTGGCAGCGGACGTGTGGCTGCCCGCCTGGGGCGTGGATGCGCTGGGCCGCTGGCTCTGCGACCATCCGGCGCCCATCTACGGCGCGTTGCCCTACCTCGTCGACGTTCACTACACGATGCCGCTGCGCATCCATTGCGCGGAACTCGTGCCGACGTTCGCGCAAGCGCTCGGCAACACGGGCTGGGTCGGGCTTGCGCTCCGTGAATGGCGCGCACTGGGCCTCAAGCCAACGGTAACGATCGCCGGCATCGGCATCGCGCCGACCGCCTCCGTGCTCAGCGCGCCGCAGCCGCGCGACTGGGTATTGGACGCACGCTATCCGCCCCACACGGCGCCCGCCAGCGCTCCAACGCGCGTCGAGCGCCAGGACGTGTTGCCGGCGCACGCGCTGCTGGTGCTGGCCAATGGCCGCGCGACGTGGATGCCCGACTGGACCGCCGAGATCCGCTGCAACGACGCGCCGGCGACGCTGGCTGCCGCCGACGCCGTGACGCGCGTCTACCGCTGCGCGGCCGGCGATCCCGACGCACGCGGCCGCTGGTCGTTCGCGATCGAGGCCGCCGATCCTCACGCCATCGAGGTGGTCGCCATAGCCGGGCGTGGCAACACGGGCGCGCTGCGCTAGCATCGCGACGATGAACGCCTCCGCCAACCTGTGGATGCTCGCCAACGCCGCGGCGCTGTCCGTCGTGCTGACGCTGTCGCACGCGATCCTCAAGTGGGTGACGCGCCAGCCGCACGCGGGTTTCGTCGACCTGCTCCAGGCGCGCGGCGGCTGGGTGCTGCTGGCGCTCGCGCTCTACGGCGGCGTGTTCCTCTGGTATCTGGACGCGCTGCGCCGCTTCGACATGTCCGTGCTGTTTCCCGTGTACACCGGCATCACGCTGATCCTCGTCGCGCTGGTCGGCGTGCTCGTGTTCGGCGAACGGCTCGCGTGGGCGCAGATGGGCGGCGTGCTGCTGATCGTCGCCGGCGTGTTCCTGCTGCAGAGGGGCGGTTGACCATGGATGGCGACCGTGCGCTGACATTTCAACTGACGGCCGACGACCTCCTCCGCCTGCACAAGATTGCGACTCGCCGCCAGCGGCGGCAATTGCGCCTGCGCCCCGTCGCGTTTTTCCTGAGCATGCTCGCGGGCGCCTGCATCGGATTCGCAGCATCCCTTCTGCTCCGAATCGCGCAATCCGATCCGGCCGTGACGCTGGCGATTCGCATCGCAATCGCGGCGGTCGCCGTTGGCTGCTTGCTCTTCATCCTTGCGCCCCACGTCGAGCGACGATATTCGCTGCGCAGGCTCTTCTCCCGGTCGCGCGCGGTCATGACCCCCTGCACGCTCGAGCTCAAGCCGGACGCCATCGCGTCGCAGCTCGGCGGCGTGCAACCGACCATCCCGTGGCGCGCGCTGGTCGCCCGCGAGGAAGACGACGTCAATCTCTACCTTTTCATCGACGCGGCCAACGCACTGGTCGTACCGCGCGCGGCCATTGCTCCATGGCGCGGCGAGCTCGACGCCGCCACGGCATTCCTGCAGGACCCCGCCTGTCGTTGAGCGCCGAGTCTCGACGGGCGCTGCGAAACGGTGCAATGTCCGGATACCTACCCTGAGGTTCGCATGGCCTGGTTGCTGCTGCTCGTCGCAGGACTGTTCGAAGTGGCATGGGCCATCGGGCTCAAGTACACCGAGGGCTTCACGCGGCCATGGCCGTCCGCGGGAACACTGGTCGCGATGGTGATCAGCGTCGGCCTGCTGGGGCTCGCGATGAAATCGCTGCCGGTGGGCACGTCCTACGCCGTGTGGGTGGGCGTGGGCGCCGTGGGCACCGCGGCATTGGGCATCGTGCTGTTCGGCGAGTCCGCAAGTCTCGGGCGCCTGGCAAGCCTGGGGCTCATCCTCGCCGGCATCATCGGACTCAAGCTGTCGTCCCCTTGAGCCCGGACATGACGACGACTCCCTGGCTCGCCTGGGCCCTCCTGTCCGCCTGCTTCGCCGCGCTGACGGCGATCTTCGCCAAGGTCGGGGTCTCCGGCATCGACTCCGATTTCGCAACGGCCATACGCACCGTGCTCATTGCGGGCCTGCTGGTGCCCGCCGTCCTGCTGGCCGGCAAGTGGACCAATCCGTTCACGCTGCCCGGGCGCTCGCTGCTGTTCCTCGCACTCTCCGCGCTCGCCACCGGCGCGTCGTGGCTCTGCTATTTCCGTGCGCTGCAGGCCGGCGATGCATCGAAAGTGGCGCCCGTCGACAAGCTGAGCCTCGTGCTCGTCGCGATCTTCGCGTTCGTGTTCCTCGGCGAGCGGCCGTCGCTGCGCGACTGGGGCGGCATCGCGCTCGTCACGTGCGGCGTGCTGGTGCTCGCACTCAAGCGATGACCGCGACCCCGCGCAAACGCGACGGCAGCGCAGGCGACTTCGACTATTCGGGATCGGCCGCCGCATACCGCAGGTTCAGGCAGGCCGATCCGGGGATCGCCGCCGCGTTCCACGCCGCGCTGGGCGACGCACGGAAGGTACTGAACGTGGGCGCGGGCGCCGGTTCGTACGAACCGGTGGATCGGGCCGTGACGGCGGTCGAGCCTTCCGCGTCCATGCGCGCGCAGCGCCCGGCGCATCTTGCACGGGCGATCGACGCGTTCGCCGAGCAGCTCCCGTTTCCGGACGGTCACTTCGATGCCGCGATGGCGTCGTTCACCGTCCACCAATGGCAGGACCTCGCGCGCGGCCTCTCCGAACTGCGCCGCGTGACGCGCGGACCCGTCGTCGTCATGACCACCGACCCGGAACGGATGGGCGACTGGTGGCTTGCCGAATACTGCCCGGAGGTCCTCGCCGTAGAAACCGGCCGCTGCCCTTCCCTCCCGACGCTGCGCGCGGGACTTGGCGGCGAGACGAGCGTCTTGCACGTCCCCATTCCGTTCGCATGCACCGACGGCTTCAACGACGCCTACTACGGCCGGCCCGAGCGCCTGCTGGAGCCTGCAGCCCGGCTCGCTTGCTCGTCATGGAGCTTTGTCCCGGCCGACGTCGTCGCCCGTTTCGAACGCGATCTCGCCCGCGACCTCGCGGACGGCACCTGGGATGCGCGCCACGGCCACTTGCGCCGGATGCCGACGTACAAGGGTGCGCTGGTGCTGGTCGTCTCGACGCCCGCATCGCAACACGCGCTCGCTCCCCGCCCGGAAGACGCGCCATGAACGCCGCCACCCGTCTGCGCGGTTCCTGTTCCTGCGGCACCGTCCGCTACACAGTCGACGACGCGTTCCGCTATGCGCTCAACTGCCATTGCTCGCAGTGCCGCAAGGCGACGGGGTCGGCGTTCAAGCCCTTCGCCGGGATCGAGCGCGAGCGTCTCGCCATCACGCAGGGCGACGCCGACGTCCACCGCGTGGGAGAAGGCAACGCTTACGACATCCGGTGCCGCCATTGCGGCACGGCTGTAATAGAATCGTCCCATAACAAGAACGATCCCAAAAAGCCAAAGGAGGAGTTCGATGGAACGCACGATCAAGCGCGGCGCCGTGCGCCGCGCGCTGGGTTTTGCCTGCGGCGCGCTGTTCGCCGCGCTGGGCCTTGCGGGCGCGGCGCACGCCGCAGACCGCACGCTCGTCATGTACTGCGGCGTCGACGAGGCCTGGTGCCGCGCGATGTCGACGACGTATCAAAAGGTAACCGGCGTCAACGTCGAGATGACGCGGATGAGCGCCGGCGAAATCTACGCCCGCCTGCGCGCCGAGAAGGCCAACCCGCTTGCCGACATCTGGTGGGGCGGCACCGGCGATCCGCACCTGCAGGCCGCGGAAGAAGGCCTCACCGCCGAGTACAAGTCACCGGAACTGCCCAACCTGCGCGACTGGGCGCAGAAGCAGGCGGAGCGAGGCAAGTACCGCACCGTCGGCATCTACCTCGGCGCGCTCGGTTACGGCTACAACTCGAAGGACATGACGGCGCGCAAACTGACGGCACCGCAGTGCTGGGCCGACCTCGTGAAGCCCGAGTTCAAGGGCGAGATCATGATGGCGGACCCCAACTCGTCCGGCACCGCGTGGACGATGCTTGCGACGATCGTCCAGCTGATGGGTGAGGACAAGGCGTTCGCCTACCTGAAGCAGCTCAACAAGAACATCGCCGAGTACACGAAGGCCGGCGCCGCCCCCGCGCTCGCGGTGGCCAAGGGCGAGACGCTGATCGGCATCGCGTTCCAGCACGACGTGATCAACGCGGTGAAGCAGAACCCCGTCGTGAAGGTGGTCTCGCCGTGCGAAGGCACGGGCTTCGAGATCGGCTCGATGAGCGTCGTGGCGGGCGCCAAGCACGCGGACGAGGCGAAGAAGTTCTACGACTGGGCGCTGGGCGTCGACGCGCAGAAGCTGGCCGCACCCGCCGGCAGCTACCAGATGCCGTCGAACAAGGCGACACCGGTGCCACCCGAGGCGCCGGACCTGTCGAAGATCAAGCTCATCGACTACGACTTCGCCAAGTACGGCTCGTCGGCGGTACGCACGCGCCTCCTGAAGCGCTTCACCGACGAAGTGCGCAACGGCGGCTGACGCCGTGGCGCGGAGCCAGCCCGCGGTTCGCCGCGACATCGCAGGCTGGCTCCTGATCGGGTGGGCGGCATTCCTGCTGCTGCCCTGGTACAAGCTCGAAGCGGGCTTCTTCTCGTTCGAGTGGCTCGCGCATCCGACGGCGGCGGCCTCGGCCGCCGCGCTCGCGCTCGGTGCGAGCCCTTGGCTCGCGCCGCTCGTCGTTCCATTGCTCGTCGCCAGCGTGCTGTGCGCGCTGCGCCGCGTGCGCGGCATCGGCCTCGTCGCGGCGCTGGGCGTCGCCTGGCTCGTCGTGCAGGGCTTCGCGATCATCCACAGCGGCTGGGGCTATGCGTGGCTCGCGTCGTTCACCGGCACGCCGGGGCCGAAGCAGGCCGCGCTGGGCTGGGGCGCCACGCTCTACTGCGTCGCGCTGCTGATGCTCGTGGCCACCGAGCTCGCCGACCGCGGCTACTGCAAGGGCGACCGCTTCATCGTCGGCTCGCTGCTGTTCGTCATCGCGGGCATGGTGCTGTTCGTCGCCTATCCGCTGATCGCCATCCTGCTGTCGGCGGTACAGGACAACGACGGCCACTTCGCGCCCGCGCTGTTCCTGGGCAAGCTCACCAACAGCAACATCTGGAGCCTGCGTTGCGTCACCGGCGACGGTGGCTGCGGGTCGGCGTGGAACACCGTGGCGCTCGCGCTGCTGGTGGGCGTGCTGTGCACGGCACTGGCGCTCCCGCTGGCATTGCTCGCGCTGCGCACGCGCGTCCGCGCGAAGTGGCTGCTGCGCTTTCTCTCGATCCTGCCGATCATCACGCCGCCGTTCGTCATCGGCCTGGCGCTGATCCTGTTGTTCGGTCGCGCGGGCATCGTGACGAATTTCCTCGCGGCGCACTTCGACATACCGCGCAGCCGCTGGCTGTACGGCTTGCCGGGCATCGCGATCGCGCAGGTGCTCGCATTCACGCCGATCGCCTTCCTCGTGATCGCGGGCGTGCTGCAGGGCGTGAGCCCCAGCGTCGAGGAGGCGTCGTCGACGCTGCGCGCGAGCCGCTGGCGCACGTTCCGCACGGTCACGTGGCCGCTGATCCGGCCGGGCCTCGCCAGCGCCTTCCTGATCGGCTTCATCGAGAGCATGGCGGACTTCGCCAACCCGCTGGTGCTGGGCGGCAATTTCAACGTGCTGTCCACCGACATCTTCTTCGCCGTCGTCGGCGCGGCCCACGACCAGGGGCGCGCCGCCGTGCTCGCGATCGTGCTGCTCGTGTTCACCGTCACCGCCTTCCTCGCGCAGCGGCACTGGGTGGGCAAGCGCAGTTTCGTGACCGTGGCCGGCAAGGGCGACGGCGGCCTCCCCGCTTCGCTCCCCCGCGGGCTCAAGCTCGGCTGCTACGCGGTGGCGGCGCCCTGGCTCGTGCTGACGATCATCGTCTACGTGATCATCCTGGCCGGCGGCTTCGTGCAATCGATCGGCCGCGACAACACGCCCACCTTGCAATACTTCCTGACCGCGTTCTCGGTCGAGAAAGGCGTCAACGGCTGGTTCTTCAGCGGCTCCGCGTGGCCGTCGCTGCTGATGACGATCGGCCTTGCGCTGGTCGCCATGCCGCTCACCGCCGCGCTGGGCATCCTGACGGCGTGGCTGCTCGACCGGCAGCGCTTCGCCGGTCGCACGCTGTTCGAGTTCCTGGCGATGATGAGCTTCGCCATCCCGGGAACCGTCGTCGGCATCAGCTACATTCTGGCCTTCAACGTGCCGCCGGTGCAGCTGACCGGAACCGGGCTCATCATCGTGATCTCGTTCGTCTTCCGCAACATGCCGGTGGCCATCCGCGCGGGCCTCGCCAACCTGGCGCAGATCGACCGCAGCCTGGACGAGGCGTCGCTGACGCTGCGCGCGCGGTCGTTCTCGACGTTCCGCCGCGCCATCCTGCCGCTGCTGAAGCCCGCGCTCGTCACCGCGATGATCTATTCGTTCGTGCGCGCCGTCACCGCCGTCAGCGCGGTGATCTTCCTCGCGACCGGCCGCTTCAACCTCGCCACCGTCTACATCGTCGGCCGGGCCGACGTCGGCGAGTACGGCGTCGCCATCGTCTATGCGGCGGTGCTGATCGTCGTCATGATGCTGGTGCTCGTCGGCATTCAGTGGCTGGTCGGCGAGCGCAAGCTGGGGCGGCGCCGCGCACTGGCGGATACCGGCGCCCTGGCCGTTCAGGCGTAACGATGGAGAGAACGATGAACCCACGCACGCCGGCGGGAGAGCCGGCCGTCCGCTTCGAGGCCGTCACCAAGCGCTACGGCGGCGTGGTGGCCGTCGACGCCGTCAGCTTCGACATCGCGCCCGCCACGCTCGTCACGCTGCTCGGTCCTTCCGGTTGCGGCAAGACGACGACGCTGCGGCTCGTCGCGGGCCTCGAGCAGGCCAGCGACGGCCGCATCCTCATCGGCGGCGCCGACGTCACGCGGCTCTCCGCCGCCGAGCGCGACGTGTCGATGGTGTTCCAGTCGTACGCGCTGTTCCCCCACATGACGGTGATCGAGAACGTGTCCTACGGCCTGCGCTCGATGGGCATCAAGAAGCCGCAGGCGGCCGAGCAGGCGGCGCAGAAGCTCGCGCTCGTCGGCCTCGCCGGCTACGAGAACCGGCAACCGTCGGAGCTCTCGGGCGGCCAGCAGCAGCGCGTCGCGGTGGCGCGCGCGATCGTGCTCGAGCCCAAGGTGCTGCTGTTCGACGAGCCGCTGTCCAACCTCGACGCCAAACTGCGCCGCCGCGTCCGCGAGGAGATCCGCGAGCTGCAGCAGTCGCTGAAGCTCACCGTCGTCTACGTGACGCACGACCAGGAAGAGGCGCTCGCGGTCTCCGATCGCATCATCGTGATGAAGGACGGGCGCATCGTGCAGGACGGGTCGCCTGCGGCGCTGTACAACGAGCCCAACAGCCGCTTCATCGCCGATTTCATGGGCGACGCCAACGTGCTCGACGCGGTGGTGGGCGCGCGCCACGGCGACGAGGTGGAGGTACGCGTCGGCCCGATGCAGGCTCGCGTGCGCCATCGCGATACGGCCGGTGGCAAGGCCGCGCTGGCGTTGCGTCCGCATTCGCTGCGCCTCGCGGAAGGCCGCCGGCCCGATGCGCTGACGGGCACCGTGCGCAAGCGCACCTACCTCGGCGACCACGTCGAGTACCACGTGACGCTCGACGACCCGAAGGGCGAGCTGTTCGCGTCGGCGCCCGCGACGGCCGCGCCGATCGCCGAAGGCGCGCCGGTGTCGGTCTCCTTCGATCCTGCCGAGGCCATCCTCATCGCAGGCTAGTTCGGGGACGGCGATGCCCACGATCCCGCTCCGCCTCGTCCCCGGCGACGATCTCAAGCGCGCGCTCGAGGCCGCGACACCGCCCGGCGGCGGCTTCGTGCTGTGCGGCATCGGCAGCCTCGACGGTGCGCAGCTGCGCTTCGCCAACGATCGCGACACGACACGGCTCGACGGCCCGTTCGAGATCCTGAGCCTCGCGGGAACGTTGTCGCCCGGCGGTGCTCACCTCCACATGTCTGTCGCGGACGCGTCCGGTCGCGTCTGGGGCGGTCACGTGGGCGCGGGCAACCGGGTGCGCACGACGGCCGAGATCCTGATCGCACCGGCGGACGGCTGGACGCTGGACCGCGCGCCCGACGCCAGCACCGGTTACCGCGAACTGGTCGTGCAAGCGCGCGGCGGCCAAACGCGGTAACGTGCGCGTCCATCCCGCGCGGAGGGCGCCATGCCCAAGCCCCTGGTGAACCTCGACGAGCTCGATTTCGACGACGTCGAGGACAACGGCTACTACACGTCGCAGCGCGCACGCTTCAGCGACAGCATCGGCGCGCGCAAGCTGGGCTACAACCTGACGATATTGCCGCCCGGCAAGGCGCAATGCCCGTTCCACTCGCATCATGGCGAGGAGGAGATGTTCCTGATCCTCGAAGGCCAGGGCGAGCTGCGCTTCGGCAGCGAGCGCTATCCGTTGCGCGCGCACGACGTGGTCGCCTGCCCGACCGGCGGCGCCGACGTCGCGCACCAGATCATCAACACGGGCACGGTGCCGATGCGCTATCTCGCGGTGTCCAACCGCGAGCTGCTCGACGCGTGCGAGTATCCGGATTCCGGCAAGGTCGGCGTGTTTGCCGACGCCGAGGGCCGCACCGTGCTGCGCAAGATGTTCCGTGGCGAGGCGACGGTGGACTACTACGATCGCGAGAAGACGGACTGACGCCCATGGCCATCGACAGTTTCGAAATCATCTCGGTCCCGGTGACCGACCCGCAGCGTGCGAAAAGCTTCTACCGCGACGTGCTCGGTTTCGACTTGATCCGCGAAGAACCGATGGGGCCAGACATGACCTGGATCCAGCTGGCGCCCAAGGGCCAGCCAGTGACGATCGCGCTGGTGACGTGGTTCGACGCGATGAAACCCGGCGGCCTGCAGGGGCTGATGCTGAACACGCGCGACATCGACGCCGAGAAGGCCGCGATCGCAGCGCGTGGGCTGGATATCGGCGAGATCAATGCCCAACCTTGGGGACGCTACGCGATGTTCAAGGACCCGGACGGCAACGGGCTGATCCTGCGCGAGCCGCCGCGCTGATTGCGGCATTGCGCCGCGCAGCGCGCCGGCCTGTCAGTAGGTACCCGGGTTCGCGTAGTTCTCGAAGCGCGTGTATTCGCCGAGGAACGTGAGGCGCACGGTGCCGATCGGCCCGTTGCGCTGCTTGCCGATGATGATCTCGGCCATCCCCTTGTCCTGCGTCTCCGGGTTGTAGACCTCGTCGCGGTAGATGAACAGGATCAAGTCCGCATCCTGTTCGATCGCACCGGAGTTGTGGCTGACGATGCCGTCGGCGAGCCAGCTCGCTGGACCCGGAACGGTCAGGTCGAACACCTCCGCCTCGCCATCGGGCTCGTTGGCGACGACGCGATCCCAGAACAGATCCGACTCCGGGGCCGTCGCAACGCGGTCGCCTACCGCGAGCGTCGCAAGTTCCCGCCATCCGCCGCCCGCGTAGATCCGATGATTACCCGTCGCGCGCAGCACGCGTCCGCTCGCGAGCGTCAGCTTCCGCACCGGCTTGACGCCCTTCGACCAGACGCAATCGCTGCGCGCGCGCACAAGCTTCTGCGCCTCGTCGACGGCCCAGACCTCAGGGGTCGTACCGACGAGGTCGCGTATCGGCACCCGCCGACCGTCGGTCTGCACGACAAGCGTGTCGCCGGTGACGCACTCGCGAAGGTCCGACATCACCGGCCGCTTGTTGGGCCGCTGCTCCAGGCTGCGATTGAGCTGCGACAGCGCGATGACCGGCACCTTCAACTCTTTGGCCAGCGCCTTCAGCGAGCGTGAGATCTCCGAGATCTCCGTAGCGCGATTCTCGCCCTGCGACGACGCCTGCATCAGCTGCAGGTAGTCGACGATGATCATGCCCAGCGCACCGTGCTGCTTGGCCGCGCGCCGCGCACGCGAGCGCACTTCCATCGACGTCAACGCCGGCGTCTCGTCGATCAGGATCGGCGCTTCGTTGAGGCGACCCAACGCGGCCGACAGCCGGTTCCAGTCCTCGGCCTGCAGGCGCCCCGTGCGCAGGTTCTGGCTCGGCAAGCGGCCCACCGACGCGATCATCCGCAACGCGAGCTGGTTGGCGCCCATTTCCATCGAGAACACGAGCACGGGCTTCTTGATCGCGAGCGCCACGTGCTCGCCCATGTTGATCGCCAGCGACGTCTTGCCCATGCTGGGCCGGCCCGCCACGATCACGAGATCGCCGGCCTGCAGGCCCGTGGTCATCCGGTCGAGGTCGTTGAAGCCGGTCTCGAGGCCCGTGACTTCCGACGGATTGTCGCGGCTGTAGAGCTCCTCGATCCGCTCGACGACACCCGCCAGCAGGTTGCCGATCACCTCGATCGACTGCTGCCCGCGCGCGCCCTGCTCCGCGATGTGCATGACCTTGGTCTCGGCCTCGTCGAGCACCTCGCGCGCGCTGCGGCCCAGCGGCCGGAACGCGGCTTCCGCGATCTCGCCCGCGGTCGACGCGAGCTGGCGCAGGATGGAGCGCTCGCGCACGATCTGCGCGTAGTGGCGCACGTTGGCCGTCGTCGGCACGTTCTGCACCAGCGCCCCGAGGTAAGCCAGGCCGCCGACATAGTCGAGCTTCTGGATCGCAGCCAGGTGTTCGGCGACGGTCACCGCATCCGCGGGCTTGCCCTCGCCCATCAGCTTCGTGGCCGCGTCGTAGATCACGCGGTGCGCGTCGCTGTAGAAATCGCCGCTGTTCAGCACGTCGCCGATGCGGCTCTCGACCTCGTTGTCGAGCAGCAGCGCGCCCAGCACCGATTGCTCGGCTTCGAGCGAGTGCGGCGGCAGCTTCAGCGCGTCGAGGGAATCGTCGGGCATGCGAACGCTGCCGCGGGGGTGGATCGGACGTCGATTCTACCAAGCCACGACCCTGCTGTTCGGTTCGCCGAACGGCCGAGCCCGTGGGCCTGTTCGGTCTGCCGAACGGCTGGCGCGGTGTAGGGTCCGGCCCGCCAAACCGGCTGCGTGCGACCGTCGGCGCGTCAGCCGAACTGCAGCGAGCGCATGCTGACGGTGCCCGACTCGAACCCTTCCCACGCGTAGCGCAGCATGTCGGCGGAACCGGCCGCGCCCACGGCATAGAGCAACGGGAAGTAGTGGTCGGGCGTGGCCACCGCCGACATCGACGATGGATCGAGCGCGCGGTAATTCGCGAGCGCGGCCACGTCGCGCGCTTCCAGCGCACGGACGACGGCGTCGTCCCATGCCTGCGCCCACGCCGTGGCGGCGCGCGGCGCGTCGGCGGTGCCGGGCATCGTCATCCGCAGGTTGTGCGCGATGTTGCCGCTGGCGACGATCAGCACGTTGAGGTCGCGGAACGCGGCCAGGTCGCGCGCCACGGCCAACTGATACGCACCCGTCTGCGTCCAGTCGATCGACACCTGGAACGCGGGCACGTCGGCCTTGGGGAAGAGGTGGTGCAGCACGCTCCACGCGCCGTGGTCCAGCCCCCACACGCCGGCCGCCACCGCGCGGCCCGAACTGATGCGGTGCGCGGCTTCGCGCGCGAGCGAAGGCGAACCCGTCGCCGCGTACTCGAACGTGTTGAGCGCGGGCGGGAAGCCGCTGAAATCGTGGATCGTCGGCGGGCGCTCGAGCGTGCTGACCAGCGTGCCGCCCTCGGTGAGCCAGTGCGCGGAGACGACGATGATCGCGCGCGGCCGTGCGAGCGTGGCGCCAAGGCTCTGGATGGCACGCGTGTACGGCGTGTCGCGCAGCGTGTTCATCGGGCTGCCGTGGCCGATGAACAACACGGGCGGGCGCGACGGAGTCGCCGGGCTCGCCGGCTCGCCAGGCGCCGCGGCAAGTCGCGGGGCGACGTCCCCCGCGGGCAATGCGCGCTCCAGCGATCCGCCGGTCGTCGCGTGGGCCAGCGAGCGATCGAGTGACGCGATGGCCGCAGCGCCGGTGCCGGCGAGCAGCCGCCGTCGCACGCGGTCGGGCGGTGCGGCGGGCTTCCGGGGCGGGTCGCGGCGCATGCGGCCATTGCAGCACGCAGGCGGCGCCGGACCGCGCCGCCACCGCCCAACGGAAACCGTGCCGCGACCGGCGGCAGACGGCACGCCGCAAAAACAAAGGCGCCCCGGAGGGCGCCTCTGTGTACAACGTGGGTCGCGACGATCAGTTCGTGCTGGTGTCGCCGACGACGGTGACCGTGATCGGCACCGTGACGTCCGTGTGCAGCGCCACCGTCACCGCGTGCTCGCCGACCTGCTTCAGCGGGCCGTTGGGCATGCGGATCGACGACTTCTCGACCGTGACGCCCTTGCCCTTCAGCGCCTCGACGATGTCGACGTTGGTGACCGAACCGAACAAGCGCCCGTCGACGCCGGCCTTCTGCGTGATCGACAACGTGGCGCCTTCCAGCGACTTGGCTTGCGCTTCCGCGGCGGACAGCTTGTCGGCAGCGGCCTTCTCGAGCTCGGCGCGCTTCGACTCCAGCAGCTTCAGGTTGTCCGGCGTGGCGCGCTTGGCCTTCCCTTGCGGGATCAGGAAATTGCGCGCGAAGCCGTCCTTGACCTTGACGACGTCGCCCAGGTTGCCGACGTTCGCGACCTTCTCCATCAGGATGATCTGCATGTTCGAATCTCCCGATCAGTGGCGGTCGGTGTACGGCAGCAGCGCGAGGAACTGCGCGCGCTTGATCGCCGTGCCGAGTTGGCGCTGGTAGCGGGCCTTCGTGCCCGTCACACGCGCCGGCATGATCTTGCCGTTTTCCTGCACGAAGTCCTTCAGGATATCGATGTCCTTGTAGTCGATAACCTTCACGCCTTCGGCGGTGAAGCGGCAGAACTTCTTGCGCTTGAACAGCGCATTGCCGCGGTCGCGCTTCTTGAAATCCTTCTTGCCCTTACCTTTGCCTCTACCAAGGGGACGTGGCATGGTCGTTACTCCTGTCCTTTCGCGACGAAACGTCGCCTATTCGATCGATTCAAAACGGTTCACGTGCAGCGCGAGGCTCGTTCCGGTGCGCCAGCGGCGGGCGATGAAGCCTTCGCAGCGCACCGCGTGGCCCGGGGGCAACTTCGCCATCGCCGTGGCCACGTCGCCGAACGCAACGGCCGCCAGTTCGCAGTTCACCTGCCGCTCTCCCCCCGCCTCCGGCTGCACGGACGCATGCACGAGCATGAGGTCCAGTGCCGGGATGCCGGCGGGCGTGTAGCGCAGCGGTTCGCGGCTGGCGAGCGTCGCGGCGAGCGTGAGCCGGTTGTCCGGCACGGCGCGCGGCGCGGCCTCGCGGAAGCTTCGCGTCAGGCCGCTGCCGGCGCCGCGGGCGCGGCCGCTTCTTCAGCGGGACGCTCGGCGGGCTTGTCGGTCAGCGACTTGGCCTTTT
This sequence comes from Casimicrobiaceae bacterium, assembly GCA_044225845.1. Taxonomy (GTDB): domain Bacteria; phylum Pseudomonadota; class Gammaproteobacteria; order Burkholderiales; family Casimicrobiaceae; genus VBCG01. Next base: position 33,624 of record JBGAIC010000024.1, read on the forward strand.
CTTCCTTCATCATCGGCGACGGGGCGACCACCGCGTCCTTCATCGCTACGATGAGGTGGCGCAACACGGCGTCGTTGAACTTGAACGCGTGCTCGAGCTCGGAGAGCGTCTCGCCGTCGCATTCGATGTTCATCAGCACGTAGTGCGCCTTGTGCATCTTCTGGATCGGGTAGGCAAGCTGGCGCCGGCCCCAGTCCTCGAGCCGGTGGATGCGGCCGCCGTGGTTTTGCACCATCGTGCGATAGCGCTCGACCATGCCGGGAACCTGTTCGCTCTGGTCCGGATGGACGATGAAGACGATTTCGTAGTGACGCATGGGTAATGCGGTCCTTTCGGTCGTTGCGGCTTCGCGCACCGTGGCCCGCGAGGATCATTCCTCACGGCAGGCGTCCCTGAACTCGAAAATGCGAGGCCGACGGCCACCCCATCAACTGCGCACCGTCGGTGATGCGGGTTTCCCGGCTGGTTTCAGCCTGGAAATCCGCCAAAGTCCGGCCGGTGTCCGGGTGTGGCAAGGGAACCGGGGATTCTAGCCGAAAATCAGGGATTTGGCCAGCGCCGAACTCGCGCCGGCCGGGCGTGTCTCAGCATGGCGCGCGGGCGACGCGAAGGGTAAGCCAAGCGCCGCGCGATGAGGCACAATGATCCGCATACCGCCCGCCGCGGTCCGCCATGCCGAAAGTCCCGCTCTACAGCCGCTCGCCGCGCACCGGTTCCCCGGGGCGTCCCGCGCGCGCAGCCGCGAGCGGCCCCGCGCGGGAGCCGGCGCCTCCGCCCGCTGCGCGTGCCGCGCAACCTGCGGCAGCCGCCGCCGGCGGCGACACGGCCACGCCCTCACCCAAGCCCCGATCCCGCCTCCGCGCCGCGTTGGCGCGCTGGCAGGCGCCATTGTGGGCGCTGGGCGGCGCGCTGGTCGTGGCGGCGGCGATGCTGACGCACGCGGCGCTGAAGCCGCCGGCGCACGAACTCACGCAGAAGGAACTCGACGCGGCGGTGATGCACACGCTGGACAACAACGTGCTGCCGTCGGCGTCGGCCAAGGCGTTCGCGGCCATTGCGCCGTCCGTGGTCCACGTCCGCGGGCTCCACAAGCTCGACCCGGCCGAAATCGCCGCGCTGAAGGCCGAGCGCGCAACCGCCGAGAGGGCCGCGGCAGCCGCCGCGCCCAAGGGTGCGCCCAAGCCCGCCGCGCCGCCCAGGCGGCCACCGCCCAACCATGACGACAGCGACGTGCCCGAAGGCTACAGCGTGGGCGTCGGCAGCGGCGTCGTCATCGTCGACAACGGCACCATCCTCACCAACCTGCACGTCGTGGCCGGCGCGGACTCGATCACCGTTTCGTTCTACGAAGGCACCGAGGCGGCGGCCGACGTGATCTCGGTGCAGCCGGAGAACGACCTTGCGGTGCTGAAGGCGCGCAAGATCCCGGACGACCTGCAGGCCGCCACGCTGCGCTCCACCACCGACCTCAACATCGGCGACGAGGTCGTCGCGGTCGGCTTTCCGTTCGACATCGGGCCGTCGGCCTCGGACGGCGTGGTGTCGGGATTGAAGCGCGAGTACCGCTCGCCGGAAGGCAAGCGCAAGCTCACCAACCTGATCCAGTTCGACGCGGCCGCCAATCCCGGCAACTCCGGCGGCCCGCTCGTGACGATGGACGGCGCCGTCGTCGGCATCGTCACCGGCATCTACAACCCCACCGAGCAGCGCGTGTTCATCGGCATCGGCTTCGCCGTGCCGATCGAGAACGCCGCGTCCGCCGTGGGCCTCTCCCCTTTCTGACCGATCCGACCGCCAAGCGAACACGCGCCGATGGAAGCCAAGCCCCGCAGCCCGTCCGAAACCGCTGCATTGATGCAGCAGATATTGTTCGAAGTGAAGAAGGTGGTCGTCGGCCAGGACCACTTCCTCGAGCGCGTGCTGGTAGCGATGCTCGCGCAGGGCCATCTGCTGGTCGAGGGCGTGCCGGGCCTCGCCAAGACGCTGACGGTGAAGACGCTGGCGCGGACGATGCGCGGCCTCTTCCGCCGCATCCAGTTCACACCGGACCTCGTGCCGGCGGACCTCGTCGGCACGCGCGTGTTCAACCAGAAGACCGGCGAGTTCACCACGGCGCTGGGTCCCGTGTTCGCCAACCTGCTGCTCGCCGACGAGATCAACCGCGCGCCCGCCAAGGTGCAGAGCGCGCTGCTCGAGGTGATGCAGGAATACCAGGTGACGATCGCCGGCGAGACGTTCCGCGTGCCCGAGCCTTTCCTCGTGATGGCCACGCAGAACCCGATCGAGACGGAAGGCACCTACGCGTTGCCGGAAGCGCAGGTCGACCGCTTCATGATGAAGGTGCTGGTGGGCTACCCGACCGAGGAGGAAGAGTTCGTCATCGTCGAGCGCGTGACGGGCACGGCGCTGGACGTCATGGCCGTCTGCACGACGGAGGACCTGCACGCCGCGCAGCGCGAATGCCGTCGCGGCTACGTCGACCCCGCTCTGATGCAATACGCGGTGAAGCTCGTCGCGGCCACGCGCCGACCCGAGCGTTACGGGCTGGGGGACATCGCCAAATACCTGACGTTCGGCGCCAGCCCGCGCGCGACGATCGCGCTCGTCGAGGGCGCACGCGCGCTCGCGTTCCTGCGCGGCCGCAGCTATGCGTTGCCGGAGGACGTGGCCGACCTGGCACCCGACGTGCTGCGCCACCGGCTCGCGCTGTCGTACGAGGCGCTGGCCGAAGGCATGACGGCCGACCCGCTCATCCACCGCATCCTGCGCGAGGTGCGCGCGCCGGACAAACCGCTCGAATCGCATGTCGCAGTCGGCACGGCATCCTGAGGCCGTCCTCACGCGGCTCGAGTGGACGGTGCTGAAGCGCCTGGACGGGCTCCTGCACGGCGACTACCGGACGCTGTTCCGCGGCTACGGGCTGGACCTCGCGGACCTGCGCGAGTACCAGTTCCACGACGACGTGCGCCACATCGACTGGAACGTGACCGCGCGGCTCGACACGCCCTACGTGCGCCAGTACAACGAAGAGCGCGACGTCTCCGCGTGGTTCCTGCTGGACCTGTCGGGCTCCATCGACTTCGGCTCCGAAGCGGCTACCAAGCAGGCGATCGCGTCCGAGTTCGTGGCATTGCTCGCGCGCGTGCTGACGCGCCACGGCAATCGCGTCGGCGCCATCTTCTACGGCAACGACGTCGACGCGGTGATCCCCGCGCGCACCGGGCGCCGCCACGTGCTGCACCTCCTGTCGCGGATGCAGCAACGCGCGGCGCCGGCCGCGAGCGGACCCACGCGCCTTGCGCGGCTCGTCGACGCCGCGCTGCACACGATCAAGCGCCGCTCGCTGGTGTTCGTCGTCAGCGACTTCTTCAGCGAGCCGGGCTGGGAAAAGCCGCTCGCCTGGCTCGCGCAGCGGCACGAGACGGTGGCGGTCCGGTTGTACGATCCACTCGAAATGGACATGCCCGACATCGGTCTCGTTTCGATGCGCGACGCGGAAACGGGCGAGACGCTGCTCGTGGACACGCACGACCGCGGCTTCCGTCGCCGCTTCGCGCAGCTCGCATCGGAGCGCGAGGCGACGTTGCGCGAGGGCCTGGCGGCCGCCGGCGTCGACGCGCTGGAACTCGCCACCGACGACGACCTCACCGACGCGATCGTCCGCTTCATCGACCTGCGCCGGAGGCGCGGCCGCGGCAACGGGCTGCCCGCGCACGTCAGCAAGATGACCGGAGCCGCCGCATGAAATTCCTGTGGCCGCAGATGCTCTGGCTGCTGGCGTCGGTGCCCGTGCTCGTGGCGTTCTACGTGTGGGTCATGCGGCGCAAGCGGAAGAGCGCGCTGCGCTATGCGTCGCTGTCGATCGTCCGCGACGCGATGGGGCGCGGCCAGGCCATCCGCCGCCACATCCCGCCGCTGCTGATGCTGCTGGCACTGGTGACGCTCGTGATCGCGATGGCACGGCCGCTGGCGGTGGTGACGCTGCCGTCCGAGCACCAGACGATCATCCTGGCGATGGACGTGTCGGTGAGCATGCGCGCCACCGACGTCGAGCCGAGCCGCATCGAGGCGGCGCGCGCCGCCGCCAAGGCGTTCATCAATGCGACGCCGCCGTCGACGCGGATCGGCATCGTGTCGTTCGCGGCCACCGCCAGCGTCGTGCAGCCGCCCACGACCAACCACGAGGACCTGATCCAGGCGATCGACCGCTTCGAGCTGCAACGGGGCACGGCGGTGGGCAGCGGCATCCTGGTGTCGATGAAGATCCTGTTCCCGGACATCCAGTACGACCTGCGCTCGTACAACCCGCGTGGCGACGCGCAGCGGGGGCGTTCGCTGGACACCGCGAAGACGGACCGCGAAGCACCGCAGTTCAAGCCGGTGGCGCCGGGCTCCTATCCGTCCGCCGCGATCATCCTGCTTACCGACGGGCAGACCACCACGGGACCGGACCCGCGCGAATCGGCCAAGATGGCGTCGGAGCGCGGCGTGCGCGTCTACACGGTCGGGGTCGGCACGGCGGGCGGCGAAGTGATCGGCGCCGAAGGCTGGTCGATGCGCGTGCGCCTGGACGAGGAGGCGCTGAAGGACATCGCCGCGACGACGCTCGGCGAGTACTACTACGCCGGCAGCGCGCCGGATCTCGCCAAGGTGTACCAGACGCTCAACTCGCGGCTCGTGCTCGAGAAGAAGGAGACCGAGGTCACCGCGCTGTTCGCCGCCGTGGCGGCCGGGCTGATGCTGCTGGCGGCCCTCCTGTCGCTCGTCTGGTTCCACCGCATCGCCTGAGGCCACTCGACGCGGCGCAAAGGGGTCAGCCTTCGGGCAAGAATGGAACAGTTATACTAATGAGAACGTTTCTCATTAGTAAGGAAAATCGATGCTCGTCGCCCGCCGCCGCGCCCGTCCCGCGCCGCGCCGCACGTCCCCCCGTGCGCGTCTTGTTCCCGCCCTCTTCACGCTCGGCACCGCATTGACGTTCAATGCCTGGGCCGCCGACGCCACGCCGCCGGCCGATCCCGCCAAGCCGGCCGAAACGAAGGACGCGAGCGGCGCGGTGCAACTCGAGCCGGTGAACGTCACCGGCCAGCGGCCCGACGCCTACACCACCAAGAGCACGTCGTCATCGACGCGCCTGGACCTCTCGCCGCGCGAGACGCCGCAGTCGATCTCGGTCATGACGCGCCAGCGCATGGACGACGAGCAGCTCACCAATCTCCGCCAGGTGCTCGACAACACGGCCGGCATCTACTCCAACGCCTACGACACGGAGCGCGTGCTGTTCTACTCGCGCGGCTTCCTGATCACCAACCTGATGTACGACGGCGTGAGCACGCTGCCGAGCTTCAACACCGGCTCGATCGACGACTCCCTCGACACGGCGCCCTACGAACGCATCGAGATCATCCGCGGCGCGACGGGCCTCATGTCCGGCACCGGCAACCCGGCGGCGACGATCAACCTCGTGCGCAAGCACGCCGACTCGACGACGCCGACGTTCACGATGGACCTCACGGCCGGCTCGTGGCGCAACGGCCGCGCGGAAGTCGACATGTCCGGCGCGCTCAACGAAGCGGGCACCGTGCGCGGCCGCTTTGTCGGCGTCGCCGAGACAGGGGACTCCTACCAGGACTTGTACAGCAAGAAGACTTATGTCCTGTACGGCATCGTCGACGCGGACATCACCAAGTCGACGCACCTCGCCGTCGGCGTCAACTCGCAGAACAGCCAGCCGCGCTCCAACACCTGGGGCTCGTTCCCGCTGTTCCTGTCCAACGGCGAGCTCGCCAACTGGCCGACGTCCGTGACGACGTCGACGAACTGGGCCTACTGGAACCGCAAGACGGACAACGTGTTCGCGGAGCTGACGCAGGGCTTGGGCCACGACTGGCAGCTCAAGGCCAACCTGTCGTACAGCGAGTACAAGGAGAACCTGCAGCTCTTCTACGTCTACGGCTGGCCCGATCCCGACACCGGCCTCGGGCTCGAGCCGTACGCGTACAAGAGCGACGGCAAGGTCACGCAGACCGCACTCGACGCCTACGTCACCGGCCCGTTCGACCTGTTCGGCCGCACGCACAACCTGGTGCTGGGGTACAACGGCTCGCGCGCGAAGAACACCGGCAACGAATACGGCCAGGACGGCGACCTGCCGCCGACGCCGAACTTCTTCCAGTGGAACGGCAGCTATCCGGAGCCGGCGTGGACCGACAGCTATCCGCTGCAGGACATCAAGACGGACCAGGACGCGGCGTACGTCACCGCCCGTTTCTCGCTGGCCGATCCGTTGCACGTGATTGCCGGCGCGCGCTACCAGCGCTGGAAGGTAAACTCGTTCTACCTGTACGACACGCCGCAGAACTCGAACTACAACTTCTCGAAGGTGGTGCCTTACGCGGGCATCGTGTGGGACGTGAGCCGCGACTTCTCCGCGTTCGCAAGCTATACCGGCACGTTCCAGCCGCAAACGGCGCGCAACGTCGCCGGCCAGTACCTCGACCCGATCGACGGCACGAGCTATGAAATCGGCGTCAAGGGCGAGCACCTGGGCGGGCGCCTGACGTCTTCGCTGACGATTTTCCAGACGACGCAGAACAACGTCGCCGCACCGGTGCTGGACCCCGAGACCGGGGAGCCCGTGCTGCTGCCGGACGGCACGGCGGCGTCGGAAGGCGTCGACGGCGTGCGCACGCGCGGCTTCGAATTCGAGGTGTCGGGCCGGATCACCGAGGACCTGCAGGGCACGCTCGGCTGGACGCACTACGACATGGTCGACCGCTCGGGCCAGACGTTCCGCACGTTCATCCCGGACACGATCGTCCGCGCGTTCGCCACGTGGCAACCCCGCGCGTGGGTGCCGCGGCTGACGCTGGGCGCCGGCGTCAATTGGCAGTCGGCAACGAACACGATCGTCGGGGCCCCGGATGGTCCGTACGACTTCCGCCAAGGCAGCCTCGCCACCGTCCAGGTGATGGCGCGCTACCAGTTCACGCCCAACGTCTCGCTGCAGTTCAACGGCAACAACGTGTTCGACCGCAAGTACTTCGTGCTGGACCAGTACGACAACTCGTACTACGGCCCGCCGGCGAACTACTCGCTGACGCTGCGCGCGTCGTTCAACTAGCGGGCGACGCGTGACGACGGCTGCGCCCCCGTCCACAGCCGTCCGCGCGCCGTCGTCGCGCGGCGCGCCGTCGCCCGCGGCAGGGGCGCTGCGCGGCGTCGTGGGCATCGCCGGCGGCTGGCTGTTCGCGTACGGCTACGTGGCGTTCGTCGTGGCCGCGCTTGCGCGGCTGGGCGTGTCCTTCCACGACGCGGAGCACGCGGCTTGGCTCACGGCGTTCGTCGTGTTCCTCGTCGTGCTGTGCGGTGCATTCGTCGCGCGGCGGACGTGGCTGGCGGCGCTCGCCGTCGTCGGCGGCGGGCTGGCGCTCGGCGCGCTCGCGCGACTGATCGCGCCAGGCGTGGCAGGCTAGCGCGATGTTCGGCGGCTTCCGCGGCGCGATGACCTGGCTGCACACGTGGTTCGGCCTGGTGCTGGGCTACGTGCTGGTCGTCGTGTTCTTCTTCGGCGCGCTGTCGGTGTTCGACCGCGAGTTCGACCGCTGGGGCCTGCCGCAGACGCGCTTCGCGCCTCAGCCCATGCCCTCGTACGACCGCATGCTCGCGCCGATCTTCGCCGGCATGCAGCCGGAAGCCGACGAGGTGGACGCGGCACGCGGGCGCGTGAAGACGCTGCCGGCAACGTGGGTCCCGCGCGAATGGTCCGCGTACACGACGCACCGCGATCCCGTCGTCGAGGTCTACGCCGAATACGCGCTGCCGGGCAACCCGGACGATCCCGACGACCACGTGCACGGCCACGTCACCGTCGACCCGCGCACGGGCCGCGAGCTGCCGCATGGCGAACTGAAGATCGGCAGCGAGTTCTTCTACCCGATGCACATCGGGCTCAACCTGACGTGGAAGGACGTGGGCTACTGGATCGTCGGGCTGGCGGCGATGGCGATGCTCGTGGCGCTGGTGTCCGGGGTCGTAATCCACCGCCGGATCTTCCGCGAGTTCTTCACGTTCCGGCCGCGCAAGGCGCTGCAGCGGAGCATCCTCGACCTGCACAACCTCACCGGCGTCGTCGCGCTGCCCTTCCACTTCTTCTTCGCGCTGACCGGGCTCACGATCTTCGCGAGCATGTATTTTCCCGTCGGCGAGACGTTGCTGAAGCCGCAGGCCGAGGCGGCCGCGATGGCCGAGGCCGCGCAGAAGAACGTCGCGTTCAAGCCCGCCGGCGTCGCGGCGCCGCTCGCGTCGGTGGACGCGATGGTCGTCGAGGCGAAGCGACGGTGGAACGCGCGCGGCATGCCGGGCGACGTGGGCTATCTCGAAGTGAGCCACGTCGGCGACCGCAATGCCTACGTCACCGTGTATCGCGCAGGGACGGACCGCGTCGCGCTGCTGGGCCAGCCGGTCATCTTCGAAGGCACGACCGGGCGCGTGCTCTACGAGGAGCCGGCGCCGTCGTCGGTGGAGAGCGTCAACGACTTCCTCACCGGCCTGCACCTGCAGCAGTTCGAGCACTGGCCGATGCGCTGGCTGTACGTGCTGGGCGGGCTGATGGGCGCGACGTGCATCGCCACCGGCTTCGTGTTCTTCGTGCGCAAGCGCCGCGCGGCGCACGCGGCGCGCGGCATCGGCGGCGCGCGCTGGGCCGACGCGATGGCCGTCGCCACGGTGACGGGGACGCTCATCGCGACGCTCGCGCTGATGATCGCCAACCGCCTGTTGCCCGAAGGACTGGCGCATCGCGGCAGCTGGCAGCAGGCGGCGTTCTTCGCCGCATGGGTCGTCGCGTTCGCGCACGCCGCGTGGCGCACCAGGGACGGCGCGGCGCTGTCGCCCGCGTGGGCAACCCAGGCGCGCGGCGTGGCCGTGCTCGCGATCGTCGCGGTGCTCGCCAACTGGATCACCACCGGCGACCACCTCGGCCGCACGCTCGCCGCGCGCTACTGGCCCGTGGCAGGCGTCGACCTGTCGCTGCTGGTCGTCGCGGTTATTGCCTTCGTCGCCGCGCGCCGGATCGGACGGCGCGCGCCTGAGGCGCGGGCCAGC
>JBGAIC010000110.1:0-5714 GCA_044225845.1 Casimicrobiaceae bacterium
TCGTGACCTTCATGCACTACGACCTGGGATTCTTCGATCACGAGACCGGGCGGGTCGAACCCGTCAGCAACCCGTTCGAGCCCAAAGTGTTACCCATGTCTCCGGTATAAACCGTTACCCATGTAACCGGAATGGACCGAATTAATCTGGCGTCCCCAAGGGGATTCGAACCCCTGTCGCCGCCGTGAAAGGGCAGTGTCCTAGGCCTCTAGACGATGGGGACTGCGGTACTGCGACGCGGGCCGTTCACGAAGGCTCGCGGTTCGTCGGTTGGTGGAGGTAAGCGGGATCGAACCGCTGACCTCTTGCATGCCATGCAAGCGCTCTCCCAGCTGAGCTATACCCCCTTGCGGCGAAGGGCGGATTATACGCGATCCCGCTGCACGTCGTAAACCCGGCTAACCGATGCGATTCAAGCGCATAGCGCGCGCATCAGCGGGCAAACGCTAAGATTCGCGCCGCGTCGCGGCTCTTCCGCGACTCTCGACGATCGCCATGCCCCTGACTCATCCGCTGCTGCCCCCCTCCTTCACGCTGAAGGACCGCGTCGTGCTGATCACCGGCGCAACGGGCGGCATCGGCGAGCCCTTGGCCAAGGCCTGCGCGGCGGCGGGTGCAACCGTCGTCCTGCACGCACGCGTCGTGCGCAAGCTCGAGGCGCTGTACGACGCGATCGTCGCGGCCGGTCATCCGGAGCCCGTGATCCTGCCGCTGGATCTCGCCAAGGCCGGCGCCGACGATTTCGCCAACGTGGCCAACGCGCTCGAAGGCCAGTTCAAGCGGCTCGACTGCATCGTGCACACGGCTGCGCAACTGGGTGCGCTCGGTCCGCTCGAGCACCAGTCGTTCGACAGCTGGGTGAGCCTGCTGCACGTGAACGTGGCGGCGCCGATGGGCCTCACGCGCGCGCTGATGCCGTTGCTCAAGCAGGCCCCGGATGCCAGCGTCGTCTTCACGCTGGACAATCGCGGCATCGAGCCGCGCGCCTACTGGGGCGGTTACGGCGTCACGAAGGCCGCGGTGGCCGCGATGGCGCGCGAGCTGGCGGACGAGTGGGAGAACCGCGCGACGCTGCGCGCGAACGCGCTGGTCCCCGGACCCATCCACTCGCCACTGCGCGGGCAGACGCACCCCGCCGAGAATCGCGCCGCGCTGCCGGCGCCGGAATCGCTCGTGCCGCTCTACCTCTACCTGATCGGCGCGCAGCCCAAGGCCGACAGCGGCTCGCTGGTGGATGCGCAAGCCTGGCTCCGCGGCGAGCCCTGGGCGTCCTCGCTCCTGGCATAGCGCAGCTGCACGCGTAGCCGCCGGAAGGACTCGGCGTCCAGCATGTCCGGCGTGACCATCAGCGCCTGCCGCCTTCGGCGCCCGGGCTCGCGCCACTCGACGATGGCGAGCCAGCTGCACAGGTAACCACCGTTCACCCGATGCGCGTCGACGGCGGTGCCGTTGCGCCACAGCAGCGTCAGCGTGGCATCCAGCCGCACGATCAGCGCCGCGGGCGGCAAGCGGTGCCACTCGCGCCACGCCAAAGCACCGACGAGCAGCCACGCGAAGGGCGCGCACCCCGGCGGCAGCGGCACGAACGCGATCAGGATGGCCGTGGCGCCATGCGAAAGCGCGACGAACGCCCGCTGGACGGGCGAGCACTCGAGATCGAAACGCTGCGGTTCCGGGGCACGCATGCGTCGATTGGAACACCGCTCACAAGCCGTCGCCATCGGCCGGATGGCCGAGCCCCGCTCGCCCGACGCGCCGTCAGGCGCTCGCCTGCACGCGCCAGCGCTGCGGACTGGTGCCCGCCCAGCGGCGGAACGCCTTGGAGAACGCGGTGGTCTCGGTGTAGCCGAGCGTGGCCGCAATGTGCGTGATGTCCAGCGACGTGTCGTGCAGCAGGTTGCGCGCCATCTCGAAGCGGACGTCGTCGAGGACGCCCTGGAACGACGTCCCCTGCGCCATCAGCCGGCGCGCCAGCGTGCGCTCGTGCATCGCGAATTGCTGGGCCAGCGACGCGGCCGACGTCTGTCCCTCGACCAGCAGCACGCGCAGCGAGCGGTACAGCAGCGGCAGCAGGTTGCCGTCCAGCAACTGCGCCGCCTGCTTCTCCAGTTCCGCGAAGCGCACCGCGTCGGCGGTGGCCAGCGGCAACTCGAGGAACGCCGAAGGCACCACCATCGCGGCGCGGTCCGCATCGAAGCGCAGCTTGCAGCGGAAATGATTGCGCCAGGGCGTCACGTCCGCCGGCACCTTGCGCGGCAGGTGTACTTCGCGCGGATCCCAATCGGTGCCGCGCAGTATCCGCAGGCAAGTCGCCAGCGCGGCGAGCAGCAGGTCGTGGGCTGCGGCGAGATCCACCGGCACCGGATGGTAGACGGCGAAGCCGACGTGCGTCTCGCGGCCGTAGTCGTTGAGGAAGGGCGCGAACCCCTGGCTGTACAGACGCTGGTGGACGACGTAGCTCCGAATACCGTCGCCGACCGTCGGGCTCGTGCGGATCATCTCGCCGAGCAGGCCGATGTGCTCGAGCACGAAGCGGCGACCCGTGGCGACGCCCAGGTCCGGGCGCCCGTAGCGCGCGATGGCGCGGTTCAGCACGTCGGGCACCGACAGGAAAGGCAGCCACTGGTCCGCGCGATCGATGGCATCGGGCGCGAGGCCCGCATCCACCAGCACGGGCGCGGGGTCGAGGTCCACTGCGCGCAGCGCGCGCGGCAGCTCGCAAAGCACGCCCACGCGCTGGCGCCACCCCGCCGGGTCCGGAGTAGACATGTTATGCCGTCACTGCATCCTTGCCGCGGGAAAGCGCGAGCCAGGTCTCGACGACGGTGTCCGGGTTGAGCGACATGCTCTCGATCTTCTGGTCGACGAGCCATTGCGCCAGGTCCGGATGGTCCGACGGCCCCTGCCCGCAAATGCCGCAGTAGCGGTCCAGCTTGCGGCATGCGGCGATGGCCATCGCGAGCATCGCCTTCACCGAATCGTCGCGTTCGTCGAACGTGGCCGCGATGGGCCCGCCCGAATCGCGATCGACGCCCAGCGTGAGCTGCGTCATGTCGTTGGAGCCGATCGAGAAGCCGTCGAAGTGCTCGAGGAAGCGCTCGGCCAGCACGGCGTTGGACGGCAGCTCGCACATCATGACGACGCGCAGGCCGTTCTCGCCGCGCTTCAAGCCGTTCTTCGCGAGCAGCGCGTTGACGTCGCGCGCTTCGGCCAGCGTGCGCACGAACGGCACCATCAGCTCGACGTTCGTCAAACCCATGTCGTCGCGGACGCGCTTCATCGCCTGGCACTCGAGCGCGAAGCAGTCGTAGAAGTCCGGCGACAGGTAGCGCGATGCGCCGCGGAAGCCCAGCATCGGGTTCTCTTCGTCCGGCTCGTAGCGTGGGCCGCCGATCAGGTTGAGGTACTCGTTCGACTTGAAGTCGGACAGCCGCACGATCACCTTCTTCGGCCAGAACGCGGCGGCGATCGTGGCAACCCCTTCCGCGATCTTGGCGACGTAGTACTCGGTGGGGCTCGGGTAGGACGCGATACGCGGCACGATCTCGGCCTTGACGTCCGCGTCCTGGCGATCGAACTCGATCAGCGCCTTGGGGTGGATGCCGACGTTCTTGTTGATGATGAACTCGAGGCGCGCGAGGCCGACGCCTTCGTTCGGCAGCCGCTGGAACGAGAAGGCGAGCTCCGGATTGCCGACGTTCATCATGATCTTCGTCGGCGACGCGGGCATGTGATCCAGCTCGACGTCGTCGATCTCGATGCCGAGCAGCCCGCGGTACACGTGGCCGGTGTCGCCTTCCGCGCAGGACACCGTCACCGCGTCGCCGTCGCGCAGCAGCTCGGTGGCGTCACCAGTCCCGACGACGGCCGGAATGCCCAGCTCGCGCGCGATGATCGCCGCATGGCATGTGCGCCCGCCCCGGTTCGTCACGATGGCGCCCGCGCGCTTCATCACCGGTTCCCAGTCGGGGTCCGTCATGTCCGTGACGAGCACGTCGCCGGGCTTCACGCGATCCATCTCGGCGGACGACTTGATGAGCCGCACCGTGCCCTGCCCGATCTTCTGGCCGATGGCGCGACCTTCGGCCAGCACCTCCGCGTGGCCCTTGAGCCGATAACGGCGCAGCGTGTTGGCGCCTTCGCGCGAGCGCACCGTCTCCGGCCGCGCCTGCAGCACGTACAGCTTGCCGTCGCCGCCGTCGCGCGCCCACTCGATGTCCATCGGCCGCTGGTAGTGCTGCTCGATCTTCACGGCAAAGCGCGCCAGCTCCTCGACTTCCGCGTCGGTCAGCGAGAAGCGCTGGCGCTCGGCCGTCGGCACGTCCACCGTCCTGGTCGAGCGGCCGGCCGCCTGCTCGCCGGCATAGACCATCTTGATCGCCTTGGCGCCGACGGACTTGCGCAGGATCGCGGGACGGCCCTTCGCGAGGTTCGGCTTCCAGACGTAGAACTCGTCAGGATTCACGGCACCCTGCACGACGGTTTCGCCCAGGCCATACGACGACGTGATGAACACCACCTGGTCGAAGCCGGACTCGGTGTCGAGCGTGAACATCACGCCCGACGCGCCGGTGTCGCTACGGACCATCCGCTGGACGCCGGCCGACAGCGCCACCTCGGCGTGGTCGAAGCCCTGGTGGACGCGATAGGCAATGGCGCGGTCGTTGTACAGCGACGCGAATACTTCCTTGATCGCATGAAGAATATTCTGCAAGCCACTGATATTGAGAAAGGATTCCTGCTGGCCCGCGAAGGAAGCATCGGGCAGGTCTTCTGCGGTGGCCGACGAGCGCACGGCGAACGTCGCACCCGGGTTGGCGGCCGCCAGCGCCTCGTAGGCGATAGCGATGTCGCGCTCCAGCGCCGGCGGCAGCGGTGCGGCGACGACCCAGCCGCGGATCTCCTTGCCGGCGCGCGCAAGCTCCGTGACGTCGTCGACGTTGAGCGCCTTCAAGCGCGCGTCGATCTTGGCCGCCAGGCCGTCCTGGGCGAGGAAGTCGCGGTAAGCGGACGCGGTGGTGGCAAAGCCGCCCGGCACGCGGATGCCCGCGCCCCCGAGCTGGCTGATCATTTCCCCCAGCGACGCATTCTTGCCGCCGACGGACTCGACGTCGGTCATGCGCAGCTTGTCGAACGCGATCACGCGCGCGTTGTCGTTCATGGATTTCCTGGCTTGGTGGGCGACGCGCAAGGGAGCGCGCGGCGGTTCATCGGCAGCCGCAATTCTACCTGCCCGGCACCCGACCGCGCTGCGGCGCAGCAGGCCCCGTACCGGAGTTCGATCCACATCAAGGTTTGCGCAGCGCGCGATTGACGCTGGCGACGGCGGGACCGACGATGAACGTCGTGGTCGCCGGCGCCCCGCCGCGCCACAGCCCCGAGGATTCCCGATGCCCGCCGCCCGCCCGTCCCGCCGCACGCCGTCCCGCCGCCGTACCGCGAAAGCGGCGAAACCGCTCACGCCGCTCGAGCGCGGCATCGCCGACGAGCGGACCCGCGCGCGCACCGACGCGGGTCGCGCCGCGGTGGCCGCCGCGGCGGACCCGGCGCACGGCAAGGCAAGCGCCGCCGTCGCCGCCATCCTGGAACAGGCCGCGCCGGACGACGCCGCGCATCTGCGCGACGCGCTTGGCATGCCGCCCGCCAAGGCGCCGCGCCACACCCACACCACCCACGAGCTCAACGAAAACTGGCGCGCGGGCCAGTACCCGTAC
>JBGAIC010000025.1:0-49217 GCA_044225845.1 Casimicrobiaceae bacterium
TTGGTGTCTGACCCCATTTGATCATTAGCCTGCGGCCTTCACCTCCGGCGGCTGCCACGTGCCTTCGCCGGGCGGCAGGATGGACGGCGCCTCCGTCTTCGGCCAATACAGCCGCATGACCATGTAGATCGGGCCGTCCGGCGCCGGCAACCAGTTGGACTCCAGCGACTTGCCCGGCGAGTCCTTCTGGACGTACAGCGTCAGCGAGCCGTCCGCGTTCTTCTTCATCTGGCCCAGCATCGGCGAGTTGATCAGGTAGCGGTTGATCGGGTTGTCGATCAGCAGCTGCGTCTTGCCGTCGTACATCGTCACCGACCAGAACGCGTTCACCGGCGGTTGTGCACCCTTGGGGAACGTCAGCGTGTACTTGTGCTTGCTGCCGTCCAGCACTTCGCCGGCTGCATTGGTCTTGGCGAGCGGATACATCGCCTCAACCGCATCGTTGCCATAGATGCCGGCCAGCGCCGCGCCCGCGCGCAGCAGGTAGTTGCCGTTGTAGAACTTGCGGTCGCCGAAGGCCGAGCCGACGCGCCAGCCGTTGATGTCCTTGCCGATGCTGTCACGCTGCTTCTCGATCTTCTCGTAGCCCTGCTTGACGCCGAGTCCCACCGCCACCTTGTGCTCGGCCGACAGGTCCTTGAAGTCGAATTTCTTGCCCGGTCCGATGCCGATGCTCGCGAGCCGCGCGCGCAGCGCCGCTTCTTCCGGCACTTCCGGCGCGAACTGCAGCAGGAAGTCGAGGTAGGCCGCGAAGTCCGTCTTGAACGGCGCATCGCCGTCGAATTTGGGGAAAGCGATCACGGGCGCGGCGGGCGGCGCGGGCTGCTTCAGGAACGCCGACAGCGGCATCACCTTGTAGCCGGCCTGCACTTTCTTCACGTTCTCGATATCCGCCGGGTTGAACAGTTGCGTGCGGAAAATGACGAACGAGAACTGCGTTTCGGAACGGAACACCTGCGCGATGCCGTCCGGCTTGTCGCCCTTCCAGCCCGGCCCGGCGATCATGTAGCAGCCGCCGTCGTTGCCGGTGGCGCGGCTGCCGACGTAGCCGTAGTTGAACGAGTACATGTCGGTGAGCTGCACCGAGTAGTAGCGCTTCTTGTCCACCGGCGGCACGCAGAACACGATGGGCTCGGCGCGCAGGTCCGCCTGCAGCATCGAGTAGGGCGTGTCCGCATTCGGCGTGACGATCGCCGTGTCTTTCGGCGTGAACGTCTTGGCGTCGTTCCAGATCTCGTTGAAGCCGATCTTGAACTGCGGCGACGTCTTGTCGACGTTGAACTCGTACATCGCCTTGTACGCGGCGATCATCGGGAAGCCGTAGATGTAGGCCTCCTCGGCGATGGCCTTGGTCTCCTCGATGCCGGGCGCGGGCACGCCCGCCTTCGCATCCGCCTTCGCGGCTGCCTTGACCGGGTCGTCCTTGCCGCAGCCCGCCAGCAACACGCCGCACGCGACGAGCGTCGCGCCCAGCACAAGCGTCCATCGTTTCATGGTCATCCTCGGTGGTTGAGTCCGGTGGGCGTTCATCGTGGCAGACCGCGCCCGCGTTTGCCGCACAATTCTGGACGGGAGCGTAGCAAAATCCGCCCATGGCGAACGGCGCGCGACCGCGGCGATGGCAGGGCTGGACCCTGGTGCTGGCCTGTGCGCCGCTGGCCGCGCATGGAGCCGCTCCGCTCGTCACCGAAGATGCCTCCATCCTGCCGCCGGAGACGTGCCAGCTCGAAGCCTGGGTGCAGGCGAACGGCCCGCGCGAGGCCATCGCGCAGCCCGCGTGCAACCTGTTCGCCAACATCGAGTGGACGTTCGGCGCCACCCGCGCCGAGCCTGCCGACGCGCCCCGGTCGAGCCAGTTGCTGTGGCAGGCGAAGAGCGCCGCGCCGCTGGCAGGCAGCGCCGACTGGAGCGCCGGCTGGGTGTTCGACGTGCAGCGCGACACCGGTGCGCCGCGCGGCGGCTCCGCGTACCAGCTCTACGCGTTGCGGGGCGCGCTCAGCTGGTCGCCCGTCGATCCGCTGGAGCTCGATTTCAACGCCGGCGCCGCCAACCAGTACGGCGCGGGGACCTACGCGCTCGCCAATGCCGCCGTGCAATACGAGTTCGCGCACGGGTGGGTGGCGCTCGGCGAGGTCTACCGCGACGCGCCCGGCGCGGGCAAGTACCAGGTGGGGCTGCGCTACGTCGTGATCGCCGACCGCTTCGAGCTCTTCACGAGCTACGGCGACAAGCTGGGTGAGCGCCAGGGCCACTGGTACGCGACGTTCGGGTTACGCTTGCAGACCGCGCCCCATCCGCGCTGACCGCCGCACCCGCTTGACCCTCTCCGCCTTCATCGCCCGCTTCGCGGCCCGACACTGGCGCGCCTACGCGGGCGCCGGGACGATGCTCGTCGCCGTCGCGGTGCTCACCGTGTGGGTGCCGCGGCGCGTCGGCCACATCATCGACACGCTGGTCGCGCACGATCTCGCGGGTGCCGCGCTGTGGCACGAGATCGCGATCCTGCTCGCGATGGGCGCCGCGATCTACCTGCTGCGCGTGGGCTGGCGGCTGGCGCTGTTCACCGCCGCGTACCGGATGGGCCTGGAGTTGCGTCGCGACCTCTTCGCGCGGTTGTCGCTGCAGGCGCCCGCCTACTTCCACCGCGTCTCCACCGGCGACCTGATGGCGCGCGCCACCAACGACGTCGACGCGGTCGAGATGACGGCCGGCGAAGCCTTCCTCGCGGGCTTCGACGGCACGCTGACGCTGGTGCTCGTCGTTGCGATGATGACGCTGGGCATCGACTGGCGGCTGGGCCTCGTCGCGCTGCTGCCGTTCCCGTTCATGGCCTGGGGCTTCTTCGTGATCTCGCGCCACGTGCACGACGCATCGCGGGACGCGCTGGACCGCTTCTCCGACCTCAACGGCGACGTGCAGGAATCGATCACCGCGGTGCGCACGCTGCGCGCGCTGGGGTTGGAGGCGCGCGCCAACCGCGACTTCGCGGCGCGCGCGCAGGCCGCCACCGATGCGTCGCTGCGCGCGCAACGCTGGGAAGCGGCGTTCGAGCCGACGGTGGGTCTTTCGCTCGCGGCCGCCACGCTGCTCACGTTCGCGCTCGGCGGCTGGCTCGTCTGGTACGACGAGCTCACGATCGGCACGCTGACCGCGTTCACGATGTATCTCGTGCAGTTGATCTGGCCGATGTTCGCGGCGGGCTGGGTGCTGGCATTGGTACAGCGCGGCAAGGCCGCGTGGGGGCGGCTCGATCCCGTGTTGCGCGCGCCGCTCACGGTGGCCGACGCAGGGACGGTCGCCACGCCGCCCTCCGGCACGCTGCACGCCGAGCACGTGACGTTCGCATATGACGCTTCTGCTTCGCCCGCGCTCGCCGACGTGTCGTTCGCGCTGGCGCCGGGACGGACGCTGGGCGTCGTCGGTGCCACCGGCGCGGGCAAGTCCACGCTCGTGCACCTGCTGCTGCGCCACTACGAGCCGGCGAGCGGCCGCTTCGCGTGGGGCGACGTGGCATTGCCGGACTTCACGCTTGCCGCGCTGCGCGAGGCGATCGCCTGGGTCCCGCAGGAGCCCTTCCTGTTCTCGGCGACGATCGCCGACAACATCGCGCTGGCCCGCGCCGACGCGACGCGCGCGGAGATCGTGGAGGCGGCGCGACTCGCCGACCTGGACGACGACGTGCGCCGCCTGGCCGACGGCTTCGACACGCGCGTCGGCGAGCGCGGCGTCACGCTGTCCGGCGGCCAGCGCCAGCGCGTCGCCATCGCGCGCGCGCTGCTGTCCAACGCGACGCTGCTGTTGCTGGACGACGCGCTGTCCGCCGTCGACACCGGCACCGAGGCGCGGATCCTCGCCCACCTGCGCGAGACGCGCGCCGGCCGCACGGCGATCATCGTGAGCCACCGCTTGTCGGCGGTGGTCGACGCCGACGAGATCGTCGTGCTGAAGCTCGGGCGCATCGTCGAGCGCGGCACGCATGCGGAACTGCTCGCGCGCGACGGCTGGTATGCGGCGCAGTGGCGCTACCAGCAGCTCGAAGCGGCACTGGAGTCGGCATTAACGCGCCGCGCACCATCGACCGCGCCGGCGCCTTGCGGCTGCTCACGCATACGGCGTGGCCCGACCGCGCGGAGGCGCTGCGCGCCGCCGCGTGGCTGGTGGTGGCGGGTTTGCTCGACGCCGCGGCGCCGCTGCTGGGCAAGCGCTTCATCGACAGCTACCTGGTGCCGCGCGTCGCCGACGTACCGATGATCGCGCTCGTGATCGGCGGCGCCTTCGCGTGCGCGGCACTCGCCAGCCTGCTGCGCTACCGCGAGCTGCTGCGGCTCGCGGGCCTGTCGATGCGCTCGGTGCAGCGCTTGCGCGAGCGGGTCTATGCGCACGTGTTGCGGATGCCGATGCGCTTCTTCGACGGCGCCATCACCGGCCAGCTCGTGACGCGCATCACCAACGATACGGAGTCGGTGAAGCAGCTGTATACGCAGGTGCTGTTCGAGATGCTCGTCGGCGTGACGCTGCTGTTCGGCGTGGTCATCGCGATGCTGTGGCTCGACTGGCGGCTGATGCTGATCGTGCTGCTGCTGGTGCCGGCGGCGATCGCCATCGTCTGGGGGTACGAGCGGCTGTCGGCGGCCGCCGCGTCGCGCACACGCGAGTTGCGCAGCGACATCAACGCGCAGATGGCCGAGGGCATCGCGGGCATGAGCGTGCTGCAGGCGAGCGGAGCGGTGGGGCGCTTCGCGGCCCGGTTCGCGCGCACCAACGACCTCCACTACGCGGCGCGCCGCGAGACACTGCGCGCCAACGCCTGGCTGCTGCGGCCGGCGCTGGACCTCGTCAACATCCTGCTGATCGCGGCCATCGTCGTCGCCGTGGGCACCAACCGCGTCCACGTCGTCGAGGTGGGCCTGCTGTACGCGTTCATCGCGTATGTGGCGCGCGTCATCGAGCCGCTGATCCACATCACGATGCAGTTCGCCATCCTGCAGCAGTCGCTGGTGGCGGCGTCGCGCGTCGGCGCGCTGCTGCGCGAGCCGTCCGAGCCGCCGTGGCCCGACCGTGGGCGCATCGCTGCCGGCCGCATCGCGCTGCACGACGTCACGTTCGGCTACGACCCCGCAACGCCGGTGCTGCACGACGTCACGCTGGACGTGGCGCCCGGCAGCTTCGTCGGCATCGTGGGCCACACGGGCAGCGGCAAGTCCACGCTGCTCTCGCTGATGCTGCGCTTCTACACCGCGCAGCGGGGCTTGATCGCCTACGACGGCGTGCCGATCGGCGACATCGACGAAGCGCATTTCCGCGCCGCCGTGGGCCTGGTGCCGCAGGAGCCGCTGCTGCTGGCCGCGAGCGTGCGCGAGAACATCGACATGGGTCGCGGCATCCCCACCGCGCGTCTCGAGCAGGCCGCGCGGGCCGCGCATGCGGACGCGTTCATCCGCGCGCTGCCGGACGGTTACGCCACGGTGCTGGGCGAAGGCGGCGCGCGGCTGTCGGCGGGCCAGAAGCAACTGATCGCGATCGCGCGCGCATTGGCCGGCCACCCCGCCGTGTTGTTCCTCGATGAAGCGACGTCGCGCATCGACAGCGGGACGGAGCGTGACGTGCAGGCCGCGCTGGCCGAGATCGAAGGCGACACGACGATCGTGGCCATTGCGCACCGCCTGTCGACGATCCGCGACGCCGACCTGATCGTCGTACTGAACCACGGCCGCATCGCCGAGCGGGGAACGCACGACGAGCTGATGGCCATCGACGACGGGATCTACCAGCGGCTCTACCTGCTGCAGCAGTACGACGAGTCGGCGGTGACGCCCTGACGCAGGCCCGCCGTCAAGGCACTCGGCTCACGGCCGTATACAGCGCGCACATCGCGACGTACTCGTAGGTCCAGCCCTTGCCGATCATCTCCAGCCCTTCGGTCACGTTGGTGACGAAGCGGTGGTTCGGCGCGCCGCCCATGCCGTTGTTGTAGAGCCGGTAGACGGGTACGCCGCTGGCGCACGCGCCCCCGCTGTCGGGAATGCGCGCGGAGAACGCCGACAGCGTTTCCAGCTGCCAGTCCGGGAAATGCGTGATCGTCTCCTCGCATCCCAGCCCCTGAGCCGCGAAGAAGTGCGAGCTCTTGGGCGCGAACGAGGCGTTGAAGAAGCGGCAGATGCTGGCCGAACCGCTCAACGCGTGCGCGGAGTCCATCTCCGCGAACGTGTAGCCGGTGCGCACCCAGTCGGCGAACGGCGGCGTATGCGCGTCAAGGATCGCGATCTCGCCGGGATCCGCCGTCATGAAGTAGTGATCGAACGGCGGGTAGTAGTACTCGACGACCGTCACCTGGCCCAGCATCGGCGGGATGGGCAGCATCGAGCCGCTGACGACCAGGCCGACTCCGTTCAGGCGATCCGTGTCCAGCGGAGCGACGGTGGATCGACAACCACGGTAGCGCCGGCGCACCCGCGCGGGTACGGAATATTCGACAGCGAAGCGCCTCAGCGCCCCACCAACGCCTGGCGATCGGCCGAATAGCGCGCGCCCTGCACCGGATGGCTGTCGACCGCGGACTCGATCTCTGCCAGCGCGGCGGCTGAAAGGGCGAGCGACGCGCTGCCGAGGTTTTCCTCCAGCCGATGCAGCTTGGTCGTACCCGGGATCGGCACGATCCACGGCTTCTGCGCGAGCAGCCACGCGAGCGCCAGTTGCGCGGGAGTGACGTGGAGTTCGGTCGCGATCTTCGCCAGCGCGTCGACAAGCGGGCGATTGGCCGCGCGGACCTCCGGCGCAAAGCGCGGCACGGTGTTGCGGAAGTCGTTGGCCGTGAAGCCGGTGCCCGCGTCGATGGTCCCGGTGAGGAAGCCTTTGCCGAGCGGACTGAAAGGCACGAGGCCGATGCCCAGCTCCTCGAGCGCCGGCAGGATCGCATCCTCCGGCTCGCGCCACCACAGCGAATACTCGCTCTGCAGCGCCGCCACGGGCTGCACCGCATGCGCCCGGCGGATGCTGTCGACGCCTGCTTCCGAGAGCCCGAAGTGCTTCACCTTGCCTTCGCGGATCAGGTCCTTCACCGTGCCTGCGACGTCTTCCATCGGCACGCGCGGGTCGACGCGGTGCTGGTAGAAGAGGTCGATGCGGTCGGTGCGCAAGCGCGCGAGCGCTTCGTCCGCCACCTGACGGATGCGCTCGGGGCGGCTGTCGAGACCCTTGCTCGTGTCGCCGTCGCGGAACCCGAACTTGGTCGCGATGACAACCTGGTCGCGGACGGGCGCCAGCGCTTCGCCGACAACGCGCTCGTTGACCCCCGCGCCGTAGGCTTCGGCGGTGTCGAAGAACGTGACACCACCGTCGTAAGCGGCGCGGATCAGCGCAACCGCCCGCGCCGTGTCCGTTGCGGGTCCGTAGCCATAGCTCAAGCCCATGCAGCCGAAGCCGAGTTCGGAGACAGTGAGGCCCGTGCTGCCAAGTTGGCGGGTTTTCATGGGTTTTCCTTGCAGTGGTCGATGACCGTCAATCTAGTCGCGGCGACATTCGAAGACTAGACTGCTGAGTCGACATTCGCTCAGTAGTGGTGCTTATGAATACATCCTATGACGACCTGGCGTCCTTCGCCGCCGTCGTGCGCGCGGGGAGCTTCACAAGCGCGGCGGCGCAACTGGGCGTCACGCAATCGGCCATCAGCCAGACCGTGCGTTCGCTGGAACGCAGGCTCGACCTGAAGCTCATCAACCGGACCACGCGCAGCCTGGCGCCCACCGCGGCGGGCGAGCGCTTGTACGAGGTGATCGGCCCGCGCTTCGCGGACGTCGACCAGGCGCTGGAGCGCCTGCGCGAAATGGGCGGCAAGCCCGCCGGCACCATCCGTATCACGGCCACCGAGCACGCGGTGCAGTCGCTGATCGCGCCGCGCCTGTTGAAGTGGCTGCCGAAGTATCCCGACATCAACGTCGAGGTCAGCAGCGACAACAAGTTCACCGACATCGTCGCGGAGCGCTTCGACATCGGCGTGCGCCTGGGCGGCGACGTTGCGCGTGACATGATCGCCGTGCGCATTGCCCCCGACATGCGGATGGCGGTGGTCGGCAGTCCCGCTTACCTCCGGAAGCATTCACCGCCGCGCACGCCGGCCGAGCTCGCCACGCACGATTGCACGCGGCTGCGGCTGCCCACGCACGGCGGACTGCTGAACTGGGAATTCCGCCGCGGCAAGCGCGCGATGGTGCTGCACGTCAGCGGTCGCCTGGTATTCAACCGCAACGCGCTTATGGTCGAGGCCGCGCTCGCGGGCCAGGGGCTCGCGTGGGTTCCGGCGGACCTCGTCGACCGGCATGTCGCCTCCGGCAAACTGGTGGAAGTGCTGCGCGACCATGCGATGAGCTATCCCGGCTACCACGCGTACTACGCGACGCGGCGTGCATCGCCGGCGCTGGCGCTCGTCATCGATGCGTTACGCGGGTGACTCCGGCTCAGTGCCGGGTGCTCATGCCAGTAGAAGCCGGCCGCAATGCCGTAGTCCTGTGACTTGGAACTGTAGCCGCTCTCGCCCATGTACAGCGGGACGCCGGCGGCCGCATGCACGTTGTCGAGCACTTCCTTGAAGCGTTGCAGGTCGATCGGCGCGAACACGGTTCCGTACTGCATTTCGAGCCCGACGAAATCGAACGCGATGCGGCTGCGCACGAGCAGCTCGACGAACGCCTGGCTCGAATGGAACGTGGGGGTCGTGCCGGGATTCATCTGGTAGCCCACGTACGCCGAGGCGCTGGCATAGATACCGAACGGCGTGCCCGGCGCCGCGTTGCGCGCGCCGGCGAGCGATTGCCGCGCCAGTTCCGCCATCTGTCCCAGCGTCATCGGGTAGCTCGCGAGCTCGAGCTCACCGCAGGCGTAGTAGACCGCGACCTTGGTCCCGTAACGCGCGACGACGCGCCGCGCATTCTCGAAATACAGCGCCTTCAATGCTGCGAAAGGCAGGCCCTTCGCCCATGCAGGCAGGTTGCCGTAGTTGGGGTTGATCTGCAGCGCCACCTGGAAGCCTTGCTTGCGGGCCTCGTCGACCTGGTAATCGAGCGTCGTGAAGTCGTAGGTTCCCTGCGCGGGCGACGTCAGGTTCCAGTCGACGACCGTGTACACCGACTTGAAGCCGGCATCGCGCGCGACCGCGTAGCCCGTGGCCTGCGTGCTGTCCGTCCAGCTGCCGAAGCCTTCGTAGTTGAGGTCGAAATCGGCGCGCGTGCCCAGCGTCGCATTCACGGCGTTACTCGCGTCGAGTACGAGGCGTTCCTTGAGCGGCATGACGTACGACAGCGCCGTGTAGGCCGCCACGGCTCGCGCGGACGAACTCGACGCCGCCTGCGCCGCGCTCATTGCGCTGGTGGCCGCCGTGAGCAGGCGCTGCGCTTCCGTCGACAGGCCCGTGGCAGGCACCAGCGACTGCGCCAGCCGGAACTCGGAGACGGCGAAGTCGTAGGGCAGCTCCAGCTTTTGCGTTCCGCCACCCGCCAGCGTATAGCCCGCGCCGCCGTTGTCGGCCCGCATGTACACGGTGCCGATCGACGGCGCGCGCCACAGCGCCGTGAAGTACAGGGCCTGGGCCGAAGGCACGTCGAGCGCAACGTAGTCGGTGCCCCCCACGTTGAGCGGATACGTCCCGGACCCCGCTTGTGCCACGGCCGCGGGCTTGCCGGCCGGAAACGCGCCGTAGTTCCCGTACATCGACCACTGGCCGTTGACGTAGTGCGTGTAGTCGACGAAGTCCTGCAACGCGGCGAGCGACCCATCCGGCTTCCACGCGCGGATCAGCAACTGGCCTCGCGCCGCAGTGCTCGCAGGCACCGCGCACATGATCACGGCGTCGGGCCCGTAGCCTTCCGCGACCCAGCCTTGCGCCAGCATCTGAAATGCGAGTCGCCTTCGCCCGGCGGCAGATAGAAGCGGCACACCGGGCTCGCATGGTCCGTCGCCGTCGAGCACCAGGCCGCTCGCGACGATCGCCGCGCGCAGCGCACGCGCGCTGGGCCGGCCCCTGCTGCGGCCGGGCGATGCCGACGAAGTGGGTTGGCAGGCTTCTCGATGGGACGTCGTCGTGGGCGTGATCATCGCCCGAAGCCAAGGCATCCGTTCGCGCGCCGTCAACTGCGATGACGACCGCAACGGCGCATATCCCGCGTCACCCGCCCATCCGCCCGAACTTTCCCGCGTTGAAATCGTCGATCGCCTCGATGATCTCCTGCTGCGTGTTCATCACGAAGGGGCCGTAGCCAACGACGGGCTCGTCGATCGGTTCGCCGGCCAGCAGCAGCAGCTTCGCGTCCGTGGCGGCGTCGATGTCCACGGCGGTACCCGAGGTGCCGAGCGTCGCCATCTGCCGCTCGTGCAGCTCCGTGCCGTTGACGCGCACGCTGCCCGCCATCACGACCACGTGCGCACTCCAGCCCTCCGGCTGCGGCAAGGCCACGCGCTGGCCCGCCGCGACACGCACGTCCCACACGTTCATCGGCGAGAACGTCCGCGCAGGACCGCGCGCACCATCGAACTCACCGGCGATCACGCGCACGCGCCCTGCGCCGCCGGGCAGCGCCACCGACGGGATCTGCGCGTCGACGATGCCCTGGTAACCGGGCGCCGTCATCTTGTCCTTGGCCGGCAGGTTCACCCAGAGCTGCGCCATCTCGAACGGTCCACCGCGCTGCGCGTAACCCTGCGAATGGAACTCCTCGTGCAGGATGCCGCTGCCCGCGGTCATCCATTGCACGTCGCCCGGCCCGATGACGCCGCCGCTGCCCGTGGAATCGCGATGCTCGACTTCGCCGTCGTAGACGATCGTCACCGTCTCGAAGCCACGGTGCGGATGCTGGCCCACGCCGCGGCGTGCCGTCGTGGGTTCGAAGCGCGTCGGCGACGCGTAGTCGAGCAGCAGGAAAGGGCTGCGCGCGGCAACGTCCGGCCCGTTGTATCCGAACATGCCGTGCACCGGGAAGCCGTCGCCGACCCAGTGGCGGCTGGGCGCGCTGCTGGTCGACACGATTCTCTTCGCACTCATATTGCCTCCTGTTATCACAGCACCCGGCCTTCGCGCCACGCCAGCCACTCGTTGACGACCAGCGCGCCGATCACCAGCGCGCCGCCCGCCAGCACCTGCGGCGCAGGCGCTTCGTTCGCGCCCAGCCACGCGAGCGCGATCCCGAACAGCACCTCCAGCAGCCCCAGCAGCGCCATCTCGGGCGCCTTGAGCACGCGCCCGCAGCGCACCGCCAGCACGCAGGGAATGGCGAGCTGCACGACTCCGAGCAACGCGAGCCACGCGAGGTCGCTGCGCGACGCCGGGAACGGCCACGCCAGCGGCAACGTGTAGAGCGTCGCGAGCGCGGCGCCGATCAGCACGGCCGGGACGAGATCCACCGCGTGGCCGTGACGCTGCGAGTGCTGAACGAGCGTCCAGTTCAACGCGGCCGCCACCGGCACGCACAACGCCACCAGCGTGCCGGCGAGCGACACGTGCGCAACCTGCGACCCGAACATCCACGCGATGCCCGCGCCGGCCACGACGATGGCGAACCACGTGCGCCGCGCGATGCGATAGCCGATGAAGACCCGCGCGAACAACGCCGTGAGCAAGGGCCCGATCGCCATCGTCACCAGCACGTTGGCCACGGGCATCAGCTGCAGCGCCACCATGAACGCGGTGAACATCACGCTCCAGCAGAGGCCCGAACCCCACAGCGCGCGGCCGCCGCGCTGCAGCGTGCCGAACACCATGCGGCCCTGCACCAACGGCAGCAGGATCAGCAGCGTGACCAGCGTGAAGAGCGTGCGCCAGAACGTCACCTCGAAGCTGCGCGCCGACTCGAGCTGGCGCGTGACCACGCCCGCGATCGACCACATCAGCGTCACGGCCACCATGAGCCAGGCGGCTTGGCCGCGCGTCAGTTGCATGCGATATCGGGTCGCGGGACAAGGCGCGCTTGCGCTTGATCGCGGAATGGGACGCAGGCCGCCACCCGGCCTTCCGGCACTGGTCCGAGGTCCAGGTCATTGCACAGGATGGGGCCGGAGACCGCCAGTGCGTCGCGCCAGCGGGTCATGCGCGCGGAACGGTTGCCTTCGCGGTCCTCGAACCACCGGATCCAGAAGAGTGCCGTTTCCCGCGGCACCTCGAACGCAACTCGCTCGCCGGATGCGGCATCGGCAAGCGAGAGCGGCGCGAGGCGCCAGTTCCGATCGGGATCCGGCGGCTGCAAAGACTCCCACTGCCGCGCGGACGGGTCGTAGCGACAGACCGTCGCCACGCCGAACTTGATGGGCTCGGGATGCTCACGCAGCCACGCCTCGTCCACCTTGAGATCGACATAGCCGGTGCCCGCGTCGCGCCGCACGACGATCGCGCGCAGATCGGGTGGATCGGGAATGTCGCGCTTTGCGATGGCGCCCACGGGCTTCTCGGCCGGCGGCGGCGGGAAAGGGAGCGGCTTGCCGCAGCCATCCACCTGCACCCAGCGCGACTTCACGAAGCGACGCGGGATGGGAATGATCGCGTCCGGGAAGAATTCGAGATCCTCCCTGAAGAACGGGCCGGCGCCGAGTGTCGGCACCAGGGCACGTACCCGCCAATCGTCGATCGGCGCGCCGTTCTCGTCGAAGGTTTCATAACGCAGGCGGGCAAGCGTGCCGGCGGGATGCAGGCGCGGTCCGAACTCGAGGCCGATGGGCGCTTCTCCGTCCGTCTTCGCGGTGATGGCGAGCAGGCGTTCGCGCTCGCGCGGGTCGCGCGGCAAGCGGGCCTCAGCGGTGTCGAGTGCTGCGTAGACGTCTTGCCCGTGCACGCCCGTGAAGAAGGATTGCAGCCATCCGCCGAAGGGCGTGAAGAACAGCAATGCGAGCAGGATGGCAGCGAGGGCGAGCCACCACCAGCGGGGCGTGCGGCGGAGCGGAAGTGGCTTCAATTCGGGCATACATCACGTTAACGCCTGACCTGGGAAGGGGGGTCGAACCAACCCAAGGCTGCCGCCGAACGAACGCCTGCCCCTGCCACCGGCGCCCGGCTCGCCATTCGATTCCACGAGCCTCTGCGCATCGTGACAATAGATCAAAGCCGATGCGACGTCCAAATCGGCCCGCCGGGCGGGTCAGAACGCAGCGAGTCGCTGGAAGACCCAGAACATCGCGGTGCTCCCGATCGCATAGGGCGCCAGGGCGGGAGCCCAGCGCAGTTGCCGTGGATGCCAGCGGCGCACCGCCGCCAGCAGCAGCAGCACGGAGCACACGAACATCAGCTGACCGGCTTCCACGCCCAGGTTGAAGAACAGCAGCGCCACCGGGATGTTGCCCTGGGGCAGCCCGACCTCGCTCAACGCGCCCGCGAAGCCGAGCCCGTGCAGCAGGCCAAAGAGGAAAGCCACGATCCAGGGTGCGCGCGCAGTGATGCCCGGCACGCCGCGCCGCGCGTGCACGATCTCGGCCGCGACGAACACGATGCTGAGTGCGATCACCGCCTCCACGGGACGCTGCGGAACATGGATGAAGCCCAACGTCGCGAGACCCAGCGTGATGCTGTGGGCCAACGTGAAGGCCGTCACCGTCTCGACCAGCTGTCGTGTGCTGCGGCAGATGATCAGCAGCGCCAGTACGAACAGCAGGTGATCGATGCCGAGCAGGATGTGCTCCATGCCGAGCATGGCGTAAGCGCCCGCCACCGCCCATGCGCTTTGCCGGGCCGCGACCTCGAACCATGGCTGCGAGGGCCGCACGATCGTGGTCTGCTCACTGCCGTCGGCGCGTTGCACGCGGACGAGCACGTCGGTGATGGTGGCCTGCAGGCCCACGAACTCGATTCGCTTGCCCTCGACGTCCGCGGGCTTGCCGACTACTACGCGACGCTCGAGCAACGAGTCGTTCAGTTGCTGCAGCACCGTCTCGCCTTGCGCGGCGAGCGCATCGGGCAGCTTGAGCGCCACCGGAAGGCGCATTCCGGACAGCACCGGCGTGCGCCACAGCACGCTGAAGTGGCCCGGTGCCGTTTCCTTCAGCTCGAGGTAGGCCGGCCGCGATTCATGCGCCCAGGCGACGGGCAGCGACGCCCACATCAGCAGGGCCAGCAGGCCGCGCAGGCAGATCCTCACAGGTTGCTCAGTGAACGCTTCTTGGCGGCGGCCTTGCCGTCCGCCGACTCAGCGGCCTGCGCGGTGGCAGCTGGCGGCAATACCACCTGGTACTTGGCGCGCATGACCGCATAGGCTTGCCGCTTCAGCTCCTCGCGCTGCGCCTGGCTCCAGGCAGTCTTCAGCGCGGGCTCGATTTCCTCGAATTCGGGAGCCCGGCCCGGCGTCGACTCGTCGACGTACACCAGGTGCCAGCCGAAAGCCGATTCGACCGGCTGCGACCATGCCCCCGGCTCGAGCCGCGATACCGCCCGCGCAAACGGCTCGCCGAACACCGCAGCGATCTGCTCGGGCGTGCGGTCCACGTAGCGATCCTGGAACATGAAGGTATCGGCGGCCACCCTGGACGCACTCGCGTCGGTGCGTCGGCCGGCGAGCTGCACGGCCGCGGCGGCGGACGCGCGCTGCGCGTTGCCCTGGCGCTTGTCGAACGAAAAATACAGGTGGTGAAAACTCGTCCGTGCCGGAATCGCGAAATCCTGCGGATGCGAGTTGAGCCACGCGACCAATTCATCGTGCGTCGGCTCGCGCAGCAACGACAGGTCCTCGGCCAGGAAGTCCATCTTCTGGCCGAGGCGGCGCTTGACGATCACGTCGTCGTTCTCGAGCCCCATCGCCAGCGCCTCGCGATACAGCACCTCCTCGCGCACCTTGGCGTCGATCATGCCCTGCATCTGCGCCGGCGTTGGCGGTGCCCGGCCCTGTGCGCGCCACACGACGATCATCTGCAGCAGGTCGTCGTCGGTCAACACGATCTGCCGCGCGGCGTCGCCGTCCGCGGCCCCGTGGTTGAGCCAAGCGTACGCCCCGAAGATCAGGGCTCCGAGCAACGTGAAGTGCAACAGCGGCTCGCGCAGCCAGCGGCGGCCCGTCATGCCCGGTTCGGGGATCGGTGTAGTCATGCGTGCACAGGAAGCCTCGTGACGAGACGCCGCGGCGAAGACCGCGGCGCTCGCGGGACGTGACCCGATGCCGGTGGCGCGCGCAGGCTAGCGCGTGATCTTTTCCGGTACGATCAGGTTCTGCGGTACCGGAATGACTTCGTAGTTGGCGAAGCCGAATTCGTCGCTGCGCGCGAGCATGGTTTTCTCGCCCTGCTTGTACGCGGTCCACTCGAGCGGCGCGTTGCCGAACGATTCGACCACCCTGCCGCCCTTGATCGCGTAGCTGACCGACAGCCCGAGGTAGGCGTCCTGGGCCGCGAACCCGAAATGCTGCGGCTCCGGCTTGGCCGGATTGATGTTCCAGAACACACGCTGGCCGTCCTTGCTCCAGACGATGCGGAACACCGCGCCGGTAACGGTATTCCTGAGCCAGACGTTCTTGCCCACCAGCAGCTGCGTGAGCGCGGCGTCGTCGAGCGCGGTGGCGCCTTGCTGCTTGAGGGCCGCCACCGTCAGGCCCGAGGGCTTGGTCCCCTTCGCGGCCGCTGTCGGCGTGTACCAGATCGGCGAACTCCAGGCCCGTTCCTCGACCGTGGCCGGTACGTTCTCTGGCGGCGCAATGCCGAGCTCCTTGGCCTGGATCGTCGTCCAGCGCGGGGTGGGAATTTCCAGCACGCGCGCGTAGTAGAAGGCGTCGAGCGACGGATCGAATTCCGGATCGGTCCACACGGTCTTCAGCTCAGTCTTGCCGATCGTGTTGGTGTACGTCGCATTCCGCAGGTCGACCGTCGATCCGATCGGTGGCACCCGCCCGGTGATGAAGTCCGGCTTGCGGTTGCCGGCCCAGGCCACGTCGTAGATCTTCTCGAAGCTCTGGCCGTTCTTCGTCCAGCCCTTGATGATCTGCACGCGGTCGAGATTGCCCGATGTCGGGTCCTTCACGGCCCAGACGATGAACGATGGCGCACGGCCCTTGGCGGCCGGCAGGTCGCCACCCATCGGGACGCCTGCGGCGTAGGCTTTCTTCACCCAGTCGCGACCGTCGGCCGCATCCTTGCCGAAGCCCCAGCCGCCGAAGAAGCGCAGCTGGATGCGCACGCCGCTGGTGGCATACGTTTCCTTGCGCTGCATGCCGTCGAACAGCGAGGCGCGGGTGTTTTCCTCCGCCCAGATGGCCGAGAGGCCCGCCGGGTTCATCAGGCGGATGTCCCCGCCGGCGAAGACGTGGCCGGACATGCGCTCCTCCAGTCCCCCGTCCTCGAAAGCGTGCCCGCCGAAGTAGTTGTCCTGGCGGTAGGGCGCCGCACCGTTGTGCGAATCCGAGCCGGACACGAAGCCCGGCTTGTAGGGGTTGTAGCCCTTGGTGTCCTGCATGGCGATGCCGTTGCGCAACGCGTCGCGCACATAGCTGCCGGGGATCTTCGGGAACCTGCCTTCCGGATCGCCGAGCAGATAGGACATGATCTCGAAGTTGGCGAACTCGTCGGTGGGCGACAGCAACGGGTGCGTTTCAGACGCGCCCTTGATCTGCTTCATCTCGATCAGGCGTTCGTTGCGCATCCGCGCGTCGGCCCACGCCTTGTCGATGGGCCGCCCCTTGAAGTCCACTTCTGTGGGATACATCAGGCCATCCGACACGTTGGCGTTGTGCGAGATGGCCAGCAGCTCGATGCCCTGCTCGCGTTGCTTGTCCATCCAGGCCCACAGATCCTCGGGCGCCTGCGAGTCGAACGAGCTGAACGGCATCTTGGGCAACTTCTTGCCGTCGCGGAAGAACACGTTGCGGTGCAAGTTGGCATTGTCGGGCGTCGACGTCCACTCGTACGAGTTGAACGCCGTGAACTTGCCGGGCTCGTTGGCCGCATCGGCATACGCGTTGTTCTTGTCCCATACCGACGAGGCCAGTGCCGGCGCCACGAGTTCTGCGATGGGTTTGTTGTTGACCATCGTCTCGCCCAGGAACAGGTAGATGCGCTGCACGTCGGCCTTGTCGCGCACGATCAGCTTCTTGCCGAGTTCGCTCATGTTGAGCGGGCTGCCCGGCGTATTGGCCTGCTGGATGACGCCCACGTATTCGGAATGGTCGGTAACGCCCATCCAGTCCAACGGCTGCTTGATCTTCATCTCGAAGCCCAGCGCGTGCTTCAACGGCTTGCCCTTCGCGTACTCGTACGCGTCGCCCGGCGTGGACTTGGTATCGCCAA
Organism: Casimicrobiaceae bacterium; assembly: GCA_044225845.1. Taxonomy (GTDB): domain Bacteria; phylum Pseudomonadota; class Gammaproteobacteria; order Burkholderiales; family Casimicrobiaceae; genus VBCG01. The sequence goes on from JBGAIC010000025.1 coordinate 17,233, forward strand.
AGATGAAGGCGTCGAACGACCAGCTTGTGTGCAGGTGGGTTTCGCCGAAATAGACGTTGCGTTCCGGGTTTGGCGCGGGCTGCGCCGCGAGCAACGATGCGCTTCCGAAGGCCAGCGCGGCGGCAAGGACGCCGCGCTTCAACGTGCTGTCGATGCTCATGTCTGCGTTCCGCTCCGCTTGCGAATGAACGTCACGCACTATAGGCGAACGACGCGGATCGCGAAGGGCAGGACGGCGCAAGCGATGTGCAATTCGTGCCAAAATGGTCGCGACCTCAGGTTCCGTCCCCATGGACACGAGACACAGCGCCGCATCTGCGCCCGGCCGGCCCCGCGTCGTCGATCACGTGACGCGCGTGGGTTGTTCGCTCGGCCTGCCTGCGGTCATGGCCGAGCACGGCGTCGACCCGCGAGATCTGCTGCGCGAAGTGGGCTTGCCGGTCGAAACTTTCGACGCCGCGGAGAACGTGGTGCCCTATGCAAGCTTGTGTCGCTACGTGGAACTCGCCACGCAGCGGACCGGCGTCTCCGACCTCGGCCTGCGCGCTTGCCTCGACACCGGATTGCGCTCGCTGGTCACCGTTGGCTATCTCGTCGCCCACTCGGAGACCGTCGCCGTCGCGTTGCAGACGCTGGAGGAGTACCTCCATCTGCACGACGAAGGTGGCGTGTCGTACCTGGCGGAGGAAGGCCCCAACGTCGCCCTCGGTTACGAGGTGCTGATTCCCCACACAGGTGGCGCCGACCAGGTCGTGTTCGGGTCCATTGCCATCGCCACCAACATCATGCGGGAGCTCTGCGGTCGCGATTTCAGGCTGCGGTCCGTGACGTTCGCCTACCCGCCACCGGCCGATACCGCGCTGTTCCGGGAGTTCTTCCGCGCGCCGGTCACCTTCGCCGCGGAGCGCAGCGCGATCGTGTTCGACGCCAGGTGGCTTGCGGCGCCGGTGGATCACGCGGATGCATTCATTCGCGGCGTGCTCGAAGAAAAGATCCAGCTCGAGGGCGGTGCGGCGCGGCACACGGATGAAGACCGGATACGCCGCGTCGTGCGCACGCTCGTCGCCACCGGTCGCTGGTCGGCTGATGAAGTGGCAGCGACTTTCGGCATGAGCCGGCGCACGCTGGCGCGCAGGCTTCGGGAAAACGGATCGAACTTCCGCGCGTTGCTGGACGCAACGCTCTTCGAGGCCGCCCAACACCTGCTCGAATCGGGAGCGCTGTCGATGCACGACATCGCGGCGCGGGTGGGCTATGCCGACGCCGCGTCCTTCTCGCGGGCATTCAAGCGCTGGTGCGGCCTGACGCCGACGGCGTGGATGCAGCGGCGGGCGCAGGACGGTCCGGCACGGACGCGCAGGGTCTAGCTTTCAGGCCTTCCCCCGACACATTCGCGGATGTCGCCTGCTGCAGGCCGCAGCCCGCTACACCAGACCGGGTTGAGGCTTGCCCGGATTGCGCGTCAGTTCGACAAGGCGCGTCGGATCGCACATCCAGCGTACGTTGTCCGGATCGTCCAGTGCGCGTGCGTCAAACCGGATATGCGCCTTGTCCGAACGGACCACCCCGTCGACGGGCCGGATGTCCGCCCCGAACTTGTCCATGAAGCGCCGTTCGTATCGTCTCCAGTCGGGCCCGTAGCTCCCGTGGGACTGATGAGCCAGGACCAAGTCCCGGCACACCGCCAAGCGGCAGCCCGCCCGCCACGCTCGAAACGTGAAGTCGATGTCGTAAAGATGAAACCCGTCAAAGGTGGCTTCGTCCAAGCCGATCGCTCGGGCAACGTCCGTTCTTGCCGCGATGAACACGCCATCCAGTGCCTGGGCATCGGGAATGATCAATTCACCGCGGCCCACGATGGAAAGTGCCGCTTCACCGCGGCGCTCGGTCGGGGCAACGATGAGCATGAAGTCATACGGATGCCCCGCTCCAAACCACGTTCCGCCGACTGTGCGAGTGGTTCCGGCGATGCCCACCAGGTCGTATGCCGCGACATGGGTGGAAAGCCTCTTCTCGAAATCGGGCGAGACGAGCGCGATGTCATCATGCGACAGCACCAGGCGCGGTGCCGCAGCGCGCGCGATCCCGCGGTATAGCCTTCGGCCAGCGAGCGGGCGTCGTGAATCCCGATGATCTCGAACGGCACGCCTGCGAATGCGCGTGCGTAACTCGCACATACGCGAGCAAATTTGTTCCGGTCGATACTGCACGTGACGACCGACCAAACTGGCAACGCACCACCCGCCGATGGATATCGCAGGTGAGTCATGGGGAGCGACATGGGTCCTCTCACGCAGCCCTTTGGTGAGATCAGGTGGGCCCGCACATGGCGACGCCCACTCCATATCCCTCCGGGATCCAGCCGAGCGCCACCATGCGCTCGCGTTCAGCCCAATCGACCAGGAATCGATGGTTTGGAGCACCACCCATTCCGTTGTTGTATACGCGGTACAGCGGAAAGCCCTGCGAGCATTCGCCGTTTTCTTCCGGAATGACACCGATGAACGCACTGTCGGTCTCGAGCTTCCAATCGGGGAAGTACTCCAGCGTCTGCTCGCAGCCGAATCCACGCGCCGCGTAGAAGTGTGAACTCCTGGGTGCGAAGGAATCGTTGTAGAAGCGACAGATGTCGGCCGCCTTGGCCGGCAGGCCGACGCCAACGTCGGGCCGATACATCTTGAACTTGTAACCGGTACGCACCCACTCCTGGAACGGCGGCGTCTGCGCATCGAGCAGCGCGATTTCCGAGGGGCTCGCGGTCAGGAAATAGTGATCGTACGGAGGATAGTAATACTCCACGACATCGACCATCGAGCTTTGCTCGGGCGTCACGACGCTGAATTCGCCGATCATGATGATGCCCGCCGCCACCTTCCCGTTGATCGTGCTCACCTCCTGGTCCGGCGAATTCCCGTCCAGTTGAAGGACCGCGGAGTAGTTGCCCAACGCGAGCGGAGGGAGCATCACCGATACGCCGTGCACGGCTGGCGGCAGGGAAGCCACGCAGCCTGGCCGCGGCGTCTGCTTGCCGGAGACGCGGATTACGTTGTCCTGAACGGTGACCGCGGGGTCGAGGACTTCCATGCACTGCGGATAGCTGGCGCTGTCGACGTCGAACGTGAGCACGAGCGCGTCCGTCGGCAGCGGCTGCGAGGGTCCGACCCCGAAGCACGTTTCGAAAGGGCAGGCCGGCGTCACGTATTTCGCCAACGGCGGGCTCACCGAGAACGATCCCTTCCAATCCGCTTCGTATCCGCCCCGCTTCACGTGCCAGTCGACTTGATAAGTACCCGGAGGCTGCACGCCGAGGTCGATGTGAAGCGACGTTGTTCCCGGCGGCGGGAGATAGCACGGGCCCAGCACGATCGAGGTGTCGATCGCGATCGCGCCTTCATCCCCCGAGGCCGTCGTGTCGAACCGGTAGACGCAACCATCGGGCACGTTGTCGAGATACGCAACCGTCGACCCGAACGGCGATGCTTCGAAGCGGAGGACTACCGAATCGAAATCACTGGCCGACGCGGCGCTGCCGAAGGACAGAGCCCAGATGGCAAATGTTGTGGACAGGACGCCGACGGCGCGCCGCCTTGATATGGAACGCATGCGTTATCTCCCCCGGGATGCGACATTGTCGCAGCTGCTGCCGCCAGTCCGCTAATGTAGCCCACCAAAGCGTCACATCGACGGACCTCATCCTTCTCGCACTATCCCAACTCGTGCGCGCATTACAGTTTCAACTTGCGGTGGCGCACCAGGCTATTCCTTCAAGGATCCAACCTTTCGCCTGCATGTCCAGCAGGACGTTATCCCGCGCGGTATAGCGATGATTCGCATCCGGCTTGTTGTTATAGAGCCGGTAGACGGGCATGAGGGGATCGGGGCAGTAGTTCTTGACCGGGACCACTTTGAATGAATCCATGGATTCCAGAATCCATTGATCAGGCCATGTTTCCCGCACGATTTCGCAATCGCTCGCCAGCGCCGAATAGAAGTGGGAATTGATGCCCGCCTCGGGCAGGCCGTAGAAGCGGCACACCGGAACGAGATTCGGCGTATCCACCGTGGCATTCGAGAACGACGAGAAATCGTAGCCCGTGCGCGTCCAGCCGGGAATGACTTGATTGTCCAAGACTGCCTTCTCCGTCAGATCGGACGTCATGGAATCAGACAGCGGAAGAATCTTGAACGCCTGGACCGCCTTCTCCGTGCAACCTGGCTGCCATCCTTCGGCATTACCATTCGAGGCCTTGTAGACCAGCGAGTAGTCTCCGACCCCGGCATTTGCAACGTCCATGTGCACGACGTCTGTCGTCGCTCCGCCGGATCCGGTCAGGAATCGCGTCACGCATACCGTGTAGGTGTTGCCCTTGCGCGAGATCGAATACGTGCTCGGCGCTGCCTTTTTTGATGACACGGTGTCGCTTATATAGATGCGCAGCGTTCCGACGTCGACTGGCTGGCCGCCCCCGAAATAGATGTACGGCTCCGCATTTATCGCAGCGGTAGCGCACATGAAGATGGCTGCCGCAAGCAGCCGCATCAGCGAACGCGTGGTGCGCAACGATTCCATGCGTGGCAACCCTGTCGGCCGCAGTCGATCACTCCACGGTCACGCTCTTGGCGAGATTCCGCGGCTTGTCCACATCCGTCCCGCGGATCACCGCCGTGTGATACGCCAGCAGGTGCAGCGGAATCACGTGGATGATCGGCGACAACAAGCCCGCATGCTCGGTGAGCCGCAACGTGTGCACGCCGGCTTCGCTGGCGATGCGGCTGTCGGCATCGGCGACGACGTACAGCTCGCCGCCCCGCGCCCGCACTTCCTGCAGGTTGCTCTTCAGCTTCTCGAGCAGCGCGTCGTTGGGCGCGATGGCGACGACGGGCATCTCCGCGTCGACGAGCGCCAGCGGGCCGTGCTTCAGTTCGCCGGCAGGATAGGCCTCCGCGTGGATGTACGAGATTTCCTTGAGTTTCAGCGCGCCTTCGAGCGCAATCGGGTAGTGCAGGCCGCGGCCCAGGAACAGCGCATGCTGCTTGCGCGCGAAGCGTTCGGCCCACGCGATCACCTGCGGCTCCAGCGCCAGCGCGGACTGCATCGCGGCGGGCAGGTGGCGCAGCGCGCGCAGCCACTGCGCCTCGTCGTCGGCGCTCAGGCGGCCGCGTTCCTTCGCCAGCGTGAGGGTCAGCAGGAACAGCGCGACGAGCTGCGTGGTGAACGCCTTGGTGGACGCGACGCTCACCTCGGTGCCGGCGCGCGTGAGGTAGACCATCTCCGTCATCCGCACCATCGAACTGGTGGCGACGTTGCAGATGGCAAGCGTGTGCCGGTGGCCCAGCGCCTGCGCGTGCTTCAGCGCCGCCATCGTATCCGCCGTCTCGCCCGACTGCGACACGACGATGACCAGCTGGTTGGGGTGCGGCACGCTGTCGCGGTAGCGGTATTCGCTGGCGATCTCGACGTCGCAGGGAATGCGCGCGACCGTTTCGAGCCACTGCTTGCCGACGAGGCCCGAGTAGTAGCTGGTGCCGCAGGCCAGGATCAGCACGCGCTCGACGGTGGGCAGCACGCTTGCCGCCGCGGGACCAAACAGGTCCGGCCCAATGCCGCCGACACCTTCGAGCGTCTCCGCCACGGCGCGCGGCTGCTCGAAGATCTCCTTCTGCATGAAGTGGCGGTACGGCCCGAGCTCGACTTGGTCGCCGGCCGATTCCACGACGACGATCTGCCGGTCGACACGCGCGCCGGACTTGTCGTAGATCGCGTAGCTCTCGCGGCGGATGTCGGCGACGTCGCCTTCTTCGAGATAGGCGATGCGCCGGGTCACCGGGACGAGGGCCGCGGCGTCGGACGCGAGAAAATGGTCGTCGTCGCCGATGCCCACGACCAACGGGCTCCCTTGCCGCGCGCCGACGACGCGTCCCGGCTCGCGTGAACTGATCACGGCGATCGCATACGCGCCGTGAAACTGCGCCGCGGCCGCCTGCACGGCACGCAAGAGGTCGCCGCCGCCCGGCGCATGCCAATGGTAGTGCACGAGGTGCGCAATGATCTCGCTGTCCGTCGGCGTGCGGAACTCGTAACCCCGCGCCTTCAGCTCCGCGCGCAGCGCCTCGAAGTTCTCGATGATGCCGTTGTGCACGACGGCCACTTCGTCGTGCGACGTGTGCGGATGCGCATTGGCCGGCGTGGGCGCGCCATGCGTCGCCCAACGCGTATGCGAGATGCCGGTGGTGCCCGCGAGGTGCTCGCGCTTCACCTGCGCGGAGAGGTCCGCGACGCGTGCCGTGCTGACGAGCCGCGTGAGCACCGGTGCGGAGCCGGCGCTGATGACAGCGAGGCCCGTCGAGTCGTAGCCGCGGTACTCGAGCCGCCGGATGCCGTCGATGAGGACCGGGACGACGTCACGGTCGGATGCTGCGCCAACGATGCCACACATGGTTCGCTCGCTTGCGACGCGCGCCGCGCATCGCGTCAGGTTACGTCAGGGGCCAGTGCCGTGCGGGATGGAACGCGCGGCCGCGCATTGCCTCAGCGCTTCGCCGCTCTTGCCTTCGCACGCCACCGCGGCGTCGAGCATGCGGTTGTTCTGCAGGCACTTGTCGCGGCCTTGCGCCGTCTTGGCGCCGCTGCAGTCGGCCTTCAGCCGCGCATATTTGATGTTCTGCTGGATGCAGGCCTTCTTCGCGTCGCCGTCCTTGCCGACGCACACCTTCTGCACGCGCTGCAGCTCCAGGCAACGGCTGCGGAACTGCGGCTTGGCATTCGAGCAGTCGATCTTGCTCGGGTCCACGCCGACGGGGCCGGGTCGGGCGGGTGTTGCGGGCGGCGTGGTCGCCGGCTTCGCGGGTGTGGCGGGCGTCGACGTTGCGGGCTTCGCGGGTGCCGCAGCGGCGGGTGCCTTCGCTGCCGGAGCCGGGGTCGGCGCCGGAACGCTGGTCGCGGGCGGATCGGCTGCGCGCGCGACTGCCGGCGCGAGTAGGAACGCCACCACCATCGCAGTCAATCCGACCCTGTTCAAGCCCCATCCCCCTTGCGTTCCTTGCGCGGTCGCGTCCAGCCCTTGATCGCCACCTGCGGCGCGCGCGCCACCGTCAGCGTGCCGGCGGGCACGTTCTCGGTGATGACGCTGCCGCCGCCGATGGTCGCGCCGGCCTCGATTTCGACCGGGGCCACGAGCACGGAGTTCGACCCGATGTGCACGTTGTCGCCGATCACCGTCCGGTGCTTGTGCGCGCCGTCGTAGTTGGCGGTGATCGAGCCGGCGCCGTAGTTGACGCCCGCGCCCATCGTCGTGTCGCCGACGTAGGCGAGGTGGTTGGCCTTGCTGCCTGCGCCGATCGTCGACGCCTTCACCTCGACGAAGTTGCCGATGTGCACGTCGGCGGCGAGTTCCGCGCCCGGCCGCAGCCGCGCGTAGGGCCCGATGATGCAGCCGGCGCCCAGCGTCGCGCCGTCGAGATGCGAGAACGGGAGCAGGCGCGTGCCCGCGCCGATCGTCACGTTGCGCAGCACGCAGTACGCGCCGATCTCGACGTCGTCGCCGAGCGCCACGCGCCCTTCGAACACGCAGCCGACGTCGATGCTCACGTCGCGCCCGCACGTCAGTGCGCCGCGCACGTCGGTGCGCGCGGGATCGGCCAGCGTGACGCCGCGCTCCATCAGTTCGCCGGTGCGCCGCTCGCGCAGCAGCGACTCGGCCGCCGCGAGCTGCGCGCGATCGTTGATGCCCGCGGCTTCGCGCGCGTCGTCGAGCACCACGGCTTCCACGTCCACGGTGTCCGCCAACGCGAGCTTCACGACATCGGTCAGGTAGTACTCGCGTTGCGCGTTGTCGGGGGTCAGGCGCGCCACCCATGCGGCGAGCAGCGCAGTCGGCGCCGCGAGCACGCCGGTGTAGATCTCGTCGAGCGCGAGTTCCGCGGCCGACGCATCGCGCGCCTCGACGATGCGCGCGACGCTGCCGTCCGCGTTACGCACGACGCGACCCAGGCCCGTCGGATCGGCGACGCGCGCCGTCAGCACCGCGAGCCGCCCACGCGCGGCGCGTTCGGCCAGCGCGCGAAACGTCGCGGGCCGCACGAGCGGGCAATCGCCGTTGGCGACGACGGTGACGCCTTCGCGCGGCAGCGCGGCCAGCGCCACGCGCACGGCGTCGCCCGTGCCGCGCGGCGGATCCTGGCGGACGAACGTGAGGTCCGGCGCGCCGAGCGCGGCCTCGACCGCATCGCCCCCGTGCCCCACGACCACCGCGAGCGCGTCGGGCGCCAGCGCGCGCGCCGCCGCCAGCACGTGCGCGACGATGGGCTCGCCGGCCAGCCGGTGCAGCACCTTGGGGCGCGCGGAATGCATGCGCTTGCCTTGGCCTGCGGCCATGACGACGAACTGGACGGGGGATGAAGACACGACGTGCGGGCGGACCGGTGTAGGGCGCGGCAAGGGTCCAAGGGCGAAGTACGCGATGATAGCGGAATGGCCGTCATCGCAGTCTTCAACCAGAAGGGCGGCGTGGGCAAGACCACGACCGCGCTCAACCTGCTCGCCGCCATCGCGCAGCGCGGCACGCGCCCGCTGGGCATCGACGTCGACCCGCAGGCGCACCTGTCGCATGTGCTGGGCGTCACGCCGCGGACGGCGGACGAGAGCGTGTACGGCTTCTTCGTGCGGCAGCGGCCGCTGGACGAGATCGCGCAGGTGACCAAGAGCGGCGCGATGCTGTGCCCGGGCCACCTGGAACTCGCGAAGATCGACTCGCTGCTGGGCAAGGGCGTGGGCATCGTCACGCGGCTGCGCCATGCGCTGCACACGCCGGCGTTCGAGCGGCTGCCGGTGGTGATCGACTGCTCGCCGCTGCTGAACGCGCTGTCGCTGAACGCGATCTTCGCGGCGAATCTCGTCGTGGTCCCGGTGTCCGCCGACTACCTGGCGCTGCAGGGCGCGCGCGACGTGGAGCGCGCGCTCAACGCGCTGGAGCCGGTGTTCAAGCAGCGGCTGCCGCGGCGCTATGTACTGACGCGCTACGACATGCGGCGCAAGATGAGCGCGCAGGTGCGCGAGCAGATGAACGAGTATTTGCGGGACGACGAGATCTGCACGACGGTGATCCGCGAAAGCGCGCGGCTGGCGGAGAGCCCCGCGCTCAACACCGACATCTTCAGGCTTGCGCCGCAGAGCCGCGGCGCGATGGATTACGCCGCGCTCGCCGAGGAGTTAGCGGCCACCGACGTGCTCGGGCGTGATCGTCGGTGAACCGGAGATGAGGCCGATGATGTTCTCGACGTCCAGTGCTTCGACGCGCTGCACGACGTTGGCTTCGCGCCGCTCGACGATCGTGCAATGGTGATACATCTGGCGCAGGCGCCGCTCCGCGTCCTCCGCCGAATGCGCCATGATCTGGATGTGCTCCACGCGCTGCCCATGCCGCGTCTTGATGCTGAATCCGTAGCGAACCATCGTCCCCTCCCAGAACCCGGCCGTGGCCGGGAGCTCATCCCCTGCATTCTCAAGCGCTTGGATGATGCGGCTGTGACGCCAAGCGAGCAATCTTATGCAAATAGCATTCCCGGCGTGGGCGCGCCCCGATGAGCGGCGGATCCGTGCCCGTCCCCGAGGTTGCGCTGGGCGAGGACATAGCCGCTGTTCGTTCGCTGTTGCGGAATATGGCGCTAGTAAGTGCTGACACTCCGCTCGTCGTAGAGCCCCTGTCTGGAGGCGTGTCCTCGGACATCGTCAAGGTGACGCTGCCGGGGCAGACCCTGTGCGTCAAGCGTGCGCTGCCCAAATTGCGGGTGGCGGCCGACTGGCGCGCACCGGTCGGGCGCAACCGCTACGAGCTCGCGTGGCTGCGCACGGCCGCGGCCATCGTGCCGGGCCACGTGCCCGCGGTGCTGGGCGACGACGAGGCCGCCGGCGCGTTCGCGATGGAATGGCTCGCCCCCGACGACCACCCGGTGTGGAAGGCGTTGCTGCGCGACGGGCACGTGGACGTCGCCACCGCCGCGGCCGTGGGTGACGTGCTGGGGCGCATCCACGCCGCGACGGCCGACCGGCCCGCCGTCGCGCAGGCTTTCGCCACCGACGCGATCTTCGAGCCCATCCGGCTCGAGCCCTACCTGCTGGCCACCGCCGCCCACCACCCGGACCTGGCAGCCCGGCTGCGCGAGCTCGCCGCCGTCACCGCGCACACGAAGCGCGTGCTGGTCCACGGTGACTACTCGCCGAAGAACATCCTGATCGGGCCCCGCGGGCCGGTGGTGCTGGACGCCGAATGCGCGTGGTTCGGCGACCCGGCGTTCGACCTCGCCTTCGTGCTCAACCACCTGCTGCTGAAGGGCGTGTGGCGCCCGGCGCACCGCGCGCGCTACCTCGAGGCCTATGCCGCGCTGGTGGCAGCGTACCGGGCGCATGTGGCCTGGGAGCCGTGGCCGGTGCTCGACGGGCGCGTCGCCGCGCTGCTGCCGGGGCTGATGCTGGGCCGCGTCGACGGCCGCTCGCCGGCCGAGTACCTGACGAGTGAGGCGGACCGCGAGCACGTTCGCGGCTTCGCGCGCACGCATCTTGCGTATCCGGTGGCGAGCGTCACCGCGCTGACCCACGACCGGGACCGCGCGGGCTGAGACCGGACCCGTCGCTACCTTCGCCCTGCCCGCCACTTTCGCATCGCCATGACCGCCACCACCATCCGCCGCGTCCGCGGCCGCCGCGTCTGGGATTCGCGCGGCCGGCCCACGATCGAAGTCGACGTCGAGTTGACGAGCGGCGTCCGTGGCCGCGCCATCGCGCCGGCGGGCGCGTCGCGCGGCAGCGGCGAGGCGGTGGACCTGCGCGACGGCACCGCGCGCTTCGGCGGCCAGGACGTGACGATGGCCATCGCGCACGTCAACAAGCCGATCACCGCACGGCTCGCGGGCCGCGACGTCATGGACCAGCAGGCGCTCGACTACGAGCTGATCGAGCTCGACGCGACACCCGAGAAATCGAAGCTCGGCGGCAACACGCTCACCGCGGTGTCGCTGGCGATTGCGCAGGCCGCGGCTGCGGCCGCCGGCGTACCGCTGTGGAAGCACCTGGCAGCCGGGCGCGACGTGACGATGCCGATGCCGGAGATCCAGATCTTCGGCGGCGGCGCGCACGCGGGGCAGCGCGTGGACGTGCAGGACTTCATGGTGATGCCCATCGGCGCGTGGACGTTCAGCGACGCGCTGGCGATGGTCGCGGAGATCTATCGCACGGCGGGCGAGTTGATGCGCGACGCGGGCAAGGTGGCGGGCGTCGCCGACGAAGGCGGCTACTGGCCGCTGTTCGCTTCGAACGAGGACGCGCTCGAGATGCTCGTGCGCGCGATCGAGAAGGCAGGCCTGCGCCCGGGCGCCGATGCGGCGATCTCGCTCGACATCGCCGCGTCGCAATTCGGCCATGACGGCCGTTACAAGCTGGCGCTCGAAGGCCGCGAGCTGGACCGCGACGGCATGGCCGAGATGCTCGTGCGCTGGGTGGACCGCTACCCGATCGTGTCGATCGAGGACCCGTTCGCGGAGGACGACCGCATCGCCTGGATCGCGTTCACGAAGGCGATGGCGGGGCGCCTGCAGATCATCGGCGACGACTACCTGACGACCAACGCGGATCGCATCGAGGACGCGGCCGTCGACCACGCTTGTAACGCGGTGTTGCTGAAGCCCAACCAGGCGGGCACGGTGACCGAGACGAAGGCTGCGCTCGAGGCAGCGCGCAAGGCGGGCTTTGGCACCATCGTGTCCGCGCGCTCCGGCGAGACGGAGGACACGGCGATCGTGCACCTCGCCGTCGGCTGGAACGCGGGCCAGCTGAAGGTGGGCTCGTTCGCGCGCAGCGAACGGATGGCCAAGTGGAACGAGGGGCTGCGGATCGAGGAATCGCTCGGCCCGCACTCGCAGTTCGCGGGCTACGACGTTCTGCCGTTTCGCAAAGCCGCGGCGCCAGGCGCCGCTCGCTAGCACCTTCGCGCACCGCCTGTCGCGTCGAAAATTCGACGCGCGCGCATTGCGCACCCGTCTGTCCGCAAGGGCCCGAATGGAGCGACAATGCGCGCTTCGCGGTGCCGCCCGCAAGGCCGGCGCATGCGCAACCTTTCAGGGAGGTTCGACATGTTTTGTGCGAAATGCGGCAAGTCCATCGACGACGACGCCAAGTTCTGCGGACACTGCGGCGCGCCGGTCGTCGCTGCAGCGGGATCGACGTTCACGCCCCCGCCGCCGATCACGCCGGCGTCTTCCGGGTCTTCGTCTTCGTCGTCCTCTTCATCGTCGTCATCGTCGTCGTTCGCGGGCTCGGATGCAGCGGCCACCGCCCACGACGCGGCCGACGCGTTGCGCAACGTGAACCCGTCCGGCATCCTCGCGCGCGTCAAGGCCATCCTGCTGTCGCCGAAGACGGAATGGCCGGTGATCGCCGCGGAATCGCGCTCGTCGGGCCAGGTGATCGGCGGCTACGTCGTGCCGCTGGTGGTGCTGTCGGCCCTCGCCACGTTCATCGGCCTGTCGCTGATCGGGCGCTCGGCGTTCGGCGTGTCGTTCCACATGCCCATCGGCATGGGCATCGCGCAGATGCTCATGACCATCGTGCTGACGGTCATCGGCCTCTACATCGACGCGATGATCATCAACGCGCTGGCGCCGACGTTCGGCGGCCAGAAGGACTCGCTGCGCGCGCTGAAGGTGGCGGCGTACAGCTTCACCGCGGCGTGGATCGCGAGCCTCTTCAACATCATCCCGGTGCTGGGCATCCTGGGGATCATCGGCGCGCTGTACAGCCTCTACCTCATGTACCTGGGCCTGCCGGTGCTGATGCGCTGCCCGCCCGAGAAGGCGCTGGGCTACACGATCGTCGTCGTCATCTGCACGATCGTGCTGTACATGCTGGTCGCGATGCTCGTCGGCGGCCTGATGGCGATGACGGGCTTCCGCTCGATGAGCGAATCCGGCATGCACTCGACGTCCACCGCCAGCGACGACGCGGCAGCCGGCGTGCTCGCCGGCATGCTCGGCGGCAAGACCGACGCCGACAAGGCGCGCATGAAGGACGCGATGTCGCAGCTGCAGAAGATGGGCGCCGACGCCGATGCCGCGGAGAAGGCCGCGCGCGCGAGCGGCGGCGACGCGCAGGCGGCCGCCGCATCGAAGGTGGACGCGGCGCAGGCGATGGCCGCCGTCGGCACGATGCTGTCCGGCGGCAAGGACGTGAAGCCCGTCGATTTCCGCGAGCTGAAGAGCCTGCTCCCGGCATCGGTGGCGGGCTTGCCGCAGACGGACACCGCGGGCCAGAACGGCGAGGCGATGGGAATGAAGGGCAGCAGCGCGACGGGCAATTACGGCGACGCGGCGGGCACGCACGTCACCGTCGAGATCGTCGACCTGGGTTCGATGTCGGGCCTCGCGGGCCTTGCGTCGAAATTCGATCCCAATGTCGAGAAGGAATCGGGCTCGACCTACGAGCGCACGCAGCGCATCGACGGCCAGCTCGTGCACCAGCAGTACGACAAGGCCGCGAAGAGCGGCTCGTTCGACGTGCTCGTCGGCAACCGCTTCACGATCAGCGCCAACGGCAACAACGTGCCGCCCGAGACGCTCGTCGCCGCGATCAAGTCCGTCGACACGACGAAGCTCGCCGCCCTCGCCGCGCATTGATTGGGGTCAGACCCCAATCAGGTACGCCGCCACCTCGGCAAAACCCTCCCCACCCGCCGCCTCGGTGACATAAGCCGGCAACGCGGCCATCCGGCCGGCGAACGCGCGCACGTTGGCCACGCCCACGCTGCGCGGGAAATACGCGAACATCGGCGCGTCGTTCGGCGAATCGCCGACGAACACGCAGCGCTCGCGCACCACGTCGAGCGTCACGCCGAAAACGTCGGCGAAAAGATCGCGCGTCATCGTCAGCTTGTCGTAGTCGCCGAACCAGCCGTTGACGTGGATCGACGACACCTTGGCCGTCATTCCGTGCGCTTCCATCAGCGCGACGATCCGCTCGACGTCCGCACGCGGCAATGGCGGCACGTCCTCGCAGAAGCCGATCGCGACCTCGGCCTAGCGATAGAGTTGGTCGGAAGCGAGTGCCGTGCCCGGCACCGCGGCCAGGATCTCGCGGCCGATCGCTGCGAGCCGCGCGCGCTGCGTCGCGCGCTCGTCGTCGCTGACGCGGAAGCGCTTGACCAGCTTGCGCGCCGCGCGGTCGTAGCGCATCCAGAACGCCCCGTTCTCGCCGACCACCGCCGCCACCGGCCACATCCGCGCGATGTGGTCGCACCAGCCGGCGGGCCGGCCCGTGATCGGGATCACGCGGATGCCGCGCGCCGTGAGCGCCGCCAGCGCCGCGTAGGCCACCGGCCGCAGCTCGCCGTCCGTCGTCAGCGTGTCGTCGATGTCGGTGAGCACGTAGTCGACGCCGTCCCGCGCCTTCGTGGCGGGGGGGGGGAGTGCCGCGCGCGCGGGCACGTCGCTCACGGCGCGACCGGCGGCAATGCGGTGTCGCGGGGCCGCGGCGCGCGCCACGCGTGCAGCGCCGGCAGGATGTCCGCGGCATGGTCGACGGTGACGAGCAATGCCCGGTTGTGCGGCATCAGCAGCCCGTCGTCGACCGAGCGCGCGAGCTGCGCGAGGAAGCCGTCGAAATAGCCGTCCACGTTCACGAACACGATCGGCGCGCGGATGATCGCCAGCTGGTTCCACGTAAGCATTTCGCAGGCCTCGTCGAACGTGCCGTACGCGCCCGGCAGGACCACGAACGCCTGCGACAGCGCGGCCATCCGCGCCTTGCGCTCGTGCATCGTGCGCACGACTTCGAGTCGCGTGAGCCCGTGATGGCCCACCTCGCGCACCTTCAGCGCCTCGGTGATCACGCCGATCACTTCGCCGCCGGCACCGAGCGCCGCGTTGGCCACCGCGTGCATGAGGCCCACGCTGCCGCCGCCATAGACCAGCGTGAGCCCGGCGCCCGCGATCACGCGCCCGGTTTCGCGCGCGGCGTCGAGATAGGCGGGCCGCGAGCCCGCATTGGCGCCGCAGAACACGCAGACATGCGTCAGCGAGTCCACGCTCATGGCACCGCCCATCCATAGGTCCGCGCTCCGAACTCCGCCACCGCCGTGCGCTGCGCTTCCGTCATCGGCAGCCCTGCTTTCGTGCGCCGCCACAGCACGTCGTCCGCACCGGCGGCCCATTCTTCCGCCACCAGGAACGCGATCTCGCGTTCGGTGAGCCCCGCGCCGAAGTCGCGCCCCAGGTCCGCGGGCTCGCGCGCGTCGCCCAGCAGCGCGAGCGTCCGCGTGCCGTGGCGCGCGAGCAGCGCGCGCAGCAGCGGCGCCGGCATCGCGGGATAGCGCGCGCACAGCGACGCAAGGAAGGCGGTACGCCCGCCCTCTCCGAAATCGCCGCCCGGCAACGCTTCGCTCGCGGTCCACGCAGGCTTCAGCGCCGGGAAGAACGGCGCGAGCTTGTCGAGCGCCGCTTCCGCCAGCTTGCGATAGGTCGTGATCTTGCCGCCGAAAATCGACAGCAGCGGCGCGTCCGCGTTTTCCACGCCCGCATCGAGCTTCAGCGTGTAGTCGCGCGTGACCGCCGACGGATTGGCCGAGCCGTCGTCGTGCAGCGGCCGCACGCCGCTGTACGTCCACACGATGTCCTGCGGCGACAGCGGCCGCTCGAGATAGCGGTTGACCAGCGCGATCAGGTAGTCGACCTCGTCCGGCGAAATGTGCGGGTCCGCATACTGCTCCACCGCGATGTCCGTCGTGCCGATCAGCGAGTAGTTCTGCTGGAACGGGATCACGAACACGATGCGGTTGTCGGCGTTCTGCAGGATGTAGGCGTGCTCTTCCGGATGGATCCGCGGCACGACGATGTGGCTGCCCTTGACGTGGCGTACGTTGTCGCGCGACGCGACGCCGGTGGTGTCCAGCACGTCCTTGACCCAGGGTCCCGCGGCGTTGACGAGCGCGCGGGCGGTGATCGTGGCCTCGTCGCCGTCCGCGCCGGCGAGCGTCACGCGCCACAGCTTGCCGTCGCGCCGCGCAGCCAACGCCTTGGTCCGCGTCCGCACCGTCGCGCCGTTGTCGCGCGCCGACTGCGCGTTGACCACGACCAGCCGCGCGTCGTCGACCCGCGCGTCCGCATAGACGAAGCCCTTGCGGAAGCGCGACGCGAGCCCCGCGCCCCAGCGGCTGCCGGTGAGCGCCACGGACGTGCTGCGCGGCAGCGTACTGCGCCCGCCCAGCCGGTCGTACAGGAAGAGCCCCGCGCGGATCATCCATGCGGGCCGCAGGTGCGGCTCGTAAGGCAGCACGAACGCGAGCGGCTCGATCAGGTGCGGCGCGATCCTGAGCAGCACCTCGCGCTCGGCCAGCGCCTCGCCGACCAGCCGGAACTCGTAGTACTCGAGATAGCGCAGCCCGCCGTGGATCAGCTTGGAGCTCCACGACGACGTATGAGCCGCGAGGTCGTCGCGCTCGACGAGCAGCACCGAGAGGCCGCGGCCCGCGGCATCGCGCGCGATGCCGGCGCCGTTGATGCCGCCGCCGATGATGCACAAATCGTAAGTCTGCTCGTCCATCCGGTGCCGCTCGTGCAAACGGCGATTCTAGCGCGCCGTCGTGGTACGCTCGCCCGCGTCGACGTAGGCCGCCCTCGGTGCAGGGCTTTCGCGCGATCGTGACGACCCCGCAGCTGCCCGACTATCCGCGCATCATCATCATCGTCCTGCTCATCTCGCTGATGGTGGGGACGAGCCTGTGGATCCTGTCGCCGTTCCTGCCCGCGCTGATCTGGGCCACGATGATCGTCGTCGCCACCTGGCCGTTGCTGCTGCATGTGCAGCGGCTCGTCGGGGGCCGCCGCTGGCTCGCCGTGACGGTGATGACGCTGCTGATCCTGCTGGTGCTGGCCGTGCCGCTCGGGCTGGCCGCGGGCCAGCTGGTCGAGCATTCCGATTCGATCGTCGCCGGCGTCAACTACGTGACGACGCACAGCATTCCGCCGCCGCCCGCGTGGGTGGAACGGATCCCGCTCGTCGGCGCGACGCTCGCCGAGCGCTGGGCCGAGTTCGCGGCCGCCGATCCGATGACCTTGCTGAAGCCGCTGGCGCCTTACGCAGGCACCATCGCGGGCTGGGTTGCCGCGCGCGCGGGTGGGTTGGGCGCATTCGGCATCCACCTGCTGCTGATCGTCGTCTTGTCCGCGGTGCTGTACCAGTATGGCGAAGTGGGCGCGCACGGCGTCATGCACTTCGCGCGCCGCATCGACGGCGAGCGCGGCACGCAAACGGTGGTGCTGGCGGGCAACGCGATCCGCGCGGTGGCGATGGGCATCGTGGTGACGGCCATCGCGCAGTCGGTGCTGTCGGGGATCGGTCTGGCGGTGGCGGGCGTGCCCTACGCGTCGCTGCTGACGGTGCTGATGTTCGTGCTGTGCGTCGCGCAGATCGGCGTGTTCCCGGTGATGATCCCGGCCGTCATCTGGCTGTTCTGGCGCGACCACACGATCTGGGGCAGCGTCCTCGTCGTGTGGACCGTGGTCGTGGGCCTGATGGACAACGTGCTGCGTCCGCTGCTGATCCGCCGCGGCGCCAACGTGCCGCTGCTGCTGATCATGGCCGGCGTGATCGGCGGTCTCTTCGCGTTCGGCGGCGTCGGGTTGTTCGTGGGCCCGGTGGTGCTGGCCGTTGCGTACACGCTGATCAAGGCCTGGATCGAGCAGGGCCCGGCGCCGGCCGACGCCGGCAAGCCGCGCGCCTGAGGCGCACGCCGCGCGCGTTCGCGGCCGCCGGGCCGCATCCGCCCAGCCTGGTCGGGCAGTTCGCGTCAGCCCGGCCGCGTCATCGCGGCGGGATCCACCCAGCGGTCGAAGTCCTCCGCCGACAGCAGGCCCAGCGCCAGCGCCGCCTCGCGCAAGCCGGTGCGCTCGCGATAGGCCTTCAATGCGATCTTGGCCGAGTTCTCGTAGCCGATGTGCGGGTTGAGCGCCGTGACGAGCATCAGCGAATCGCGGACGTGCGCATCGATGCGCTCGCGCGAAGGCTCGATGCCCTGCGCACAGCGCACGTCGAACGACGCCGTCGCGTCGGCGAGCAGGTGCGCGGATTCGAGCACGTTGTGCAGCATGACGGGCTTGTAGACGTTCAGCTGGAACGTGCCCTGCGTGCCGGCGAACGCCACGGCCGCGTCGTTGCCGAACACCTGCACGGCCACCTGCGTCAGCGCCTCGCACTGCGTTGGGTTGATCTTGCCCGGCATGATCGACGAGCCCGGCTCGTTGTCGGGAATCGTGATCTCGCCGAAGCCCGCGCGCGGGCCGCTGGCATAGAGCCGCACGTCGTTGGCGATCTTCATCAGCGCGCCACCGAGCGTGCGCAGCATGGCGCTCGCGTCCACCACCGCGTCGTGCGCGGACATCAGCGCGAACTTGTTGTCGCCGGAGACGAAGGGCTCGCCGCTGATCCGCGCGATCTCGGCCGCGACGCGCGTACCGAACTCCGGATGCGCGTTGAGGCCCGTGCCGACGGCGGTACCGCCCAACGCCAGCGGATGCAGCCGCGCCAGCGCGAAGTCGAGACCCGCCAGCGCGTCGTCGAGCTGCGCGGCCCAGCCGCCGATCACCTGGCCCAGCGTGACGGGCGTCGCGTCCTGCATGTGCGTGCGGCCGAGCATGACGACGCCGGCAAACGCCTCCGTCTTGCCGCGCAACGTCGCGCGCAGTGCGGTCACCGCCGGGATCACGCGGCCGCGGATCACCGACGCGATGGCGACGTGCATCACCGCCGGGAACACGTCGTTGGACGATTGCCCGCGATTGACGTCGTCGTTGGGATTGATCGGCTTCTTGGAGCCGACGACGCCACCTGCCATCTGGATCGCGCGGTTGGCGATCACCTCGTTGGCGTTCATGTTGGATTGCGTCCCCGAGCCCGTCTGGAACACGACGAGCGGAAACTCGCCGTCGAGCTTGCCGTCGATCACTTCCTGCGCCGCGCGCTCGATCAGCGCGGCCTTGTCCGGCGCCAGCTCGCCCAGCGCGGCGTTCACGCGCGCCGCGGCGAGCTTGACGATGCCGAACGCGCGCACGACGGCCGGGTCCATCCGGAAGCGCGCCTGGCCGATGGGGAAGTTGTCGATCGAGCGCTGTGTCTGCGCGCCCCACAGGTGCGCGGCGGGAACCTTCACCTCGCCCAGCGCGTCCTTCTCGATACGGGTTTCGCTCATCCGGAAATCATACGCCGGGCGTGCGCCGCGCATGCGCGACGAGCTTCAGCACTACCGTCGACGCGAGCCGCGAGCGCACGCTGTCCGCGCGCGACGTCAGCACGATCGGCACGCGCGCGCCGACGACGATGCCGGCACTGCCCGCATTGGCGAGGTATTGCAGCTGCTTCGCCACCATGTTGCCGGATTCGATGTCCGGCACGACGAGGATGTCGGCGCGGCCCGCCACCGGCGAGTCGATGTTCTTCGTGCGCGCCGCCTCGACGCTGACCGCGTTGTCGAACGCCAGCGGGCCGTCGAGCACGCCGCCGGTGATCTGGCCGCGCTCGGCCATCTTGCACAGCGCCGCCGCGTCGAGCGTCGACTGAATCTTGGGATTCACCGTCTCGACGGCGCTCATGATCGCGACGCGCGGATTGGCGAGACCCAGGTCGTGCGCGAGCCCGATCGCGTTGCGCGTGATGTCGGCCTTGGTTGCGAGGTCCGGCGCGATGTTGACCGCCGCGTCAGTGACGTACAACAGGCGCGGGTAGGTCGGCACGTCCATGACGAACACATGCGAGATGCGCCGGTCGGTGCGCAAGCCGGTGGCCGCGTCGACGACCGCTTCCATCAGCTCGTCCGTGTGCAGGCTGCCCTTCATCAGCGCCTCGACTTCGCCGGCGCGCGCCATGGCCACGGCCGTCGCGGCGGCGGCGTGGCTGTGCGGTGTGTCGACGAGCTTGATGCCGTCCAGGCTCGCGCCGCAGGCTTCCGCCGTCGCGCGGATCTTCGCCAGCGGCCCGACGAGGATCGGCACGATGAGCCCGCGCTGCGCGGCCTCGAGCGGCCCCAGCAGCGAGTCGCGATCACAAGGATGCACCACCGCGCACGTCACGGCCGGCAGCGCGGCCGCGGACTGCGCCATGCGCGCGAACGCATCGGGCTTGCGCGCGATGAGCTCCGGCGCCGCGATCGCGTCGTATTGCAGCGCCTGCGCCGGCGGCCGCACGTGCACGTGGCCGTCGACGAGCACGAAGCCTTCGCGCGTCGTGCAACGGCACGCGAAATCCACGATGCCGTCGGCAAGCTTGGCGTGCACTTCGACGCTGGCGTCGAGCACGTCGCCCGCGTGCAGCTCGCCCGCGTAGTGGCAATGCGTGGCGACGATCCGCGAGCCGGGCCCGGGCAGTTGCCGCAGCAGCAGCGCGGAGATCAGCGCGATGGCCGCGGCGCCCGGCGCGCCGGGTCCGGAGGCGCTTGCCGCGCCGGCGCAAGCTGCGCTGCATCGACGTCTCCGGCCGCGAGCGTCAGCGCCTCGATGTCGGGCGCCGCGAGCGTGCGTCACCGCCTCGCGCATTCCCGGCGCCAGGTCGGCATACGTGCGGCTCGAATGCGTGGTCATCGCCCGCTACTGTACCGCGTGCGGCGCGCCGCGCCGGCGCGCGGGATTCGGACGCTGTCGCGCGTCAGGCCGACACGCGCCCGCGGCCGCGCGCCGTCGCCTTGCGTCCACGCGTGGCGGCGACGCGGGCCAACTTGGGCACACCGGTACCGTTCGCGAGCGCCGGCGTCATCGGCAGCATGCCGCGAATCTCCGCGACCAGCGCCTTCTGCGCGTCGTCGAGCGTCACGTGCTCGACGATCGTGTCGAGCAGCGCATGCGCGCGCCGCCGTTCCGACGCCGAGCGCAGCACGCGCGGCAGCGAGCGCTTGGCGCGCAGCGGCTCGAACTCGACGACGATCGTCTCTTCCTGCAAGAGGCGCCGGCGCTCGTCCTCGGAGAGCTGCGCGATCTCGCCTTCCGGCGACAGGATGTCCTTCGTCTTTTCCATCTGCGAGAGCCGGTGCGTGCCGCGGCCCGCCTTGGTGATCAGCATCGCGATCCGCGCCAGGCCTTCGAGCGCGCTGCCCTTCTCGATCGTGTCCAGCACTTCGCGCACCGCCGGCAGCGCGCGCGGGTCGAAGCGCGTCTTGCGCCGGATTTCCGCGCGCTCTTCCGCCATCTGCAGCGAGAACAGGTTGCCGAACGTCTCGTAGAAGACCGCCTCGGTCGTCGCGTCGCGCAGGTCGCGGTAGAGGTCCAGCCGCGCCTCGATCAGCGCCGAGACGAGCTTCTCGTAACGGACCGCATCGTTCCCGTCGGCACGGGCCGCGCGGTGGTTGCGCACCATCTCCGCCAGCGCGGACAGCGGCGCCATGAACGGGTTGCGATCCGACAGCGCCCAGTACTCGACGCGCAGCGGATGCCACTGGCGCATCAGCTGCGCGGACCATTCCGGCACCGCAGCGCGCACGAACGGCCGGCCCAGCAGCGAGTACGCGCGCTCGAGCAGCTCCGACAGCGCGACCACGGCCTCGAACGGCTTTTCGTCGACGCGGTCGTACTTCTGCAGCGAGCGCAGGCTTTCAAGCGAGCGCTCCTTCAGCGTGACGTCATATTTCGTCGTGCCGTCCGGCTGCGGATGCTCCTCGATACGCATGCCATACAGTCCCGGCGGCAACGCCTGGATGTAATTCAGCACCTCGACGATCTGCGTGTGTTCCTTTTTGGCCACCGAGCCGGACACGAAGATGCCCAGGTGCCCGATGTCTTCGTGCAGCAGACCCACGATCGTCTGCCCGTGCGCCTTGATGTCCTCGGTGGACTCGTAGACGTCGGCGATCCAGTTGAACGCCTGCTGCGGCGGCGTGATGTTGTCGCCCATCGACGCGAACACGATGATCGGCTGCTTGATCGACTTCAAGTCGAAGTAGCGGCCCGGCCCGAGCCGTGCCTCGCCGGCCGTGAGCTTGTTGCCGACGAAGAGGTTGCTCGTGATCCAGCGGATCTCCTCCTCGTTCATCAGGTAGTAGCCGCCCCACCAGCGTTCGAACTCGAGGAAGCGCGCGGGTTCCGTGTCGATGTTGGCGAACAGGTGGTACCACTTGCTCCAGTACGTGTTCGCGGGATTGAGGTATTCGAAGTTCTCGACGAGATGCGCGCCGTCGAATTTGCCCGCGCCCAGGTCCGACGCGAGCAGCGCGGCCCACGTGCCGCCGGCCAGGCTGCCCATGTAGCGCATCGGGCTGCCGCCGTCCGCGCCCGACCAGTAGGACATCGGCGCGCCGTTGATGACGAGCGGCCCCGCGATCTCCGGCCGCGCGGCCGCGAGCATCATCACCGCCCAGCCGCCCTGGCAGTTGCCGATGACCACCGGCTTCTGACTCTTGGGATGCCGCTCGCTGACGATGCGGATGAACTCGGCTTCCGCGTCGGTGACGTCGGCGAGCGTCTGCCCCGGCTCCGGCTCCGGGAAGAAGATCACGAAGTAGACGGGGTGGCCCGCCTTCAGCGCGACGCCCACTTCCGAATCGTCCTTGAAGCCGCCGATGCCGGGCCCGTGTCCCGCGCGCGGATCGACGATGACGAACGGGCGCTTGGTGTTGTCCACCACCACGCCGGGCGGGGGAATGATGTGCACCAGCGCGTAGTTGGCGGGCCGTTCGTACGTGCGTGCGTCCGCAACGATCTCGTAGTCGTACTTCAGGACCGGCGGCTTGCCCGCGGCCTCGTGCGCAAGCCACTGGTTGCCGCGCTGGCGCAGCGTGTCCCAGTACAGGATCGAGCGCTGGACGAAGTCGACGCCATACGTGGCCCAGTCTCGCGCCAGGTCCGCCGGTGTCTTGCCCTTGGGCGTGGCTTCGACCCAAGCGGAGAAGGCGGCACGTGCGCGCTCCGTATAACGCTGCTGCGCGTCGTGCAGGCGACCCTGCATCACGTGCGCGACGGCACGCGACAGGTTCATCGAACGCTGGATGGAGGTGTTGAGATCGGTCATGGGAACGCTCCCGGCGACGCATTGCTGCGATGCAGCAATTTTACGCCTTGGCGTGACCGGGGGATGACGGCGGCTTGACGCCGGTAGCCGAGCAACGGCGAAGGACCGTCTGCCTTATGTGCCGGATAGTGTTGCGAAACCTGGTGCATAGGCACGCCAACGTCAGCGACGGCCCTTCCGCGCCAAAGAAAAGGGCGCCCGACTTCCGCCGTAGCGCCCTTGACGTGGGATCGACTGCATCCCGCGGCTTGCGAGTCTTGCGTTACGCCCGATTCCGCAACTTCCGGATGGCCTCGAGTTGAGCCAGCACGCTTGCCAGCTCGGCCTCGGCCGTGGCCACTTCCTCCGCGCTCGCCTTGTTGGCGATCGCGTCCTCGGCGGCCTTCTTCGCTTCCAGCGCCTTGGCTTCGTCCAGGTCCTTGCCGCGGATGGCCGTGTCGGCGAGCACCGTCACGACGTGCGGCTGTACCTCGAGGAAGCCGCCCTGCACGAACACCAGTTCCTCGCGGTCCTGGCCGGGAATCTTGATGCGTACCGAGCCGGGCTTGATCTCGGTGAGCAGCGGGGTGTGGCGCGGATAGATGCCGAGCTCGCCGGAAACGCCCGGCAGCACGACGAACTCCGCCTCGCCCGAGAAGATCTGCTCTTCCGCGCTCACCACGTCGACATGCATCGTATGCGCCATGCGTATTGCTCCGTTCGCTTAGCCGCTTACTGCAGCGTCTTGGCCTTCTCGAACGCTTCCTCGATCGTGCCGACCATGTAGAACGCCTGTTCCGGCAGCGCGTCGCATTCGCCGTTGACGATCATGTTGAAGCCCTTGATCGAATCCTTCAGCGACACGTACTTGCCCGGCGAGCCGGTGAACACTTCGGCGACGTGGAAGGGCTGCGACAGGAAGCGTTGCAGCTTGCGCGCACGCGCCACCGCCAGCTTGTCTTCCGGCGACAGTTCGTCCATGCCCAAGATCGCGATGATGTCGCGCAGTTCCTTGTAGCGCTGCAGCGTGGCCTGCACGCGGCGCGTCGTCGTGTAGTGCTCTTCGCCGACGACGTTGGGGTCGATCTGGCGCGACGTCGAGTCCAGCGGGTCCACCGACGGGTAGATGCCCAGCGCCGCGATTTCACGCGACAGCACGACGGTGGCGTCGAGGTGGCCGAACGTCGTCGCGGGCGACGGGTCGGTCAGGTCGTCGGCAGGCACGTACACGGCCTGGATCGACGTGATCGAGCCCACCTTCGTCGAC
This sequence comes from Casimicrobiaceae bacterium, assembly GCA_044225845.1. Taxonomy (GTDB): domain Bacteria; phylum Pseudomonadota; class Gammaproteobacteria; order Burkholderiales; family Casimicrobiaceae; genus VBCG01. Next base: position 41,505 of record JBGAIC010000025.1, read on the forward strand.
GTGATGCGTTCCTGCAGGCGGCCCATTTCCTCGGCCAGCGTCGGCTGGTAGCCCACGGCGGACGGCATCCGGCCCAGCAGCGCGGACACTTCCGTGCCGGCCAGCGTGTAGCGGTAGATGTTGTCGATGAACATCAGGATGTCGCGGCCTTCGTCGCGGAACGATTCCGCCATCGTGAGGCCCGTCAGCGCGACGCGCAGGCGGTTGCCCGGCGGCTCGTTCATCTGGCCGAACACCATCGCCACCTTGGACTTCGACAGGTCGTCCTGCACGATGACCTTGGCGTCCGACATTTCGTGATAGAAGTCGTTGCCTTCGCGCGTACGCTCGCCCACGCCGGCGAACACCGACAGGCCCGAGTGCTGCGTCGCGATGTTGTTGATCAGCTCCAGCATCGTCACCGTCTTGCCGACGCCGGCGCCGCCGAACAGACCGATCTTGCCGCCCTTGGCGAACGGGCAGATGAGGTCGATGACCTTGATGCCCGTTTCCAGCAGCTCGACCGACGGCGACAGCTCGTCGAACTTCGGCGCGGGCTGGTGGATGCCCCGCGTGGCCGTCGCGTTGATCGGGCCGCGTTCGTCGATCGGGCGACCCAGCACGTCCATCACGCGGCCGAGCACCGCGGGGCCGACCGGCACCTGGATGTTCTTGCCGGTGGCCGTGACCTTCATGCCGCGCTTCAGGCCGTCCGAGCTGCCCATCGCGATCGTGCGCACGACGCCGTCGCCGAGCTGCTGCTGCACTTCGAACGTCAGGCCCTGCTCGACGAGCGTGTTGCCCTTGTCGGCATCGAGGATCAGCGCGTCATAGACGTTGGGCAGGCCATCGCGCGGGAATTGCACGTCGACCACCGCACCGATGCACTGGACTATCGTTCCTTGGCTCATTTCGACCTCAGCGGGTTTTTGCGTTTGATTCGTGGTGTCGCGCGGCTTCGCGCCGCGCAACGGGATTCGTGTGATGACGCGATCAGACCGCCGCGGCGCCGCCGACGATTTCCGACAGTTCCTTGGTGATCGCCGCCTGGCGCGACTTGTTGTAGATCAGCTGCAGCTCGCCGATGATCTTGCCGGCGTTGTCGGACGCGGCCTTCATCGCCACCATCCGCGCAGACTGCTCGCTGGCCATGTTCTCGACGACGCCCTGGAACACTGACGACTCGAGGTAGCGGCGCATCAGCCCGTTCAGCAGTTCACGCGCATCCGGTTCGTAGATGTAGTCCCACGCGCCCGTCTGCACGCCCTTGGGCGTCGCCTGGTCGCCCGCGTCCTGCAGCTCCTGCGGCACCGGCAGCACGCGCACCGCGCGCGGCTCCTGCTTCATCGTGTTGACGAACGACGTGTAGAACAGCCACACCTCGTCGATCTCGCCGGCGACGTACTTGTCGATCAGCACCTTGATCGGCCCCACCAGCTTGTCGAGGCGCGCGCGGTCGCCGAGCTGCGTGACGCTCGACACGACGTGCGCGTTGACGCGCGCCAGGAACGACAGGCCCTTGTTGCCGATGGCCACGTAGTCGACGTCCTGCCCCGCCGCCTTCCACTCGCGCGTGCGCGTCTGCAAGAGGCGCAGCACGTTGGTGTTGAGGCCGCCGCACAGGCCCTTGTCGGTGGTGACCGCGATGGCGCCGATGCGCTTGATGCTGTCGCGCTTGGCCAGGAACGGGTGCTTGAACTCCGTGTTGGCGACGGCCGTGTGCATCGCGATGGCGAGTGCGCGCTGGACGTAGGGACGCGACGCGCGCATCCGGTCCTGCGCCTTCTTCATCTTCGAAGCCGCGACCATTTCCATGGCCTTGGTGATCTTGCGCGTGTTTTGCACGCTCTTGATCTTGTTCCGGATTTCCTTGGATCCCGCCATCTCGGTTTTCCTGGTGTTTCCTGGCTCTTACGTAGCTCTTGCATCTGAAAATCGACGGGCTTTGCCCGCGATTTTCAGGTGGCTCGCTCCGGACGAAAGTAGGTTTTCACTTTCGTCCGCAACGATTAGTACGTGCCCGTCTTCTTGAAGTCCTCGATGGCCGCGACGAACGCCTTCTCGGCATCGCCGTCCATGTCGGTCTTGGACTCCAGCGTGTCCATCAGCGTCGTGTACTTGCTGTGCATGAACTGGCGCAGCGCGGACTCGAACGCCAGCGCCTTGTCCACCGGCACGTCGTCGTAGAAGCCGCGGTTGGCCGCGAACAGCGTCAGCGCCTGGTCGGCCACCGACAGCGGCGAGTACTGCGGCTGCTTCATCAGTTCGGTGACCATGCGGCCGCGGTCGAGCTGCTTGCGCGTCGCGTCGTCGAGGTCGGACGCGAACTGCGCGAAGGCCGCAAGTTCGCGGTACTGCGCGAGCGCCAGGCGCACGCCGCCGCCGAGCTTCTTGATGACCTTGGTCTGCGCCGAGCCGCCGACGCGCGACACCGAGATACCCGCGTTGATGGCGGGACGGATGCCGGCGTTGAAGAGGTCGGTTTCCAGAAAGATCTGGCCGTCCGTGATCGAGATCACGTTCGTCGGCACGAAGGCCGTCACGTCGCCCGCCTGCGTCTCGATGATCGGCAGCGCCGTCAGCGAGCCCGTCTTGCCCTTGACCTCGCCGTTCGTGAACTTCTCGACGTAGTCGGCGTTGACGCGCGCGGCGCGTTCCAGCAGCCGCGAGTGCAGGTAGAACACGTCGCCCGGGTAAGCTTCACGGCCCGGCGGGCGGCGCAAGAGCAGCGACACCTGGCGATAGGCCCACGCCTGCTTGGTCAGGTCGTCATAAATGATCAGCGCGTCCATGCCGCGGTCGCGGAAGTACTCGCCCATCGTGCAGCCGGAGTAGGGCGCGATGTACTGCATCGCCGCCGATTCCGACGCGGAGGCGGCGACGATGATCGTGTACTCCATCGCGCCGTACTCTTCGAGCTTGCGCACGACGTTGGCGATCGTCGACGCCTTCTGGCCCACGGCGACGTAGATGCAGTAAACGCCCTTGCCCTTCTGGTTGATGATCGTGTCGATCGCGACGGCCGTCTTGCCCGTCTGGCGGTCGCCGATGATCAGCTCGCGCTGGCCGCGGCCCACCGGCACCATCGCGTCGATCGACTTCAAGCCGGTCTGCACCGGCTGCGACACCGATTGCCGCGCGATCACGCCCGGCGCCACCTTTTCGATGACGTCCGTCATCTTGGCGTTGATCGGGCCCTTGCCGTCGATCGGCTCGCCGAGCGAATTCACGACGCGGCCGAGCAGCTCGGGGCCGACCGGCACCGCGAGGATGCGGCCCGTGCACTTGACGGTGTCGCCTTCGGTGATGTGCTCGTATTCACCCAGCACCACGGAGCCGACGGAGTCGCGCTCGAGGTTCAGCGCCAGGCCGAACGTGTTGCCCGGGAACTCGAGCATCTCGCCCTGCATGGCGTCGGACAGGCCATGGATGCGGCAGATGCCGTCGGTGACGGACACCACGGTGCCTTGCGTGCGTTCCTGCGCGCCAACGTCCAGGTTCTGGATCTTGGCCTTGATCAGTTCGCTGATTTCGGAAGGATTCAACTGCATGGTGCCCTCGCGTCGCAGGGCCGCCTCAAGCGGCGCCCGCAGTGTTCAATTCAATGTCAGGCGGACAGCGCGTTCGCCATCGTCGTCAACTTGCCCTGGACCGATCCGTCGATGACCCGGTCGCCCACCGTGATGCGCGCGCCGCCGATCAACGCCGGATTGACGGTGACCGTCGGCTCGATCGTCTTGCCGAAGTGCTTGGCCAGCGCGGCCTTGAGCTCGCCGAGTTGCGCGTCCGACAGCGGCAGCGCAGTCTCGATCGTGGCCGCGGCCACGTTCTCGACGGCGTTCTTGCGCGCCTCGAACAGCTCGCTGATCTCGGGCAGCAGCGCCACGCGATCCGCCTCGATCAGTACGCGCACGAAGTTGCGTCCCTCGGCCGGCAGCGCATCGCCGGCGATCGACAGGAACAGCGACTCCTTGGCGGCGCTGTCGAGCTTGGGGCTCTCCAGCGCATCCTTCATCCGCGCATCGGACGCGATCGCCGCGGCAGCCTTGAGCGCGCCGGACCACTGGGGCAGCGCGTTGGCGCCCTTTGCGATCTCGAACGCGGCCTCGGCGTAGGGCCGGGCGACGGTTTGCAGTTCGGCCATGCTTCGCGCCTCTTACAGTTGGCCCTGGATCTCGCGCAGCAAGGCGGCGTGCGCCTGCGGGTCGACTTCGCGCTGCAGGATCTTGCCCGCGCCGGCGACCGCCAGCGTGGAGACCTGCGTGCGGAGCGATTCCTTGGCGCGCGCGACTTCCTGTTCGATCTCGGCCTTGGCGGCGGCGACGATGCGGTCGGCTTCGACCTTGGCTTCGCGCTTGGCGGCTTCCACGGTGTCGGCACGGAACTTCTCGCCTTGCGCGACGATTTCCTGCGCCTTGCCCTTGGCTTCCGCGATCACGGCAGCTGTCTGCTTCTCGGCGTTGGCGAGTTCCGACCGGCCACGCTCAGCGGCGGCCAGGCCGTCGGCGATCGTCTTCTGGCGCGCATCGATCTTCGCCGCCATGATCGGCCACACGTACTTCGCCGTGAGGACGATGAAGACGAAGAACGCGACGGCCTGCATCACCAATGTGAAATTGATGTTCATCGCTTTCCCTTGTCGGGGTGTGCCGCGGAGTGCTTAGCGCAGGCCGCCGGGGATCAGGGGGTTGGCGAACGCGAACATCATCGCGAGGCCGACGCCGATGATGAACGAGGCGTCGATCAGGCCGAGCAGCAGGAACACCTTGCCTTGCAGCGTGTCCATCAGTTCCGGCTGGCGCGCGGCGCCTTCCAGGAAGCGCGAGCACATGATGCCGACGCCGATACACGCGCCGAGGGCGCCCAGGCCGATGATGAGGCCGATGCCGATGCCCGTGTAGGCCTGGATCATCGCGACCAGTTGCAGCTTGTCCATGTCTTTACCTTTCGATTGCGGGTGGGTCTAACGAAGTTGAAAACCGAGTGGAAACAGCAAAGCTTTAGTGGTGCTCGTGCGCCATCGAGATGTACACGATGGACAGCATCATGAAGATGTAGGCCTGCAGCAGCACGATCAGGATGTGGAACAGCGCCCAGCCCACGTGCAGCACGCCGGCCAGCACGGCCCAGCCGACCGCGGCGGAGGCCAGCATGCCGAGCAGCATGAAGATGATTTCGCCGGCATACAGGTTGCCGAACAGCCGCAGGCTGTGCGACAGCGGCTTGGACACGTACTCGATGAGCTGGAACAGCACGTTGGCGATGATCAGCAGCGGGGCCGACCAGTGCGCCTTGAGGCCGAACGGCGCGGAGATCAGCTCGTGCAGCCACCCGCCCAGGCCCTTAACCTTGATCGAGTAGTAGATCATCATGCCGAACACCGACAGCGCGAGCGCGAACGTCGTGTTGATGTCGGCCGTGGGGACGCTGCGCCAGAAGTGCAGGTGGAACACGTCGGCGTAGATCCGCGACATGATGTCCACCGGCAGGAAGTCGAACGCGTTCAGCATCAGCACCAGCACGAACGCGGTGAGCGCGATCGGCGCGACGAGCTTGCTGTCGCCGTGGTAGATGCCGCGCACGGAGTCGTCGACCACGGCGAGCCAGTGCTCGACGAACGCCTGCGTCTTCGACGGCACGCCGCTGGTGGCCTTCTTGGCCATCCACATCAGGAAGCCGAACGAGACGACGGCGGCGATGATCGTCATCACCAGTGTGTCCACGTTGATCGCCCAGAAGCTGGTGGCGTCGTGGCCGAAGATGCCGACGGTGTCGAACGTCAGGTGGTGACTGATGTACTCACTCGGGGTGAGTTCGGTGGCTTCGGCCATGGAGAGAGCTGCCCGGAGAAATTCAGATAGTCGATCGTTCTTGCTGCAACCGCCGTTTTTGCTGCCTCTGCGCTACCACGTTGATGCCTGCCGCCGGGCGCTGCCGCTCAGCGCGAGGGCCGTTCCTTCGCCAGGAAGGCCACGCTGAACACCAGTACCGACACGACGAACGTCGCGAACAGCGCGAGGCCCACCACTTCGGGGAGCCATTTGAGCGCCACCCACAATCCCACGACGATCGTCGCGATCTTGGCGCCTTCGGCGCGCAGCATCGTGAAGATCACCCCTTCGGCGCGCGTCCTGTCCCCCCGGCCGATGACGACCGCGTAGACGACCGTGGAAACCAACGGAATGAGCCCGCCCGCCGCTGCCGACATCGCCGCGTTTGCGCCTCCCAGCGCACCCGCGATGGCGGCGCCGATCAGCGCCACCGCCCCCTGCCAGCGCAGCACGTTACGTATGGGCCGGGACGCCAGCGGCCGGCCGCGGGCGCCAAGCCCGGAATCCTGTCCGGCGAGGCTCATGATGTCTTCCGCGCAACCACCCGAATCCTGCGTCGGGACCCACACAAACCTGCGGATTTTACTGCAAAAAGGCCGCCCCCGGCAACGAGGCGTTGCAGTGCATCAAGGCGCGCCGCTCAAATGCGGTCGGTCAAATGGGGTCAGACTCCATTTGACCGGCCAAGGTCGGACGGGTGCCGCTATGGCCGGGCTTCGTAGATCAGGTTGAACGGCGTCGCGTTCGCGCGGCGAAAGCGCTTGAGGCCGCCTGCGGCGACGACGTCGCGGATGCGCTTTTCGCCGGCCTGCGCGCCCAGGCACAATCCCACCTCCTGCGAGCGGGACGCCGGCGTGCAGATGAGCGTCGAGCCCGAGTAGAAGACGCGCCCCACCGGGTTCAGGTTGTTCTCGAGCGCGTCGTGCGCAAACGGCTCCACGATCATCCACGTGCCGTCCGGTGCCAGCGCCTGGCGCACGTGCGCCGCGGCACCCGCCGGGTCGCCCATGTCGTGCAGGCAGTCGAAGAACGTGACGAGGTCGTAGCCCGCGCCCGGGAAGTCCTTGGCGGATGCGACGGCGAACGTCACGCGGTCGGCCACGCCCGCTCGTGCCGCCGAGCGGCGCGCCGCCTCGATGGACGGCGCGTGGTAGTCGAAGCCGGTGAAGCGGCTGGCGGGGTAGGCCTGCGCCATCAGGATGGTCGACGCACCGTGGCCGCAGCCGACGTCGGCCACCTGGGCGCCGCGCTCGAGCTTGGCCACGACGCCTTCGAGCGCCGGCAGCCATTCCTGGACGAGGTGCGCCGCATAGCCCGGCCGGAAGAAGCGCTCGGTGCCGTGGAAGAGGCCGGGGTCGTGCTCGTGCCAGCCCAGTCCTGCCCCGGTGCGGAAGTTCGCCGTCATCTTCGGCACGGCTTTCAGCGCCGCGAGCGCCAGCTCGAACGCGCCGGGCACGTAGGCGGGGCCGTCCTCGTTGGCGAGCGCGAAGGCCTGCTCTTCGGTCATCGAGAATCGTCGCGTCGCCGCGTCGTACTCGATGTAGCCCGCGGCGGCCTGCGACGAGGCCCACTCGCGGACGTAGCGTTCGTCGGTGCCCGTCTCATGCGCGAGCTCGGCGGACGTGGCCGGCTTCTGCGCCAGCGCCTTGTACAGGCCGAGTTCCTCACCGATCACCACCATGCCGGCGCCGAGCGTCGCGCCGAGGTCGCCGACGAACTTGCCCATGAACTGGTCGAGCTTCTGCATGTCGAGCGCCATCGCGTTCTCCCGTGGACGCCGGCGGCTCGCGCCGGCCGTGGGAATTGGTCGCGGCGCGACTGCCGCGCTTACGCAGGAATTGGGGTCAGAGAGAAATTGGGGTCAGACTCCATTTCCTTGGGGCCAATCTGGTTGGTGGTTGCC
>JBGAIC010000111.1:0-5498 GCA_044225845.1 Casimicrobiaceae bacterium
CGTTGCCGCTGCCTTCGGCATCGGCGCCATCGTCGCCGACCGCCATGCCACGGCGACGAACGCCGTCGCCGCCACTCCCGCGACCACGCCCGCGCCGCAGATGCAGGCCGCCGCGTTCGACGCGGTCGCCACGCCGGTCGCGCTGACGACCGGGGGCAACACCAATGCCGCCGCGCTGCCGAACATCGCCGACCTCGTCGCGCGCAACGGCGCCGCGGTCGTCGAGATCAGCACCGAGAAGGTCGCGCGCAAGACCGCCAGCGGCGGCCGCAACATGCCCAACCTGCCGCCGTGGTTCCAGATGCCCGACCAGGGCGAGCAGCAGCAAGGCCCGTCGCGCGGGCTGGGCTCGGGCTTCATCGTGGACGCCAGCGGCATCGTGCTGACCAACGCGCACGTCGTCGACGGTGCGGACACGGTGACGGTGCAGCTGCAGGATCGGCGCGAGTACACGGCCAAGGTCCTGGGCGTCGACAAGGCGACCGACATCGCGGTGCTGCGCATCGAAGCGAAGAACCTGCCCGTCGTCGCCACCGGCAATTCCGACGCGACGCGCGTCGGCGACTGGGTCGTGGCGATCGGCGCGCCGTTCGGCCTCGAGAACACGGTGACCAAGGGCATCGTCAGCGCCAAGTCGCGCGCGCTGCCGGGCGATTCGATCGTCCCCTTCATCCAGACGGACGCGGCGGTGAATCCCGGCAATTCCGGCGGCCCGCTGTTCAACCTGAATGGCGAAGTGATCGGCATCAACTCGCAGATCTACTCCCGCTCGGGCGGCTTCCAGGGCCTGTCGTTCGCGATTCCCATCAACGTCGCGCTCGACGTCAAGGACCAGATCGTCAAGAACGGCAAGGTGAGCCACGGCATGCTCGGCGTGACGATCCAGGAAGTGAACCAGGATCTCGCCGACAACTTCGGCTTGAAGCAACCGGGCGGCGCGCTGGTGGGCACCGTGCAGAAGGACGGTCCCGGCGCCAAGGCCGGCCTGCAGCCGGGCGACGTGATCACGGCGTTCAACGGCAAGCCGATCACGCGCTCGAGCGAGTTGCCGGCAATGGTCGCCTCGCTGGCACCCGGCTCCGCGGCCAAGCTCGACGTGTGGCGCGACGGCAAGTCGATCACGCTCGACGCGAAGATCGGCTCGCGCGACGCCGCCGAGAAGGTGGCGCTGAACGACGACGGCGCCGCGTCCCCCGGCAAGCTCGGCGTGGCGGTGCGCGCGCTGACCGCCGAGGAGAAGTCCGAGGCGCAGATCGACGGTGGCGTGGTCGTCGAGCAGGTGACCGGCGCTGCCGAACGTGCCGGCATCCAGCAAGGCGACGTGATCCTGTCCGTCAACCGCGTGCCGGTGAAGAGCGCCGCGCAGCTCAAGGAGCTGATCGGCAAGTCCGGCAAGGTCGTGGCGCTGCTCGTGCAACGCGACGACGCGCGGATCTTCGTGCCGGTGAACATCGGCTGACGTATCGCAGCACCGTTCCCCCGCGCGCCGTACCCCCCTTGCGGCGCGCCGGTGGCGGGGACCCTCTCCCGTCCCCGCCACCGCCCCGTGCAACCGCAGTAGCCGTTTGCAGCAGCTGTATGTGGTGTGAATCTCCCTGACTGCCCGTTGTGAGGGCACCGGCCGCCGCTGTAGGGCGGCCGTTTTTTTTCGGGCCGGACCCTTGACGGAGCATATCGAAGTGATATCATTTCGATACAGACCAGCCCCCGAGGAGTCGACCATGGATGCGCCCCGCTTTCAGCCCGCCGGCAGCCACACCGAGCAATCGGTCACGACGTGGAACGGCTTCGTCGCGTTGTTCGTCGGCCTTGTGCTGGCGGGCGCCGCGCTGTGGCTGCTGATCTCGACGCTCGTGTCCGGCGCGCCATCGCTCGCGACGATCGCCATCGCCGTCGTCGTCCTGCTCGCCGGCGTGTTCACGCTCGCGGGCCTCTACACGCTGCAGCCGAACGAAGCCGTGATCATGCAGCTCTTCGGCGCCTACCGCGGCACGAGCCGCGTGCCCGGCCTGCGCGCCACCAACCCGTTCTACACGCGCCGCCGGATCTCGGTGCGCGCCCGCAACCTCACCGGCGAACCGCTGAAGGTCAACGACGCGCGCGGCAACCCGATCGAGATCGCGGCCGTCGTCGTCTGGCACGTGCACGACACCGCCAAGGCCGCGTTCGATGTCGACGACTACGAGAAATTCGTGCAGGTGCAGAGCGAGGCCGCGGTACGCCACCTCGCGTCGTCGTTCGCGTACGACAGCGGCGAAGGCCTGGCCGACGAACCGTCACGCGAAAACGACGCCACGCTGCTGGGCAGCGCCGACGTCGTCGCCCGCGCGCTCGTCAGGGAATTGCAGGCGCGGCTCGATCCTGCCGGCGTCGACGTCGACGAGGCGCGCCTGACGCACCTCGCCTACGCGCCCGAGATCGCGCAGGTGATGCTGCGCCGGCAGCAGGCGGAGGCGATCATCGCCGCGCGCCGCAAGATCGTGCACGGCGCCGTGTCGATGGTCGACATGGCGCTCACCGAGCTGTCGGCGAAGAAGGTCGTGGAACTCGACACCGAGCGGCGCGCCGCGATGGTGTCGAACCTGATGACCGTGCTGTGCGCCGACAGCGAAGTGCAGCCGGTGGTCAATACCGGCACGCTGTACCCGGGCTGAGGTCGCCATGGACCGCCTCGTGTACGCGCTCGGGTTCGTCGTGATCGTCGCGTGCGGCGCCATCGTCATGGCCACTGGGCAAGCGCTGCCGCCGGTGGTGGCGAGCCACTTCGCCGCGAATGGCGTTGCCGGCAGCTTCATGCCGCGCGACGACTACGTGCACTTCATGGCGGCGCTCACCACGCTCGTGCCGCTGGGGGTCGCGGCGCTGCTCGCCGTCTTCCTCATGGCGATCCACCTGATCGTCGTCGCGGCGAACCATCGCCAGCCGCCGTCGCTTGCGAGCGGCCCGTTCATCGCCGCGCTCGTCGGCTTCCTGGTCGCGATGGGCGTCTGGGCGATCTCGCTGTCGCTGCGCTTCCGGCGCCCGCCGCCGCGCTGACCGATGGCGGAACGCAAGGCCTTCCTGCTGCGGATGGACCCCGCGCTATGGAGCGCGCTGGAATCGCTCGCGCAGCGGGAGCTGCGCAGCGTCAACGCGCAGATCGAATTCCTGTTGCGCGAGGCGCTGGCCCGCCGCGGCGCGGCGCCCCCCGCGGCAGGCGAGGCCGCAGCACCGGACACCGTCGCGCCCGGCACCGAGTCGCCGGGCTGACGGACCCGCAAGACCATTGGCCCAGGAGGCACCGCCTTGCCCCGTGGGCGTGCGCTCGATCCAGGTGCAATGATCGTCGGCGCGCCCGCAATGATTACCGGCGCGTTGCTCGAGTCGACGACGAACGAGTCCCCTCCGCCACCGGGCGCCGGCGCTCAATCGCCGCGGTCGCGCGGCGTCGGCCCGAAGCGCCGCATCCGCACGGCGGGCTTCGCGGGCACGCCGGCCAGCCGCTCGCCGGCGACCGCGTGGCGTGTCACGACGCCGCCACCGGCCACGAGCACACCGGGCCCGACATCGACGTTGTCGACGACGATCGCGCCGATGCCGAGCAGCGCATCGTCCGCCACCACCGCATGGCCCGCAATCGCGCAGCTCGCCGAAATCCACGCGCGCGCGCCGATGGTCACGCCGTGACTGACGTAGACCAGGCTGCCGAGTTTGGCGTCGTGATCGATCACCGTATCCGTCAGCATGCCGCGGCACACCACCGTCTGCGCGCCGACGTCGACGCGATCGCCGATGCGCACGCCCGCGAGGTGCGGGAAGAACAGCCGCCAGCCGTCCGCCGTGTCGTGATAGGCGAGCCCGACGTGGCCGATCACCGCGTGCGGACCGATCGTGCAATCGGCGCCGATGCTCGCGCCCGCGTACACGATGGCGCCCGCGTCGACGACCGTGCGGGCGCCGATGCGTGCGCCGCTGCCGACGATCGCCGTGGCGGCCACCCGCGCGGTGGCGTCGACCACGGCATCCGCGGCGATGCCGGACGCCGGCGACGGCGGCCGCGCGCTGCCCGGCCACAGGCGTTCGACGAGCGCGATGAACGCGGCGCGCACGTCCGCGACGACGAGATAGGCGCGCCCGGCCCGCGCCGGCATCTCGGCATGGCGCGGAACGACGACGATCGCCGCAGCCGACGCGGCAAGCGCCGCATGCGCGTCGGCGCGATCGCAGAACGTCAGTGCGTGGGCGGGCGCTGCCGCCAGCGATGCGACGCCATCGGCCCGCACCTCCGCATCGCCGACGATCTCGGCCCTCGGCTCGCCCACGGCCACCGCGAGTTCGCGCGCGGTGGCGGGCGCTGCCAGGCGGCGCGTGAACGCAGGCCCCGGCGCGTCCATGGACGTGCTCACGCGGGAGGCGCGGGACGCCGCGGATCGTGCACGGCGGTAACCGCCTCGCCGCGATCGAAGGCCGCGCACTGCGCCCAGACGTCGTCGCCCGGCAGGTCCTCGGGCTTCATGAATTGCGCAAGGTCCGCACCCGCTTTCTTCATCTGCCACAGCATGTAGCGATGCTGGTTGGCAAGGCGCACGCGGTAATACACGGTGGGCTCGCCGTGCGTGCCCCAGGGCCGGTCGCGCAGCTTCGCGAATACCTGGACGTCGCCCCCCGCGCCGCCGCCGTGGCGCAGCAACGTCCATTCGGCCAGAGCGTCGCCACACGCGAGCTTGTCGATCAGGAAGCAACTCGTGTCGACGAAGCCGCCGCGCGAGTCGCGGAACACGCCGTGGCCCGGTCCCACCGATTCCCAACGGTCCACGCAGACCACGCGGTCGGACGCCGCGTCGACGATGTAACGTTGTGCGAACGCCCAGGCCTTGCCCGCAGCCGCGGCGCGCAGCGACGCGAGGTGGTTCGGCGCATACCAGTTGTCGTCGTCGAGGTAGGCCAGCCAGCGGCTGTTCGCCGCGAAGCTCAGGATCGTGCGCAACGCGCCGCCGTAGTCGCTGGGATGCAGGCCGCCGTTGCGCCGCGACGTCGAGTAGCCGAGGTCGACGACCGTCAGCGCGCAATGCGACGGGCATTCGCGTGCGAGCGTCGCGAGCAACTCCCGATCCCCCGTGCAGCGGTCGACGCCGACGAGCACCTGGATGCGCCCGTCGAAGCGCTGCGCGTAGACCGAGCGCACGGCCTGCGCCAGCGTCGGCCGCACGATCGTCGTGATGACGACCGCCGCGTCGAACGGCGTCTGCAGGTCGGTCATTCGGGCGGCGTGCGTCAGCCCAGCACGCGCCGCAGGAATGCGCCGATGGCGACCACCTCCTCCATCACCGCCGAGTGTTCCATCGGATAGGTGTGCCATTCGACGTGATAGCCCAGTGCCGCGAGTTGCGCGCGCGAGGCTTCCGCCCACGCGAGCTGCACCACCGGGTCGTAGAGGCCGTGCGCCATGAAAATGGGTACGCCCTTCGCCTGCGGCGCCGCTTCCGCCGCGAGCACGTTGCCGGCGATCAGGTAGGTGG
>JBGAIC010000112.1:0-5722 GCA_044225845.1 Casimicrobiaceae bacterium
GCAGGCCGTGGCGGAGGAAAACGCGGCGGGCGGCGCCGTCGTCGCGGCACCGACCCAGGGCGCCGCCGGCCCGGTGGCGGCGCTGCTCGCGCACTGGTACAACGCGGGGCCGCTCGAAGCCGACGAAGGCACCGTCGAGTACCTGCTGACCGCGGGCGTGGTCGGCGGCCTGCTGCGCACGCTGGGCCTGCGCCAGGCCGGCTGCCAGGGCGTGGTCGGCGTCGCGTCCGCGATGGCGGCCGCGGGCTATGCGGCGTTGCTCGGCGCGACGAATGCGCAGGTGCTGCTCGCCGCGGAACTCGCGCTCGCGCCGCATCTCGGCCAGGCCTGCGACCCCGCGGCGGGCCTCATGCAGAAGCCCTGCATCGCGCGCAACGCGGCCGCGGCGGCGCAGGCGCACGTGGCCGCGCACACGGCATTGGCGCGCCAGAACCCGGTGGTGGGCCTCGACAACGTGGTGCAGTCGATGATCGAATCCGCGCGCTCGATGGCCACGCGCTACAAGGACGCGTCGCCGGCCGGCGCCGCGCTGAACGTCACCGAATGCTGAGCGTGTCGCGTGCTATGCTCGCCGCGTCACCGTACGCAGCCCGCCCGATGATTCCACGCGCCGCCCGGCTCCTTCCCCTCGTCGCGCTGCTGGCGGCCTGCGCCACCGGCGACGAGATGGTGCCATCCGAAGACACCGTGCAATGCCAGATGGCGGGCGCGCGCGTCCTCATCCGCTTCGTGGACCAGGAAGCACGGCTGCTGCTGCCGCCCAACGGCGAGCGCGTGAACCTCTACCAGATCGGCAGCACGATGCCGGGGCAGATGCGCTTTTCCAACGGCATGATGGAACTCACCGGCACCAACAACAACCTGCGCCTGTCCAAGGACGGCCAGTCGACGGCGCTGACGTCCTGCGAGCCGCTGATGGTGCCGAAGAAGTCGACCAACCCGTTCCTCAACATGTAACGTCGCCGCGCGCGACGCGCGGTCATTGCGGGCGCGGGTCGACGTCGAGGCTATCCAGATCGTCCGAACGGACCGCGCGGGCACAAAGTTGCGCACGCGCGGCTGCGCCACCGGATCCTCGAGCAGGTAGTACGCGAGACGCCACGGCGCGTAGGCGAGCACGAGGTCGGTCATCTTCGCGAACAGCGCGTCGCGCTCCGGCCCGTCGCGCAGCGCGCGCGCCTTCAGGAACAGCTCGACGTACGCCGGCAGCCGGAAGCGCGTCACGTTGCTCTGCCCGATGTTGCCGCCGTACAGGTTCTGCATGAAGTTCTCGGCGTCCGGATAGTCGGCGTTCCAGCCGTCGTGCCGCATCATGATCTTGCCCTGGCGCCCCATCTTGCGCAGTTCCGGCACGCGGTCCTGGTGGAACTCGAAGCGCACGCCGATCGCGTCCATGTACTTCTTCCAGATCTCCTCTGCCCAGGCGACCGGTCGACGTCGGCGCCGTCCAGAACTGCACGGTCAGCGGGCTGCCGTCGGGCCGTTCGCGGAAGCCGTCGCCGTCGCGATCCTTGTAGCCGAAGCGGTCCAGCAGCGCGCGCGCGGCCGCGGGATCGTACAGCTGCGCGTTCGTGGTCCGCGCCGGTGTAGCCTTCGACGTCCGGCGGAATCGGGATCGGCGCCGGCAGCGCGCGGCCCTTCAGCACGACCTCGATGAACGCCTGTTCGTCGAAGCCCATGCCGATCGCGCGGCGCAACGCGATCTGCGCCGGCGTGTAGCCGCCGACCATCGGGTCTTCCATGTTGAAGTAGTCCCACCAGACGTTGGGCCGCACGAAAGGCCGGTGCTGGATGCCGCGCGCGGCAAGCTCCGGCCGCAGCGAGCCCTGCGGCGTCAGCAGCTGGTCGACGAACTGCGCCGGGAACGTGTCGATCAGGTCGAGCTCGCCGCGCAGGAACGCGAGCCACGTCGACTGGCCCTCCTCGATGATGCTGATCTCGATGCGCGCGTTGCGCGGCAGCGTCTTGCCGGCGAGCGCCTTCGCGATGTCGCGCGACGCGGCCGGCACGTCCGGCGGCGGCGTATAGATCTGCTGCGGAACGTCGGGATTGGCGTCCAGCACGATCCGCGCGCTGCGCTTGTACTCGCCGAGCCGGTACGGGCCGGTGCCGACCGGGTGCGCGCCGATGTCGGTGCCGTAGCGCTCGACGACCTCGCGCGCGAGGATCGACAGCGCGGGCATCGCGACGACCTAGGCGAAGCGGTAGTCCGGCGCCTTCAGGCGCAGGCGGAACGTGTAGCGGTCGACGGCCTCCAGGCCCGCGAACGGCGTGTCGTAGTCGAACTTGCCCGTCTTGCGCGCGTTCGGTCCTGCGCCTCGTCGCCGCCGACCAGCCGGCCTTCGAGCAGGCTCGCCCACGGCGAGCGCTGCGCGGGATCGAGGTGGCGCTTGTAGCTGTACACGACGTCGGCCGCCGTCAGCTCGCGGCGCTTGCCGTTGAACGCGGGATCGTCCTGGAAATACACGCCGCGCCGCAGCTTGAACGTGTACGTGGCGCCGTTGTCGCTGACCACCGGCAGCGCCTCGGCCGCGCGCGGCACCAGCTTCACCGGGCGCGCGAGATAGTCGTAGTCGAGCAGCGTGTCGTAGACGTTGCTGATGACACCGTCGGACGCCGCATCGTTGCCGAACGCGGGATCGAAGCTCGTCTCGGCGATCGAATAGGCGACGCGCAGCGTGCCGGTCGGGCCGCAGGCGGCGGCGCTGCGCACGGTGGTCGCGGCCAGCGCGAAGAGCGCGGCAGGAGGCGGTGAACGGGCGACGGATCATCGAGACGAAGGCAGTCGAGGCCGCGGGAAACTTATCACCGCGTACCACCGGCCGTGCGCGCAGCGGCGACCCGGCCGGCGCGCGGCGCACGCGAGGACGACGACGATGGAAATGAAGAAGCTGTCCGGCGGCAACCTGCGCGCCGCCGGTTACGACGCCGCGACGCGCAAGCTCGTCGTCGAGCTGACGAGCGGCACGTTCGAATACGCCGGCATCTCGCCCGAGATGTGGCGGCGCTTCAGCGGCGCGTCGTCGCCGTGGAGCTACTTCCGCGACAACATCGAGGAGGAGATCACGCCGCGCCGCATCCGCTGAGGCGCGGACGTGACGACGGCGGCGCCGGGCATCCCAGCACCGCCGCCGCATTGCCGCCGCGCGCGTGGCGCGGGACGTCGCGTTACTGGATGGTCAGCTTGCGCGCCGCTTCCGGCTGCTTCTTCGCGAGCTTCAGTTCCAGCACGCCGTCGGCGTACTTCGCCTCGCTGGCGGCTTCGTCGAGCTCGGCCGGCAGCGTGAAGCTGCGCTGCACGGCGCCGACGTAACGCTCGCTGCGCAGCACGCGCTCGCCTTCCTTCGTTTCGCGCGCGCGCTTCACTTCGGCGGCGATCGTCACCTGGTTGCCTTCGATCGTCACCTGGATCTCGTCCTTCTTCACGCCGGGAATCTCGGCGTGGACGACGTAGGCGTTGTCCGCCTTCCGTCACGTCGATGCGGATGGGCGCCGCGTTCTCGTTGCGCTCGACGCGCACCGGGCCGAACAGCCCGCGGACGATCTCGTCGAACGCGCGCTGCGCGAACGGGTCATACACTTGCACTCGGGTCATGGGTTCCTTCGTATCCGGATAGAGGGTGCCGTCGCCCCGGGTCCGCGCCGTGCGCGATGTCCCGGGAGGCCGGCGTCGATCCGAATCTGGGGAGCCCTTGCCGTTTCAAGACCCTCCGCGCGACGAGGTTTCAGCCCTTGCGGCGGCGGACTGGCCGGCGCGGCGCGGCGGCCGCGACCCCGACCCGCCCGGCGCGTAGCGGCGCACCCACTGCTCGAACTCGCGGTACCAGAGGCGCGAGTTCTGCGGCTTCAGGATCCAGTGGTTCTCGTCGGGGAAGTAGACGAGCCGCGCGTCGACGTCCTTGGCCTTCAGCGTGTTGTAGTACTGCAGCCCCTGCGTCCCCGGCACGCGGTAGTCGAGGTCACCGTGGATCACGAGCGTCGGCGTCACGGCGCGCCTGACGAAGTGGTGCGGCGACTGCGCGAGCACCTTCGGCATGTTGTTCCAGTGGTAGGCACCCAGCTCCTTGGCGAAGAACTGTAGCCGTCGGTCGCCATCATCGACACCCAGTCGTAGCACCCGGCATGGCACACGTAGGCCGCGTAGCGGTCCGTATGGCCGTTCATGTACGCGACCATGTAGCCGCCGTAGCTGCCCCCCGTGCCGACGAGGCGCTTGCGGTCGATGTAGCCGCGCGCAAGCAGGTGGTCGGTGGCGGCCTCCACGTCCGCGTATTCCTTCTCGCCGTAGCGGCCCGTGATCGACTCGATGAAGCGCTGGCCGAAGCCCGTCGAGCCGTGGTAGTTGACCATCGCGACGACGTAGCCCCAGCCGGCGAACACGTGCGCGTTCCAGCGGAAGTGCCAGCCGTCGTGGTGCGCGGAATGCGGGCCGCCGTGGATCGAGTGCATCAGCGGCCACTTCTTCTTCGGGTCGAAGTTGGGCGGATACGTCACCCATACCTGGACCGGCTCGCCACCCCAGCCCTTGACGGTCATCTCCTTCGTCTCGCCGAACGCGTGGCGGCCGAGGATCGCGGCATTGAGCGTCTCGATCGGCCGCTCGCCGGTGCCGTCGCCGCGGCATGCGAACAGCGCAGGCGGATGCGCGGCGTCGCGCGGTCGAACGCGAGCACGCCGCCGTCGCGCGATTGCGCGAAGGCGCCGACGGTGCCGCCCGCGACGAGCGGCACCGGCAGCGCCGCGTCGAGCGCGAGCGACCAGAGGCCGATGCGGCCGCGGTCCTCGGACGTGAAGCGCAGCGCGCGACCGTCCGGCGCCCACGCCACGTGCCCGACGCCGCGGTCGAAGCGCGTCGCCAACCGGCGCGCGGCACCACTCCTGCGGTCGACGACGCGCAGGTGGCCCTGGTCGTTGAACGCGCGCTGCGTCGAAGGCGACGTGCGCGTCCAGCGCGACGTGCGCGATCCAGCGGCCGTCCGGCGAGAAGACCGGATGCCCGTCGTCCATGCCGCTGCCTTCCGTCAGGACGCGCCGGCGCTTCGTCGCGACGTCGATCAGCACCAGGTCGCGCCGATGCATCATGCCCTGCTCCGGCGCGCGATCGATGGACACGACGACCTCGCGGCCGTCGGGTGCGACGTCGTAGTCGGACCCTGCCGGGTCCCACGGCGGCAGCTGCAGGCCGCTGCCGGCCATCAGGTCGCGGCAACGGCCGGTGGCGACGTCGCAGACGAACAGGTGCGCCTCGCGGCCGTCGGTGAGCCAATGGTCCCAGTACCGGTATTCGCCATGCTCGGTGACGAAGGCCTTGACCTTGTCGTCGGCGCGCTCCTTGAGCCGCCGCGCCTGCGCCGCGTCGGTCGCGAGGTCCGGCCACACGCGCGAGACGAACGCGATGCGCTTGCCGTCCGGGAACCACTTGAGCCCGTGGCAGCCGGTGGCGAGCGTGGTCACCCGCCGCGCCTCGCCGCCGTCGGCCGCGATCACGTACAGCTGGGGCTCCTTGTCGTCGCCGCGCTTGGCCGTGAACGCGATGCGCTCACCGGTCGGCGACCAGTGTGGGTCCGAATCCTTGCTCCCTGCAGTCAGGCGGCGCGCGGCGCGGCGGGCGCCGGCCAAGCCGGTCGGGAACATCCACAGCTCGGTCGCCGACTCGTTCGTGTCCATGGTGAAGCTGGTGACGGCGGCGCAGGCCGTGCTGCCGTCGGGCGCGAGCGTCGGC
>JBGAIC010000113.1:0-5479 GCA_044225845.1 Casimicrobiaceae bacterium
CGGAATTTGGTGTCTGACCCCATTTAATGGCGTGACCCCAATTAACGGAGCGCCAACGCCAACCCGATCGGCACGAAGATCAGCGACATCGCGTTGCCGATCAGCACGATCGACGCCACCTTGTCCGGCTCGCGGTTGAACTGCTCGGCGACCATGAAGTTGAGCACGGCGGGCGGCAGGCAGCCGAACAGGTAGAGCAGGCCCGCCTGCAGCGGATCGAGTCGCAGCAGCGGGATCAGGATCGCCGCCATCGCAAGGCCGGACAGCGCGCACACGGCGCCGCCGATCACGCCGATCCGCGCGCCATGCCACGACAGCGTCGTGAGCCGCACGCCCAGCGACAGGAGCATCATCGGGACCAGCGCCTCGCCCAGCATGTGGATGGCCGTCTGCATCCACGACGGGATCGGCGGCTGCCACACGGCGCACGCGAAGCCCAGGAACGTGGACACGACGATGGGATTGCGCACGAGGTTGGACCAACGCGCATGGTGGTCGACGATCCACATGCCCAGCGAAAAATGCAGCAGGTTGGAAATCGTGAACAGCGCGACCATCGGCGCGAAGCCCGCGGGACCGAACGCGAGCGCGGCAAGCGGCAACCCGATGTTGCCGCAGTTGTTGAACATCATCGGCGGCAGGAACGTGCGGTAGTCGATCTTGAGCCACCGCGCGACGGGCCAGGCGAGCAGCCCCGAGCCCAGCACGACACCGAGCGACGCGAGCATCAGCACGGCATTGGCGCGCACGTCGAAATGCCCGCCGGCGAGTGCCGAGAACACGAGTGCCGGCGCCAGCATGTTCATGCTGATCCGGTTGACCCAGGCCATGTCCGGCTTTGCGCGCCGGCCGAACACCCAGCCGAGCGCCACGATCGAGAAGACCGGCAGGATGATGCCGAGGAGGCGCGCGATCACAGGATGTAGCGCGCGAGATTGTCGTCGCCCGCGATGCCCGCGAGCTTGTCCTCCACGTACGCCGCGTCGATCGTGATCGCGTGCCGGTCGTACTTCGATGCGTTGAACGAGACGTCGTCGAGCAGCCGCTCCATTACCGTGTAGAGCCGGCGCGCGCCGATGTTCTCCTGCTTGTCGTTGACGGCGAACGCGATCTCGGCGAGCCGCTTCACGCCGTCGGGCGCGAACACGAGCTCCACGTTCTCGGTGCGCAGCAGCGCTTCGTACTGGCGCGTCAGGCAGGCGTCCGTCGCCGTGAGGATCTGCTCGAAATCGGCCACCGACAGCGAGTCGAGCTCGACGCGGATCGGGAAGCGCCCCTGCAACTCCGGAATGAGGTCGGAAGGCTTGGACAGGTGGAACGCCCCCGACGCGATGAACAGCACGTGGTCGGTGCGCACGACACCGTACTTGGTCGTGACCGCCGAGCCTTCGACCAGCGGCAAGAGGTCGCGCTGCACGCCCTGGCGCGAGACGTCGACGCCGCTTGCATCCGAGCGCGTGGCGATCTTGTCGATCTCGTCGATGAACACGATGCCGTTCTGCTCGGCATTGGCGATGGCGCGCGCCTTGATCTCGTCCTCGTTGAGCAGCTTGCCCGCTTCCTCGTCGGTGAGCACCTTCAGCGCCTCGGGCACCTTCATCTTCTGCGCGCGCTTGCGGCCGCCGCCAAGCTGCTGGAACATGCCCTGCAGCTGTGACGAGAGGTCCTCCATGCCCGGCGGCGCCATGATCTCCATGCCCGGCGGCAGCGCGGCCACCTCGACCTCGATCTCCTTGTCGTCGAAGCGGCCCTCGCGCAGCATCTTGCGGAATTTCTGGCGCGTGCCGGAATCGGTGGGCTGCATGTCGTGGAAGTTCACTTCGCGCGACGGCGGCAGCAGCACGTCCAGCACGCGCTCCTCGGCGGCGTCGGCGGCGCGGTCGCGCACCTTGCGCATTTCGGCTTCGCGCGTCTGCTTGACGGCGACTTCGGCAAGGTCGCGCACGATCGTGTCGACGTCGCGGCCCACGTAGCCCACTTCAGTGAACTTGGTGGCCTCCACCTTGACGAAAGGCGCATCGGCCAGGCGCGCGAGCCGGCGCGCGATCTCGGTCTTGCCCACGCCGGTGGGCCCGATCATCAGGATGTTCTTCGGCGTGATCTCCTGGCGCAGCGGATCCGGGATCTGCTGGCGGCGCCAGCGATTGCGCAGCGCGATGGCCACGGCGCGCTTGGCGCGCGTCTGCCCGACGATGTGCTTGTCGAGTTCGGAGACGATCTCCTCGGGGGTCATCGTGGACATGCGGCGACGGTGCAGACAGGAATGCGAAAGACCGATTCTAACCGTCGCGCGCAGGGCGCCCGCTGCGGCGCGGCATGGGCGTGCCGTATCATTCGCGGTTTCGCCCGTCGAAGGTTCACGCCCCATGCCCATCCTGCGCAACGCTGCGCTCGCCGCCACCGCAGGCGCCCTGGCCGCCTGCGCCGCCGTGGATGCGACGAAGGAATCGGTCGCGGGCAAGGGCCCGGTGGTCGAGGCACAGTTGAAGGCGCCCGGCAACGGGCCGTGGCAAGGCACCGTCAAGTTCACGGATCGCGGCGACGGCGTGCTCGTCACCGTATTCATCACGAACATTGCGCCGGGCACGTACCGGCTGGCGATCCACGCCAACGGCAACTGCTCGTCGCCGAATTTCTTCTCGGCGGGCCCGCCGTGGGCGCCGCCGGGCAGCACCAGGCCCGCCGCCGAGCTGGCGCCGGAGCTGCACACCAACAGCGAAGGCGACATGCAGCGGACGTTCCAGATCCCCGGCGTGCACATCAGTGGCGAGAACAGCCTGCAGGGCCGCTCGGTGGTGTTGCATTGGGGTCGCAACGCCGAGGACACGAAGCCGGGCGAAGCGAACAACCGCGCGCTGTGCGGCGTGGTCGGTCCCGTCACGTCGTTCATGAACTGATCAGCGCAAGGAAACGCGATGGGCTTCCTCGACGGCAAGAAAATCCTCGTCACCGGCGTGCTGTCCAACCGCTCGATCGCGTACGGCGTGGCGCGTGCGTGCCAGCGCGAAGGTGCGGCGCTCGCGTTCACCTACGTCAACGACGACCTGAAGGATCGCGTGCTGAAGCTCGCCGCCGATTTCGGGACCGTGCCGGTGTTGAAATGCGACGTCGCGCGCGACGACGACATCGCGGCGCTGTTCGACGGCCTCGGGCGCGAATGGGGCACGCTCGACGGCATGCTGCACTCGATCGCGTTCGCGCCGCGCGAGGCGCTGGCCGGCGACCTGCTCGACGGCATGACACGCGAAGCGTTCGCCACCGCGCACGACATCTCGAGTTACAGCCTGGCGGCGCTGGCGCGTGGCGCGCGGCCGCTGATGCAGGCGGACGGCGGCTCGATCCTGACGCTGACCTACCTCGGCGCGGTGCGCGCCATCCCCAACTACAACGTGATGGGCCTCGCGAAGGCGAGCCTCGAGGCGAACGTCCGCTATCTCGCGGCGTCGCTCGGGCCGCAGCAGATCCGCGTCAATGCGCTGTCGGCGGGACCGATCAAGACGCTCGCCGCCGCGGGCATCGGCGGCTTCGGCAAGATCCTGCAGTTCGTCGAGAAGAGCGCGCCGCTGCGGCGGAACGTGACGATCGAGGAAGTGGGCAACGTCGCCGCGTTCTACCTGTCGCCGCTCGCGTCCGCGATCACCGGCGAAGTGACTTACGTCGACTGCGGCTTCTCGATCGTCGCCGCGGGCATGGACGGCTGACGCGGCCGCGAGCCGTTCCAGCGCTCGGCGCAACGACGCGATGGCCACGCGCGCGCACGACCTCGACGCGGTCATCATCGGCGCGGGCCACAACGGCCTCGTCTGTGCCGCCTATCTCGCGGCGGCCGGCGCGCGCGTCGCCATCGTCGAGCGGCGCGCGGTGGTCGGCGGCGCCGCGGTCACCGAGGAATTCCACCCGGGCTTCCGCAACTCGACGGCGAGCTATACGGTCAGCCTGCTCGATCCCGCCGTCATCCGCGACCTGCGCTTGCGCGAGCACGGCCTCACGGTCAGCGAGCGTCCGTTCTCCAACTTCCTGCCGCTCGCGGATGACGCGTTCCTGAAAGTCGGCGGCGGGCTCGAGGCCACGCAGCGCGAGGTGGCACGCTGGTCGGCGCGTGACGCGGCGCGGCTGCCCGACTACTACGCGATGCTCGACCGTGTCGCCGACGTGCTGCGCGAGCTCTTGCACGTGACGCCGCCCAACGTCGGCGGCGGCGTTGCCACGCTGCTCGACGGCCTCAAGGTGGCGCGCCGTTTCCGCGCACTGGGCCGCGCGGGCCAGCGCGACGTGCTGGACCTCTTCACCAAGAGCGCCGGCGAGATCCTGGACCACTGGTTCGAGTCCGCGCCGATCAAGGCGGCGTTCGGCTTCGACGCCGTCGTCGGCAACTTCCAGAGCCCGTACACGCCCGGTTCCGCGTACGTGCTGCTGCACCACGTGTTCGGCGAAGTGAACGGCAAGCGCGGGCAGTGGGGCCATGCACGCGGCGGCATGGGCGCAATCACGCAAGCGATGGCGCGCGAATGCGAGCGGCGCGGCGTGGCGATCCGGCTCTCGGCGCCGGTGCGCGAGGTGCACGTCGCGGACGGCCGTGCGGCCGGTGTCGTGCTCGGCGATGGCGAGATCGTGCGCGCGCGCAGCGTGATCGCCAACGTCAATCCCAAGCTGCTGTACCAGCAGCTGGTGCCGGCGGCGCACGTCGACCCGGACTTCCGCGCGCGCATCGACGCGTATCGCTGCGGCAGCGGCACGTTCCGGATGAACGTCGCGCTGTCCGCGCTGCCCGACTTCCGCAGCCTTCCCGGCGCGGCGCAGGCGCCGCATCATTCGAGCGGCATCATCGTGGCGCCCACGCTGTGCTACATGGAGGACGCGTACTTCGACGCCAAGCGCGACGGCTGGTCGCGCGCGCCGATCGTCGAGATGCTGATCCCGTCGACGGTCGACGACACGCTGGCGCCGCCGGGCATGCACGTCGCCAGCCTCTTCTGCCAGCACGTGAATCCGGAATTGCCGGCGGTGGCGGGCATGTCGTTCGACGACGCGCGTGCGCCGCTCGCCGAGCGGATGATCGCCACCGTAGACGCCGTGGCGCCCAACTTCAAGGCGAGCGTGCTGGGTTACCGCGCGCTGACGCCGCTGGATCTCGAGCGCGAGTTCGGGCTGATCGGCGGCGACATCTTCCATGGCGCGCTCGGACTCGACCAGCTGTTCAGCGCGCGGCCGATCCTGGGCAACGCGGCCTACCGGATGCCGTTGCGCGGACTGTACCTGTGCGGCGCAGGCGCGCATCCGGGGGGCGGCGTCACCGGCATCCCGGGGCGCAACGCCGCGCGCGAAGTGGTGCGCGACTTGCGGCTGCGGCGGGGCCGCGCGGCTTCAAGTCGCTGACGCGCGCGTCCCGCATGGCGAATCTCGCGCTGTCGCTCGTCGACGCCGCCCGGCGATGGGGCGGCGCGCCGGCCGTCGCGCACGGCGACGACGTGCTGCACGA
>JBGAIC010000026.1:0-48969 GCA_044225845.1 Casimicrobiaceae bacterium
CCCGTCCAGCAGGCGGGCGACGAAGCGGAGACGCTCATCCATCTTGGAACACTCCTGCCAGGGCATTTGCAGCTCCGCAAAGCCCAGAAGTGTTACCTATGTCTCCGGAACGACGTGTAACCTATCTCTCGATAAGCACACACTTGTACGGACCTGAGCCGCAGGTTCCAATCCGTATACGGATGACCTCATGGCGTAGCGGAGAGCATGCGAGGTCGAGGACGTGGGCGAGCTCCGAAGGTGACGCGAAGAGGCTCGCATAAGCGCAGTTCGCGGCTCATATCGGGTGCCCGAGCTACGGTGCAGATGTGCAGCACGATGCGGTAGCCTTGCGAGAATGAGCGGTCAGCCACCAGGCCGACACCCGTCGAGAGGGCGGTGACGAAGGCTCGTGGCATGCGCTTGGATGCCATTCTCGACGATGAATCGCGTCCAAGCCGCGATGGCGAGCCGTAACACCTCAACCACGTCATGTTCGGTGCCGTCCTGCGCCACGGCGACGATCCGCTGCGGCGCGTCGCCACCTTTCATTGTCTTGTACTCAAGCTTGCGGAGAACGGGGCCGTGATTAGCTGCGTCGGCAGGCTTCCACATGAGGTCGCCGTGTTTGGCGGCGTGACAGATGTCGCGTGCCATCCGGATGGGCATGGATTGCGTCGCGAGATCAGCCGTTGCGCGATGGTGGTCCGTATGGCCACAACGAATCCAGTCGCCAATGTGAAACGTACTGATCGAGCAGTCCGCAAGCGCCCAAAGAGCGTCGCGCTGGCGACCGTCAGCAAGCGCTGCGGCGAGGCGCGCAAGGTCGCTTTCGGCCTTCGCGATCAGCTCGCGCGGCGAGCCGAAGAGTCGCAGAAAGGAATTCCGCTCGTGAGTCATCGCAGCTGGGTGATACGCTCGCGACAATCTTATCGGACCGAGCGACGGAATCAACTCATCAAAGGGCTTACGGTCTGCAGAGCCGTGTAGACCCATGGGGTGGTGTTGAAGTGACGATGAACTTCACCGATAACCAAGAGCGCACTCCCGACACCGATCCTCGTGGCAAAGCACCATGCGCGCGTCATTGGTAGTTCGACGCGTGTTGTCTCTGATCCTCGCGGTTGCGCTGGCAGCCGTAATTCTGGTTGCGATGCTGATATCGCAGACAGGTTATTCCATGGAAGATATGGACTGGGATGGCGACGGACATACCTCAATTTCGGAGTTGCTCGACGCGATCGACACTGGCAGTCGTGTGGTCATCGACTCGGATGGAAGATCTTGTATTGAAATTTATGCGAAGAAGGACGGGCTGCCGATCAAACGCAAGTGCAAGTGATGGTTCGGACATGGAAAGCTCAAGACGCGCGCCGCCATAGCGCCTCTGAACCCAAGGCGCGAGATAAGAAATGCCCAGAGCCGGCCCCGCAGCCGCCGCTACCAATCGATCGCGGCGCGCACCGCGGTTCCCGACCCGGCGCTCGCATAAGCCGCGTCGACCACCTGCATCGTGCGCCGCAGGTCTGCGATGCCTGGCAATCCCTCGAAGCCATTGGCCACGCCCGCGAGGCAACTGCTGATCCACGGCCGTGTCAGTGGTCCCGATGTGATGTCTTCCTGCGAAGACGTATGTTCGCCCGTCGCGGTGGACGTGACGACAATCTTCCCCGTGACGTCGATGGCCAGGAACGCGTCGCGTCCGCGCGCGTGGTATTCGAGGTGCTGGCCGAACGGGGTCTTGGGATAGATGTAGCCGATCTCGATGACCGCGGAGACGCCATCGGGCGTCGACACGAGCGCGGTCATCTGGTCCTCGACGTCGTACGTGGCCGACAGCCTGCGCTGGGCCTGTGCCTGGACCACGACTTCGCGGGCGCGCGTGGCTTGCAGGAACAGGTCGACGTAGTGCACGCCGACGTTGATGAACGAGCCGCCGCCCGCATGGACTTTCTCCAATGCCCAGGGACTTTGCGGGATGTAGCGTTCCGGCGGTCCGGATTGATGCGTGAACGTCACGTAGTCGAGCGGACCGATGGTCTGCAGCAGCCGCCACAGTGGCCCTGCGCGCTGGATGAACCCGACCGCGATGGGCACGCCCTGGGCCTTGGCCGCATCCTCGATCGCGCGGACCTGCGGGGCGTTGAGGCCGCCGGGTTTCTCGAGGATGACAGGAACGTGCCGCGCGATGAAGGCGCGGCTGACGTCCATCATCTCGTCGTGCGGGGCCAGCACGACGACCGCATCCAGCCGCAGTTCGGCTGCCAGCAGTTGCCGCCAGTCGCCCACGCCCACCGAGCCGTAGAACGGCTCCACTTCCTTGATCTTGGCAGGCGAGGGGTCGGAAAACGCGACGACCTCGGCTTCCTTGGCGATAGTCTCGCGGTAGAACTTGTGGTGCCAGTGGCTGGTGCCGACTACGGCGACGCGGGGACGCGGCAAGATGGACTCCGTGCAGGTGCGTGACGTGCGGGACGCGTTACTTCGGAAGCTCGTCGGCCACGAAGCCGGTGGCCTTGATGATGCGTCCGTAGTTGGCGAGCTCGCTCTTGAGGAAGGTTGCGAACTGATCGGGCGTGCTGCCGACGATGCCGAAGTCGTCGGCGAGCAGGCGGTTGCGGATCTCGGGATCGGCCAGCGCCGCGGCAACCGCCTTCTGCAACGTGGCCACGACGTCCGCCGGCGTTCCAGCCGGCGCGAGCATGCCGATCCAGCCTTCTGCAACGTAGCCGGGCACCGCTTCGGCGATCGCCGGTACATCGGGAAAACCGGCCGCACGTTTGGCGGTCGTAACCGCGATCGGCGAGACGCGTCCATCCTTGATGAGCGCGCGCATCGACGCGGGATCCGAAAACGCCGTGTCGATGTGACCCCCCATCAGGTCGGTCAGTGCCGGCCCGGCGCCTTTGTACGCAAGATATTCGATCTTCGTGCCGGCCAGGCTGTTGAGCTTCTGCAGCATGACCCATGATTGGCCGCCGATGTTGCCGCCACCGTTGGAAACATTGTTCTTGCGCGCGTACTCGATGAACGCGGGCAGTGTCCTGGCGGGAAAATCGGGTCGCGCTACGAGGATGTTGTAGAACGTCACGACCTGCGTCACGGGCGCGAACGACTTTTCCGTGTCGTATGGCAACTGCTTGTAGAGATAGGGCGCGGCGACGAATGTGGTGGCCGTCATCGCGAGCGAGTAGCCATCCGGTGCGGCCCGGGCCAAGGATTGGAGCGCAATCGTTCCGCCCCCGCCACCCTGGTTTTCGACGACGACGGGCTGGTGCAAAGTCTTCGCCATGTGCGATGCGACGAGACGGGACACAATGTCGTTGGCACCGCCCGGCGCGGTGGTCACGTAAAGCCGGATGGGCTTTTCCGGGAAGGCCGCGACGGCGGCGTTCGCAGCCATGACGGCCACGGCGCAAGCGAGCAACGCAGCCAGGCGGCCGCGGCGTGGGTTGCCGGATATGTTCAAGATGCTCTCCTCCAGACTGCCGATCGAATTGGGTGGGGTGACGAGAAGTCCCTGCGTCGTCGCGATTGCGGGGACGGGGGCCGCCGGGGCGGACTCGGCAGCCGGTTCTTGGCCGATCGGCGCGAGATAAGCTATCAGAGCGTCCGGGCAGGGGCGTTGATTTTTGCGTGGTTAACTTAACCGAACGCTCAACGGTTCGCAAAGAACCGGTGGGACCAATCTTGGATCGCGAGTTGCCAGCATGGTAAGGAAGCAGGTCGTCGCACGCGACCCGATCGTCGAGGTCTTCAAGCACCTCAAGCTGCGGCATCTGACGTGCGCGCTCGAAGTGGCGCGACTCGGGAGCCTGCGCGCGGTGGCCGATTCATTCCACATCACGGAGTCGGCGGTCTCCAAGACGATTCGGGAACTGGAGACCCACCTGGGCACGCGCCTGTTCGAGCGCTCGAAGCATGGCATGGCGCTCACCGATTCGGGACGCGAGTTCGCAAGCTACGCGGAGGGTGCGATCCGCACGCTGCAGCTCGGCGTCGCCAATGCGACCGGCGGCCGGCTGACCCGGACGCCGCGCATCCGGATCGGCGCGATGGCCGTGGTCTCGGCAACGTTCCTGCCGGAAGTCATCCACCGGTTCACGTCCGCGCACGGGGCCTGCCTGATCGAGATTGTCGGCGGCCCGGGCGACGAGCTGCTCGCCGGCGTGCGCGCGGGCGACATCGATATCCTGCTCGGGCGCTGTCCGCCCACGTCCGAAATGTCCGGCATGAAGTTCGAGCAGCTCTATACGGACCGCCATATCTTCGTGGCGCGCAAGGGCCATCCGCTGGCGGGGGAGCGCCCGGTCTCGGCGTCGGCGATCGCCGCGTTTCCGATCGTGGTCCCGCCGCGGCAATCGCTGTTCTGGCCGGAAATTCACCAGCTCTTCATGGCGCGGGGCATCTCGCCCTCGTCGACGCAGGTGGAGGTACTCGACCTGCAGTTCTGCCGGACGTACACGTTCAAGTCGGATGCGATCTGGATCGCGTCCGAACGCGTGGTGACGGCTGATTTGTACTCGGGCGCATTGGTTCGCCTGGCGGTAGATTTGCCGGCCTTCGACGTCCCTGTCGGTCTGATCACCCCGCGTGCGGGGACCCCGGGTCCTCTCATCCGCCAGCTCGTGCAACTGGTCAAGCAGGCGAGCGCATGACGACGCGTGGTTGACTTCTCGGTTGGCCGTTTGGTTGACCGTTCGGTTTACCGGCGGTCCCAAATGTCAACGATCGCCTGCCGTGGCGCCTGCTAGGCTTGCCGTCCGTCACGAGTTGAGTTCGCATGAAAAAAATCATCGCAGGCTACACGGCGGCGCCGTCGGACACCGAAGCGGCTGCCGTCTACTACCGCAAGCTGACGGCCGTCCCCGAAGCCGACGGTCTGGAGTTTGCGTGGAACGGCGCCCAATCCGCGGCGCAGCTGCCGGGCACGCTCGCGTTCTTGCCGCCAACGTGGCAGATCACGATCAACGACATTCCGGGTACGTTCCGCACGGGCGTTGCGCAGCCAGCGTTCGGTCTGGCATCGACGGATGCAGCCGGACGTTCCGACGCACTCGCGATGGCGCACCGGATGAACGAGACAGTCCGCGAACTGAACGATCGCGCCAGTCGTCGCGTGGTCCTGGCGGTCGAGATCCATTGTGCGCCGGGATTCGACCAGCGCGTGTACACCGCAAACGCCGACGCCCTGCATCGTTCGCTCGACGAGATCGCAGCACTGACGTGGGACGGTTGCGAAATCATGCTCGAGCACTGCGACGCCTTCGTTGCGGGCCAGAAGCCCGCGAAGGGCTTCCTGACGCTGGAGGACGAGATCGACGTGCTCCGGCGGCTTGCGGGCGCTCCGGTCGGACTCGCCGTCAACTGGGGACGTTCGCTGGTCGAATTGCGCGAGCCCGCGCGCGTGATGGAGCACGTCGCCGCGGCCGCCAAGTCCGGCTTGCTGCGCGGATTTACCTTCTCCGGCACCGCCGGCATGAAGAACGCCTTTGGCGAAGCATGGGCCGACTCCCATTTGCCGTTCGCGCAGACGCGCAGCGGGCGCTTCAACGAGCCTGCTTCGCTGATGGCCATGTCCGATGTGCAGCCGGTCTTGCCCTATCTCGGCGGCTGCGTCTTTCTGGCGATCAAGACCAACTGGCCCGCTGCGCGCACCGACCCCGTCGAGCGTGCCGATTCGGTCATCGAGAATTTCTACACGTTGCTCGACGAGATGGCGGGCGGCGCGGTCTGACGAGCGAGCTGCTAAGGCAGGGGGCCGCGCGTGCGCGGCCTCCGGTCGTCCGCGCACCATTCGCTCCACGATCCGGGATACAGGGCCGAGCCGGACAGGCCGGCGATCTCCATCGCCAGGATGTTGTGGCAGGCGCTGATGCCGGATCCGCATTGATGGATGACGCGGCTGGGTGGCGTGCCGGCGAGCAAGTGGTCGAATTCCGCGCGTAACCGGGCCGGCGGCTTGAAGCGCGAGTGCTCCCCCAGGTTGTCCCGGAACGGGCGGTTGATGGCGCCCGGGATGTGGCCGGCGTGCGGGTCGATGGGCTCGACCGCGCCCGCGTAGCGCTCGCTCGCTCGCGCATCGATGAGTGTCCAGCGGCGGGTCTGCACGTTGGCTGCAACGCGCGCGAGCGGCGCCTGCGGCATGGCCGAACGGGATCGCGTCGACCGCGACATCGCCCAGGGCGCGGGACTTGCCGCTGCCGGCCCGGAATAGCGCCCCCCGGTTGCGCTCGTCGAATGGCCGCCCGCGCACCACGCGGCAAGCCCACCGTCCAGCACCGCCACATCGCCATGCCCAGCCCAGCGTGCGAGCCACCAGAGGCGTGCGGCATACATGCTGTCGGCAGCGTCGTATGCGACAAGCATCATGCCCGGGCGCACACCCAGCGCGGCGAGCTTCCGTGAAAACGTCGTGCGCGACGGCAGCGGATGCCTTCCACGGAAGCGCCGGCGACGGTCCAGGCGGGGTCCTGCCAGATCGTGGTCGACGTGCATGAACGCGGCGCCGGGAATGTGGCCGTCGCGGTAGGCGACGGCGCCGGCTTCCGGCGTGGCCAGTTCGTGACGACAGTCGACGATAACGACGCGGGCCTCCCGCATCGCTTCGGCGAGCAACGCGGGACTGACGAGAGGGAACATCGCAACACGGTGCAGCAAGTGGAAACGTCGAGACTAACGCCGCCGCGCGCGATGGAGACTTGAGATTTTGCGGGTTGGCGTGAGCGTTCGCTCAACGTAGCCGCACCCGCATCACCACCTCAATCCGTCGCGATCATTACGTCGCTCGCCTTGACGACGGCGTAGGCGGACTTGCCGGCGGCAAGGCCCAGGCGCTTGACGGAGTCGTTGGTGATGATGGCGACCACCTCGATGCCGCCGACGTCGATGACGACCTCGGAATTGACGGCGCCCGTCGTCACGCGCTTGACGGTCCCCTTCAACTGGTTGCGTGCGCTGATCTGCATGATTCGTTTGTCCTCGTATTGGATGTGCGCGACGGGTTCCGGGTGCGGTCCGCAGGGTTTGCCGATGGCGGGTTCGCCGAAGCGCATGTTGGCGCACCTAGCCTAGCACGCGGGTCGCCGGGAGCGCCTTTACGTCGACGCTGCGCCAACGCTGTCCGGAATTGCGCAGCGCCGGGCGGCCGCGGCGCAGAATATCGGGGCAATCGCCCGCGCCAGGGCCCAAGGGGAGCACATGCACGACGCCACGAGCAAGGCCAGCCTCAAGGAACGCGCCGCCGAAGAGCTGAAGGCCTACCTGATCATCGCGCTTTACCTCTATGTGCTGTTCGGCGCCTTCATCGCCTACCGGCGGCTCATCTCCGCGGAAATGGGGAGCCCCTACCTGCACTACGGCATGGCGCTGATCGAGGCGTTGATCATCGGCAAGGTGATCCTGATCGGCAACCTGTTCGGCTCTTCGCGGCGCTACGAGGATCGCGCGCTCGCCGTGTCGGTCCTCTACAAATCGGTGTTCTTCGCCGTGCTGGTGGTGCTGTTCGAGATCGTGGAGCGGCTGATCGAAGGCTGGCTGCACAAGGAGAACCTCGCCACGATCTTTTCAAACATCGCGTCGATCGGGCGCAACGAGCTCCTGGCGCGGCTCATCATCATGTTCGTGACGTTTGTGCCGCTGTTCGCGTTCCTCGAGATCGGGCGCGTGCTGGGTCCGCGCAAGCTGGGCGCGATGTTCTTCGCCAAGGGCGGCGGCCAGGCTGCGCCGTAGCGGGCAGGGCGCGACGTCCCGCACGGCGTCCGGGCGCGTGCGCTCATGCTCGCGCTCGCGCAGTCTTCTTCGCGCGCGGCGGACGCGCGGGCTTGCGCGCCGCCGACGTCCGTACGACCGCCCCGAAATGCGGAATGGCGCCCATCAGGGCCGCGCCTTCGCTCAGCAGGAACTCCTTGAACGCCGCCGCGGCGGGCGCCAGCCGCTTGCCGCTGCGGTGCACGACGTACCAGTTGAGCATCAGCGGGAAGTGCTGGACGTCGAGCACGACGAGCTCGCCGACGCGCCGCTCCAGCGCCACCGTGTGCGCGGACAGGAACGCGATGCCCATGCCGGCCATGACGGCCTGCTTGATCGTCTCGGTGCTGCGCAGTTCCATCGCGATGCGCGGGCGCACGTTCCAACCGGCGAACGCCTCCATCATCGAGGCGCGCGTGTCCGAGCCCATCTCACGCACGATCAGCGGCTCGCGGGCCAGCGCCGATAACGGGATGCGCCGCGCGCGGGCAAGCGGGTGCGACGGCGCAGCGACGATCACGTAAGGGTGGGGCGCAAACGCGGCGTTCTGCGTGTCGCTGTCCGCGGGCGGCCGCACCATGATCGCGAGGTCCGTCGTGTTCTCGGCCAGCTGGCGCAGGAGGTCCGCGCGATTGTTGACCATCAGGTTGACGGCGACACCGCCATGCCGCCGCATGAATTCCGCGAGCAGCCTCGGCAGGAAGTAGTCGCCGGCGCTGATCACCGAGATGTTGAGGCGGCCGCCGGCGACACCCTTGTGGAGCTGCATGGCCTCTTCCGCGTCGCGGAACTGCTGGATGATGGCGCGGCTCTGGCGCAGCATTTCCGTGCCGGCCGGCGTCAGGTAGATCCGGCGGCCAAGCTGCTCGAACAGCGCAAGGCCCGCGTGACCCTCCAGTTCCTTCACCTGGCCCGACACGGCGGGCTGGCTCAGGTGCAGTTCCTCCGCCGCGCGCGTGAAGCTCAGGCGGCGCGCGACGCATTCGAAGACCTTCAGTTGCCGCAGCGTGGCGTTGCGCATGGGCTCTCCCGTCGAGTCATAGGCTAGCACTTATGGAACGAATAAGAAACTTCGACTATTTCTGATGAATGACCCCGACTAGGATCGGTCCACGACGACCCGGAGTGCGGCCGCAAGGCAGGATGACCGGGCGCGAACCAGGCGGGAGGGCGTGCGATGAAGATCGGGATCATCGGGGCCGGCGCGATCGGCGGCTACGTGGGCGTGAAGCTGGCGCTCGCGTGCGAGGACGTCACGTTCATGGTGCGGGGTGCCAACCTCGAGGCCATCCGGCGCGACGGCATGAAGCTCGTGACGCATGACGGCGTCGAAGAGGTCGCACGCAACGTGCGCGCCACCGACGACTACGCCGCAGCGGGCCCGCAGGACGTCGTCATCCTGGCGATGAAGGCCCACCAGGTGGCCGCGGTGGCCGACCGTGTTCCGCTGCTGTTCGGGCCGGACACCGTCGTGGTCACGATGCAGAACGGCATCCCGTACTGGTACTTCCACCGGCATGGTGGCGAGCTCGCCGGCAGCGCGGTCTCCAGTGTCGATCCCACCGGTGCGATCACGCGCAACATCCCCGCCGAGCGCGTGCTGGGTTGCGTCGTCTATCCCGCGTCGACGCTCGTGGCGCCCGGCGTCGTCCAGCACATCGAAGGCGAACGCTTCCCGCTCGGCGAACTCGACGGCAGCACCAGCGCGCGCGTGCAACGCGTGTCGGCATGCTTCACGCATGCGGGTTTCAAGGCGCCGGTGCTCGCGAACATCCGCGACGAGATCTGGCTCAAGCTGTGGGGCAACCTGACGTTCAACCCGATCAGCGCGCTGACGCGGGCGACGCTGGTCGACATCTGCCAGTTCCAGCCCACGCGCGACCTGGCGGCGGCGATGATGACCGAGGCGCAGGCCATCGCGCACAAGCTCGGCATCACGTTCCGCGTGGACCTGCAGCGCCGGATCGCGGGCGCCGAGAAAGTGGGCCGGCACAAGACGTCGATGCTGCAGGACATCGAGGCGGGGCGCGAGCCGGAGCTCGACGCGCTGGTGGCCTCCGTCGTCGAGCTGGGTCGGCTGACACGCACGCCAACGCCGCACATCGACGCGGTCCATGCGCTCACGAGCCTGCTTGCACGCTCGGTCGTGGCCGTCCCGCGCGCCGAAGTTCCGCGCGCCGAAGTTCCGCACGCCGAACCGACGCACCGCGACGCGCCGCAGCGTGAAACGCCGCGCGTCGAACCTGCGCGCGTCGAACCCGCGCGGGCCGAAGCGCCGCTCGTCGAAATCCCGCGCGCCGCCTGACGCGGGGCCGGACCCCGCGCAAGCGGACGCCGGTGCGTCGAGCGCGCCGGCCGCCACACCCATAACGACAACGATCGACGGAGGAACACCATGGCCCGGATGAGAGCCGCGGAAGCGGCGGTGCACGTGCTGTTGAAGGAGGGCATCGACACGGCGTTCGGCCTGCCGGGTGCCGCGATCAACCCGTTCTACGCGGCGATGCGCGCCATCGGCGGCATCAACCACATCCTGGCGCGCCACGTCGAGGGCGCGTCGCACATGGCCGACGGCTACTCGCGGGCGAAGGCCGGCAACATCGGCGTGTGCGTCGGCACGTCGGGGCCCGCGGGCACCGACATGATCACGGGTTTGTACACGGCGCAGGCCGACTCGGTGCCCATGCTGTGCATCACGGGGCAGGCGCCGCGCGCGCGGCTGCACAAGGAAGACTTCCAGGCGGTGGACATCGAGGCCATCGCCAAGCCCGTCACCAAGTGGGCGGTGACGGTGCGCGAGCCCGCTCTCGTCCCGCGCGTGTTGCAGCAGGCCTTCCACCTGATGCGCTCCGGTCGACCAGGGCCGGTGCTGGTCGACCTTCCGTTCGACGTGCAGATGGGCGAGATCGAATTCGATCCGGACACGTACTGTCCGCTGTCCGTCTACCGGCCCACCGCGACGCAGGCGCAGATCGACACGGCGCTCGCGATGCTCAACGCCGCGGAGCGCCCGGTGATCGTGGCGGGCGGCGGGATCATCAACGCGGGTGCGGAGGCGCTGCTCGTCGAGTTCGCGAAGCGCACCGGCGTGCCGGTGATTCCCACGTTGATGGGCTGGGGCGCGATTCCCGATCACCATCCTCTGATGGCCGGCATGGTGGGGCTGCAGACCCAACATCGCTACGGCAATGCCACGCTCCTCGAATCCGACTTCGTGCTCGGCATCGGCAACCGCTGGGCCAACCGGCACACGGGCTCGGTCGACGTCTACACCAAGGGGCGCACGTTCGTGCACGTGGACATCGAGCCCACGCAGATCGGGCGCGTGTTCTGCCCGGACTACGGGATCGTGTCGGATGCGAAGGCGGCGCTCGCGATGTTCGTCGAGGCGGCGCGTGCGCTGGAGACGACGGATCGTCTGCCCGACCGCAGCGCGTGGGCCGAGCGCTGCCTCGCGCGCAAGCACGCGCTGCAGCGGCGCGACGATTTCGACAACGTGCCGATCAAGCCGCAACGCGTCTACGCGGAGATGAACAAGGCGTTCGGCGACGATACCTGCTACGTCACCACGATCGGCCTGTCGCAGATCGCGGCCGCGCAGTTCCTGCGCGTGCAGCGGCCGCGGCACTGGATCAACTGCGGCCAGGCCGGTCCGCTCGGCTGGACGATGCCGGCGGCGCTGGGTGTGTGCGTTGCCGATCCCGGGCGCAACGTCGTCGCGCTGTCCGGCGACTACGACTTCCAGTTCATGCTGGAGGAACTCGCCGTGGGCGCGCAGTTCCGCATTCCCTACCTGCACGTGCTGGTCAACAACGCCTACCTGGGCCTCATCCGCCAGGCGCAGCGCGGCTTCGACATGGACTATGCCGTGCAGCTCTCGTTCGAGAACGTCAACTCGCCGGAGATCCGCGACTACGGCGTCGATCACGTTGCCGTGGCGGAAGGGCTGGGCTGCAAGGCGATCCGTGTGTTCGAGCCCGACAAGATCGCGCCCGCGTTCGCGACGGCGCGCAAGTGGATGGCGCAGTACCGCGTGCCGGTGGTCGTGGAGATCATGCTGGAGCGCGTCACCAACATCGCGATGGGCACGGAGATCGACGGCATCGTCGAGTTCGAGGAGACCGTCGACGTGCCCGCCAGCGTTGTGCCGCAGCCCGAGTTCGCGTAAGCGGAGGAGCCGACCATGCCTAAGCTCGCCGCCAACCTGACGATGCTGTTCAACGAAGTCGATTTCCTCGACCGCTTCGCCGCCGCGCGCGATGCGGGCTTCGACGGCGTCGAGTACCTGTTCCCCTATGCGTATGCGAAACACGAGCTCGCGGCGCGCCTCGCCGACCAGGGCCTCACGCAGGTGTTGCACAACCTGCCGGCCGGCGATTGGGCCAAGGGCGAGCGCGGCATTGCGTGCATTCCCGGCCGCGAGCGCGAGTTCGACGAAGGTGTCGAGCGCGCGATCGAGTACGCGACAGCGTTGGGTTGCGGGCAGCTCAACTGCCTCGCCGGCATCCCGCCGCGCGATGCCGATTCGGCCGCCGTGCACGCGACGCTGGTGCGCAACCTGCGGCACGCGGCCGGCCAGCTGGGCGACGCCGGCATCCGCCTGCTGCTGGAGCCGTGCAACACGCGCGACATCCCGGGCTTTTACGTGAACCGCTCGCGCCAGGCGCTGGCGATCATCGACGAAGTGGGGTCCGGGAATCTCTTTCTGCAATACGACATCTATCACATGCAGATCATGGAAGGCGATCTCGCGCCGACGATCGAACGCGAGTTGCGCCACATCCGCCACCTGCAACTCGCGGATACGCCGGGCCGGCACGAGCCGGGCACCGGCGAGATCAACTACGCGTTCCTGCTCGAGTTCATCGATGCCATCGGCTACGACGGCTGGATCGGCTGCGAGTACAAGCCCGCGGGCGCGACGACGGCGGGACTCGGCTGGATTGCGGTGCTGATGCCCGACGCGAAGGCGCGGCCGGTGCGGAGGCGTGCATGAGCCGGTGACGCCGACCGCCCCCGGTGTCAAGAATTGGTGAACGCCCGCCGCCCGTCCGGCCGACAATGCGCATTCGTCGCACTGCGCCCCGATGCCCGTGTCGCCACCAGGAAATGCGCTGCGTACCCGGTCCAGGGGAACAGCGTCCCACCGCTGTCGTGCCCTCGCGATCGCGACACTAACGGCATTGGGATAGCTGGCGCCGCCCGCCGACGCGGCACCACCCCGGCGCGTCCTCGTGCTGCATTCGTTCGGGCGGGATTTCGCGCCGTACGACGCGATCACCTCCGTCTTCCGGACCTCGCTCGCCAGCCGCTCGCCGACGACGGTGATCTTCCGCGAGGCCAACCTCGACGCAGGCAGCCGGATGGCACCGGGCGCGGAACGCGCATTCATTACCTACCTGGCAGCGCGCTTCGAAGGTGCGCAGCCGGACATCGTCGTCACGATCGGTCCGCCCGCAGCGCGGTTCTACGCCGCCCATCGCGACGAGTTGTTTCCCCGTACGCCCTGGCTGATGGCGTCGCTGGACCAGAGGATCGCGCGTTCCCTCGCGCAGCGCGATGGTGATCGTATCGTTGCGGGGCGGGTAGACTTCGCGGCGCTCATCGACAACATCCTGGCGCTGCAGCCGGACACGAAGGACGTTGCGGTCGTCGTCGGCGATTCCGATCTCGAACGCTTCTGGCAAGCGGAGTTACAGCGCGAGCTCGCTGCCTACAGCGGCCGCATCAACGTAATCTGGCTCAACAAGCTCTCGCTGGAGCAGATGCGCCAGCGTGTGGCGTCGTTGCCGCCGCGCGCCGCCATTCTCTACGGACTGATGGTGGTCGATGCCGCCGGCATTCCCCACGAGCGGCAAGATGCGCTTGCCGCGCTGCATGAAACCGCCAACGCACCGATCTTCGGCATCTATGAAGGCGAAATCGGCAGCGGCATCGTGGGCGGACCGTACACCTCCACACGCCGGGCGGGCGAGGCCATCGCCAACGCCGCATTGGCGATGCTCGACGGCCCTGCGCTGCCGCCGCAGATCGACGTGCACGACTTCGAGACTCCGCTTTATGATGGGCGCGAACTGGAGCGCTGGCACATCGACCGGTCGCGCTTGCCCACCGGGAGCACGGTGGCGTTCGAACAGCCGTCGCTGTGGGTAGAGCATCGGGCCGCGGCGACTGCGATCGCCGTGATCGTGCTCGTGCAGGCGGCGATGATCGCTTCGCTGCTGTGGCAACGCCGCCATCGCAGGCGGGCCGAGTCGGAAGCGCGCGCGCTGGGCGGCCGCCTGATCACCGCGCACGAGGACGAGCGCCGCCGCCTCGCGCGGGAGCTCCACGACGACGTGACGCAGCGCCTGGCCGGGCTGGCCATCGAGGCGACGCGCGCGCAGTCCCGGGGCATCTACGGCGACGGCACCGCGCAATCGATCCGCGACGGGCTCGCAAAGCTGAGCGAGGATGTGCACGGCCTGTCGTATCGGCTGCATCCGTCCGTCATCGAAGACCTCGGCCTCGGCGAGGCGCTTCGCGCCGAGTGCGAACGCGTCGGGCACGCGGCGAGCCTGCACGTTGCGCTGGAGGCGAAGGACATGCCGGCGAAGGTGCCGCCGGACGCTGCGCTGTGCCTGTTCCGCATCGCGCAGGAAGCGCTGCGCAACGTTGTGCGGCACGCGAAGGCGCGCAACGTTGAGGTCGCACTGTCCCAGCAGGGGGATGCCATCGTGCTCGTCGTCCGCGACGACGGCTCCGGGTTCCCCGCCGCCAGTGGCGCCGGGCGCGGCAGCCTGGGCCTCGCGAGCATGCGCGAGCGCGTCCGCTTGCTCAACGGACACGTGGACATCACGAGCACGCCGGAGCGCGGGACGACCGTCACCGCCAGCGTACCGCGTGGGGGTCGACCATGACCCGCGCACGCGTATTGTTGGCCGACGATCACCGGATCGTCGCCGAAGGCTTGCGCAGCATCCTGATCGCGGAGTTCGAGTTGGTCGACATCGTGGGCAGCGGCGAGGCGATGGTGGACGCAGTCGCCGCATCGAGGCCTGAAGTCGTCGTCGCTGACATCTCGATGCCGGTCATGAACGGCATCGACGCGATGCTGGAGATGCGCAAGCGCGGTCACGCCACGCCGGTAATCTTCCTGACCATGCACCGCGAGATCGCGTACGCGAGGCGCGCGCTGGAAGCCGGCGCCGCCGGCTACGTGCTGAAGCACGCGGCCGCCGACGAGCTGGCGCAGGCGATCCGCGCCGTGCTGGGCGGCGGCACGTTCGTGAGTCCGGTGCTGGCCCGCGAGCTGTTCAGGGTGATGAACTCGGGGGAACCACAGGTTGCCGATCCTGCCGCGCAGCTCACGCCTCGCCAGCGCGAGATCCTGCATCTCTACGCGCGCGGGTTCGCAGTGAAGGAAATCGCGCGCAAGCTGGAGATCTCGCCGCGCACGGTCGAATTCCACAAGTACCAGATGATGGAAACGCTCGGCGCCCGGTCCAGCTCGGACCTGATCCATTTCGCGATCCGGCACGGGTTTGCCGACGGTTGACGCGGCGGGAGCCGCGAAGTCCCTCCAGCCGCGCTTCCCGGTGGCGCGACCCTCGTAAATTCCGGCGCCCGACCTCGTATTTTTACGAGGTGATCCGCATGGCTACCCGGTCCATCCTTCGCCTCGTCGCGCAAGCGTCGCCGCCCACGGGCGAGTGATACCGCAACAACGATCGCCTTCGGGATGGAAACATGAATTGCGTGCTGCTGGCGGGACGGCATCACGGCCTCAGCGAAGGCATACGGGCATTGCTCGAGACCACGTTCGACAAGGTGTTCATGGTGGCCAATCAGGATGCGTTGCTGGAAGGCGCTCAACGCCTGGGTCCGGAACTCATCGTCATGGATCTCGCGCTCGCCAGGGGCGATGCCGCTTCGTTGCTGTACGAACTCAAGCGCCGCGCACCGCGCGCGAAGCTGCTGATGCTGAGCGTCCACGACGAGCCCGCCGCCACGTCGGCGATCGTCGCCGCGGGCGCCGACGGCGTCGTGTTCACGCGCGCGATCGCCACCGATTTGCTGTCCGCCGTCGATTCGGTCTGTGCCGGAGGACGGTTTGTTTCCGCGTCGCCAGCAGGCGTTCGCTAGCCGTCCGTCCTTCAAACCCCTGAGGAGCCACACATGTACTTCACCGACGATTCACTGTTTCCCGAGAACATGCAGCCGACGATCATCACGGCCGCGCCTTACGGGCCGGAATGGTTGCCCGGCGACGTCGACGAGATCCCGGTTACGTTCGACCAGCAGGTGCAGGCCGCGGTCGATTGCTACAACGCCGGCGCCACGATGCTGCACTTCCACGTGCGCGACCCGAAGACGGGCCAGGGCTCGAGCAACTTCGACCAGTACAACGAACTGCTGGGACGCGTGCGGCAGGCCGTGCCGAAGATGATCATCCAGGTGGGCGGCTCGATCTCGTTCGCGCCGCATACGGCGGATGCGCGCGCGAAGTGGCTCGACTACGACACGCGCCACATGCTGACGGAACTCGATCCGAAGCCGGACTTCGTGACGGTTACCACCGGTACTACGCTCTGGGACGTTACGCAGGCGTTTGTCCCCGGTGACGCCGACGGAACGCATCTCGCCGATCCGAAGGTCGCGGCGGCATGGGCCGACATGGTGGTGGATTCGACGTCGAGCTTCTATATCGAGCATCTGAAGCGGCTGCGCGCGCACAAGATACAGCCGTATTTCGTTCCCGCCCACGTCCACCAGCTCGAGATCATCGAACGCCTGATCCGGGCCGGAATCTTCATGGGCCCGCTCAACATGGCGATCTGCGGCTACGGTGGCGGCTCGCTGGGCCGCAACCCGCACGACTGGATGGAATTCCTGCGCCGCACGCCGCACGGCGCGTCGAGCGTCACGTTCTGGAGCAGCATGCGCGGCAACATCGCGATCCAGACGCTCGCGACGATCCTCGGCCAGCACGTGCGCGTCGGCAACGAGGACAACATCTGGGACATGCACAAGAAGCGCTGGTCGACGCCGAAGCAGATCGAGTGGGCCGTGAAGCAAAGCGAGCAGTTCGGCCGCAAGGTGGCCAACGCCGACGACGCCCGCAGGATCATGAAGGTCGGCGTCTGGTACGACACCGTCGAGGAAA
The DNA here is from genome assembly GCA_044225845.1 of Casimicrobiaceae bacterium. GTDB lineage: Bacteria > Pseudomonadota > Gammaproteobacteria > Burkholderiales > Casimicrobiaceae > VBCG01. The sequence continues at coordinate 16,874 of JBGAIC010000026.1, forward strand.
CGCTGTTCAACCTCGGCCTTCCGCCGAATCGCAAGGAAGGCTACAAGGGCTTCCTCACGTATGAAACGGACGGCAAGCGGCCCGCCAACACGGCCACGGCCTCGAGCCCTGTCAGCATCCTGTAAGACCCGTCGCGGACGGTCCGGGTGCCGGCCGGCACCCGGACCCTGCGCGCAAGAAACGAGGATCCCATGGCCGATTTCGTCAAGGTGGCATCGCTGGACCAGGTGCAGCCGGGCACGGGCGCCACGGTCTCGGTGGGCGACGTCGACGTTGCACTGTTCAACGTCGACGGTCACGTCTATGCGATCAACGACCGCTGCGCGCACGCGGGCCAGTCGCTCGGTTTCGGGCAGTTGACCGGCAAGGTCGTGCGCTGCCGCGCCCACGGCTGGAAGTACGACGTGACGACGGGATTCGCCAACGGCATCCAGGGCTTCGGCGTGGCCTGTTATCCGGTGAAGGTCGTCGACAACGACATCCTGGTGGCGGTCGGCACGCCGGGCGCCACGGATTGAGCATCGCCTGATCACTGCCGCATCCGCCTGCGAAACGACATGCACCTCACCCGAAGACTCTTCCTCCAGCGCGCCGCGAGCATGGGATTGCTGGCGCCGCTGGCGCTGCGCGGGCTCGACGCCGAAGCCGCGGACGTTACGCTGCCGTTCGTCAACGGCGAGCGCTCGCTCACCACGGCCTTTCCGCAGAAGGGATCGATGATCCTGCAGCGGACGCGGCCACCGCTGCTCGAGACGCCGCGCGGAGTGTTCGACCAGGGCGTGTTCACGCCCAACGACCGCTTCTACGTGCGCTGGCACCTCGCGAACATTCCGCAGACCATCGATCCCGCGGTGTTCCGGCTGAAGATCTACGGGCATGTGAACAAGACGGTCGAGTTGACGCTCGACGACCTGGTGCGCAGGTTTCCGCCGGTGCAAATCGCGGCGGTCAACCAGTGCTCCGGCAACTCGCGAGGCTATTTCGCGCCGCGCGTCCCCGGCGCGCAATGGTCCAACGGCGCGATGGGCAATGCGCTATGGACCGGTGTGCGCCTGAAGGACGTGCTCGACTACGCGGGCGTGCGTGCCGGTGCCGTGGCCGTGCGCGTCAACGGTCTCGAAACCGCCGCGGTTCCAACCACGCCCGACTTCAAGCGCTCGCTGGCCGTCGATCATGCGCGCGACGGCGAGGTGATGATCGCGTACCGCATGAACGGCGAAGCGCTGCCGCTCCTCAACGGCTATCCGATCCGGCTGATCGTCCCGGGCTGGTACGCGCCGTACTGGGTGAAGATGCTGAGCGATATCGAGGTCCTCGACAAGCCGGACGACTACTTCTGGATGACGCAGGAGTACCGGATACCCGACACGCCGCATGCGAGCGTGGAACCGGGCCAGACGGGCTTCAAGACCATTCCGATCAACCGCATGGTGCCGCGCTCGTTCATCACGAACGTCACCGATGGTGTCACGGTGAAGGCCGGTGCGCCGCTGCCGCTGCGCGGCATCGCGTTCGGCGGCGACGCTGGCGTCGCGCGCGTGGCGCTTTCCACCGACGGCGGACAGCATTGGGAGGCCGCGCAATTGGGCCAGGACCATGGCAGGTACAGCTTCCGGCAATGGAGCGCGCCGCTGACGTTCAAGGCGCCCGGCGAGCAGCGCGTGCTGGTGATGGCCACCAACACCTCGGGTGTCGCGCAACCGATGACCCCCAACTGGAATCCGGGAGGCTTCATGCGCAACGTCGTCGAATCGATCAACGTTCGCGTGAGCTAGGAGCGATGTCGATGGGCAACCGATACCGGGATGCGGCGATCCTCGTCGCGTGCGCGGGCTTCATCGCCTGGGTGGTGCCGCTGCGCGCGCAGACGACGCCCGCCGCCCCCACGATCGCATGGACCAAGGTCACCGTCGACTTGCCGGTGAGCAGCGAACTCCTGCCACCCGGCGACGGGGCGCCGCTCGCCAACGGCTACTGCCTGATCTGCCATTCCGCCGGCATGATCCTGCGCCAGCCTCCGCTGAGCGAGGCGCAGTGGCGCGCGGAGGTCGTCAAGATGCGCACGGCGTTCGGCGGCCCGATACCGCCCGACTCGGATGCGACGCTGGCGGCGTATCTCGCGCGGATCAACAACCCCGCGCCGGGCGCCGCCGGCACGGCGCCGAGCGCGCGCCGTTGAGGCCCGCGCGTGTCCTCCAGTCCGCGCATCGGCCCGAGCCGGGCGGTTCGCGCGGATCGGCGCAATCCCTTTGGAGAAACCCGACATGAAAACACCGGCTGAAGCCGGCCCGTGGGACGACGCACTCGCGCAGTTGCGCGAGTGGGATCCCGCGTGGACGGAAACCTGTTCGCAGATGGTGACAGGTCCGTGGCGTTCGGGCGTGCTCGCGCCCAAGCTCGTCGAACTTGTGAGCCTCGCCGTGAACGTGGCGTGCACGAACCTCAACGCCGAGGGCACGCGCCGGCACGTCCGCGGGGCGCTCGCCGCCGGCGCGACGCGCGACGAAATCCTGATGATCTTCAAGATGGCATCGGTGATGTCCATCCATTCGTGCAGCCTCGGCGCGCCCATCCTGCTCGAGGAAGCGAAGACCGCCGGGGCCCAGGCTGCGCCGAAGGCGCCCGCGTCGACACCGGCGGCCGACAGGATGAAAGCCATCGGTCAGTGGAACGCGGCCTGGGACCCGTTCATGGAGCTCGATCCCGCGTGGACCGACGCGTTCATGGCCACGGGCGCTGCGATCTACGGTGCAGGACTCCTGCCCGCGAAGGACGTCGAGCTCCTGAGCATCGCGTTCGACGCGTCCTATACGCACATGTATGCGCCGGGCACGCGCCGGCACATCCACAATGCGCTCGCGGCCGGGGCCACCCCCGACGAGATCATGGAAGTGCTCAAGCTGTGCGTCGTGCAGGGCGCCCAGGCGCTGAACCTCGGCGTGCCGATCCTCGCCGAGGAGCTCGCGCGTGGTGGGAAAGGAGCCCCCACATGAGCGATCCGGCCAGCAAGGCGAAACTCAGGGCGCGCGCGCTCGAGGAATTCAAGGCGTACTGGCTGATCGTGCTCTATCTCTGGGTGCTGTTCGGATCATTCACCATCTACCGTCGACTTATCAGCGCGGAGACCGGAAGCCCCTATCTGCACTACGGCATTGCACTCGTCGAAGCGCTGGTCATTGCCAAGGTCATCCTGATCGGCAAGCTGTTCGGCTTCTCGCGGCGCTACGAGGACCGCGCGCTGATCCAGCCGGTGCTCTACAAATCGGTGTTCTTCGGTGTGCTGGTCGTGCTGTTCGGCGTCGCCGAGCGGCTCATCGAGGGCTGGTTCCACAAGGAGGACCTCATGGCGATCCTGACCAACATCGCGTCGATCGGCCGCAACGAGCTTGCCGCGCGGCTGCTGATTCTGGTAGTGACGTTCGTCCCGTTTTTCGCGTTCGGCGAGCTCGGCCGCGTCATCGGCATGCGCAAGCTCGCCGCCATGTTCTTCTCGTCGCCCGACGAGGGGAGGCGATATGCATCCACGGGGGGTGACTCATGAAGAAGCTCAAGACGACCGACCCGCGGACCACGCGCGTCGCCGACCTCAAGCAGGGCCGGTACGAGGACGGCAGTCCGCTTCACGACATCCAGTATCTCGAGTGCAAACTGATCCTGAAGACAGCCGAGTTCACGTCACCGAAGGGCTTCCGCAAGTACGCGAAGCTCGTCGCGCAGGCAGCCGACGAGTGCGGCGTCGGCTTCGACACCTCATCCGCGAAAGGCACGCGGCCAGCGGTGCGCGAAGTGATGTTCATGGACACCGAGGACTTCAGTCTCTACAACAACGCGTTCATCCTGCGCCGTCGCGTGCGTTTCGAGGACGGCTTCCCCGCCGACGAGCCCGAGATCGTCTTCAAGTTCCGGCATCCGGACCAGCAGCAGGCCGCCGAGATGGATGTCCGGCCGAACCTGCCGCGCGATTACCGCGTCAAGTTCAAGGCCGAGGCGCTGCCGCTCAAGGACCAGTACGACGGCTACCGGCTGCTGTTCTCGCATAACGTGCAGTTTCCGCTGAGCCACGCGCCTGGCGGCGACCGGATGGCGATGGAGAAGCTCGCGGAGGTGTTTCCCGCGCTGAAGACGCTGAAGCGCGGCCGTGGGCGCGCCAGCCGCGTCTCGCTCGTCAACCGCACGATCGTCGAGGAAGTGCTGCAGGACCTCGGTACGCTTGACTTCGGCAAGGGCGTCACGGCGGATGCCAACGTCGCGCTGTGGCGCACGCGCGGCGAGCACCTGCCGCTCGTTGGCGAGTTTGCCTACCAGGTCAAGTTCAAGCAGCGTGCTGACGTCCACGACAAGGCGCGCGAGCGCTGCGCCAGGTTCTTCATCCGGTTGCAGCAGATCAGCCGTGACTGGATCTACCTCGGCGCGACGAAGACGGGGATGGTGTACCGGCTGAACGGCAACGCGCCACAGGCGCACGAGTGAGGCGACGCGCCATACGGGGCTGCGCGCTGCTTCGCGCGCGCCCGTGCGACGCGGCTCGCGTGCACGCGGGATGAGCTACGTCACGTCGCTGGAGGAAGTGCTCTGTGGGATCGCGCTGGTGGCGGTCACCATCGTGATCCACGGCTGCGGGATGCTGGGCACGCTGTTCGCCTGCCACGTGCTGAAGCACGGTAATGAGCGGCCGGTGTCGTTCTTCCGTGGCGGCGCGGTGCTGATCGTGGCGGCATGGATGATCGTGCTGGTGCACCTCGTAGAACTGCTCGTCTGGGCGGTGTTCTTTGTGTGGCAGGACGCGATGCCGAGCCCGAGCGCGGCCTACTATTTCTCGCTGATGCAGTACACGACTGTTGGCAGCGCCCTCGCGCTGCCGCTGCGCTGGCGCCTGCTCGACGGCCTGTTGCCGATCGCCGGGCTGATGACGTTCGCATGGTCGACGGGCGTGCTGTTCACGCTGGCGCAGGAGTTCCAGTCCACGCAGTTGACAGCCATCCACCAGCGCCGCGCGGAGCGGCGCGCGCGGCGGCACAGCGAGACTGCGGCGTGAACCGCTTCGAGCGCTTCCTGGCCGACGACCTGCTGGGCGTGCATTACGCGGTCAGCATGTTCGTCGCGACGACGATCCTGTGGGCGCTCGCCAAAGCGATCGGTGACGCCAACCCGATATGGGCGATCAGCTCGATGGTGGCGACGAGCGACCCGCAGGTGAAGCAGGCGCTGTCGACGTTCCATGGCCGCATCCTCAACACGCTGCTCGGCTGCGCGGTAGGACTTCTGTTCGTCGCGGTAGGCCGCACCGAATGGCAATTGCCGATCGCGATGGCGGTGACGGTGATCCTGTCGTCGTACTTCGTCCGCGTACCGGCGATGTGGCGGCAAGCGCCGATCACCGCTGCGATCGTTATCGCCGGCGGCCTGCAGCATCACGAGAAGATGACTGGCCTGGAACAGGGCTTGCACCGCGTCGGCGAGGTGCTGTTCGGCTGCGTCGTCGGCATCGCCGTGGGATGGGCGCTGTCGAAGCTCTGGCCGCTGCGGGAACGCGGACACCACGGCTGACGCTGCTCAAGTGCTTGCGTGCGAGCGGTACCGGGCGGCGCGATAATCGCGACGGCTCAGCCGGTGCCCACCCTTGGATATCCCGACCCTTCCCGATTTACAGGCCACGTTCGATCGCGAGCGTCAGGAGGCGCGCGCTGCCGGGTCCGCGAACCTGGTCGACGCGCGCAGCCGGACCATCCGGATGTACGACCGCCTCGCCGCAGCCCAGTCGTCGGTCATTGAACAGACGCGGGTGGAGCTGGCGTGCGCGAAGGGTTGCGCCTACTGCTGCCACTTGCGGGTCGAGATCCGTCCGCACGACGCCTTCGTGCTCGCGCAGCAAATGCGGGCACGATTCAGCGGCGAGCAGCTCGACAAAGCCATCGAGCGGCTCGCATCCACGGTCGCGCGGATCGGCGTGCTGACGCCGGAGCAGCATGTCCGTGCGGGCATCCCGTGCGCGTTGCTGGAAAACGGCGCGTGCTCCGTTTACGAGGGCCGTCCGGCGACGTGCCGCAAGTATTACTCGGTGTCCGTCGATACCTGTCGCAGTGCGTTCGAGGATACATCCGCGCCACTCGTCGGCCAGATCCAGGACGAGGCCACGCGGCTCGCCGGCAATGCCGTCGCGCTCGGTTATGCAAAAGGGCTCGAGGACGCGGGCTACGACGCCGCATTGTATGAACTCAACTTCGCCGTGCACACGGCGTTGACGCAGCCCAAGGCCGAGAAGCGCTATCGCCAGGGTAAGCGCGCGTTCGTCGCCAAGCCCTAGCTAGCCGACCGCGGCCGTGCACCTCGGGGCCCGACGGTGTTGAGGGGGGCGTCGCGCTGCGGATGCGTGGCGTTCGCGTCAGGCGCGATGGACGGGCGACAGCGGATCGAAATCGGTCCAGTCGCCGCCGGTGATGTGGCCTTGCCCGCGCTCGAGGTCGAATGCGCCGGCATCGCGCAGCACCCGCGTCGCGCGCACCTCGCTGTCTACGTCCGGCGTCTCCACGGACAGCATCATCCCCGCCTTGCGCGAAGCGACTTCGCGCGGATCGGCGTACGGCTCGCCGGGCTTCGGCTTCTCGTCCGTGCCGGCGACGGCGCCCTGCAGCGACCCGACGTAGGCCCCGACGGCCGCGCCGGCGGCCGCACCCGCGGGTCCTGCGACGGCGCCCGCCAGCGCACCGATCGCCGCGCCACCGGCGGCGCCACCGACCGCAGCGGCCGGCGCCTTTTCGGTGCCCGGCGATTCGGCTTCGTCGCCGCCGATAGGATAGAGATCGTGCTGGCCGGCGTCGTTGACGAAGAACGCTGCCACATGGTCGCGCGCGAAGCCCGCAGCGACCAAAGCCTCCAGCGCCTGCTGCGTGGTGGCCTGCTCGACGAAACGCCCGGAAATGATCGTGGTCATGGCATCGCTTCCTTGCTGGGACGGAACGATGTCGATGTTCGTACGGGCCGCGGAGCGGGTCAGTAGGACGGACACTTGCACACGTGTCGGAATGCCCGCCCTGTCCGCGCGGCGGGTCATGTGCAGCGTGTCGCGCGGCTTGTGGCGGCTGCGCGGCACCGGCGATAATCGGCGATGCCCAAACCTCGTGGTCCCGCATCCGCCAAGCCGGATGCCATTCCGTTTTCGCCTTACCAGAAGTTCGTCGCCGGCCTGCTCGCGTTCCTGCAGTTCGCGGTCATCCTCGACTTCATGATCGTGGCGCCGCTCGGCGCCATCATCATTCCCGCGCTGAACACGACGACCGCGCAGTTCGGGTCCATCGTGTCGGCCTATGCATTCAGCGCGGCGATCAGCGGCGTGCTGATGGCAGGGTTCGCCGACCGTTACGACCGCAAGAAGATCCTGTTGTTCTTCTACACGGGCTTCGTGCTGGGTACGCTGTGGTGCGGCCTTGCGCAGTCCTTCCATTCGCTGTTGCTCGCGCGCATCGTCACCGGCATCTTCGGCGGCGTCATCGGCTCGGTGGTGATGGCCATCGCGACGGACCTCTACGCGCCGGCGCAGCGCGGACGCGTGATCGGTATCATCCAGACGGCGTTCGCGGCCAGCCAGATCCTGGGCATCCCGGTCAGCATCTACCTGTCCAACCGCTTCGACTGGCATGCGCCTTTCCTGGTGATGGTGGCGTTCGCCGTGGTGGCAGGCGGCATCGTGACGTGGAAGCTGCAGCCGGTGAATGCCCACCTGGGGCAGCCGCAGGAGCGCAGCGCCTTCATGCACCTGGTCGACACGATCAAGGAGCCGCGACACCTGATGCCCTTCGTCACGACGGCGCTGCTGACCACCGGGGGCTTCATGCTGATGCCGTTCAGCAGCGCCTACGTGGTCAACAACCTGGGCATCTCGATCGACCACCTGCCCATGGTGTACGTCGTGACCGGAATGTTCACCATCGTGATGGGACCGCTGATCGGGCGCATCGCGGATCGCGTCGGCAAGTACCCGGTGTTCGTCGGCGGCAGCGTCATCTCGATCGTCATGGTGCTGATCTATACGCACCTGCCGCCCGTGTCGCTCGCGGTGCTGATCGTCGTGAACGTGCTGCTGTTCACCGGCATCTTCTCGCGGATGATTCCGTTCCAGGCGATGATCACGTCGGTGCCGGAACCCACCAAGCGCGGCTCGTTCAACGCGATCAACGCGTCGCTGCAGCAGGTGGCGGGCGGGGCCGCGGCGCTGGTGGCGGGCCACCTCGTCACGCTGGCGCCCGACGGCAAGCTGCAGCACTTCGCGTCGATCGGCTACGTCGTCGTGGCCACGACGTCGATCGGCATGTGGACGCTGTGGCGCGTGAAGAAGGCGCTGGATGCGCGCGCGCCAGTTACGCCGCCCGCGTCAGCGCCAGCTTGAAGCGCAGGTCGCGCCGCTCGGGGAACACGCCGACGACGCGCAGGTGGCGGTTCGAGATGAACCACGTCTCGTCGCGGTCGTTGGCCAGGATGTAGTAGCACTCGCTGGTTTCCGACGCGCTGTGCAAACCCAGCGCGCGATAGGCGCAATCCGCGGAGAAGCCGTTGCGCAGTGGGAGCGGATGCGCGCGCTCCGGCAGTTCCTGTACGCGGACGTAGACACCCGGTTCGAGATGGATCATCGCAAGCCTCCGACAGCGGCGCCCATCAGTCGGACGCGCGAATCGAGGTTACCGTGCCTCCGTGCGCAGGCTATCGGCGGAGGCCTCGCCAAGGCGTAGGACGGCGCCGCAGGGCGGCGCGATGGGCTTCAGGGCGCGAAGCGCGCCTTCCACAGCGCCCATGGCCGGCCAATGACGCCGGTGTTCGTCGCGTCCGCCATGCCGCCTTCCTCCGCGGACAGGTAGGCGACGTCGCCGCCGAGCGCGATGGCGCGCTGCTGCAGCTCGGCGTTCTGCTGCGTGTAGTAGGCGCGATAGACCGCCTGCTCGATGCCCGCGCCGACCGCGCAGAAGCCGTGGCCGCGCATGAGCACGACGTGGCCGCTGCCGAGCTTGTCGGCGAGCGCGACGCCCTGTTCGCGGCTGCGCACCAGCAGGTCCGTCATGCCGAAGCGCTCGCGCATCTCGAACACCGGCGTGCCGGCGGCCAGGAAGCCGCTCATGTGGAAGATCGGTCGCAACGGCACGCTCGACGCCGCAAAGGGCACGACCGGCGCCGAGTGCGCATGCACCACCGACATCACGTCCGGCCGCCGCGCATAGATCTCGCCGTGGATGAAGCGCTCGAGGTAGCCGTTGCGCGTGTCGCCGCCTTGCGCCACCGACGCGAGGTCGAACGTCATGATGTCGTCGCGCTCGATCTGCTCCGGCGCCTTCGACCGCGACAGCAGGTAACGGTCCGGTGCGTGCGGGTGGCGGACGCTGATGTGGCCGAAGCCGTCGACGACGTTCAGGCCGGCGAGGATGCGGTTGGCGGCGACGAGGTCGTCGATCAGCGCAGTGGGCGGGGCGGGAATCTCGGGCATGGCGGGGCGGGCTGCTGGCGGGACCGCAACGCTAGCACGGCGGCTCGAGCGGTGCCGCGGCAAGTCGCATCGCGCCGTGACGCGCGCGCGGCGGCACTCGCAGGTACACTCGTCGCCATCCCCTCGACACCGGAGTGAACGACCATGAAGCGTTGGCTTGCAGTGACAGGACTTGCGGCGCTGGCCGCGGGCGCCCAAGCGGCGGAAACTACCGTGACACTCGATGCGGTCGATGCCAACGGCATCGGCAACTCCGTCGGTACGGTACGCATCGTCGAGACGGCATATGGCCTCGTGTTCTATCCGAACCTGAAGGGCCTCGTGCCCGGCCTGCACGGCTTCCACGTGCACGAGAACGCGTCGTGTGCGCCCGGCATGCAGAACGGCAATCCGGCGGCCGCTATGGGCGCGGGCGGGCACTTCGACCCCGCCGCGACGAAGAAGCACGGCGAGCCCTGGGGTGACGGCCACCTGGGCGACCTGCCGGCGATGTACGTCGCGCCGGACGGCACGGCCACCAACCCGGTGCTGGCGCCGCGGATCAGGACGGTGGCCGAGATCGCCAATCACGCGCTGATGGTGCACGCGGGCGGCGACAACCATTCGGATCACCCCGCGCCGCTCGGCGGCGGCGGCGCGCGGGTCGCCTGCGGCGTGATCAAGACGGGCTGAAGCCGGCTGCAAGGGCTCCCCGAAGGCGCGCCCGTGACGGCGCGCCTTTTTTTGCACCGCGTCTTGACTGTATGCGTATCTGCTCATACGGTCACGATCCATGAAGCGCAAATCCGGGCAACCCGCGGCCGAGGGCGACGACGTGTTCGACGTCGTCGCCGCCTATTTCGCCGTCATGGCCGAGCCGATGCGGCTCAAGATCATGCGCGCGGTCTGCGAGCGCGAGCGCTCGGTGGGCGAGATCGTCGCGGCGGTCGGCGCCACGCAGACGAACGTGTCGCGCCACCTGGCGCTGATGCTGCGCGGCGGCGTCGTGGCGCGCCGCAAGGACGGCAACCACGTGTACTACCGGATCGCCGATCCCACGATGATGGAGCTGTGCCGCGACGTGTGCATGCGCATCGTCGCGCGGATGGACGAGCGGGAGCCGATGCGCGCCGAGCTGCTGCGCCTGGCGCCGACTCGCGGGCGCACGCGGCGGGCGGCGTGACGCGCCGCGCGGTGCGCTCCGTGCTGCGGCCGGCGCACATCGTCCGCGCGCCCGAGCATTTCCTGAGCGCGGGGCAGATCGAGGACGTGCGCGCGGGCCGGCGCGACTTTCTCGCGCAGGCCTTCGCCGCCGCCGTCGCGCTCGCCGCCACGAGCACGTCCGCGCGCGCCGCCGGTGCAGGGGCATCTGCGGATCCCACGGCCGGCGACCCCGCGATCCTCGAACTGCCGCCGTGGAGCACGACGCTGGGCCAGCCGGTGGCCGCACGGCCCTATGGCCAGCCGTCCATCCACGAGAAGAACCTGGTGCGGCGCGAAAGCCCCGGCCTCACGCGCGTCAACGCGGCCTCCGTCTCGTTCGCGCCGCTGCAGGGCCTCTTCGGCATCATCACGCCGTCGGGCCTGCATTTCGAGCGCCACCACCAGGGCTGGCAGGACATCGACCCGGCGCGCCACCGGCTGCTGGTCAACGGCCTCGTGCGCACGCCCACCGTGTACACGATGGACGACCTGCTGCGCCTGCCCAGCGTGTCGCGCATCCACTTCATCGAATGCGGGGCCAACTCGGGCATGGAGTGGTCCAACGTCGCGGTGCCGACGGTGCAGTACACGCACGGCATGCTGTCGTGCAGCGAGTTCACCGGCGTGCCGCTGGCGCTGCTGCTGGAGCAGTGCGGCTACGACCGCAAGCGCGGCCGCTACGTGCTGGCCGAGGGCGCGGACGGGTCGAGCCTCACGCGCACGATCGCGATGGACCGCGCGCTCGACGACGTGCTCGTCGCCTACGGCCAGAACGGCGAGATGCTGCGGCCCGAGAACGGTTATCCGCTGCGGCTGGTGGTGCCCGGCGTGCAGGGCGTGTCGTCGGTGAAGTGGCTCCGCCGGCTGAAGGTGGGCGACCAGCCGTTCAACACGCGCGAGGAGTCGATCCACTACGTCGACCTGATGAAGGACGGCACGCTGCGCCAGTACACGTCGATCCAGGAATGCAAGTCGGTGATCACGTCGCCGTCGGGCGGCCAGCGGATCGTCGCCAAGGGCTTCCTCAACGTCACCGGGCTCGCGTGGTCGGGGCGCGGCATGGTGAAGCGCGTCGACGTGTCGTTCGACGGCGGCCGCAACTGGACGACCGCGCGGCTCGAGACGCCGGTGCTGTCCAAGGCGCTGACGCGCTTCAACGTCGACTGGGCGTGGAACGGCCAGCCAGCCATCCTGCAGAGCCGCGCGATCGACGAGACCGGCTATGTGCAGCCGCGGATGATGCAGCTGCGCGAGGTGCGCGGCACGCGCTCGATCTATCACAACAACGCGATCCAGTCGTGGCAGGTGACGGCGGCGGGCGAGGTCAACAATGTCCAGGTGGACTGACGTGCGCAACGGTGTGGGCGTTGCCGCCTGCGCGCTCGCGCTGCTTGCCTGTACGGGTGCGGAGGCCACGACACCGGCGCCCGCAACGGCGGGGTACGCCGGCGTCGGCCGCCCAGCGACGCCGGCGGAGATCAAGGCCTGGGACATCGATGTGCGTCCCGACTTCCAGGGTCTGCCGAAGGGCTCCGGTTCCGTCGCCGACGGCCAGAAGATCTGGGACGCGAAATGCGCGATGTGCCACGGCGACTTCGGCGACAGCAACGAGGTATTCCCGCCGGTGGCGGGCGGCACGACGCAGGAAGACATCGCCGCCGGACGCGTGGCCTCGCTGCGCAACCCGGAGCAGGTGCGCACGACGCTGATGAAGGTGCCCACGGTCTCGACGCTGTGGGACTACATCCACCGCGCGATGCCGTGGAACGCGCCGAAGTCGCTGTCCGTGGACGACGTGTACGCGGTGCTCGCCTACCTGCTGAACCTGGGCGCCATCGTGCCCGACGACTACGTGCTGTCCGACGCCAACATCGCGGCCGTGCAGCAGCGGATGCCCAACCGCAACGGGATGGTCCGCGCGCCGGGCCTGTGGGACGTCCATGGCAAGCCCGACGTTGTCAGCGTCGCCTGCATGCACGCTTGCCCGGTGCAGGGCGCGGTGATCTCGTCGTTGCCCGACCGTGCGCAGGGTTCGCACGGGGACCTCGCCGACCAGAACCGCACCTGGGGCCCGGTGCGCGGCCAGGGCAACGCCACCGATGCCGGCGTTGCAAAGCCGGCCGGCGGCGCGGCCGCGCAGGATGCGAAGATAGCGGCATTGGCGGAGCGCTCCGGCTGCCTTGCATGCCACGGGCTGACCAGCAAGATCGTCGGTCCCGCGTTCAGCGACGTGGCGGCGCGGTATCACGGCGATGCCGCGGCCGATGCGAAACTGGTGGCCAAGGTCAAGGCGGGCGGCGCGGGCACGTGGGGTGCGGTGCCGATGCCCGCACAGACGCAGGTGAGCGATGCCGACGTCCACGCGCTCGTGCAATGGGTGCTGGGCGGGGCGAACTGAAAGCGCGCGCGAAGCGCGCCTTACGAGGAGAGCATGACGATGGACAACGGACGCAGGCAGGCATTGCGCAAGGGCGGCGGCGCGGGGCTCACGGCCCTGCTGATCGCGGCGGGCTTCTTGAGGCCGGGCGACGTCCTCGCCGCGTGGAACCAGGCGGCGTTCGGCGCGACCACGGTGGCCGACGTGCTGAAAGGCCTGGGCGGCACGGCGTCGACGGTGTCGAAGGACGTGATGATGACCGCGCCCGACATTGCAGAGAACGGCGCCGTCGTGCCCGTGCAGGTGACGAGCATGCTGCCGAAGACGGAGTCAATCGCCATCCTGATCGAGAAGAATCCCAACACGCTCGCGGCGGTGTTCGACATTCCCGCCGGCACGGAGCCGTGGGTGTCGACGCGCGTGAAGATGGCGCAGACGTCCAACGTCGTCGCGCTGGTCAAGGCGGACGGCAAGTTCTACGCGGTGACCAGGGAAATCAAGGTCACGCTCGGCGGCTGCGGCGGCTGAACGGACGACGAGGAGAGCGACATGGCAGACCCGATGAAGATCCGCGCGACGCTGCAGGGCGACGTCGTCGACGTGAAGGTGCTGATGAATCACGAGATGGAAACAGGCCAGCGCAAGGACGCCGACGGCAAGCTGGTACCGGCGCATTTCATCCAGAACGTGACGGCCACGGCCAACGGCAAGACGGTGCTGACGGCGCAATGGGGCCCGGCGATCGCCAAGAATCCCTTCCTGGAATTCAAGTTCAAGGGTGCGCAGAAGGGCGACAAGGTGCAGATCGTGTGGCTCGACAACAAGGGCGGCACGCGCACCGACGAGGCCGTGATCGCCTGACGCGATCCGACAGGGGGAGACGGAGATGATCAAGCACAGCCGGGCATGGCCCGTGTGGATCGCGGGCGTGGCGGTCGCGGTGGCGGCCAGCGTCGCGACGATGGGCGGCGCGTTCGGGCAGGGAACGTCCGCGCAGGACACGGCGGCGGAGATCGCGAAGTACCGTCAGCTGCTGCAGGACGGCAATCCGGCCGACCTGTGGGAAGCGCGCGGCGAAGGCCTCTGGAAAGAGAAGCGCGGGCCCAGGCAGGTGTCGCTCGAGCAGTGCAACCTCGGCAAAGGTCCCGGCGTCATCGCGGGCGCGTACACCGAGTTGCCGCGCTACTTCGCCGACGCGGGCCGCGTGATGGACCTCGAGACACGCCTCGTCTGGTGCATGGTCAACCTCCAGGGCATGACGGAGGCCGACGCGATGAAGCAACCCTTCGGCAACGGCGAGCGGCGCTCGACGATCGAGGCGCTGGTCGCCTACGTCGTCGCCGCGTCGAAGGGCATGAAGATGAACGTGTCGCTGGCCGACCCGCAGACGCAGCGCGCCTACCTGCTCGGCGAGCAGATCTTCTTCTTCCGCGGCGGCACGCACGACTTCGCGTGCGCCACGTGCCACGCGGCGTCCGACAAGCGCATCCGCCTGCAGGACCTGCCCAACCTCACGAACAAGGCCGACGTGCAGCGCGCGTACACGACGTGGCCCGCGTATCGCGTGTCGCAGGGCGAGTTCCGCACGATGCAGTGGCGGCTCAACGACTGCCTGCGCCAGCAGCGCTTCCCCGACCTCAAGTTCACGTCGGAAGCGTCGGTGGCGCTCACCACGTATCTCGCTTACAACGCCAACGGCGGCACGATGGATGCCCCGGGCCTCAAGCGCTAGGAGCCTGCGATGAACGCGAAACGATGGGGATGGACGCTCGCGGCGCTGGGCTTGCTGGCGGCGGGTTGCATGACGATGGCGGACACGACGCCCAAGGTCACGCGCGCCGACGCGCAAGCCGTGATGCGGTCTTCGTTTGCCGAGCGCGGCCAGGCGAAGCTGGACCGCCTGGACCAGGACGACGTGCAGAAGGCCTGCAGCCGCACGCCGGCCGAAGGTCCGCTGCCGGCCGCGCTGGCCGCGGAACTCGAGAAATCGCAGCTGGCGACGATCCGCTATCCGGCCGACGGCCAGTACCTCGGCGACTGGAAGGAAGGCGAGAAGATCGCGCAGAGCGGCGTCGGCAAGCAGTTCTCCGACGACCCGACCAAGCTGTCGGGTGCCAACTGCTATGCGTGCCACCAGCTGTCGAAGCAGGAGATCGCGTTCGGCACCATCGGTCCCAGCCTGTACAACTACGGCAAGCTGCGCGGCATGAGCGCCGAGGTGCAGAAATACACGTACGGCCGCGTCTACAACCCCGATGCGTTCCTCGCGTGCTCGAACATGCCGCGCTTCGGCCACAACGGCATCCTGACCGAGCAGCAGATCAAGGACGTCGTCGCGCTGCTGCTGGATCCCAAGTCGCCGGTCAACCAGTAGCGGGCGCGGTGGCCGCGCGCAACGCCCCAAGCGAGCGACGCGACTTCCCGCCATGACGCGCCGCGAATTCCTGGAGATGCTGGCCGCCGCCGCGGCGGCCGGCTTTGCGCTCGACGGCCGCGCGGCGCTCGGCAATGCCGACGGCGCACGCCTGTACGACGTGCCGCGCTTCGGCAACGTGAGCCTGCTGCATTTCACGGACTGCCACGCGCAGCTGCTGCCGATCCACTTCCGCGAGCCGTCCGTCAACATCGGCGTCGGCGACGCATGGGGCCAGCCGCCGCACCTCGTCGGCGAGGCGCTGCTGAAGCGCTTCGGCATCCCGGCCGGCACGCCCGAGGCGCATGCGTTCACGTTCCTCGATTTCGAAGCCGCGGCGCGCACCTATGGCAAGGTCGGCGGCTTTGCGCACCTCGCCACGCTGGTCAAGCGGCTGAAGGCGAGCCGGCCCGGCGCGCTGCTGCTCGACGGCGGCGACACGTGGCAGGGCAGCGCGCTGTCGCTGTGGACGCGCGGCCAGGACATGATCGACGCGCAGAAGAAGCTCGGCGTCGACGTGATGACGGCGCACTGGGAATTCACCTACGGCGCGGAGCGCGTCCGCGAAGTGGTCGACAAGGACTTCAAGGGCCGCATCGACTTCGTCGCGCAGAACGTGCGCACGGCGGACTTCGACGATCCCGTTTTCGCGCCCTGCACGCTGCGCACGATCAACGGGGTGACGGTCGCGATCGTGGGCCAGGCCTTCCCCTACACGCCGATCGCCAACCCGCGTTACTTCGTGTCCGAGTGGACGTTCGGCATCCAGGAAGCGAACCTGCAGAAGGCGGTCGACGAGGCGCGCGGCAAGGGCGCCGCCGTCGTGGTGCTGCTGTCGCACAACGGCATGGACGTGGATCTGAAGCTCGCGTCGCGCGTGCGCGGCCTCGACGCCATCCTCGGCGGCCATACGCACGACGGTGTGCCCGCGCCGACGCTCGTGGCCAACGGCGGCGGCAAGACCGTCGTGACCAACGCGGGCTCCAACGGCAAGTTCCTGGGCGTGCTCGATTTCGACGTGCGCGACGGCAAGGTCCGCGACTTCCGCTACAAGCTGCTGCCGGTGTTCGCCAACCTGTTGCCGGCCGACGCGGAGATGGAGGCTTACATCCGCGACGTGCGCGCGCCGCATGCGGCCAGGCTCGGCGAGACGCTCGCCACCACCGACGGGCTCCTCTATCGCCGCGGCAATTTCAACGGCACGTTCGACCAGCTGATCGTCGACGCGCTGATGGCGCAGATGAACGCGGAGATCGCGTTCTCGCCCGGTTTCCGCTGGGGCACGACGCTGCTGCCCGGCAGCGCGATCACGCTGGAAGCGTTGATGGACCAGACCGCGATCACCTACCCGTACACGACGGTCAACGAGTTCACCGGCGAGATGATCAAGACGATCCTCGAGGATGTCTGCGACAACCTGTTCAACCCGGACCCCTACTACCAGCAGGGTGGCGACATGGTGCGCGTCGGCGGGCTGCAATACACGTGCACGCCGACGGCGGCGATGGGCCAGCGCATTACCAACATGACGCTGCGCGGCAAGCCGCTCGAGGCGGACAAGCGCTACAAGGTGGCGGGCTGGGCGCCGGTGGCGGAGGAAGCGCGCAACGCGGGCGGCGAGCCGGTGTGGGACGTCGTCGCGCGGCACCTGCGTGCGCGGAAGACGATTGCAGCGCGTGCGCCGGACCAGCCCACGCTGGTGGGCATGGCCGGCAATCCGGGCATCGGGTGATGATGCACGCAGCGCTCGTCGCGCAAGTGAGCCGGTGCATCGCGTGGGCGTGCGCCGCTGCGATGCTGGTCGCGGTGAACGCGCACGCCGCGACGCCGGACATCGCGGTGCTGGTCGCCGCTGGCGGCAATGGCGTTCCGGCCTGCGTGCTGTGCCACGGCAACACCGGCGAAGGCCAACCCGCGGCCGGTTTTCCGCGCCTGTCGGGCCAGGGGCGCGCCTACCTCGAGCGCTCGCTGCATGCATTCCGCGATGGGCGCCGCGCGAGCGACGTGATGGGGCCGATCGCCAAGGCGCTCGACGACGCGACGATCGCGGGCCTGGCGAGCTACTACGCCACGTTGCGCGCGCTGCCAGCCACCGCGGTCGCGCCCGCGACGCCGGTGCCCGCTACCACGCTCGCGCGCGGCCGCGAGCTCGCCGAGGACGGCGACTGGACGCACGACGTGCCCGCGTGCCGCGATTGCCACGGTGCGACGCTGGCCGGCATCGCGCCGACCTTCCCCGCGATCGGCGGCCAGAACGCGATGTACACGGCTGCGCAGTTGCGCGCGTGGCAGAGCGGCGCGCGCAGCGGCGATCCGCAGGGACTGATGAAGGCCGTCGCGTCGCGCTTGAGTGCCGCGGACATCGATGCCGTGTCGGCGTGGCTCGAAGGCGTGGGCGTCAGCGGCACCAGCGACACGCCCATCGTCGCGACGAAGGGCAAGGCGACCGCGGTCACGTCCGCCCGGCCGGCGCCTGCGCTAGCGGCCATCCCGGAGCCGGATCACGGCCAGCAGGACGCGACGTTCAGCGCCAAGGCCTCGACGCAGGCCTTCGTCCCGCCGTCGTTCGCGACGATCCCCGACAACGAGCTCGGCAAGGTCATCCGCCAGGGCCGGGCGATCTTCATGGACACCCAGACGCACGCGAGCGCCTACGTCGGCAACGGGCTCGACTGCGTCAATTGCCACCTCGACGCGGGGCGCAAGGCGGACGCGGCGCCGTTGTGGGCGGCGTATGTGAAGTACCCGGCGTATCGCAGCAAGAATGCCAAGGTGAATACGTTCGAGGACCGGCTCGCGGGCTGCTTCACGTTCAGCATGAACGGCCGCGTGCCGCCTTACGACAGCCCGGAGATGGTGGCGCTGGTCACCTACGCGTACTGGCTCGCGCAAGGCGCGCCCGTCGGCGCGGATCTCGCGGGACGTGGCTATCCCGAGCTGCCGAAGCCGCCGCTGCCGCCCGGTGCCGCGCGCGGCCAGCGCGTGTACGAGGCGCAGTGCGCGCTGTGCCACGGCGCGGATGGCCTCGGCACCAAGGTGGGCGCGCGCTACGCGTTCCCGCCGCTGTGGGGGCCGCAGTCGTACAACGGCGGCGCGGGCATGGCGAACGTCGCCACCGCGGCGGCCTTCGTCGCGGCCAACATGCCTTACGGCAATCCGCGCACGCTGGCGTTGCAGGATGCCTGGGACGTCGCGCAGTTCCTCGACACGCATCCGCGGCCGCCGGATCCGCGCCTCGCGAAGAAGCGCTGACCGCGGAGGCGCGCCACGCGCCCCGCCGCGAGCGCGACGGGAACGCATGGCGCGGTGCGCCGGCAATGCGCCGGTCGTTACGCGTGATAGAAGTACGGGTCGAGCACGCGCACTTCGGTGATCGAGTCGATCGGCAGTCCCGTGCATTGCGCGGAGTGCCGGATCGCGTCCTCGTTCGGGCCGTCGTAGACGCAGAACGTCTTCGAGTGGTCCTGGTTGACGTACGAATGGACCCACGTGACGCCGTCGGCCGCGTTCTTGTCGACGACGACGCTGCACGAGCGCGCGCCTTCGGCGGTCATCGGAATGGTGAGCCCGTTCGGAAACGTGCGTTCGATCATGTAGCGGGGCATGGCTTTGTCTCCTGTCGATGCGGCCGATATTCGACCGTGGAGCCATCATCGGCGCGGGACGCCGCGCACGCATCGGGGCGCCTACCCGGATTGCGCCGGGCCACTACCTATTTTGCGGCCAGCAGCCCCTGCCGGCGGGCGGCCTCGACGGCGGCGGCGCGCGTGGGCGCGTCGAGCTTGGCGAGCAGCGCGGCCAGGTGATGCTCGATGGTGCGCGGCGAGCGCGACAGGCGCGCGGCGATGTCGGCATTGGACAGGCCTGCCGCCACCAGTTCGAGGATTTCCGTTTCGCGGCGCGTGAGGCCGGCCGGATGGGCGCGTGTCGACGCGCGCGGTCCGCGCGGCACGGGGCCGCCCGTATCGCGCAGGCGCGAGCGGACGCGCTCGGCCATCGGCGCGGCGCCCAGCGCGTCGAACGCCGCGAGCGCGCGCAGCTGCGCGTCGCGGTCGCCTTCGGCGAGCGCCATGGCGGCTTCGTACGGGCAACCGAGCGCGGTCCATTCGGCCGCCGCCGCGGCCCAGTCGCCGCGCAACGCGTGTGCCCACGGCGGCGCGCACGCGGTGGGCACCTCCGCCGGCACCGCGGACGGTCCGTGGCCGCGCGCCCGCCATGCGGCGAGCTCGCCGGCGAACCACGCATGCCGCTTTGCGCAGGCGAGCGCAAAGGCCGTATCGGCCTCGCGCGCGGCGCCGGCCGCATCGCCGGCGAGCCATGCCGCTTCGGCACGCGCCGCGGCCACCGGGGCCAGGCGCTGCAACGTCGACGTGCGCAACGCCAGTGCCAGCGCTTCGTCGAGCAGCGGCCGCGCGTCCTCGGCGCGGCGCGTCGCGAGCCGCGCGAGCGCAACGAGCGCCATCAGCCGGTTGGTCGAGCCGGCAGGTTCACGCGCGAGCACCTCGCGCGCAAGGGCTTCCGCGGCGTCCCACCGTCCCTGGTACAGCGCGACGAGCGCCTGCCAGGCTTCCATGTACGACGCCGCGCGGTCCAGGTCGCGCTCGCGCGCGAACGCGATGCCGTCGTCGAGGTGCCGACGCGCTCGCGCAAGATGGAACAGTTCGCCCGACGCGGTGCCGAGCATCACCCACGCATCGGCGGCGCGCACGCCGCCGTCGTCCAGCTCGCGCGCGGCGGCGAGCGCGGCCCCGACCTCGGCATAGCCGCGCTCGAAGTCGAGGTACATGCGCGCGGCGCCGCTCCACGTGCCCACCGCGGCGAGCGTCGCGCGGTCGCCGTGGCGCGCCGCGACGGCGCGCGCCTTGTCGCCCCAGGCGACGGCGCGACGGCGTCGCGATTGAGCATCCGCAGGTAGGTCTCGATGGCGAAGACGCGCGCGACGTGCGGCGCATCGCCCTGGTCGGCGACGAGTTCCAGCGCGCGCCGGCTGGCGGCGTCCGCGTCCGCGTGCGCAGCGCGCGCACCAGCGTCATCGCGTGTGCGGAATGCTGGAGCGCCGCCGCGGGCACGTCGCCCAGCGCCGTGTACGCGGCGATGGCCGCTTCGTGCGCGCCGATCGCCGCCGCGAGCTCGTTCGTCTCGAACAGGTGCTCCGCGTGCTGTGCCAGCAGCGCGGCGCGCGTGGCCGGGGCGAGCGCGTCGCCGAGCGCGAGCGCGGCGCAATGCGCGGCCGCCTCGCGGCGTGCGCCGCGCGACGCCGCCTCGCGCGCCGCCGCGGGTGCGAGCTCGGCGAGCGCGGCGCGCGGTCGTCGGCGAAGCGCGCGTGGTGCGCGAGGCGCGCCAGCGGCACCATCCGCGCCGCCGCGCGCTGCGCTGCGCAGCATGACCAGCACGTCGGTGCAGAGTTTCCGCGCGCGCGGCGGCGGCGAGCGCGCCGGCCACGGCGACGCGGGCGAGCTCGTGGCGGAAATGCAGCGTCGTCCGCCTCCGCGACGAGCAGCCCGCAGCTCACGCAGGCGTCGATGGCGTCGAGCGCAGGTTTCGCGACCGCGTCGACCAGCGCGAGCTCGGCCGCGCGCGGCACGCAGGCGACGAGGTCCAGCAGCGCACGCGGTCCTGGCGCAAGCCGCGCGGCACGTCCCAGCACGCTGTCGCGGACCGTCACGGGCACCTTGCTTTCGGGATGGCGCAGCAGCTCGGTCACAAAGAAAGGGTTGCCGCCGCTGGCGAGGTAGACGCTCGAGTCGCTGACGCCGGCCGCGCGCGCGAGTGCCGCGACGGCGAGCGGGCTCAGCCGCGCGAGCGGCACGCGCGCCAACGCACGTGCGGGCAGGTCGCCCAGCGCGAGCCGCAGCGCGGGATGCGCGTCCAGCTCGTCGTCGCGGTACGTGAGCACCAGCAGCGCCGGCAAGCGCTCGATGCGCCGGCCGATGTGGCGGACGAGGTCCAGCGTCGCGGCATCCGCCCAGTGCACGTCCTCCAGCACCAGGAGCGTCGGGCCGGGCCGGCGCGCGAGCGCGTCGAGCACGGTTGCGAACAGCAACGGGCGATCGCCGTCCGCGTGCAGACGCGAGGCGAGCTGCTCGCGCAGCAACGGCGGCGCGTCGCGCGCGATGTCGTGCAGCGGGCCCAGCGGATGCGGCGTGAACAGCGCCTCGCAGGCGCCGCGCAGCATCGTGGCGCGCCCGGCGTCCTGGAGGAAGCGGTCGACGAGCGTCGTCTTGCCGATGCCGGCCTCGCCGCTGACGAGGACGACGCGCCCGGCGCCCGCGGCTGCCGACGCGAGCGCGTCGTGCAGCACCGCGCGCGCGGCGTCGCGTTCCAGCAACGGGAGCGGCGCGGCCATGCGGGCCGTCAGGGTTCGACGACGGCGCCGGGGCGTGCGGCGCCGCGGCTCACGCTGTCGCCGTCGTCGCTGCGCAACGTGCGGAACATCACCGACGACAGGATCGTGAGCACCGCCAGCACCAGGAACGCGTGGTGCAGCGCGGACGTCACGGCGACGTGATCCGTCTGCGGCAGCCCGCCCAGGAACCAGCCGGCGACCAGCGAGCTGCACGCGAGCCCGAAGCCCAGCGACATCTGCTGGAACGTGCTGGACATCGACGCGGCCATGCTGGACTCGGCGGCGTCGATGTCGGCGAACGCCATCGCGTTGATCGCCGAGAATTGCAGCGAGTTGAATGTGCCCTGCATGAGGCCGAGCAGCACGATCAGCGGGATGGGCGTGGCCGCCGTCACGAGCGAGTAGAGGCCGATGGTCACGCCCATCGTCAGCGTGTTCATCACGAGCACCTGGCGGAAACCCCAGCGGCGCAGGAGGCGGATGGACGCGGCCTTCATCGTCATCGCCGCCAGCGCGGCCGGCATCATCAGCAGGCCGGATTGCCACGCCGGCAGGCCCAGGCCCAGCTGGTACAGCAGCGGCAGCAGGAAGGGCAGGCCACCGATGCCGAGCCGCGTGACGGCGCCGCCGATCACCGACACGCGGAACGTGCGGATGCCGAACAGCCGGAGCCGCATCAGCGGGTAGCGGAACTGGCCCGCATGCCACGCGAACGCGGCGAGCAGCGTCAGCGACAGGATCAGCATCACGCTGCCGGACGTCCAGTCGAGCGCGTGCTCGCCGAACACCTCGAGCAGCCACGACAGCAGCGCGGCGCCGGTACCGAACAGCACGAGGCCGATCACGTCGAACGGCTGCTTCACGTCCGTGTGGTACTCGGGCATGTAGCGGTGCGTGAGGTACAGCGCCGCGACGCCCACCGGCACGTTGACGAAGAAGATCTCGCGCCAGCTCATCCAGTGGACGATGAGCCCGCCCACGGTCGGCCCCAGCATCGGGCCGATCAGCGCCGGGATGATCACGAAGTTCTGCGCGCGCAGCAGCTCCGACTTGGGGAACGTGCGCACGATCGCGAGGCGGCCCACCGGCGTCATCATCGCGGCGCCGATGCCCTGCAGCACGCGGGTCGCCACCAGCATCGGCGCGCTCACCGCGATGCCGCACAGCACCGACGCCAGCGTGAACAGCGCGACGGCCGCCATGAACACGCGCCGCGTGCCGAAGCGGTCGGCGAGCCAGCCGCTGGCGGGAATGGACACCGCGAGGCTCACCGCGTAGCTCGTCGAGATGCTCTTGAGGCTGAGCGGCGTGACGCCGAGGCTCTCGGCCATCGCCGGCACCGCCGTGTTGATGATCGTCGAGTCGAGCTGCTCCATGAACAGCGCGCTGGCGACGACCCACGGGAGGTACCGCTTGACGGGCGCTGACGGCATCGGTGCATTGTAAACTCCGCCATGCGTTCGCTCCGCCGCTACCTGCTCGACCATCTCGGCCCGGGCCTCATCACCGGCGCGGCGGACGACGACCCCAGCGGCATCGCCACGTACTCGCAGGCCGGCGCGCAGTTCGGCCTCGGCATGCTGTGGAGCGTGTTCCTCACGACGCCGCTGATGGTGGGCATCCAGGTGGTGTCCGCGCGCATCGGGCGCGTCACCGGCCACGGCATCGCCGCCAACCTGCGCGAGCACTATCCGCGGCCGCTCGGCCTTGCCATCGTCGCGCTGCTGCTCGTGGCCAACACGATCAACATCGCCGCCGACATCGGCGCGATGGGCGACGCGATGCGGCTGGTGCTCGGCGGGCCGCAGAAGGCCTGGTCGCTGATGTTCGGCGTCCTCGCGGTGCTGATGCAGCTGTTCCTGCCGTATTCGCGGCTTGCGCCGCTGTTCAAGTGGCTGACGCTGTCGCTGTTCGCGTACGTGATGGTGCTGTTCGCCGTGCACGTCCCGTGGGTGCGCATGATCCACGACACGCTGCTGCCGCCCATCTCGCTGTCCGGCGACTACCTGATGCTGCTCGTCGCGGTGCTGGGCACGACGATCTCGCCCTACCTCTTCTTCTGGCAGGCGTCGCAGGAAGTGGAGGAGCAGCGGGCGCGCGACGGCGAGGAGCCGCTGCGCGAGGCGCCGGCGCAGGTTGCGCGCAACCTGCGGCGCATCCGCATCGACACGTGGATCGGCATGACGTTCTCCAACGCCATCGCGTTCGCGATCATGCTGACCACCGCGGTCACGCTGCACGAAGCCGGCATCACCGACATCCAGACGTCGGCGCAGGCCGCCGAGGCGCTGCGCCCGCTGGCCGGCGAATCCGCGTTCTTCCTGTTCGCGCTCGGCATCGTCGGCACCGGCGTGCTGGCCATCCCGGTGCTCGCGGGCTCGGCCGCGTACGCGGTGGCGGAGTCGATGCGCTGGCCCATCGGCCATGCGTTGCGCCCTCTCGAGGCGAAGGGCTTCTACGCGATCATCGCGGTGGCGACGCTGATGGGCGTCGCGCTCGACTTCACGGACCTCGATCCCATCCGCGCGCTGTACTGGGCGGCCATCGTCAACGGCGTGATCTCGGTGCCGATCATGGCCGTGATGATGCACATGGCGGAGCGCAGGGACATCATGGGCGCGCTGACCATCCGGCCGCGCCTGCGCGTGATGGGCTGGCTCGCCACGGCGCTGATGGCGGCGGCCGTCGCGGCAATGCTGGTGTCGCTGTTCCGCTGAGCATCGGCTGCGCGGTGCTAGCATCGACGCCATGCACGCGCACCCTCGCACCCATCGGCCGGTACCGCGGCCGCTCGCGTCGCTGCGGGCCGCGGTCGTCGCGGTGCTCGCGGGCGCGGTCGCTCTGTTCGCCAGCGCGGTGTTCGCCGCCACGGCGTTGAAGCCGACGCCACTGCCGCACGATCACCCGATGGTCGGCGTCTGGCATTTCGAAGTGCCGGACAGCGAGTGCGTCGAGACCTATGTGATCCGCGCGGACGGCACCACGGCCGTCGTCAGCGGCGACGAGCGCAGCGAAAGCGCCTACGTGATTTCCGCCAAGCCCAGCGGCCGCGGTTTCTATGCGTGGTCCGACCGCATCACGCGCAACAACGGCAAGGCCGACTGCGGCGGCGGGCGCACGCCGGTGGGCCAGGAGACGACGCTGTACGTGCGGATGGCGCCGGACGGCAACGCGATGATCCTGTGCGCGCAGGAAAACTTCCGCCAGTGCATCGGCCCGCTCGTGCGGGCGCGCGGCGACGCGCTGTAGCGCCGCCCGCCGCGCGCTAGAAGCGCGTTGCGCGATAGGGCGTCACGTCGATCGCCGGCGCCCGCGCCGCCACCAGGTCCGCGATCAGGCGCGCGGTGGGCGCCGCGGCGGTAAGGCCCGTGTGGCCGTGGCCGAACGCGAACCATGCGTTGCCCGCGGCGGGCGCGCCGCCGATCACGGGCAGCGTATCCGGCAGCGACGGCCGGTGTCCCATCCAGCGCGTAACCGCGCCGTGACGCAGGCCCGGGAACAGCGCGCGGGCGCCGTCCAGCAGCGGTGCCGTGCGCGCCCAATCCGGCGGCGCGTCGAGGCCCGCGAATTCCACGGTGCCCGCTACGCGCAGGCCGCCTTCCATCGGCGTCGCGTAGAACTTGCCGGTGCCCGACATCACGGGCAGCGCCGGCATTGCCGACGGCGCTGCGAGCATCACGTGATAGCCGCGCTCGGTGTCGAGCGGCACGCGCGCGCCCAGCGTGGCGGCGAGCGGGGCCGAATGCGCGCCGGCCGCCACGATCACCGTGTCCGTCGCCAGCGTCCCGCCGTCGGTGACTACGCCGCCCACGCGCCCGTCCACGATGTCGAACGCGCGTGCCGTCGCCTGTACGAAGCGCGCACCGCCCGCCGCGAGCCGCGCGGCCAATGCCTGCGCCAGGCGCAGCGGATTGGGCGTGTGACCCTGGTCCGGCAGCACGACGAGCCGCGCGACCGCCGGCGCGAGCTGCGGCTCGAATTCGCGGATCGCAGCGCCTGCGAGCACGTCGATGCGCACCCCGAAGCGCTCGCGCAGCGCGCGGCCGAACGCGTCGGCCGCGAAGGCGTCGACGCTCGTGTACGCGAACGCGTGGCCCCTCTGCACGACGAGCTCCGGCACGCCGGCCCACTGCGCCAGCGCGCGCCATTCGGCGAGCGCGGGATCGAGCAGCGCATGGAGCGCTGCCGCGATCGCCTCGACCCGCACCGGCGACGACGCGCGCACGAAGCGCACGAGCCATGGCGCGATCCGTGGCAGGTAGCGCCAGCGGATCGCGAGCGGGCCGGCGGGATCGAGCAGGTAGCCCGGCACCTTCTTCCACAGGCCCGGCAGCCCCAGCGGCACCACCGACGAGCGGCTGAAGCAGCCGGCGTTGCCGAACGAGCAGTACTCGCCCGGCGGGCGCGGGTCGACGAGCGTCACCGCGCGGCCTTCGCGCTGCAGCGCGGCGGCGCAGGCGAGGCCCACGACGCCGGCGCCGACGACGAGCGTGCGCGGCACGTCAGCCGCCGCCATCGTGGCGGGCCGCGGGCGCGGCGCGCTCCGCCTCGGCGGGCCGCGAGGAAGCGCCGCGCACCCGGTGCACGACGTAGACGACCGCGGCGGCGAGGCCCGCGATCCAGTGGACGCGCGCGACCGTCAGGTGGCTCGCCTCGCCGGTGAGGTAATCGAGCGCGTAGCCGGTGGCGACCAGCACGGTCATCGCAACCGCCGTCGCCACGCCCGCGACACGATTGCGGTGCGTGCGCCAGGCGCGGCGCACGTGCATGAACCACAACGTGCCCAGCACGTAGATCGTGGCGATGGCGGCCAGCGCGTGCAGGCGCACGGCGTTGCGCAGCCACAGCCGGCGCGCGGTGTCGAGTGCGTCGCCGCCGTCGAGCAGCAGCCATGCGACGCCGGTGACGAGCACCGCGCCGAGCACGACGTCGACGCCCAGCCGGTGGCGGCGTGCTAGCCGTAACGACATGACCGGTGCCGCTTCAGGCGCGCCAGACGACCGACGCGCCGTAGCCGGCCGGCAGCGCGCGTCCCGCGCGGCGGACCGCCACCTTGGTCAGCGCGTCGGCAACGACGCATTCGCGCGCGAGCACCGTCGCGCCCACGCAGTCGTCGCGGCCGCGCCGCACGCGCTGCGCACCCCGGCGCGTGCGGACCGGCCCGAAGTCCGACGTCGCGAGTGCCGCGTCGCGCACGTCGACGACGCGCGTGCTGCCGCCGATGCGCAGCGTCACCGGCAGCGTGACGTCGCCGAACACGCGGAGGTCGCCGCCGGCGTTCGCCCAGCCCGCGTCGCAACCCGCGGTGCGCAGCGCGGCGATCGCGCGATCGACGGCGTAACCCTTGGCGATGCCGTCCAGCGACAGCACGACGCGCGCATGCGTCCGTTGCGCAGCGTCGCCGTCGACGACGAAGCCCGCGTCGCCGTGCGCGGTGCCGCCGCTCGCGTCGAACGCGCCTTGCGTGTCGCGATGCAGCTGCGCGGCGAGCGCCAGCACGGCGCGCGTGTCGGGCGCGACGGGGATGCACACGCCCGCCGCGGCGGCGTTGAGCCGCGCGAGGTCGCTGCCGGCGCGCTGGCGCGACATGGCGGCGTCGACGCGCGCGATCGCGGCGAAGGCGGCTGCGACTGCCGCCAGCGCGTCGCACGCGGGAGCCACGCGCGCAATGCCCACCTCGACGAGCGTGCCCAGCAGCGGCCGCGCGCGGCGCAAGGCGACGCTCACGCGGTGCTCGCCTGCACGAGCTGGACGACGAGCCGCACGCCGTCGGTCACGTGCGTCGTCGACAGCGTGGCGCCGCTGATGTTGCCGATGTCGCTGTCGACGCGCAGCGGCGACGCCGGCGTCTTGCCGACGAACTGCGCGCGCCACGCGGCCTGGCGGATCTCGTAGCCGTGGCTCTCGCGGTACCAGAGGATCTCGAGGCCGGTGATCGCCGCCGCGGGCGTGAGCCCTGCCGCATAGCCGATCAGCTCGAACTTGCCGATGACCGCGTCGGCGACGACGTAGCCCAGCAGCTTGTCGCCCGCGTATGCGGCGAACGCGTGCATCGCGGCGAGCCGCGCGTCCGGCACGCGCAACGCGGCGGCACCGCGCGCGAGCGACAGCGGCACGAAACGATCCGCGGCAGGGAACAGCGCGCGCTGCGCGCCTTCCACCGTCAGGTAGTCGGTGGCGAATGCCGGCGGTGCGAGCGCGGTGACGGCGAGGCCGCCGAGGAAGCGGCGGCGCTTCACGCCGCGCGCCCCGTCACGTCGTCAGAACGCGTAGCCCACGCCCAGCGCGAAGCGGCTCTGCGCGTCGTCGGGGCGCATCCACTGGTAGTCGAGCTTGAACACGACGCCCGGCGTGAGCCAGTAGTTGAGGCCCAACGTGGTCGCCTTCCAGGTAGGGCCGGTGGGCACGTCGAAGCCGGTGGGCAGCCCGACGTAGGAGCGGGCCGTGTTGTATTGCTCATAACGGATGAACGGTCCCAGCTGCTGGCCGCCGCCGAACGTGAACTTGTAGGCGGCCTGAGTGTACCAGCCGTCGAACGTCGCCGGCACCGGCGTCGGCGCGCCCGCGAACGTCGCGTTGAGGTCGCCGATGTCGGAGATCGCGCCGTGCGCGTACAGCGCGGCCAAGTCCCACGGGCCTGGCGTCCAGCGCACGTGGCCTTCGTACAGCGTGACCTTGGCGTTCTTGCCCGCGAAGTCGACGCCCTGGCCCGCGCCGCCGTAGAACACCGTCGCGCCGACCTCCAGGCCCGGCACGCCGCGCCAGTTGAAGCCCGCGTAGCCGGAAAGGTCCTTCGCCGCGGCGAGCTGGCCTTCCTGGTGGATGCTGCCGAGCGGCGATTCGCGGCCCTCGTCGCTGTTGGGATCCCACTTCGACAGGTTGAAGCCGGTGGTGAGCCCTGCGTTGACCGTCCAGCCCGTGTCGTCGTGCCACGTGCCGCCGAGGCCGATTTCGCGCCACGTCGTCGGGATGATCGCCGTCTCGACGTGGTTCCGGTAGACGCCGTAGTACACGGTGGGCTCGTGGTGCTCGTTCAGGAGGCCGACGGGCATCAGGAACAGGCCGGCCTTGCCGGACGCGTGGTCGGTGAAGTCGTGCTCGACGTAGGCCTGCTCGACTTCCGCCTCGCCGCTGTCGTCGGCCGACGTCACCGCGTGCTCGACCTCGAACTCCGCCGCCATCCGCGTCTTGTCGGTGAAGCTGTGCGAGATGCCGATGACGAAGCGGCCGACGTCGGCGATCGCGTCGTTGCTGTTGCGCGGCACGTTGTACTGGATCTCGCCGTAGCTCGACAGCACGGTGTTGGGGCCGATCTGCGGGAACGCGTACGGCGCCATGCTGGCCGGCGGCGCGGCGTTGCCCGCGGCGACGGCGGTGGCTCCTGCGCCGGCGGCGGCCGGCGCGGCGGCCGCGGCCTTGTTGGCGGTGGCCTGCGCGCTGGCGGCGGTGGCCTGCGCGTTCTTCGCATCCTGGCGGATGGCGGAGAGCTCGCCCTGCAGCGCGCGCAGCTGCGCCTCCAGGGCATCGATGCGCTTCTGCAGCGCGGCTTCGTCGGCATGCGCGGCCTGGGGCAGCGCGAGGCCCAGCGCGAGCAGGGCGGCGGCGAGCGGGTTGCGGGCGAACATCGGCGATCCTTTCGCGTCGGTCACGGCTTGTAGCCGTCGGTGAGGGTCTGCAGGAAGGCGATGACGTCGTCGATCTCGGCGTCGGTCAGCGCGGGCATGTCGCCTTCCTTGCGGTTGTAGGGGACTTCCGTCGTGTTGACGTTGCCGGTGAGGTCCGGCGGCAGGTCGTTGAATTTGTCGATCGCGCCGGAGGCGCCCATCGGGTACCACTTCTCCGGGTTGGTGTCGCGCTGCACGTAGAACGTGATCGCGTCCTTCAGCGACGTGAACGCGCCGTTGTGGAAGATCACCTTGCGCGTGGCGACGTTGCGCAGCGTGGGCACCTTGAAGGCGCCGCACAGGTCGCGCCGGTCGGCGAGGTCCGTGCGGAACGGCCCGCACAATCCCATGTCGCGGTAGGCAGCGTCCGCGTTCGCCGGGATGGCCAGGTTGCGCGGCAGGCCCAGGTTGTCGTACGTGAAATCCGTGAAGAGCGGCGGCGAGTTGGGCGTGCCGTCGCTGCCGCGCGCGCTCGGGTGGCAGCCGGAGCAGTTGCCCTTGTTCGGGTCCTGGAACAGCGCGAGGCCGCGGATCTCCTGCGCGGTCAGCGTCGCGTTGCCCGAGAGGAACGCGTCGTACTTGCTGTCGTACGGGTGGAAGCTCGAGTCCTCGCGCTCATAGGCTTCCAGCGCCTGGCGGGCGCGCAGGAACGCCGTCGTCGCATCCGCGAAGATGGCGCTGCCGAAGATGCGGCGGAAGTCGTCGGCATAGGTCGCCGCCGCGAGCTTCTGCACCACGACGTCCGCCGTGCCGTTGGCCATCTCGTGGGCGGCGAGGAAGGGGCGCTCCGCCTGGTCGGTGAGCGTGTTCGCGCGGCCATCGCGGTTGAAGCCGCCGGTGGGCGTGCCTTCGCTGTCGAAGAAGAACGACGGATTCTTCTCGAGGTAGTTGAGCGACGGTACCGAGCGGAAGCCCGGCACGTCCAGGCCCGCGCCGCCGCTCTGCACCGGCAACGCGTTGCTCTGCGAATGCGCGAATGCGGGGTCGTGACACGTCGAGCACGCCATCGCCCGACGCCGACAGCGACGCGTCGAAGAAGATCTTCTTGCCGAGCTGCGCGCGGTCGGACGGTACGACATCGCCGCCGCCGTCGCTGCTGCCGCCGCCGTTGCAGCCGGCGAGCGTGATGGTCAGCGCGAGTGCGGCGACGAACGGCCAGCGGGTCTTCGCCCCTCTGCGGAGAGCCATGGGTTCGTCTGGTGAATTTGTACAGGCGAACATTAACGCAAACGAGAATGACTCGCAATATTAGGTCGGTGTTTCGAGATGTAACGGCCCGTAGACGTGGCGGCGGCGCCACAGTCGGCGCGGTCAAGCGCCGCCGGGGGCCGCGGGCGTTGCGCCTGCGACGGGCGCGGGCGGGCGACGACGCGCCAGGCGGGCGGCGACGCGGTCGAGGTACAGGTAGATGACCGGCGTCGTGAACAGCGTCAGCAGCTGCGACAGCGCAAGGCCGCCCACCATCGCGAACCCGAGCGGCCGTCGCAGTTCGGAGCCGGTGCCGTGACCCAGCATCAGCGGCAGGCCGGCGAGCAGCGCGCACATCGTCGTCATCAGGATCGGGCGGAAGCGCAGCAGGCAGGCTTCGTAGATCGCGGCCTCCGGGTCCTTGCCTTCGTTGCGCTCGGCGGCCAGCGCGAAGTCCACCATCATGATGCCGTTCTTCTTGACGATGCCGATCAGCAGGATGATGCCGATCAGCGCGATGATGGACAGGTCGTAGCCCGCGCCCCACAGGATCAGCAGCGCGCCGACGCCGGCCGACGGCAGCGTGGACAGGATCGTCAGCGGGTGGATGTAGCTCTCGTACAGCAGGCCCAGCACGATGTAGACGGACACGAGCGCCGCCAGGATGAGCCATGGCTGCGACGCGAGCGAGCTCTGGAACGCCTGCGCCGAGCCCTGGAACGCGCCCGCCAGCGACTGCGGCGCGCCGATGTCGCGCATCGCCTTCTGGATCGCGTCGACGGCGTCGCCCAGCGCCGCGCCGGGAGCCAGGTTGAACGACAGCGTGATCGCGGGAAACTGGCCCTGGTGGCTCACCGACAGGTAGTTCGTCTTCGTGTCGTCGACGCTGACGAACGTCGACACCGGGATCGGCTTGCCGAGCGTCGGCGACGTGACGTACAGCGTGTCGAGCAGCCTGGGATCGCGCTGCAGGTCCGGCGATACTTCCAGCACCACGTGGTAGGAATTGAGTTGCGTGAAGTACTGGACCACCTGGCGCTGGCCGATCGCGTCGTAGATCGTTGCGTCGATCGCCGATGGCGAGATGCCGAAGCCTTCGACGCGCGGTCGCGGTCGATCGTCAGGTTGATCGCCGCGGCGCTGGTCTGCTGGTCGGACACGAGGTCCGTGATCTGCGGCAGCGTCCGCAGCTTGTCGAGCACCTTGGGCGCCCACTCGCCCAGCTCGCGGATGTCGGCGTCGGTGAGCGTACTGGTATTGCGTGCGCGAGGCGCCCGCCGACGTTGATGTCCTGGGTCGTGTCAGAACTTGATCGGCAGCCCCTCGTCCTTGTACTTCTGGATGAGCAGCTTCAATTCGACCAGCGTCTGATCCAGGCGCTGCACCGTCTCGTTGAGCGAGCGATACAGGTCCGGGTTCTTGACCAGCATTCCCGCGGTGCCCTCGCCCTTGTTGAT
>JBGAIC010000027.1:0-47639 GCA_044225845.1 Casimicrobiaceae bacterium
GCCTTGAGGTCCGCGAGGAGTGCGGCGGTCGCATCGACGCCGACGTCGGCGGCGAGCAGCGCCGTTTCGAGCTCGTCCAGCGCCTCGGCGTCGAGCGTCCGCCGGCCGAGCGCCTGCGTGACCGCGCCGGACAGCCGGTCGCGCGACGCGGTGAGTCCCGACTTGAGGCGCTCGCCCCAGCTGCGCTTGGGCGCATCGGGCGTGGAAGGCTTGAAGAGATCGAACACGGCAGGGCGGGACGGACGGCGGACTAGAATTTTACCGTCCGCGCCTTGCCGCGCCGGCCATACGCAACCATGCCTGCCCCTACTGCCAACCGCGTCCGCTTGATCGGGGGCCGCCACCGCGGCCGCGTGCTGCGCTTTCCCGATGCGCCGGGCCTGCGGCCCACGCCGGACCGCGTCCGCGAGACGCTGTTCAACTGGCTGGGCCAGGACCTGAGCGGCGCGACGACGCTGGACCCGTTCGCCGGCACGGGCGCGTTGTCGCTGGAGGCGCTGTCGCGCGGCGCTACGCGCGCCGTGGCGGTCGAGCGCCAGAAGTCGCTCGCTGCCGCGTTGCGCGCGAATGCCGATGCGATGGGGATGACGGGCCTCGAGCTGCACGTCGCCGATGCGCACGCGTGGCTGGGCACTGAAGCGCGGACGTTCGACGTCGTGTTCCTGGACCCGCCGTTCGCCGAGGACCGCTGGAGCGAGTTGCTGCCCCGCGCCGCGGCGCGGCTCGCACCGACCGGCGCGCTCTATGCGGAAGCGGCACGCGCGCTCGACGCACCGACCGGCCTCGAGCTCGCGCGCTCCGGCAAGGCGGGAGCGGTGCATTATCATCTGTTCCGCCGCGCGCCCGGCTGACCCCAAGCCCGCTCACCGCATGCTCACCGTCGTCTACCCCGGCACGTTCGACCCGTTCACGCGCGGCCACGAGGATCTCGCGCGCCGCGCCGCGCGGCTCTTCGACCGCGTCGTCATCGGCGTGGCCGAGAGCGCGTCGAAGCAGCCGTTCTTCACCGGCGACGAGCGCATCGCGATGGCGCGCGAGGTACTCGCCGACCTGCCCAACGTCGAGGTCAAGGGCTTCTCGTCGCTGCTGATGGACTTCGTCCATGCGCAGGACGCCCGCGTGATCCTGCGCGGCCTGCGCGCCGTGTCCGACTTCGAGTACGAGTTCCAGATGGCCGGCATGAACCGGCGCCTCTTTCCCGATGTCGAGACGCTGTTCCTGACGCCGTCCGAGCAGTACATGTTCGTCTCCGCCACGATCGTCCGCGAGATCGCGCGCTTCGGCGGCGACGTGTCGAGCTTCGTGCACCCGGCGGTCGGCTCGAGGCTCACTGCGAAGGTGGCCAAGGGGCGCTGACGATGTCGCTGCTGATCACCGACGAATGCATCAACTGCGACGTCTGCGAGCCGGAGTGCCCCAACGACGCCATCTCGCAGGGGCCGGAGATCTACGTGATCGATCCGGCGAAGTGCACCGAGTGCATCGGCCACTTCGACACGCCGCAATGTCGCGAGGTCTGCCCGGTGGATTGCATCCCGAACGATCCCGCGCACGTCGAGTCGCGCGGCGAGCTGATGCTCAAGTACCGCGCGCTGATGAGCGCGAAGGGCGTCGCCGTCGACTGACGGCGGGGCGCCCGCTGGCCGCGGCCGCGTTCAGCCGTTCGCCGCCAGCGGCACGTCCGGCTGCGCGATGACGCCGTCGATGGCGCCGATCTGCGCGGCGAGTCCCTTGATCTGCGCACGCAGCGCCGCGCCCTGCTGCTCGAGTTCGGCGATCCGCGTCTCGAGCTCGTCGCCGGCGCGGTGGATGCGGCGCACGCTGTCGAGGCGCCGGCGCAACTGGAGGTGATGCTCGCGCACCTGCGTTTCCAGCGGGGACATCACGGACTTGAGCCACACGTCGACGTCGCGGTTGGCGATGTCGTAGACATGCTTGACGCGCGTAGCCACCGTCTCGAAGAAGCGGCGCATCAGCGCGAACTTGGCCTTGCTGGCCATGTTCCACAGCGTGTTGAAGTGCTGGTTGTACGCGCGCTCCAGCCGCTCGACCTCCTTGCGGTACTTGAGCACCGAGAACGGCGGCGGCTCGTACAGCTCGACGCCGTGTTCCTTGGAGAAGCGCGCGTACATCGCGCGCATCAGGTCGTGGATCTCGTTGGCCTGCTGCGCGGCCTGGTCCAGGTCCTGACGGATGTTGGCGAAGAAATCGCCCATCGCGCCGCGCACGCCCTTGGTGAACAGCGAGCCTTCGATCGCGCGGCGCGTGCGTCCGGCGTTCAGCTTCAGCGCCTCCAGGCCCAGGTAGTCGAGCAGCTTGGTCGTCTGGTCGGTGAAGATGTTGCGCAGCGCCGTGTAGCGGGCGAGGCCGCGCTCGAACAGGTCCTTCTCCTCGCGCACGCGGTCCATCATGTGCTCGACGACGTCCTGGTTCTTGCCGCGCAGCGTGGTCAGTTCCGACAGCTGTTCGCCGATGCCGGTCATCCGCTGGCGCAGGATGGCGCGCGCGCCGGCGATGGCGTCGCGCACGTCCGCCTTGGTGTTGCCGCCGACGATGTCGCGCTTGGCCGGGATCAGCTTGCGCGACAGCGCGCCTTCGAGGTCCGGCAGCTTGCTGCGCGTCAGCAGCGCGTCGTCGCCGTTGACCTTGGCGAGCAGGCCCTTCTTGGCCGACACCGCGTAGACCTGCGACGAGGGCACGTCCAGCAGGTCCGCCGTGTGGCGCACCTGGCGCTCGATCTCCGCGTCCACTTCGGCGTGCGTCTTGAGGTCGTCCCACAGGCCGTCGATCTTGTTCAGGATCACGATGCGGCCCGCGCGCGTGGCGGGGTCGTCGCCGGCGAGGTGGTCGTTCCACACCTCGAGGTCCGTCTTCGTGACGCCCGCGTCGGCGGACAGGATGAACAGCAGCGCGTGCGCGTTGGGCAGGTGTGACAGCGTGAGCTCGGGCTCGGTGCCGATCGCGTTGAGGCCCGGCGTGTCGAGGATCACCAGGCCCTGCTGCAGCAGCGGGTGCGGGAAATTGATGATCGCGTGCCGCCAGCACGGGATGTCCACGTGCCCTTCGTCGCGGCGTTCCAGCGACGCCATGATGTCGTCGCCGCCGTCGAGCAGGCCGTACTGGCGCGCGAGCGCCGTGGGCACGCGCTTCACTTCGGCGACGCGGCCGAGCACGTCGGCCATGCCGGTGGCGGACGCGAGGTCCAGCGGCACCGTGATCCACTCGTCCGGGTAGGACTTGAATTCGGAGACGGTGGCTTCCTTGAGCCGCGTCTCGATGGGCAGCAGGCGCACGGACGGCGGATAGCTCGCGTCGTACAGCAACTCCGTCGGGCACATCGTCGTGCGGCCGGCGGCGGAGGGGAGCAGCCGCTGGCCGAAATCGGCGAAGAAGATTGCGTTGATGAGCTCGGACTTGCCGCGCGAGAACTCGGCGACGAAGGCGACGACGAGCTTGTCCTGGTGCAGGCGCTCCAGGATGCGCTGGATCTTCAAGTCCACCTGCCCGTCGGCCAGGTCCTGTTCGGACAGCCACTCGTGCAGCGACGCGATGCTCGCGGACAGGCGCCGGCGCCAGTCGGCGTAGGCCTCGAAGCGAACCGTCAGATCATGCGACTGGACCATCGCCATCCCCCGGGGATTCGGTCGTTATGGGTCCGGGAGCCCACGTCATGCGGCGGGCCGCGCCGGAACGATGACGAAGCAGGACTTGTGCCGCACAGTTCCGCCAGCCGACGGACGGCGGCGGCGGCAACGCGTACCGCCGGCGCCCCGGGCGGCGTCGGGGCCGTGCCGCGTCCGCGCGTCAGCGCTGGCATTGCGGGCACCAGAACGAATTGCGCTGGCCGATCATCCGGGCGCGGATCCGCGTCCCGCAGACGCGGCAGGGCTCCCCTTCGCGGCCGTAGACGAAGTAACCGAGCTGGAAGTAGCCGGGCTCGCCGCGGCTGTCGACGTAGTCGCGCAGCGTCGAGCCGCCCTTGGCGATCGCCTCGGCCAGCACCTCGCGGACGGCGGCCGCCAGCCGGTTGGCCCGCGGGCGGGACAGTGCCGACGCGCGCAGCGTGGGGCGGATGCCGGCGCGGAACAGCGCCTCGTTCGCATAGATGTTCCCCACGCCGACGACCAGCCGGTTGTCCATCAGCGCAGCCTTGATCGGGCCGGTGCGGCGGCGCAGGCCCGCCCACAGCGCCGCGCCGTCGAACGCGTCGTCGAAGGGTTCCGGGCCCAGTGCCGCGAGCAGCGGGTGCGTGACGCCGGACGGCACCCACAGCACGGCGCCGAAGCGCCGCGGGTCGCGGAAACGCAGCACGACGCCGTCGTCCAGCTCCAGGTCGACGTGGTCGTGGAGCTTGCGCGGGGGCGCTTTCGTATGGACGCGCAGCGTGCCGGTCATGCCGAAGTGCATCAGCAGCGTGCCCTTCGGGAAGTGGAACAACAGGTACTTGCTGCGACGAGTGAGTGCTTGCACCGTCTGGCAGGTGATCCGCCGGGCCAGGTCGGCCGGAACCGGCCAGCGCAAGCGGCGGTCGTAGATGCGCAGGGCCGCGACGCGGCGACCCACGGCATGGGGCTCGACGCCCCGGCGGGTGGTTTCGACTTCGGGCAGTTCGGGCATCGGCGGCCTGATTTTGCCCTAACATGACGGCAGGGGCATGGCGCCGCGCAGCATCCGCCCGCCTTGACGCCCCCGCATTCCCGGATCGACGAATGACCCGCCCCACTCCCGTTCCCGCTCATACCCTTGCCCGCAAGGCCGCCACCGCCCTCGCCGCCGCACTGGGCCTCGCGCTGGCGACGCCCGCCTTCGCCCAAGCCCCCGCCGGCCCGGTCTCCGCGCCGCCGCCAGCCGCCACGTCCGGCTCGGGTCCCGAGCTGTCGGCCGAGACGTTCTACCGGATGCTCGTTGGCGACGTTGCGCTGCAACGCGGCCAGCCGGCGATCGCGGCGCGCGCCTATTACGAAGCGGCCAAGGACACGCACGACCTCTTCCTCGCCAAGCGTGCCACCGAACTCGCGGTGATCGCGCGCCAGCGCAACCTGGCCGACGCGTCGGCGCGGCTCTGGCTCGCCGCGGATCCGTCCGCCGAGCGGCCGAAACAGGTGATCGCCGCGCTGGCGTCGGGCGCGTTCGGCGCCGGCGCAGCCGAGACCGACACCATCGACGGCGACGTCCGCGCGCGCCTCGCCAAGCTGATCGCTGATGCGGCCGCCACGCCGCAAGGCCCGGGCGAACTGTTCCTGCAACTCAACCGCGGGCTGGCGCAGGAGCCGGACAAGAACGCGATCTACACGCTCGTCATGCAGCTGGCCGCACCGTTCCCGGACCTCGCCGAGGCGCAGTTCGCCGTCGCGCTTGCCGCGTACAACACGGGCATGCCGTCGATGGCGCAGGCGGCCGCCGCGCAACGCGCGATCGACCGCGCGCTGGAATTGAAGCCCGGCTGGGATCGTGCCGCGCTGCTGAAGGCCGACCTGATCTCGCGGCAGTCGCGCGCCGATGCCATCTCGTACCTGCGCGACTTCTACGCGAAGTACCCGAACGCGAAGCCCGCCGCCGGCGCGCTGGCCCAGCTGTACGTCGAGGACAACCGGCCGGCGGAGGCACGCGCCGTGTTCGAGGGCCTGTCCAAGGCCGAGCCCGACGCGCCGGAATACGAGTTCGGCGTTGCCGCGCTGTCGATGCAGATGCGCGACTGGGACACCGCCGAACGGCTGTTCCAGGACCTGAAGGCCAAGCACTACGGCGAGAACGGCGTCGTCGAGTTCAACCTCGCGACCATCGCCGAGGAGCAGAAGCGCTGGACGCTCGCCATCCAGCGCTACAAGGAAGTGCCGGATGGCGAGCGCGGCTGGCTCGCGCAACTGCGCATCGCCATCGTGCTCGGCAAGGAAGGCAAGCTCGACGAGGCGCGCCGCTGGCTCGCCGGCCTCAACGCGGTCAGCGTCGAGCAGAAGATCCAGGTCAAGCAGGCGGACGCGCAGCTGCTGCGCGACGCCAACGACAACGCCGGCGCGTACGCGGTGCTGACGGCGGCGCTGGCCGACCACCCCGAATCGACGGACCTGCTGTACGACAGCGCGATGGTGGCCGAAAAGCTCGACCGCCCGGACGAGTCCGAGGCGAAGCTGAAGCAGCTCGTCGCGCTGAAGCCCAACGACGCGCAGGCGCTGAACGCGCTGGGCTACACGCTCGTCGACCGCGGCACGCGTGTCGAGGAGGGCTACCAGCTGATCCAGCGCGCGCTGACGCTGTCGCCGGACGACCCGTTCATCCTCGAC
Organism: Casimicrobiaceae bacterium; assembly: GCA_044225845.1. Classification (GTDB taxonomy): domain Bacteria; phylum Pseudomonadota; class Gammaproteobacteria; order Burkholderiales; family Casimicrobiaceae; genus VBCG01. The sequence continues at coordinate 6,282 of JBGAIC010000027.1, forward strand.
AGCATGGGCTGGGCGCTGTACCGCCTTGGCCGTTACGACGAGGCGCTCACTTACCTGAAGCGCGCGCTCGACGTAAGGCCCGACGCGGAGATCGCCGCGCACTATGGCGAGGTGCTGTGGGCCCGGGGCGAGCATGACCGCGCGCGCGTCGTCTGGCAATCGCAGCTGCGCACGACGCCGGACAACCCGGTGCTGCTGGAAACGGTCCGGCGCTACTCGCCGTGATGGGCGTTGCGGCGCGCGCGTCGCGGGCGCGCCGTTCGCCTTCCTTCACCGCGGCTCGCATCGTCGCCGCCGCGCGACGCTGCGCCATCGCGGGCACGCTGGCCTTCGTCGCCGCGTGTTCCACGGTCCCGCCGGTGCGCGAAGCGGCGCCGCCCATTGTGGTCGACGCGTTCTCGCTGCAGGGCCGGATCTCGGTGCGCCACGGCGACGACGCGCTCGCCGCCAACGTCGCGTGGACGCACAGCGCGGATGCGGACCGCATCGACCTTGCGACGCCACTCGGCACCGGGCTTGCGAAGATGACGCGCGATGCGGCGGGCGCGGCGATCGAGCTGGCCGACGGCCGGCGCGCGAGCGCGCCGACGCTGGCGACGCTGGCCGAGAACTCGCTCGGCGTGCCGATCCCGGTCACGGGGCTGGCGTCGTGGGTGCAGGGCGCGCCGCGCCCGGGGAGCGCCGCGCGGATCGAACGCGATGCGCAGGGGCGCACGGCGACGCTCGATCAGGACGGCTGGTCGATCGCGTATGCCTATGCGGACGACACCGCCGCGCGGCCGCGACGGCTCGTCGCGACCTATCCCGGCATCGACCTGCGGCTCGTCATCGATGCGTGGACGTAGCGGCGACGGCGCGCCTGCGCGGCTGGTGGTGCCGGCGCCGGCGAAGGTCAACCTGTTCCTGCACGTCACCGGCCGCCGCGCCGACGGCTATCACGAGCTCGAGACGCCGATGGCGTTCATCGACCTCGCCGACACGGTGGAACTGGCCGTGCGCGACGACGACCGCATCGTGCGCACGCGACCGTTCGAAGGCGTCGCCGAGGACGACGACCTCACGATCCGCGCGGCGCGCTTGCTCGCGCGCGCCACCGGCACGCGGCGCGGCGTGGACATCGGCGTCGTCAAGTGCATCCCGCAAGGCGGCGGCCTGGGCGGCGGCAGCAGCGACGCGGCGAGCGTGCTGCTGGCGCTCAACCGGATGTGGGCGCTGGACCTTCCGCGCGCGGAACTGCTCGCGCTTGGCATGACGCTCGGCGCCGACGTCCCCGTGTTCGTCGGCGGCCGCGCGGCGCTCGCGCGCGGCATCGGCGAGCGCCTCACGCCGCTGACGCTGCCGCCGCTCTGGCTCGTGCTCGCGCGCCCCGCGACCAGCGTCCCGACCGCAGCGGTGTTCGCATCGCCGAATTTGACACGCTCGACGCCGTCGGCGAAAATAGACGTCTTTTCCGAGGGTTACGGAAGAAACGACCTGCAGCCCGTCGTCGTCGAAAGCGCGCCGCTGGTGGCCGATGCCATCGCGGCGCTGGCGCAAGCGTGTGCCGCGACGGGCCTGGCGGCCGGGGCGATTAGAATGTCGGGGTCGGGCGCCTGCGCCTACGCGACGTTCGCCTCCGAGGCCGCCGCCGCGCGCGTTGCGGCACGGCTGCCGGACCGGCATGCAGGCCTCGTGACACGCGTGATGGCCACGCACCCGCTCGCGGGCTTTGCACGCGACCGCTGAATGATGGACTCGCGACCGGCGCACCCGCCGGCGGTCGCGACGAGACAAAGGTTTCCGCTGGGGAGTCGCCAAGTGGTAAGGCACCGGATTTTGATTCCGGCATTCGTAGGTTCGATCCCTACCTCCCCAGCCATTTTCCCGTAACGCTCGCCCTTCATTCGCCCGCCCGCCATGGCCCTCGAGAGGATGCGCATCTTCACCGGCAACGCCAATCCCAGGTTGGCCGAAGCCGTCTGCAAGCACCTCAACATCAGCCTCGGGCGCGCCGTCGTCGGGAAGTTCTCCGATGGCGAGGTGATGGTCGAATTGCTGGAGAACGTCCGCGGCCGCGACGTGTTCGTGCTGCAGTCCACCTGCCAGCCGACCAACGACTCGCTGATGGAGATCATGATCATGGTCGACGCGCTGAAGCGCTCGTCGGCCGCGCGCGTGACCGCCTGCATCCCCTACTTCGGCTACGCGCGCCAGGATCGCCGCCCGCGCTCGGCGCGCACGGCCATTTCGGCGAAGGTCGTGGCCGACATGCTGGCCAACGTCGGCGTCGAGCGCGTGATGATGATGGATCTCCACGCCGACCAGATCCAGGGCTTCTTCAACATTCCGGTCGACAACATCTACGCCACGCCCATCCTGCTCGGCGACGTGTGGAAGCAGAATTACGAGAACCTGCTGGTCGTGTCGCCGGACGTCGGCGGCGTGGTCCGCGCGCGCGCCATCGCCAAGCGGCTCGACTCCGACCTCGCGATCATCGACAAGCGGCGCCCCAAGGCGAACGTCGCCGAGGTGATGAACATCATCGGCGACGTCGAGGGCCGCACCTGCGTGATCATGGACGACATCGTCGACACGGCCAACACATTGTGCAAGGCCGCGACTGCGTTGAAGGAGCGCGGCGCGGTGAAGGTCGTCGCCTACTGCACGCATGCGGTGCTGTCGGGCGGCGCCGTGCAGCGGATCGCCGAGTCCGACATGGACCAGATGATCGTCACCGACACCATCCCGCTGTCCGAGGCGGCGAAGGCGAGCCCGCGCATCCGCCAGCTCTCGTGCGCGCAACTGCTGGCCGAGACGATGACACGGGTCGCGAACGAAGAGTCGGTGTCGAGCCTGTTCATCGACTGAAGCCGGCGCCGGCCCGCCGCCCGCAGGTCGAACCCCGCGCAGCCTACCTATAAAGTAAAGCCGGGGTGGGCCGTGCCCGGTGGCATAATCGATTGAGCACACGCACAACGCGTGCACGCCTCTTTCCATGACCCTCGGCAACGACGACAAGCCTGCGGCACGCGAGGTGCAGCCGCTGACGCTCACCGAGGCGTTGATCCCGGTTGTCGCGCTGATCCTGCTGGTCGCGCTGTCCTATTTCCTGTTCGGCGACGAGGGCGCGCTCGGCCCCAACCAGGTGGCGCTCGCGGTGGCGACGATGATCGCCGTGTTCATCGGCTGGCGCCGCGGCCACACGCTGGACTCGCTGCGCGAAGCCGCGGTCGCGAGCGTCGGCTCCGGCGTCGGCGCGATCTTCATCCTGCTCGCGGTCGGCGCGCTGATCGGCACGTGGGCGATGAGCGGCACGCTCGTGGCGATGGTCTATTACGGGCTCAAGCTGCTGAGCCCCAACTATTTCTTCGTGACGGTCTGCGCCATCAGCGCCATCGTCGCGTCGAGCATCGGCAGCTCGTGGACGGTCGTCGGCACCATCGGCATCGGCTTCATGGGCATCGCCACGAACATGGGCCTCAACCCGGCCATCGCCGCGGGCGCCGTGATCTCGGGGGCCTACTTCGGCGACACGACGTCGCCGCTGTCGGACTCGGCCAACCTCGCGGCCGCGGCCGCCGGCGTCGAGCTGTACACGCACCTCAAGGAGACGCTGTTCATTTCGATGCTTGCGCTGCTTGTGGCGCTGGCGCTGTTCTTCATGCTGGGCAAGCCGGGCGATTTCGACGCCACGGCCAAGATCGAATCGATCCGCGACCTGTTCGACATGTCGCTGTGGCTGTTCCTGCCGCTCGCGGTCGTCGTCGTGCTGGCGCTGATGCGGATGCCGCCGTTCACGTCGATCTTCATCGGTGCGCTGGCCGGCGGCTTGCTGGCCGTCGCCGTGGCGCCGGCACGCGTCGCCGCGTATGCGGACGTCGCCGCGGGCACGCCCACGTGGCTCGCACTGGTCAAGGGTGTATGGCTCGCGCTGGCGGAAGGTTATCGGTCGAACACCGGTCACCCGAGCGTCGACACGCTGGTCACGCGCGGTGGCATGGCGAGCATGCTGAACACCATCTGGCTGATCGTCTCCGCGCTGGCCTTCGGCGGCGTCGTCGAGAAGGCCGGCGTGCTGGAGCGGCTGATGGCGCCGCTGATCGCGCGCCTCCGCTCGCTCGGCACGCTGGTCGCGGCCACTGTCGGCTCGGTCTTCGCCACCAACGTGGTGACGGCGGACCAGTACATCGCCATCGTGCTGCCCGGCCGCATGTTCAAAAAGGCGTATGCCGAGCGCAACATCGGCCCTGCCGTGCTGTCGCGCACCGTCGGCGCCGCCGGCACGCCCACGTCCGCGCTCGTGCCGTGGAACAGCTGCGGCGCGTACATGGCGGCCACGCTCGGCGTCGGCACGCTGCACTACGCGCCGTTCGCGTTCTTCGGGCTTGCGAGCCCGCTGATCGCCATCGCGTTCGGTTTCCTCGGCTTTCGCGCGCAGGCCGGCGCGCGCGCCGCCGCGCCATGAATCGGCGCCCGTCACAACCCGCATTCCGCACCCTGGATCTCCCCATGCTCGACGCCCCCTCGCCCTTTCACGCCGTCACGCCGCTGCGGTTGGCGGCCGTCATTGCCATCGCGGCCGCACTCGCCGGTTGCCAGCGCGAGGAAGCGCCGCGGCCGCCGGAAGTGCGGCCCGTCCGCGCGATCACCATCACCAAGGCGCTGGCCGGCGACGTCGTCACGCTCAACGGCACCGTGCAGGCGCAGACCGAGATCAACCAGGCGTTCCGCATCGGCGGCCGGCTGATCGAGCGCAACGTCAGCATCGGCGACACGATCCGTCCCGGCCAGCCGATCGCGCGCCTCGATTCGCAGAACGAGGAAACGGCGCTGTCGTCGGCGCGCGCGCAGTTCGAGGCCGCGCGTGCGCGGCAGGCCGAAGCGGCGAGCATGTACGACCGGATGACGGACCTCATCACCGACCACTCGGTGTCGCAGGCGCAGTTCGAGTCCGCGCAGACGGCCGCGCGCGCGGCGGCGTCCGCCACCGAGGCCGCGCAGTCGCAGGTGACGCTGGCGCAGACGCGCGTCGGCGACACGCGGCTCGTCGCCGACGTCGCGGGCGTCGTCACCGCGCAGGGCGCGGAGCCGGGCGAGGTGGTGGGCGCGGGCCAGATGATCGTGCAGGTGGCGCGCGACGGGGGGCGTGACGCGGTGTTCGACATGCCGGCGCGCGCCAAGGCGGCCACGTCGCTCAACACGCCGCTGACGGTGGCGCTGACGGCGGACTCGAAGGTGACCGCGAGCGCGCTGGTGCGCGAGATTTCGCCGCGTGCCGATCCGCTGACCGGCACGTTCCGCGTGCGCGCCAAGCTCGTCAACCCGCCGGCCGACATGCGGCTGGGCTCGACGGTCGTCGGGCGGTTGAAGCTCGCGGCCGCGGAAGTCATCGAGATACCGCCGTCGGCCGTCGTGCGCAGCGACCGCCAGTCGTCCGTCTGGGTCGTCGACCCGAAGACGGGGACGGTGAGCTCGCGGCCGATCGACATCGCGTCGTCGGATCCCAACCGCGTCGAGGTGCGCGGGGGCCTCAATCCCGGCGACGTCGTCGTCACGGCGGGCGTGCAGGCGTTGCGCCCGGGCCAGAAGGTGACCCTGCTGAAAGCGGCGCCGTGATCGGGCCCAACCTTTCCTCGTGGTCGCTCAAGCGGCCGTCGCTGGTCATCTTCCTGATGATCGTGGCGGTGGTCGCGGGCGTGCTCGCGTTCAAGAACCTGGGCCGCGACGAGGACGCGCCGTTCACGGTGCGCACGATGATCGTCGCTGCCGCATGGCCGGGCGCCACCGTCGAGGAGACGCTGACGCAGGTCACCGAGCGGCTGGAGCGCACGCTGCAGGAAACGCACAAGTTCGACACCATCCGCAGCTACACGACAGCGGGCCAGACGACGATCTTCGTCGACCTCGACGAGTCGACGGACACCAAGGACATTCCCGACGTCTGGTACCGCGTCCGCCGCAACATCGGCGACATGCGCGGCACGCTGCCGCAGGGCGTCGTCGGGCCGTTCTTCAACGACGACTTCGGCGACACGTTCGGCATCATCTACGGCTTCACGGCGGACGGCTTCGACTTCCGCCAGCTGCGCGACTACGTCGAGGACGCGCGCTCCAAGCTGCTGCAGGTGCCGGACGTCGCCAAGATCGAGCTGCTGGGCCAGCAGGACGAGCGCATCTACATCGAGTTCTCGACGGCGACCACTGCAGGCGCAGAACGTGCTGCGCCCGGCCGGCGTGATCCAGACGGAGAATGAGCGCGTCTACCTGCGCGTCTCCGGCGCGTTCGACAACGAGAAGGACATCGCCGACGTCGGCATCCGCTCGGGCGACCGCATCTACCGGCTGGGCGACATCGCCACCGTCAAGCGCGGCACCGTCGACCCGCCGACGCCGATGTTCCGCGTCAACGGCAAGCCCGCCATCGGCCTTGCGATCGCGATGCGCGACCGCGGCGACATCCTGGCGCTCGGCAAGAACGTGCACGCCGCGATGGACGAGATCAAGGCCTCGCTGCCGGTGGGCGTCGAGCCCGTGCTCGTCGCCGACCAGTCGGCCATCGTCGACCACGCGATCAACGACTTCCTCAAGTCGCTGTGGCAGGCGATCATCATCATTCTCGCGTGCAGCTTCCTGAGCCTGGGCGTGCGCCCGGGCGTGGTCGTCGCGCTCGCCATTCCCATCACGCTGGCGCTCGTGTTCGCCGTGATGGACGTCATGCACCTCAACCTGCAGCGCGTGTCGCTCGGCGCGCTGATCATCGCGCTGACGCTGCTGGTCGACGACGCGATGACCACCGTCGACGCGATGTTGCGGCGGCTGAAGGCCGGCGACTCGAAGGACGCCGCGGCGTCGTTCGCGTACAAGTCGCTGGCCGCGCCGATGCTGATGGGCACGCTCGTGACCATCGCGAGCTTCGTGCCGGTGGGCTTTGCGCCCGGCGGCGCGAGCGAGGTCCTGTCGTCGCTGTTCTTCGTCGTCGCCATCGCGCTGCTGGCGTCGTGGCTCGTCGCCGTCGTGTTCGGGCCGATCCTCGGCAAGGCGATCCTCAAGGCACCGAAGAAGGCCGCGGACGACAAGCCGTCGAAGCTGGTCGCGGGCTATGCCGCGTTCCTGGGCGCCGCGCTGCGCGCGCGCTGGCTCACGATCGGGCTCACGATCGCGGCCTTCGTCGTCGCGATGTTCATGCTGCAGTTCGTGCCGCGCCAGTTCTTCCCGTCGTCGGACCGGCCCGAGCTGCTCGTCGACCTGACGCTGCGGCAGAACGCGTCGATCTACGCGTCCGAGGAGACGGCGAAGCGCGTCGAGAAGCTGCTGGACCACAACCCGGACGTCGAGCGCTACAGCACCTACGTCGGCCGCGGCGCCATCCGCTTCTACCTGCCGCTGTCCGTGCACCTGGCCAACCCGTTCTTCTCACAGATCGTCGTCATCGCCAAGGACATCGAGGCGCGCGACCGCCTGCAGGCCAAGCTCGAGGAGGCGCTGGCCGTGCAGTTCCCGGACGTCGTGTCGCGCGTGTCGCCGCTGGAGATGGGCCCGCCGGTCGGCTGGCCGGTGCAGTACCGCGTGCTCGGCCCCGACAAGGACGAGGTGCGCCGCATCGCGCAGGACGTCGCGCAGATCATGGGCGGCGACACCCGGCTGCGCACGATCAACTTCGACTGGATGGAACCCGCGCGCCAGGTGCGCGTGCACATCGACCAGGACGAGGCGCGCCGGCTGGGCGTCACGTCGCGCGCCATCGCCGCGGTGCTGAACGCGTCGGTCACCGGCACGACGATCACGCAGGTGCGCGACGACATCTACCTCGTCAACGTGGTTGCGCGCGCCAACGACGCCGAGCGCGCGTCGTTCGAGAGCCTCGCGTCGCTCGCGGTGCCGTCGGCCGCGGGCCGCATGGTGCCGCTCGCGCAGTTCGCGCGCTTCACCGAGGAGCAGGAGTTCCCGCTGGTCTGGCGCCGCGACCGCGTGCCGACGCTGACGGTGCGCGCGGACGTCGGGCACGGCGTGCTGCCGGAGTCCGTCGTCGTCGCGCTGAAGCCCGCGCTCGACGCCTACGCCGCCAAGCTGCCGCGCGGCTATCACATCGAGACGGGCGGCATCTACGAGTCCAGCAACGATTCGTCGGCGAACGTGTTCTCGGTGGTGCCGATGATGATCCTGCTGATGCTGCTGTTCATGATGATCCTGCTGTCGAGCTTCCGGCGGATGGCGATGGTCGTGTTCATCCTGCCGCTGGGGCTCATCGGCGTCGTCGCGTCGCTGCTGATCTTCCAGCGGCCGCTCGGTTTCGTCGCCATCCTGGGCATCCTGGCGCTGATCGGCATGATCGCCAAGAACGCGGTGATCCTGATCGTGTCCATCGAGGCGGAGCGCGAGGCGGGCAAGAACGTCGTCGACGCCGTGTACGCGGCGGCGAAGGACCGGCTGACGCCGCTCGTGCTGACGGCCATCTCGACGGTGCTGGGCCTGATCCCCATCGCGCCGACGATCTTCTGGGGCCCGATGGCCATCGCGATCATGGGCGGCCTGCTGGTGGCGTCGCTGCTGACGCTGATCCTGCTGCCGGTGCTGTACATCACGGTGTTCGGCCGCGAGGACAAGCGCCCGCCAGCGCCCGCCGCGGACCCGGAAGCGGCATGACATGACGGTGGCCGTGGACCCGGTGGCGCGCGGGACGGCGAACCCGGGTACCGGCGTGCTCGAGTTGCACGTCGACGATCTGCGCCGGCTCTTCAACGCGATGGATCCGTCGCCGTTCCGCGAGCGCGACCTTGATCCCGCCGCGGTCGAGTACATCGTCGACTGGGCGGAGGAGGAGCCCGCCGGCGAGCCGCTCGCGCTCGCCGTGCGCGTCGACCGCGAAGTCCCCGGTGCCGCGGACCAGGCGATGCTGGCGGACGCCGTGCGCGCGTACTTCAGCCAGCGCGCGGCGGCGACGCGCCGCGCGGTCCGGCGGCTGTTCCGCGACGGCCGCATCAGCCTGGCGATCGGCATCACGTTCCTCGGCGTGGCCATCGGCGCCGGCGAACTCGTCGCCAGCCTGATGCCCAAGGAGCGCTACGCGACGTTCGTCCAGGAGAGCTTCGTCATCGGCGGCTGGGTCGCGCTGTGGCGGCCGATGGAGATCTTCTTCTACGACTGGTGGCCGCTGTCGCGGCGCGCGCGGCTCTACGATCGCCTCGCAGCGATGGGCGTGCGCGTGCACGGTGCGTCGCGGCCGGCGGCTGGAGCGACCGCGTGAGCGAACCCGGTTCGCGCGGAGGCGCGGCGTTCGCGCGTGGCGCGCTGTTCATGCTGTTGTGGCTCGCATTGAAGCCCAGCGCGTGGCTGCCCGACGTGCTCGTGGGCCTGCTCGCCGCCGCGTGCGCGACGGCGGCGAGCCTCTACCTGCTGCCGCCCGCGATGGGCAGCGTGCGCCTGGGCGCGCTCGTCGCCGGTGTCCCGCGCTTCCTGTGGCAGTCGCTCGTCGCCGGCATCGACGTCGGTCGCCGCGCGCTGTCGCCCCGCATGCCGCTCGCCACCGGTTTCGTCGACTATCGCACGGGCTTCCCGCGGGGCAACGCGCGCAACCAGTTCGCGACGATCACGAGCCTGATGCCCGGGACGCTGCCCTGCGGCGACGGCGAGCACACGATCGAATACCACTGCCTCGACACCACGCTGCCGGTCGTCGAGCCGCTCGCGGAAGAGGAGCGGCGCCTCGCGCGTGCGCTGCTGGCCGGAACGGAGCGCGACGATGACTGAGTTCCTGCTCGCCGCTGCGGGCTTCGTGCTCGCGATGACCGCGCTGGGCCTCGTGCGCGTCTTGCGCGGCCCGAGCGACGCGGACCGGATGATGGCCGGCCAGCTGCTCGGCAGCGGTGGCATCGGCGCGCTGCTGCTCGGCGGCGCGGCGGTCGGCGACTGGTCGGTGATCGACGTCGCGCTGACGCTCGCCGTGCTGGCCGCGTTCGCGTCGATCGCCTTCGTCAAGTTCGCGCCGCGCGGAGGCGAGCCGGAATGACAGGCACGCTCGTCGATGCCTGGACTGTCGTCACCGTCACGGTCGGCGCGTTCTTCTACCTGGCGGGCTCGGTCGGGATGCTGCGCTTTCCCGACACGCTGACGCGGCTGCACGCGCTGACGAAAGCCGACAACCTGGGCCTCGCGCTGATCGTGCTGGGGCTCGTGCCGCATGCGGGCAGCGTCGCGGGCGTGCTGAAGCTGGTCGCCATCTGGCTGCTGGTCATGCTGTCGGGCGCCGACGCGGGGCAGCTGATCGCGCGCATCGCGCGGCGCGACGTGCGTCGCGAGGAAGCCGGCGCGCCGCCGCGCTGACCGCACGCCCATGGTCGCCGACGCGCTCTATGTCGTCCCCGCGCTGCTCGTGCTCGCGCTCGGCGCGTACACGACGTGGGTGCGGGACACGTTCACCGCGTGCGCGGCGTTCCTCGCCTACGGCCTGCTGCTGACGATCGTCTGGGTGCAGGTCGGCGCCGTCGACGTCGCGTTGACGGAAGCGGCGATCGGCGCGGGCCTCACGTCGGTGCTGCTGGTGCGCGCGGCCGCGCGGTTGCGACCGACGGAGCACGCGGCGCAAGCCACCGCACCGGGCGGGAAGCAGAAGCTCGTCGCCGGCGCGCTCGCCGCGGCGATCGCAATCGGCCTGGGCTACGCGGTGGTGCAGCTGCCCGATCCGGCACCCACGCTCGCGCAGCCCACGATGGCGCACCTGCCCGCCACCGGCGTCGGCAACCCGATCACGGGCGTGCTGATGGCGTTCCGGGCGATGGACACGATGCTGGAGGCGATCGTCGTGCTGCTCGCACTCGTCGGCATCTGGTCGCTGGCCGCCGACGAGCGCTGGGGCGGCCGCCCGGGTGCGCTGTACAACGCCGACCCCGACAGCATCCTGGCCTTCATCGCGCGCGTGCTGCCGCCGATCGGTCTCGTCATCGGCATCTACATCTTCTGGACGGGCGCCGACCATCCGGGCGGCAAGTTCCAGGGCGCGACGATCATCGCGGCGATGTGGCTGCTCGCGCGGCTCGCGGGGCTCGCCGACACGCCGCCGAGCGGCTCGCGTATCGCGCGTGCGCTGCTCGTCGCGGGGCCGCTCGTGTTCCTCGCCGTCGGCGTGCTGGGCCTGCGCGCCGCCGGCGCGTTCCTGGGCTATCCGGAGGACGGCGCGAAGGCGATGATCCTCGTGATCGAATTCGCGCTGTTGCCGTCGCTCGCATTCACGCTCGGGCTCGTGATGGCGGGGCCGCCGGAGCGCGGGGGACCGCGCGGATGAACGGCGTCACGCTGCTCGGCCTCATCGCGTCGGCGCTCGTCGGCGTCGGCTTCTACGGCTTCGTCGTCAATCCGCAGCCGCTGCGCAAGCTGGTGGCGTTCAACGTCGTCGGCAGCGGCGTGTTCCTGCTGTTCGGCGTCGTCGCGCGGCGCGGCGCGATTCCGGGGCTCGCGGGCGACCCGGTGCCGCAGGCGCTGCTGATCACGGGCATCGTCGTCGCGTTCGCCGCGAGCGCGCTCGCGGTCACCGTCCTGCTGCGCCTCTTCGACGTGGCGGGCGACGTCGATCTCGATGCAGGGCCCGCGCCGCCGCCCTCCACGCCCGCGACGAAAGCGTCGCCATGAACGCGCTCGCCACCACGGCGGCCGGGCTGTGGCTTCCGGCCGCGATCATGCTGCCGTTCACCGGGCTGATGCTGGGCCTGGTCGCGGGCGGGCGCAACGTGGCGCGCGTCGCGGGTGTCACGATCGTCGCGGGCCTCGGCGTCGCCATCGCGATCGCGCTCGCCGCCGCGCAGACGGGCGCGACCATCGTCTACGTGCTGGGCGGCTTCGCGCCGCCGCTCGGCATCGCGTTGCGCGCGGACACGCCGGCCGTGGCGATGCTCGTTGCGATCGCCGTCGTGGTGGGAGGGATCGCGCTCTATGCACGCCGCGATTTCTCCACGCCCGACGGCGTCGTCGAGGCGCGTGCGCCCACGACGTACTGGCTGCTGCTGCTCGCGGTCTGGGGCTCGCTGAACCTCGTGTTCCTGAGCGGCGACCTCTTCACGCTGTACGTCGCGCTCGAGCTGCTGACGTTCGCCGGCGTGCCGCTCGTGTGCCTCGATGGCAAGGGCGACACGCTGCGCGCGGCGCTGCGCTACCTGGTCTACGCGCTCGCGGGCTCGATCCTCTACCTGCTCGGCGCCGTGTTGCTGTACGGCGCCACGGGCACGCTGGACATCGTGCTCATCGCGGGCAAGCTCGGCGCACATCCGGCCGCGCGGGTTACCGTGCTCGTCGCGCTCGCCGCGATGACGGTGGGCCTGCTCGCGAAGACCGCGCTGTTCCCGCTGCACCTGTGGCTGCCGCCGGCGCACGCGGGCGCGCCGCCGGCCGCCAGCGCCATCCTGTCGGCGCTCGTCGTCAAAGGCTCGTGGTTCATCGTCGTGCGGCTGTGGTTCGACGTCGCGCCCGCGGTGCCCGGCTTCAACGCCGCGCAGCTGCTCGCGGCGCTGGGCGCGGCGGCGATCGTCGTCGGCAACCTGCTCGCGCTGCGCCAGGTGCGCCTGAAGCTCCTCGTCGCCTATTCGACGGTGGCGCAGATCGGCTATCTCTTCCTGATGTTCCCGCTGGCGCTCGACCCCGCCACGGGGGCGCTGCTGCGCGGTGACGCGCTGACGGCCGGCGTGCTGCAGGCGATCTCGCATGCCACGGCCAAGGCCGCGATGTTCATGGCCGCCGGCACGCTGTACGCGACGCTGGGCCACGACCGCCTCACCGAATTCGCCGGCGCCGCGCGCGCCGCGCCGCTCGCCGTGCTGTCGTTCGCGCTGGGTGGCCTCGCGCTGATGGGCATCGTGCCGAGCGGCGCCTATGCCGCCAAGAAGCTGCTGCTCGACGCTGCCGGTGCGAGCGGGCAATGGTGGTGGGCACTGGTGCTGAACGTGGGCGGCGCGCTGACGTGCGCCTACGTCGTGCGCTTCATCGTCAGCGCGTTCGCGCGCGCACCCTCCGCCATCGCGCCGAAGCGCCCGCCCGATCGCCTGCAGGACGCCGCGACGCTGGCGCTCGCGCTGCTGTCGTTCGGCCTTGCGTTCGCGACGCTGTTGCCAAGGGTGCCCGACGGCGTGCTGGGCAGCGTGTTCAGCGCGAAGTCGCTGCTCAACGTGGCGGTCGTCGTCGTGGCCGGCGTGGTGGTCGCGTGGCTCGTCGGGCGCCGCGCGGACGAGGACGCGCCCGTCAACGCACTGCGTGCGGCGGGCGTGGCCGGCGCACGCGCGCTGGAACGCGGCGACGCGTGGCTGCGCCGGTGGCCGATCGCCGCGACGTCGCTGCTCGTGCTCGTCGCGCTGTTCTACACCGCGATGAGCGCGCGGGCTTAGGCGGTCGGCCGCAAGGTTCGACCCCGCTCGAGAACGTGAAAGGAAACGACGCGATGACTGCAACCTGTGCCTGTGGGCAAGCCTCGATCACCGTCAACGCCGCGCCCCTCATGCACGGTATCTGTCATTGCACCAACTGCAAGCGACGAACGGGAAGCGCATTCGGGATATCGGCCTACTTTGCGCGCAGTGCCGTCGTCGCGCAGGTGGGCGAAACGAGCGTCTATGCGCTCCGCAACACCGCCCACGATCAGGACCAGGAGCGACATTTCTGCAACCGGTGCGGCACGACGCTGTTCTGGTACGTATCGACGTTGCCCGACAGGGTGGGCATCGCGGGCGGGTGCTTCGCCGATGAAGGGATCGGCGATCCGACGTACTCGACGACGGATCGCAAGCGCGCGCACTGGCTGCGCTTGCCGGAGGATTGGGTGCGGTACGAAGGATGAGCAGGCGACCGTGACTTTCTGGCAAGCCTGCAAAGCCGCCTACCGCGACAGCTGGATCGTCATCGTCACGTTCCCGCTGCTGTCGCTGATTCCCGTCGCCTTCGAGATCGCCCAACACGTCGTCGAAGTGCGCATCGGGATGTACGAAAGCATCGAGGCGGCGCTCACGGTCGAGAACAATCCCTGGCGTCTGGCGTTTGCCGTGCCAAAGGTTGTTGCGCTCTGGCTTCCGCTCTACTGGTCGTCACGCATGCTGGCCTTTCGCGATCCTGCACGCGCACGGGAGCTGGATGGGGTCGCCTTGCGGCCGTTCGCCGTCTTTCTCGGCGCTCAGGTCGCCTTCGCCGTCGTCCAGCTCTATTGGCTTCCGCGATCGAGCGGGTGGCAGGTGACGACGTTCTTCGTGAGCGAAAGTATCGAGGCGTTGCTCGTCGCGTGGGGCGTCGCCTCAGCGCTTGGCAACCGTACGCTCGGCCCCCGAGAGTCGGCGGCGATCATGTTCCGCCGCGTGCCGTGGACCGTCGTGTACCTGTTCGTCGTCGGTCTGCCGTTGCTGGTTCCTCATTACGTGCTGGCGGGCATCGCCATGAAAGGAAGCCACGGCTTCTTGTGGCCGATCCTGATCGTCGATTCGCTGCTGGTCGGCTGGCTCGCCGCGCTGCTTGCGGCGGCAACGTTCATCGCGGCTACGCGCGCAGCCGACAAGGCGAACGTGCAACTCGCGCCGGGCGTCGCGCCAGCAACCGCGACGCCCTGACGCCACCGGCGGTCAGACGCCGCAGAGCAAGCGTACGCGGCGCTCGGCGCGGTCGAACGCCGCGTCGTCTTCCGCCTTCAGCAGCTGTTCCTTCGCCTGGATGCAGGCGTCGGCTTCGCGGATCGCCGACGGCGGTGCGGGGGGTGCGGGCGGCGTCGGCGCGGCTGCGGCGGGCGGCGGTGCGGCCGGCCGCGGCGGCGGGTTGCAGCGCGCGTCGTCGACCAGGCGCAGGTTGTTGAACTGGCCGCGCTCGACGGCCACGCAGTCGCCGATGCGGATGCCCGCCTGGTCGGTGACCATCGTGATCGTGTTGCGGCCGCCCATCAGGACCGTGTACTCGAACGCCTGCGTCTGCGCCATCGAGTTGCCGATGCGGCGCCCGGCATAGACGCCCGTGACACCGCGCAGCGCCTGGTTGCTGGCCGAGCGGTTGTTGCCGGAGACAAGGCCGATGGTGCCGCCGACGACGGCGCCCGTGACCTGGCCCGTCGTGCTGTCGACGGTCACCTGGCGCACCGCGGTGACGCGGCCGTAGTTGACGCTGGTGGCAAGAGCCGGCGCGGCAGCGCAGACGGCCAGTGTGGCGGCGCAGGCCGCCGCGAGTCGAGTGAGTTTCATGTGACGAATCCTTGTCGAACGTGAGACGACGCGCGTGGGCGCGCCCGGAAGAGGCGTCGCTAGAACGATCCGAACAGCGAGCCCAGCACGATGACGACCGCGAGCGCGATCAGCGCGCCGACGATCGCCGCCATGACGATGTCCAGGTAGCTTTCCTTGTGCGTGCAGCCGCAGACGGCGAGCAGCGTGACCACCGCGCCGTTGTGCGGCAGGCTGTCGAGCGTGCCGGCGCCGATGACGGCCACCCGATGCAGCAGCGCCGGGTCGATGCCGGCCGTGGCCGCGAGCGCGAGGTAGGTGTCGCCGAGCGTGTCGAGCGCGATGGTGAGGCCGCCGGACGCGGAGCCGGTCAGCGCCGAGAGCACGTTGGTCGACACCGCGAGCGACACGAGCGGGCCGCCCTGGATGCCGAGCACCCAGTCGCGCACGGTGGCGAACGCGGGCAGCGCGGCGATCACCGCGCCAAAGCCCACGAGGCTCGCCACGCTGACCACCGGCAGCACGGACGCATGCGCGCCGGTGTCGACGCTGGCGCGCAGCGACGTGATGCGGCCGCGATTCAGCACGACCACGGCGACGATGCCGCACGCGAGCGCGAACAGCACCGACCACACGCCGCTCGCGGTGCCGAGCGCCTCCGCGGTGAAACCGAGGTGCTCGATCCGCGTCATGTCGAGCCGCGGCAGCACGACCATCGACGCGATCAGGTTCACCACCACCACCACCACGAGCGGCAGCACGGCGGCCATCAGCGACGGGCTGTTGAACGCGGGCGCGGCGTCCTCGACGATCTCCGCGGGATCGAAGCCGCTGGCGGTGCTCGCGCGGGCGCGGATCTCGGGCGCGTCGAGCGCTTCCTTCGCATCGGGCAGCGCGCGCGCGAAGCCTTCGCCGGCGCGCCGCGCCGCCGCCGCGCCGCGGCCCAGCCACCACAGCCCGAACATCGCCATCACGATCGACGCGATGATGCCGAGGCCGGGCGCCGCGAACGGCGTGGTGCCGAAGAAGGGCATCGGGATCGCGTTCTGGATCGCGGGCGTGCCGGGCGCCGCGCTCATCGTGAACGTCATCGTGCCGAGCGCCACGGTGGCGGGCAGCAGCCGGTTGGGGATGTCGGCCGCGCGGAAGAGCGCCTGGCCCATCGGCACGATGACGAAGATTGCGACGAAGAGGCTCACGCCGCCGTAGGTGACGATGGCGCCCGCGAGCACGACGGCAAGAATGGCGCGCGAAGGGCCGAGCTTGTCCGTCATCCATTTCGCGATCGTGGTGACTGCCCCGCAGTCGTCCATCAGCTTGCCGAAGATCGCGCCCAGCAGGAACAGCGGGAAGAACTGCGCGATGAAGCCGGCGGCCGCGGTCATGAACGTGATCGTCCAATGCGCGAGCAGCGGCTGGCCGGAGAAGATGGCGGCCACCAGCGCGCCGAGCGGCGCCAGCACCAGCACGCTCCAGCCGCGGAACGAAAGCCACACCAGGACGCCCAGGCCCGCGAGGATGCCGATCAGTCCCATGGCGCGCTCCCTAGATGCCTTCGAGCAGCGAGTCGAAATCGAGCGTCGAGCGCACGCCCAGGTCGTCGCGATGGGCCTCGAGGAAGGCTTCCGCCGACTTGCGGCCCTCGTCGCGCAGCATCTCGAAGAACGCCCACTCGGCCAGCAGCTTCGACGAATAGCCCAGCTCGAGCATGATGTCGCTCGCGATCCGGTGCACTCGCATGTTGGCCCACAGCCGGCCTTCGCCGCTGCCGGGATCGAGCACCTGGCGCAGCAGCGCGCCGGCGCGCAGGTCCTTGAGCAGCGTCGCGTTGAACGAGATCTCGTTCAGGCGATTCTGGATCTCGCGCGGCGTGCGCGGCACGCCCGGCCGCTCGATCGGGTTGATCTGCACCAGGATCGTGTCCGACGACGAGCACTCGCGGATCAGCGGATACATCGACGGGTTGCCGGAATAGCCGCCGTCCCAGTAGGGGTCGCCGTCGATCTCGATGGCCTGGAACATCGTCGGCAGGCACGCGGACGCGAGCAGCACGTCCGGCGTGATCTCCGCGTTGCGGAACACGCGGCCCTTGCCGGTGCGCACGTTGGTGGCCGTCACGAAGATCTTGATCGCGCCTTCGTTGCGCCGCTTTGAAGATGGCACCGAGCAAGGTCATGGCCAGCGGATTGCGCGCGCCGATGACGCTGTACGGCGAGACGAGCTGCGACGCCCATTCCATCGCAACGAAGGCGGGCGAGTAGTCCAGCGTCCACGCGTTGGTCATCCGTCGACGGCCCGCGCGTGACCAGCCGCGAGCGCGGCGTCGGAGACGAGCTTCCAGAAGCGGCCGAGCGCCTCGCGCGCCGCGGCATGGCCGCCATGCGCGAGCCCGTCGGCCAGTACGGCGGCGTTCATCGCGCCGGCGGACGTGCCCGACACGCCGTCGAACTCGACAGTTCCTCGACGCACGCTCCACGTAGGCGCGCCGCGCGCCGCCGCCTTGCAGCGCAAGGTCGACGAACACGACGCCGTCGCGGCGCGCGCGGCCTTGACGCGTGCGTTCAGGTTTGGGCTTCAGCGCGGACTTCGGTTTACGGGGGGTGGGTTTGCTGGGCTGCGAGTCGATGTCGAAAGGATGCAGGGCGTGGCAGCGCTTCGCGCCGCGCGGCAAGGTAACATGATGCACTGCGGCAGCACCGGCGCGTGAACTTTGGTTTAGCGCCGGGACGCTGTTGCGAGAAGCGTGTACATTGGAGGCGCGCAGGGCGCCCGCCGTGCGCGCACGCCCGACTCCACAGTGTTCATGTTGCAACCGCAAATGCCCTCCCGCGGATCATTCCACGCTCCTGCCGTGCCGGCAACTCGCCCTGCCCGGCGTCCCCGTTCGCTGCGCGCGTTCGCGGCCGTCGTCGCGTGCGCGCTCGCGGGCTGCACCGTCGGCCCCAACTACACCCGCCCGGTGCATGAAGTGCCGGCGCAATGGCGCATCGATCTCCCGGCCATGCAGGGAGCAGCCGACGCGAAGTGGTGGGACCAGTTCCAGGACCCGGTGCTGTCGTCGCTCGTGCAGACCGCGCTCGAGAACAACCTCGACGTGCGCATCGCCGCCGCGCGGATCGACCAGTTCGCCGGCACGCTGACCTCGACGCGCTCGCAGTTCTTCCCGCAGGTGGGTTACGGCGCGGAACCGAGCCGCTTCCGCTCCAGCCGGCTCGGCGTGCCGCCCATCCCGGAGCCCGCCGATCCCTACTTCAACCTGTACCAGGCGTCGTTGTCGGCGTCGTGGCAGATCGACCTGTTCGGCCGCGTCCGGCGGCAGACGGAAGCGGTGCAGGCGCAGGTCTATGCCAGCGAGGAAGCGAAGCGCGGCGTCGTGCTGACGCTCGTGTCGACGGTCACCGTCAGCTACGTCAACCTGCGCGCGCTCGACCGCCAGCTCGAGATCGCGCAGAGCACGGCCGGGAATCTCGGCGAAAGCTCGCGCATCCTGCACCGCCGCTTTGGCGCGGGACTCGTATCGCAGGTCGAGGTGTCGCAGGTGGATTCGCAATACCAGCAGGCGGCTGCGGCCATCCCGCTGTTCCAGCGCCAGATCGCCGCGCAGGAAAACCTGATCTGCATCCTGCTGGGCCGCGAACCCGGGCCCATTCCGCGCGGCAAGACGCTGGACCAGCTGGCGATGCCGGCCATTCCCGCCGGCCTGCCGTCGTCGCTGCTCGAGCGCCGCCCCGACATCCAGGTCGCCGAGCAGAACCTGGTCGCGGCCAACGCCAACGTCGGCGTCGCGCGCTCGCTCTATTACCCGCAGTTGTCGCTGACCGGCGTGCTGGGCTCCGTGAGCCAGGCGTTCGGCGATTTCCTCACCGGTCCCGCCGGTGCGTGGCTCCTTGCCGCGCAGCTCGCGGGCCCGATCGTCACGTTCGGCGCCATCGAAGGCCAGGTGAAGAGCGCCGAGGCGCAGAAGGACCAGGCGACGTTCGCGTACCGGCAGGTGGTGCTGAACGCGTTCCGCGAGACCAACGACGCGCTGACGGGCTCGGTGCGCACGCGCGAGCAGACGGAGCACCAGGCGGCGCGCGTCGTCGAGCTGCGCGAGTTCGCGCGGCTGTCGTACCGCCGGTTCGACCGCGGCCTGTCGGGTTACCTCGACGTGCTCGTCGCGGAGACCAATCTGTTCGACGCCGAGCTCGCGGCGGTAAGCACGCAGGCACAGCAGTACGCGCAGGTCGTCGCCGTGTACCAGGCGATGGGCGGCGGCTGGGTCGACGTCGCCAACGGCATGACGCCCGGGCCGAAGACGGCCGCGCGCTGATCGCGTTTCCCGCGCGAGCGCCGCGCCCGACCCGCGCGCCACGATGACCGACGACACGTCGATGAAGGACCGCCTCGCGTTCGTCTTCTACGGCGTGGCGCTCGCGTGCGTTGTCGGCTGGGTGCTGTTCACCGGGCGCAACGTGTTCGTGCCGTTCGCGTTCGGCTTCATCGTCGTGTTCATCGTGGCGGGCGTCGCGCGGCTGATCGGGCGCGTGCCGGTCGTCGGGCCGCGGCTGCCTTCGTGGCTGTGCCTGCTGCTGTCGATCGCGCTGATCGGCGTCACGCTGGTCGAGATCGTCGTCGTGATACTCGCCAACATCGACAGCGTCCGCGCGCTGGCGCCGCGCTACCAGGAGACGCTGCTCGGCATGATCCAGCGCGCCGCCACGTGGATGCGCATCGAGAACGAGCCGACGTGGGCCACGCTGCGCCACGACGTGTTCGCGCAGATCAACATGCAGCGCGTGCTGAGCTCGACGTTCGTATCGGTGTCGTCGGTGTTCGCCACGATCGTCGTGGTGCTGATGTACGCGACGTTCCTGATGCTCGAGCGGCGCTCGTTCGCGCACAAGCTCGCGAAGGCGGTGGGCGATGGCGCGGCGGAGACGCGCATCCGGCGGCTGCTCGCGGACGTCGACGCGCGGATCGGCAGCTACCTCGCCGTCAAGGCGCTGCTCGGCATCGTGTCGGGCCTGCTGAGCTACGCGTTCATGGCGTACAAGGGCCTCGACTTCGCCGCGTTCTGGGCGGTGCTGATCGTGCTGCTCAATTTCATCCCCTATATCGGCTCGATCCTGTCGGTGCTGCTGCCCGCCGCGATGGCGGCCGTGCAGTTCGGCAACACCGGCGACGTGGCGTCGGTGGCTGCGGTGCTGGGCGTGATCCAGTTCGTCGTCGGCAACGTCGTCGATCCGCTGGTGATGGGTCGCTCGCTGAACCTGTCGCCGCTCGCCATCCTGCTGGCGCTCGCCGTGTGGACCGAGCTGTGGGGTGTCGCGGGCGCGTTCCTCGCCGTGCCGATGACGGCGTGCATCGCGATCGTGCTCGCAGCCTTCGACGGCACGCGACCGCTTGCGGTGCTGTTGTCCGCCGACGGCGACGTCTAGCCGCTTCGCCCCGGTCCCGCGACGCCGGCGGCGTTCGGGAATCGGGGCCGACCCCGGTTGCCAGAGCGTGATTCCCGTCGTATAATCAAAGGCTTTGCTGCGCTCAACGCCCGCCATGGCGTGGATGCGCGGCTGTCGCCAACCGCGGACGACCTGTCCGGCCCGCCACGTTGCGGGGCCCGCGAAGGGAAGGCCGCAGACAAAGGAGTCCACCATGGCCGGCACCAACAGCAACAAGCTCGAATTCACCGCCTTCGCGCGCAACGGCGAAGGCCGCGGCGCCAGCCGCCGCCTGCGCCATTCCGGCCGGGCCCCCGGCATCGTCTACGGCGGCACGGACAAGCCCGCGCCGATCGAGCTCGATCACAACGCGCTGTGGCACGCCCTCAAGAACGAGGCGTTCCACTCGTCGATCCTGACGATGAGCCTCGGCAGCGCCAAGCAGCGCGTGCTGCTGCGCGACGTGCAGATGCACCCGTACCGCCCGCAGATCCTGCACATCGACTTCCAGCGGATCGACGAGAACAAGAAGATCCACATGAAGGTGCCGCTGCACTTCGTGAACGCCGAAGTGTCGCCGGCCGTGAAGCTGGGCAGCGCCATCATCAGCCACGTGATGACGGAAATCGACGTCGCGTGCCTGCCGAAGGACCTGCCGGAGTTCATCACCGTCGACTTGTCGACGATCGAGATTGGCCACGCGATCAAGGTGTCGGACCTGAAGCTCGGCAACGGCGTCACCACCGTCACGCACGGCAAGGACCCGGTTGTCGCCACGGCCGTCGTGCCGCGCGCGGCAGCGGAAGCCGAGGAAACGCCGGCGGCCGAAGCGGCGGCGCCGGCAGCGGATGCCAAGGCGGCCGATGCGAAGGCCGGCGACGCGAAGGCTGGCGACAAGAAGGACGCCGGCAAGGACGACAAGAAGAAGTAAGCACCGGGGGCGACATGCCCCGGGGGCCGCGCAGCGCGCCACGACGCGCGCCGCGGCCCGGAGCGAGGCCCGTCGCGACACCGCGCGGGCCTTTTTTCTTCGAGCGAACATCCGATGGCTGAAGGCATCCGACTCGTCGCCGGGCTGGGCAACATCGGCCACGAGTACGTGCGCACGCGGCACAACGCGGGCTTCTGGTTCGCCGACGTGCTGGCGGAGGAGCTCGGCGCGTCGTTCGCTAACGAGGCGCGCTTCTTCGGCGACGTCGCGCGCGCGGGGCAGGTGCGGATCGTCAAGCCGACGACGTACATGAACCTCTCCGGCCGCGCGGTGGGCGCTTTGGCGCGCTTCTACGGCATCGAGCCGGCGGCGATCCTCGTCGTCCACGACGAGCTGGACCTCGCGCCCGGCGACGCCAAGCTGAAGCTCGGCGGCGGCGTCGCGGGTCACAACGGCTTGAAGGACATCCGCGCGCAACTCGGCACGCCGGATTTCTGGCGGCTGCGCCTGGGCATCGCGCATCCGCGCGACACGGCGACGCCGAACCGGCCCGTCGTCGACTACGTGCTGGGCGTGCCGCCGCAGGACGAGCAGCGCGCCATCGACGACGCGATCGGCCGCGGCCTCGCCGTGTGGCCGTCGCTCGCGCGCGGCGACTTCGAGCGCGCGATGCTGGACCTGCATTCCCAACGGAAGGACCTGAAATGAGCCTCAAATGCGGGATCGTGGGCTTGCCGAACGTCGGCAAGTCGACGCTGTTCAACGCGCTGACGCGCGCGGGCATCGCGGCGGAGAACTATCCGTTCTGCACGATCGAGCCCAACGTCGGCATCGTCGAGGTGCCGGACCCGCGGCTCGCGGAGCTCGCGAAGATCGCGAAGCCCGAGAAGGTGATCCCGGCGGTCGTCGAGTTCGTCGACATCGCGGGCCTGGTCGCCGGCGCGTCCAAGGGCGAGGGCCTGGGCAACCAGTTCCTGGCCAACATCCGCGAGACGGATGCCATCGCGCACGTGGTGCGCTGCTTCGTCGACGACAACGTCGTGCACGTCGCCGGCGGCGTGAACCCGGTGTCCGACATCGAGACGATCAACACCGAACTCGCGCTGGCGGACCTCGCGGCCGTCGACAAGCAGATCGCCAAGGTCGAGAAGCTCGCGCGTTCCGGCGGCGACAAGGAAGCCAAGCGACTCTACGAAACGCTGAAGAAGGTGTCGGCCGTGCTCGACACCGGCAAGCCCGCGCGCTCCGCCGACCTTTACGACGAGGAACGCGCGCTGCTCGCGCCGTACTTCCTGCTCACGATGAAGCCGACGATGTACGTGGCCAACGTCAGCGAGAAGGGCTTCACCGACAACCCGCTGCTCGATGCGGTGAAGGCCTACGCGGAGCGCGAAGGCGCGCCGGTGGTGGCCGTCTGCGCGGCGCTGGAAGCGGAGATCGCGGACCTCGAGGGCGACGACAAGCTCGCCTTCCTCGCGGACCTCAACCTCACCGAGCCGGGCCTCGACCGCGTGATCCATGCGGGCTACAAGCTGCTCGGCCTGCAGACGTATTTCACGGCGGGCGAGAAGGAGGTGCGTGCGTGGACCGTCGCCGTCGGCGCCACCGCGCCGCAGGCGGCCGGCGTGATCCACACCGATTTCGAGAAGGGCTTCATCCGCGCCGAGACCACCGCCTACGACGACTTCATCCGCTACAAGGGCGAAGTCGGCGCCAAGGAAGCGGGCAAGATGCGCCTCGAGGGCAAGGACTACGTCGTCAAGGACGGCGACGTCATGCACTTCCGGTTCAACGTCTGACTCCATGCCGCAGTCGTGGGCGCGGCGTGAAGCCGCTATCATGTGCGGCGTGAAGTCTTCGCCGCCGACCTTCTCCCCGCTGCGTGCGCGTCGCGTCGCGCAGCGCGCGGGCCTGCTGCTCGTGGCAGCCGCGATGCTCGCCGTCACCGGCTGCGCATCGATGGGCCGGCCGAAGGCACCCGAGGTAACGCTCGAAAGCGTCACCGCCGCTGCCGTCGGCCCCGGCGGCGCGCGGGCCCGCGTGCGGCTGGCGGCGCGCAACCCCAATCCCTACGACCTGCGCATCGATTCGCTCGACTACCTGCTGGCGCTCGACGGCCGCACCGTCGGCGGCGGCACGCTGGTGCAGCCCGTCGTGCTGAAGGCCGACGACGTGACGCCCATCGATCTCGACGTGCGCATCGACTTCAGCGCACTGGGCGGCGTGATCGACCGCGCGGCACGGCGCGGTGCCGTCGCCTACGAGCTTTCGGGCAACGTCGTACTCGTCGACGGCACGCGGCTGCCGTTCCGCCGCAGCGGGGATTTCAGCCCCACCGGCCGCCTCGTGGGGCCCGCACTGCCGCAATGACCGGCTTCGACTTCACGAAGATGCAGGGGTTGGGCAACGATTTCGTCGTCATCGACGGCATCACGCAGGCGGTGACGCTGACCCCGGACCTTGTGCGCCACATCGCGGATCGCCGCTTCGGCATCGGTTGTGACCAGGTGTTGCTGGTGGAGCGCCCGACGCGCGACGACGCGGATTTCCGCTACCGGATCTTCAACGCGGACGGCGGCGAAGTGGAGCAGTGCGGCAACGGCGCGCGCTGTTTCGTCGAGTTCGTACGCGCGCGCGGCCTCACCGACGAGCGCGCCATCCGCGTCGAGACCGCGGGCGGCATCATCGTGCCGCGCGTCGACGGCGACGGCGAGGTCAGCGTCGACATGGGCGTACCGCGCTTCGCGCCGGACACCGTGCCTTTCACGGGTGGCAGCGGCGGCCCCACCGACGTCCTCGACGTCGACGGCACGCCGGTCACCCTGTCGGTGCTGTCGATGGGCAACCCGCACGCGGTGCAGCTCGTCGCCGACGTCGATGCCGCGCCGGTCCGCACGCAGGGTCCGCGCATCGAGGCGCACCCGCGCTTCCCGCGGCGCGTGAACGCGGGCTACATGCAGGTGGTCTCGCGCACGGGCATCCGGCTGCGCGTCTGGGAGCGCGGAGCGGGCGAGACGCTGGCGTGCGGCACCGGTGCGTGCGCGGCCGTCGTGGCGGGCGTGCGGCGTGGCCTGCTCGACGCAGGCGCCGACGTTAGCGTGCACCTGCCCGGCGGCGTACTATCGATCCGCTGGCCCGGCGAGGGCCACGCGGTGACGATGACAGGGCCGGCCGCCGCGGTATTCGACGGACACTATGGCGCGGACGCCGCGCACGCCTGACCCGAACGCAGACGCAACCGAGCAGTCAACAGAACTGAGGCACACCGCTTCGATGGATCCCAAGGACGTCGCCGACTACCTCCGCGCCAACCCGGCGTTCTTCAACGACAACGCCGAGCTGATCGGGGACCTCGCCGTGCCGCATCCGCACGGTGGCCACGCGATCCCGATCGCCGAGCGCCAGATCCTGGCGCTGCGCGACAAGAACGCCGAGCTCGAGTCCAAGCTGCGCGAGCTGATCGCCTACGGCAACGAGAACGACTCGATCGGCGAAAAACTGCATCGCTCGACGCTGGCGCTGTTCGCCGCGCCCGACCTCGAGACGACGCTCGCCGTGCTGCAGCACAGCCTGATCGAGGACTTCGGCGTGCCGCACGTTGCCGTGCGGCTATGGGGCAAGGTGCCGGAGCAATCATACCTGCCGGAACTCGCTGCGGTGTCCGCGGAGACGCGCGGCTACGCGGACGCGCTCGGCGCGCCCTACTGCGGTCCCGAAGCCGCATTCGAGACGAGCGAGTGGTTCGACAACGCGGGCCAGCTCGCGTCCTACGCCTACCTGCCGCTGCGCACGGACCGCACGTTCGGTTTGCTCTCGCTGGCGAGCACCGACCCCACGCGCTTCGAGGCCGGCATGGGCACCGTCCACCTGATGCGCATCGCCGAACTCGCGAGCGTGGCGATCGCGCGCTTCCTGCCGGTGGCGTGACGCTGCCCGAGCGCTTCGCCGCTCACCTCGCGTCGCGCCCGGCGCACACGCGCAACGCCTACGTCCGCGACGTCGACGCCCTTGCCACGCTGGCGGGCGACCGTTCGCTCGCCACGCTCACGCGCGCCGATCTCGCGCGCCACCTCGGCACGCTGCATGCGCGCGGCCTCTCGGGCCGCAGCCTTGCGCGGATGCTGTCCGCGTGGCGTGCTTTCTATCGCTGGCTGGCGACGACGCCCGACGCGCCGCGCGACGATCCCACTGCGGCACTGAAGGCGCCCAAGGCCGTGCGCCGGCTGCCGGTGGCGCTGTCGCCGGACGAAGCCGCGCAGCTCGTCGCGATCGAGGGCGACGACGCGCTCGCGCAACGCGATCGCGCGCTGTTCGAGCTGGCGTACTCGTCGGGTCTGCGGCTCGCGGAGCTCGCGGGCCTGGACGTCGACCGGCTCGACCTGGTGGAAGGCGAAGTGCGCGTGTTCGGCAAGGGCTCGAAGGAACGCGTCGTGCCGGTGGGCGCGGCGGCACGCGAGGCGTGCACGCGCTGGCTGGCGACGCGCGCGACGTTGGTGTCGCCGGGCGAGAAGGCGCTGTTCGTCGGGCAGCACGGCAAGCGCCTGGGTCCGCGCGCCATCGAGCTGCGCCTTGCGGGCTGGGCACAGAAGAGCGGCCTCACGCAGCACGTGCATCCGCACATGCTGCGCCATTCGTTCGCATCGCACGTGCTGCAATCGTCGGGCGATCTGCGTGCCGTGCAGGACATGCTGGGCCACGCGTCGATCGCCAGCACGCAGGTTTACACGCACCTCGACTTCCAGGCGCTGGCCAAGGTTTACGACGCCGCGCATCCGCGGGCGCGGAAACGCAAGGCGCCGCGCTGAGCGCAGCGCCTCGACGCGCGGGCGCGCCGCTCAGCCCGCTGCGCGAATCTTCTGGTGGATGTTCTTCTGCTGCGTGAAGTGCAGCATCTCCTCGATGCATTCCTCGCGGCCCCAGCCGGACAGCTTCACGCCGCCGAAGCCCGCGCCAAGGAAGTGCTTTGCCACGTCGTTGATCCACACATACCCCACCTGCACGGCGCGCGCGGTGCGGTAGGCGCGGTCGATGTCGCGCGTCCAGATGGCGGCCGTGAGGCCATAGTCGACGCTGTTGACGTCGCGCAGCATCGCGGCCTCGTCCGTCCACGCGATCATCGACAGCACGGGTCCGAAGATCTCCTCGCGCGCGATGCGCATCGCTTGCGTGACGCCGGCGAACAACGTCGGCTCGACGAAGTGGCCGCGCGCGAGCGCGGGATCGGCGGGCGCGCGGCCGCCGCTGACGAGCGTGGCGCCTTCGGCGACGCCGGCCGCGATGTAGTCGAGCACGCGCTGCTTCTGCACGGCGCTGACGATGGCGCCCATCGTCGTCGCGGGGTCGGTGGGAATGCCGGGCTTGTACGCGGCGAGCTTGGCGACGATGCGCTCGCGCACCGCGTCGTGGATGTCGCGATGGATGAACGCACGGCTGGTCGAGCCGCACGACTGCCCGCACCAGCCGAAATTCATGCCGGCCACGCACGCGGCCGCGACTTCGTCGGGGTCCGCATCCGGGTAGGCGATCAGTGCATTCTTGCCGCCGAGCTCCAGCAGCACGGGCTTCACCGTGTCGCTGGCCGCGCGCATCACGGCCTTGCCCGCGTTGGGGCTGCCGATGATGCCCACCGACGCCACGCCGCGGTGCGATGCCAGCGCGGAGCCCGTGACCGCGTCGCCCGGCAGCACGCTGAACGTGCCGGGCGGCAGCAGGTCGGCGACGAGTTGCGCCAGCCGCAGCGCCGACAGCGGCGCCTGGTCCGACGGCTTGATGATCACGGCGTTGCCGGCGGCGAGCGGTGCGGCCGACTTCGCCGCCGCGAACATGAACGGATGGTTGAACGGCACGATGCGCGCGACGACGCCCACCGGCTCGCGCACCGAGAAGTTGATCCGGTCCTCGCCCATCGGGATGGACGTGCCCTTCATCTCGGTGACGAGACCCGCGAAGAACTCGAACTGGCCGGCCGCGTTGGCGATGTCGTGCGTCATCTCCCGCACCGGATGACCGGCATTGGCGGCGTCGATGTACGTGAATTCGTCGGCGTGCTCCCGCAGCCGCGCGGCGATCGCGCGCAGGATCCGCGCACGTTCCAGCGGCGGCACCGCGCGCCATTGCGCGAAGCCTTGCGCCGCGGCCGCGACGGCGGCGTCGACGTCCGCCTGCCGCGCGATGGCCACCGGGCCCAGCGTCTCGCCGGTGGACGGGCTCGCCGTCGGCTCGTAGCCGCCCTCGCGCGGCGCGTGCCACGCACCGCCGTAGAAGAGCTCGCGCGGGATGGCGGCGAGGCGTTCAGCGTGCGACATGATTCCGTTCTCCATAATGATTCAGCAATGCGTTGATGGCGATTGCGATGACGAACAGCAGGATCAGCAGCGCGTACATGCGCGGCAGGTCGAAGCGCGCGTAGGCCTGGATGACGAGGTAGCCGAGCCCGCTGTTGGACAGCTTGGTCTCGGCGAGCAGCGTGCCGATCAGCGCGATGCCCAGGCCCAGCCGCAGACCGTTGAACACGGGGCGGCGCATCGCCGGCAGGTAGATGCGGCTGACCATCTGCCACGTCGACGCGCGGAAGCTGCGGCCCACGCGGATCAGCACCGGGTTCACGGCGCGCATGCCGGCTGCGGTGGCGATCGCCATCGGGAAGAAGCAGGAAATGGCGCCCATCGCGATCTTGGAGCCGCTGCCGACGCCGAACCACATGATCAGCACCGGGAAGAAGATGATCTTGGGCGTCGGGCCGAGGTACAGCAGCAGCGGCTCGAACGCGCCCGACAGGAAGCGGTTGGCGCCCAACGCCAGGCCCACCGCGAGACCCACGAGCGTCCCGATGACCATCGCGACCGCGATTTCCGCGGCCGTGACACCCAGGTTGCTCCAGAACGCGGCGCTGCCGAGGAGGCTCGCGATCGCCTCGCCGATCCGCGCGAACGACGGCACGATGTCGTGCGGCAGCGAGCCGTAGCGCGCCGCGAGTTCCCATGCGACGAGCAGCACAGCCACGAACACCGTGCGCACGACGATGGCGTTGCGGCGGTCCGCGCGTGTCGCCGGCGCGCTCATCGTCGCATCCTCATGAACGCTTCCTCCACGCTGCGCGCTCCGGAGCCTGTTCGCGCTTGGGACGGCCCGGCGCGCTCACGTTGCGCCCCTGAGCCAGCGCTCGATGCGCGCCGTCACGATGAAGAACAGCATGCTGACGAGCACGACGAACAGGATGGCCGCATAGGTGCCCGGCAGGTCGTAGCGCTCGGCGAGCTCGTTGATGAGTTGGCCCAGGCCGCCGAAGTTGATCAGGAACTCGACGCCGACGATGTTGATCATCGCGAAGATGAGCCCCAGCCGCAGGCCCACGAACACGAACGGCAATGCGGACGGCAGCAGGATTTTCGTGAGCCGCTGCGCGGGGGTGAGGCGGAAGCTCTTGCCGACGTCCAGCAGCACGCGGCGCGTGCCGAGCAGGCCGTCGAGCGTGGTCAGGATCACGGGCGCCAGCCCCGCGACGAAGCCGATGGCCACGATCGTCATCGCGCTGCGCCCGAAGGCCACGAGGAACAGCGGATAGGCGAGCACCACGGGTGCGGCGGCGAGCCCGCCGACCCACGACACGAACGAGCGCTGCAGCAGCCGCGACGCATACAGCAGCACGCCCAGCGGCACGCCGACGAGCGTCAACAGCACCGCGGCCCAGAAGAGCTCCAGCGACGTCTGGCCGAAGCGGTGCGCCAGGTTCTCCTCCGCGACGATGCGCGGGATGGACTGCAGCACGTCGGACGGCAGCGGGATCACGAACACGTTGACCAGGCCGGCGCGGATGATCGCCTCGAACACCATGCCGACGACCGCGACGCACGCGAAGCCGAACGCCGGCGCCCCGTAGCGCAACATCGCGGAACGCGAGTCGGTCATGCGGCGGCGCTGTTGCGCGTGCGCGCTTCGTCCGCCGCGATGCCGCGCGACGCTTCCTCGCGCAGGTCGCTCCACAGCTCGGCGACGTAGCGGCCGAACTGCGCGCTGGTCACGACGTCGCTGTCGCGCGGGTGCGGCAGGTCGATGTCGATGACGCGCTTCAGGCGCCCCGGCCGGTACGTCATGACGATGACGCGATCCGAGAGCTGCACCGCTTCCGTGAGGTTGTGCGTGATCAGCAGCGTCGTCTGCTTCAGCGCCTGCTGGATCTGCAGCACCTTGTCGCCGAGCAGCAGGCGCGTCTGCTCGTCGAGCGCCGCGAACGGCTCGTCCATCAGCAGGATGCGCGGCTTCGACGCCAGCGTACGCGCGATGGCGACGCGCTGGCGCATGCCGCCCGACAACTCCGCCGGGTGGCGGCGCTCGAAGCCGTTGAGGCCCACGAGCTCGATGTAGTGCATCGCTTGCTGCAGCCGCTGCGCGCGCGGCATGCCGGCGATCTCCAGCGGGAACGCGACGTTGTCGACGACCGTGCGCCACGGGAACGACGATTCTTCCTGGAACACCATGCCGATGGCCGGATGCGTGCCCTTGATGCTGGCCCCGTCGACGTTGACGCTGCCGTCGAAGCTGTCGATGAGGCCACCGACGATGTTGAACAGCGTCGACTTGCCGCAGCCCGACGGCCCGATGATCGACACGAACTCGCCGGCGTTGACGGTGAACGACGCGTCGTCGACGGCCAGCACGGAACCGTCCGCCGTCGTGAAGCGCTTGGTGACGTTGCGGACCTCGAGCAGCGGCGGTCCGGCCCGGGGCTCAGCCATGCTTCGCCCCGGGGCCGCCGACGCCGGCCGCCATCGCCGGTGTGTAGCCTGGCGCGACTTCCACCTCGACCACCGCGACGCGGCCCGCGTCGACTTCGCGGATCGCGTCGACGAGCGTCGCGCGCAACGCCTCGCGCGTCGTGACCGGCCCCACGGCCCAGGCACCTTGCGCGCGCGCCATCGCGGCCAAGTCGACGTCGGGGTCGCGCAGCCGTTGCCCGATCCACTTGTTCTCGACGGGACGCTCCCGCATCCGCGCGACGCGCTCCTGGTGCACCTCGTCGTTGTAGAACGAGCGGTTGTTGGCGATCACGAGCAGCAGCGGGATGCCGTAGTGGACCGCCGTCCACAGCGCGGTGACGCCCATCAGGAAGTCGCCGTCGCCGCAGATGGCGATCGACAGCACACCGGTGTCGCGCAGCGCCAGCGCCGCGCCCACCGCGATGCCGGGGCCGCCGCCGACGCCGCCACCGCCGTCCGAGCCCAGGAACTCGAGCGGCCCGCGCAGCGGCCACGTCGCGCCGTTCCAGGAGAGCGGCAGGTGCGACAGCGAATACGCGCGCGACGCGACGAGCGGATGCAGCGTGGCGGCGATGTCGTCGGTGGTCAGCGGTGCGCCGGCGTCGACCGTGCGCGGCGGCGCAGCGGGCCGCGTGTACCAGCGCGATGGCGACGCGCGCGTGATGCGCTTCCGCAACGCGGCCACCACCGCGTCGGGTGTCGACTCGAGCGCGAGATCCACCGGCGGCAAAGCCTGGTGGTCCATCGACCAGCCGTTGTGGATGCGGTGGTCCAGCGAGACGTTGATCACGCGTGCCGCGGGAGCGCCGTTGCAACTCGCGTGCAGCGTCCCGCCCACGTCCACATAGTCCAGCGCGAGGATCACGTCGGCTTCGGCGATCGCGTTGCGCACCGGGCCGCCCAGCATCACGGCGGGCGCGTCGACGTGCAGCGGATGATCGGTGGGGAATGCAGCGCCGATCTTCAGATCCGTGACGACGGCCGCGCCCAGCGTTTCAGCGAGCGCGACGCGCGCGTCCCAGTCCGCCTGCGAGCGCGACACGCGGCCCATCAGGATCAGCGGGCGCTCGGCGCCGTCGAGCCAGCGCGCGGCCTCGTCCAGCGCGGCCGGCGCGGCGCCGTGCGTGAGTGCGGGTAGGTAGCGCGCGAGGTCGAGCGGCGGCAGGGGCTTGGCGAGCGGCGCCTCCTGCACGTGCGCGTCGAGGTTGATGTACACGGGACCGCGCGGCACGGTCTCCGCGATCCACAGCCCGCGTGCGAGCGCTTCGCGCGCGGCGCCCACGGAGGCCGGCTGGTCGTCCCACTTGACGTAGGGGCGCACCAGCGCACCCTGGTCGCGTGCCGTGTGGATCCAGTCGATCCACGGCCGGCGCAGTGTTGCATCGACAGGTCCCGTCGCACCGATGACGACGACCGGCATCCGGTCGCACCACGCGTTGAAGAACGCCATCGTCGCGTGCATCAGGCCCACGTTCGCGTGGACCGCCGCGGCCATCGCGCGCTCGGTCGCCTTCGCATAGCCGTGCGCGATCGCCACCGCGTGCTCCTCGTGGATGCACACGATCATCTGCGGCCGCTCGTTGCCGAGGTAGTTGACCAGGCTGTCGTGCAGCCCGCGGAAACTGGAGCCGGGCGTCAGCGCGATATAGGGAACACCCAGGTCGCGCAGCGTCTCGGCGATGCAGTCGCTGCCGAAGGCCGGAGCGGGCGGTCGCGCGCCCGCGGGCCGCTCGCCTTCGCCGAGGCGGGCTGCGGCTGCGCTGCCGCCGCCCTGCGGCGCGGCGTCGCGCGGGGGCGGCGCGCGACGTTGCGTCGTGTCGGCCATCGTCAGCGCGGCGGGATCTGGATCAGCTGCGCAAGCTGTTCCGGCGTGAGCTGCGTCGCCGTGTACTTCAACTCCACCGCGTCCTTGACGATGGTGTCGAGCCCCACGATCTTGTCGGGATCGATCGCCGACTTCGGGAAGAACTGGTCGCGCGTGCGCTTGGCCGCGGCGAGCGAGACGCCGGCGAACTCGGCGTACATCTTCATCACGTTCGGGTCGTCCGAGTACATCCACTCGACCGTCTCGCGATAGGCCTTCATGAAGCGGTTGAGCATGTCGCGGCGGTTCTGCAGCGTCTGCAGGTTGGTGGCGTTGACGCGGACGGTCTGGCCCTTGAACACCTTCGAATCGTTGCCGGAGGCGACGATGCGGATCTTGCCTTCGTCGAGCTGCTGCAGGCCGAACGGCGGCGCGGACCAGCCGATGTCGATCTGGTTCGACAGCACCTGCGTCAGCGTCGGCGCAGGGCCGCCGGTGGCCGTGGGCACCACCTTCAGGTTGTCCTGCGCCATCAGCGCGCGCACGACGCCATCCGTCGACGAGCCCTTGGTCGAGAACGCCATGGTCTTGCCGGCCGCGTCCGACAGCGACTTGATCGGCGACGTCGACAGGACGTACCAGTACAGGTCGCCGGCGCCCGTCGTTTCGGCGCTGAGGATGCGCACCGGCGCGCCCTTGGAGAACGCGCCCATCACGCCGACGATGCCGGTGGCGATGCCGATGTCGACGCTGCCCGAGATGACGGCCTGCTGCGTTTCGCCGCCGCCTTGCGTCCACAGGATGTCGAGCACGAGCCCGTGCTTCTTGAAGATGCCGGCCTGCTGGCCGAGCTGGACGACGGACGTGTCCCAGTTGCCGCGCTGGCCGGCCGCGACCTTGACGGTCTCCTCGGCGGCGCGTGCGGCGATGGGCGCGATGGCGGTCAATGCGGCGAACGCGAGCGCGGCGATGCGGGTGACGGGTTTCATGACTCCTCCTCGGTAAGCTACGAAGGCGCGTGCCGGACCTCTCCGGCCGCGCCGTGTTCTGGATGCGGGTTGCTGCGAAACGCTCGCGTCAGGCACCCGACGCGAGCGCAAGTTCCTCGGGCGAGACGTTGAGCTGCTTCCACTCGGTGGCCTTGGGCACGATGCCTTCGAACGTCCGCAGCTTCACGTGCTCGATGCGGCGCGGGCCCGTGCCGATGGCGGCATCGCCGGCGGCGAAGCGCTTCACCGCGTCGACCATGATGCGGCGGAACTCGACGATCGCGACGTCCGACGCGCCGAGCCGCTCACGCGAGCGATCGGCAATCCTGCCCATCGACTCCCACATCGCGATGTCCTGGTTGGGAATGCCGACGATGCCGGTGAAGCTGCCGTTCTGCATTGCGTCGCGGTCCTGGCCCCAGTCGTTGGCGCGCGTGCGCGTGCGGCGGAACTCGCGGTCGAGGTCGACGCCAGGCAGCGCGCCGCAGAAGCGGCGCCATTCGTCCTGCGCGATGCCCTCGCCTTCGCTCCACGCGATGAAGTAGAACATCGTCGACGTGTCGTCGCGCGGGATGTTGAGGATGGCGAGGTTGTACAGGTTGTTGGGCGGGATCAGCACGGTGAACGGCGCGACGAACAACGTGATGCGCAGGTAGTCGTGCGTGGCGGCGTCCTTGATCGGGCGGCGGATGGCGACGTAGCGGAAGCCGAACGGCGTCGGCTGCACCTGCAGTCGCGGCGCCTTGTCGGTGGACGGCCGCGGCCAAGTCGTCGCGGTGGCTTTCGCGCCGTCGACGCGCGCGGGCGGCATGTCGGTGGAATGCAGCGACGAGCTGTGCGCCGAGTCGATCGCGCCTTCGAGCACCTGCGCCCAGTTGCAGTCGACGGCGATCTTGACGATGCTCGTGCGCACGTCCGGCGTGGGTGCCCACGCGGGCGGCGCGAACTCGGCGACGTGGTCGGGGTCGCCCATCCACACCCACACGAAGCCGCCCGACTCGCGCACCGGGTAGGACGGGTGCTTCACCTTGCTTGCGAGGCAGCTCTCGCGCGGCTCCGACGGCATCTCGAGCACGTTGCCGTCGACGTCGATCTTCCAGCCGTGATAGAGGCAGCGCAGGCCCGCGTCCTCGTTGCGGCCCAGCGCCAGCGACGCGCGCCGGTGCGGGCAGAACTCGGAGACGACGCCCAACCGGCCGTTGGTGTCGCGGAACGCGACGAGGTCCTCGCCCAGCAGCCTGACGCGCACGGGCCGGCCGTCGTTCCCGGCGACCTCCTCGCTCATCAGCGCGGGTATCCAGTGCGCGCGCATGAGCCTGCCCATGGGCGCGTCGCCCTCGACACGACAGAGCAGATCGTTGTCGGCTGCACTCAGCATGGAACCCTCCTTCGCCGCCAGCCGTTGTCGCGGAACGCGAACCGGCTTAAGATTAGATATCTAAGCAAATATAAGTCGCGCGCGCGGCTTTGTCGATACCTCGACGCACGTGCGCGCGCGACAAGCTTCGCTGCGGCGCACAACGCGTCGTTGCGAACGGAGGAGCCGCGGTGGCCACGACGCTCGACCTCGAACTGGTGGTGCACGCACGCGAGTCGCTCGCGCGCGGCATCCACGCGTTCGAGCTCCGGCGCGCCGCCGGCGACGAGCGGCCGCTGCCTGCGTTCACCGCCGGCAGCCACGTCGCCGTGCGCACGCCCGGCGGCGACGTGCGCAAGTATTCGCTCACCAACGACCCGGCGGAGCAGGATCGCTACGTGATCGCGGTCAAGCGCGAGGAGGCCGGGCGCGGCGGCTCGGCGAACCTCGTCGATGCCGTGCAGGCGGGCGACGTGCTCGCCTGTTCGTCGCCGGTGCAGAGCTTTGCGCTCGCGCCCGGTGCGCGGCAGTTCCTGTTCATCGCGGGCGGCATCGGCATCACCCCGATCGTGGCCATGATCCGCCATCTCGTCGCGACCGGCGATGCGACGTTCCGCCTCGTCTACCTCACGCGCGACGCGGAATCCACCGCGTTCCGCGAGGTGCTGCAGGCACCCGAGCTTGCCGGCCGCGTGACGCTGCACCACGACGGCGGCGACCCTGACCGCGCGTTCGACCTGTGGCCGCTGCTGGAGAAGCCGGGCGCCGCGCACGTCTACTGCTGCGGCCCCGCGCCGCTGCTGGAGGCCGTGCGCGACATGACGGGCCACTGGCCGCAGTCCGCCATCCACTTCGAGAGCTTCGTCGATGCGGCCGCGCGGCCCGCGGACCTCGATCATCGCTTCACGGTGCGGCTCGCGCGCGCGGGCATCGAGCTCGACGTCGAGCCGGGGCAGTCGATCCTCAACGCGATGCGCGACGCGGGCTGCGACGCCGAGAGTTCCTGCGAGGCGGGCACCTGTGGCACGTGCCGCACGCGCGTGCTGGACGGCGAGGTCGACCATCGCGACCTGGTGCTCGCGCCGGACGAGCGCGACGAATGGATGATGATCTGCGTGTCGCGCGCCAAGGGCGACTGGCTGGAGATCGACCGGTGACTGGTGCCCCGCAAGCGCTGCGCATCGGCGTCGCCGGGCTCGGCCGCGCGTTCACGCTGATGCTGCCCACGTTCGTCGCCGACCCGCGCGTGCGCCTCGTTGCCGGCGCCGACGGTCGTGCGTCGGCGCGCGAGCAGTTCGCGGCGACGACGGGCGCGCGCGCCTATGGCGATGTCGCGTCGCTGGTCGCGGACGCGGGCGTCGACGCCGTCTACATCGCGACGCCGCACGGCCTGCACGCGGAGCACGCGATCCAGGCTGCGCGCGCGGGCAAGCACGTGCTGGTCGAGAAGCCGATGGCGATGACGCTGGCGGAAGCGGACGCGATGATCGCGGCGGCGCGCGACGCACGTGTGGCGCTCGTCGTGGGCCACAGCCACAGCTTCGACGCGCCGGTGCTCCGCGCGCGCGAGTTGATCGACGCCGGCGCCATTGGCCGCGTGCGGATGATCGCCGCGCAGTACTACACGGATTTCGTCTACCGGTTGCGGCGCCCCGAGGAGCTCGCGCCCGAAGGCGGCGGCGCCATCTGGAGCCAGGCCGCGCACCAGGTGGACATCGTGCGGCTGCTGGCGGGCGCGCGTGCGACGACGGTGCGTGCCTATGCCGGTGCCTTCGACCGCGAGCGCCCGCTGGAGGGCGCTTACGGCGCGCTGCTCGGCTTCGATGGTGGCGCGTTCGCCAGCCTCGTCTACAGCGGCCACGCGCATTTCGATTCGGATGCCTGGTGCGACGGCCTCGACGAGCAGGGACGCCGCAAGACCGTGCGCCACGGCGCTGCGCGCGCGCGCCTCGCGGCCGTGGGTGCGGGGCGCGAGGAAGACGCCAAGTCGGCGCGCAGCGACGCCGCCATCGCGCCCGATACGGGCGGCGGCGCACCGGGCGAGCGCGTCGGCCACGAGCATTTCGGCGTCGTCGTCGTCTCCGGCGAACACGGCGACCTGCGGCTCACGCCGCGCGGCTGCGTCGTCTACGGTGATCGCGACGTGCGTGAGGAGAACGTGCCCGTGCATCCGGTGCCGCGCGTCGAGGTCGTCGACGAGCTGCTCGCGGCGATCGCCAGTGGCAAGCCCACGCTGCACGATGGCCCTTGGGCACGCGCTACGCTGGCGGTCTGCGTCGCGATGCGCGAATCCGCGCGCACCGGCATGGAGGTCGCGCTGTGAGCGCCGTACGCAAGCCGCGCGTGGCGACCGCGTCGCGCGACGCCAACGCTGCACGTCCAGCGGCGCGTCCCGCGGCCAGGCCCGCCGCGCCACTCCCTACCGGTGACACGCAATACCTGCTGCGCCAATGGCAGCAGCCGGACAGCGAGGACCGGCTCGCTCACCTCGTCAAGCACGCGATCCGCGCGCTGGACCGCGCGCTGCAGATGCGGCTTGCGCGCCACCACGTGGCGATCGGCCACTGGTTCTTCCTGCGCGCGCTGTGGCGCGAGGACGGCATCACGCAGCGCCAGTTGAGCCGCGATACCGGCTCGTCGGAGCCGACCACCGCGTCGGCAATGATGGCGATGGAGGCACTGGGCTACGTCGAGCGCCGCCAGCGTCCCGACAACCGGCGCAACGTCTACGTGTTCCTGACGGCGAAAGGCCGCGCGCTCGAAAAGAAGCTCGTGCCGCTCGCGCTCGAGTGCAACGACATCGCGGTGCGTGGCGTCGCGAAGGGCGACGTGCTTGCCACGCGCCGCACGCTGATCGCGATGCTCGCCAACCTGGCCGGCGACGAAGCCGCAGCCGGCGGCGACCTGCGCATCGTGTCCACGCGCGAGCGCGGCCGCCGCGTCGACGCCGCGCGCCCGCGCGCCAATGCCCGCTCCTCACGCTCCAACGGACGCCCACGATGACCCCGCTGCCGCTCACGCTTTCGATCTGGGACTACGACCGCACGCGCGCGCTGGTCGACGGCCGCGTGCGGCCCGAGGGCATCGCGCTCAACGTGCTGAACCTCGTCGTCGAGGAGACGTTCTTCCGGATGGTGCGGCATCGCGAGTTCGACGTCGCCGAGATGTCGCTGTCGTCGTATTCGGTGACGGCGTCGCGCGACAAGCCGCCGTTCATCGCCTTGCCGGTGTTCCCGTCGCGGATGTTCCGCCATTCGTGCATCTTCGTGTCCGCGAAGAGCGGCATCCGCGAGCCGCGCGACCTCGTCGGCAAGCGCATCGGCGTGCCCGAGTACCAGATGACGGCGCCCGTGTGGATCCGCGGCATCCTGCAGGACGAGTACGGCGTCGATCCGACGTCCGTCGAGTACTGGACCGGGGGCGAGGAGTCGCCGGGTCGCGACGAGAAGCTGAAGCTCGCGCTGCCGCCGGATTTTCGCGTGCGGCCGATCGGTCCCACGCAGACGCTCGCGCAGATGCTCGCCGACGGCGAGATCGACGCGCTGCACACGGCGCGCGTGCCGTCGACGTTCTACACGCGGCCCGGCGACGTGAAGCGGCTGTTCCCGAACTTCGTCGAGGTCGAGCACGACTACTGGCGGCGCGGCCGCATCTTCCCGATCATGCACACGGTGGTCATTCGGCGCGACGTCTACGAAGCCAACCGCTGGATCGCGCGCTCGCTGTACAAGGCCTTCGTCGAGGCCAAGGTGCGCGCGCTCGAGGCTTTGGACGCGACGTTCGCGCTCGCGACAATGTTGCCGTGGCAGGTGTCGGCCGTCGAGGAAGCGAAGCGCGAAATGGGCGACGACTGGTGGCCTTACGGCGTCAACGCCAATCGCAAGGTTCTGGAGACCTTCCTGCGCTACCACCACGAGCAGGGATTGTCGGCGCGGCGGCTCGCCGTCGACGAGCTGTTCGCGCCGGAGACGCTCGAGGATTTCGTCGTCTAGAGCGGGCGCTTGCGTCCGCGCAACGCCGCGCGTCAGTCGTCGGCCGGCTGCCCGCTCGCTTCCGCTTCCCTCAGCGCCTCGATCTCGCGCGACGCCGCGAGCTGCGCCAGCCGCGCGACGACGCCATACGCGTAGAAGCGATTCGGCGGGCAGTCGGTGGCACCCGTGAGATCCGGAATGCACGGCGACTCGAACGCCAGCGGCACGAACTGCGCGCCCGGCGCGTTGAGGTTCTCGTCCTTGCCGCGCGCGGTGTGCACGCGGTAGAAGCCGCCGACGACGAAGCGGTCGACCATGTAGACGACGGGTTCGGCGATGCCGTCGTCGATCGACTCGAACGTCGGCACGCCTTCCTGGATGATCACCGACGACACTTCGAGCCCCTCCTTCACCACCGCCATCTTGTTGCGCTGCTTGCGGTTGAGGCCGATGACGTCGGACGGGTCGCGCACCGTCATGATGCCCATGCCATAGGTGCCGGCGTCGGCCTTGACGATGACGAAGGGCTTGTCGTCGATGCCGTACTCGCGGTACTTGGCCGCGATGCGCTCGAGCAGCGCGCCGACGTTCGACGCGAGGCATTCCTCGCCCGCGCGTTCCTGGAAGTCGATGGCGCTGCACGTGCCGAAGTAGGGATCGATCAGCCAGGGGTCGATGTCGACCAGCGCGGCGAATTCGGCGGCCACGCGCCGGTACATGTCGAAGTGGTGCGACTTCTTGCGGTTGAACCAGCCGGCGGCGATCGGCGGCGCAATCGGCTGGTCGATGTCCGCGAGCAGCGCGGGCGCGCCGGCGGACAGGTCGTTGTTGAGCAGGATCATGCACGGGTCGAAGCCCGCGACGCCGACGCGCCGGCCGTCGCGCACGATCGGCTCGACGCGCACGCTGCGGCCGTCCGCCGCCGTGTAGGTCGTCGGCTCGGTGACTTCAGGATTCAGCGAGCCGATGCGCACGTTCATGCCCGCCTTGCGCAGGATGTCTTCCAGCGTGGCGACGTTGGCGAGGTAGTAGGTGTTGCGCGTGTGGTTTTCCGGCACCAGCAGCACGCCGCGCGCGTCGGCGCACACGCGCTCCACCGCGGCCTGGATCGCCTGGATGCACAGCGGCAGGAACGCGGGGTTGAGGTTGTTGAAACCGCCGGGGAACAGGTTCGTGTCGACTGGCGCGAGCTTGAAGCCCGCGTTGCGCAGGTCCACCGACGCGTAGAACGGCACCTCGTGTTCCTGCCACTGGCCGCGCAGCCAGCGCTCGATGTCCGGCATGCGGTCGAGGATGCGGCGCTCGAGGTCCAGCAGCGGGCCGGTCAGTGCGGTGGTGAGGTTGGGAACCATGCGGGCGCGCGTCGTGACGAAGCGCGATCTTAAAGGAAAGGGTTGGACCCTGTTTTCCTGCGCGTGCATTTCGCGCTGCGAGGAATTGGGGTCAGACACCATTTCCATGTCGCGTCGCCGGCCGGTGATGCGTCGCCCTGGAAATGGTGTCTGACCCCAACAAAGGCACAAAAAAAGGGGGCGCCCGCGAGGGCGCCCCGAATGCCACTGAGGAGAAACGAATCGAGGAGGAGAGTCCC
This sequence comes from Casimicrobiaceae bacterium, assembly GCA_044225845.1. Classification (GTDB taxonomy): domain Bacteria; phylum Pseudomonadota; class Gammaproteobacteria; order Burkholderiales; family Casimicrobiaceae; genus VBCG01. The sequence goes on from JBGAIC010000027.1 coordinate 46,247, forward strand.
CGACTTACGGGCCGTCGTCCGCGGGGTGGTGCGTCCGCCGGCCCGTAAAGGTGCTACCAATCCGTGTTGCGAATTACATCCGGTACGCCTCTTCGCCATGCGACGTGATGTCGAGGCCTTCCCGCTCTTCCTCTTCCGTCACGCGCAGGCCGACGATCAGGTCGGTGATCTTGTAGGCGATGAAGGCGACGATGCCCGTCCACACGATCGTGATGCCCACGGCCTTGGCCTGGATGAACAACTGCGCCATGTAGCCCGGGTATTCCGTCTTGCCAGTGACCCAGTCGGACACGACGCTCGGGCCGCCAAGGTCCGGCGACACGAAGATGCCGGTGAGCAGCGCGCCCAGGATGCCGCCGACCGCGTGCACGCCGAACACGTCCAGCGAGTCGTCGACGCCGATCATCTTCTTCAGGCCGTTGACGCCCCACAGGCAGACGACGCCGGCGAGGAGCCCGATCACGAACGCACCGGGGATGCCCACGTTGCCGGCGGCCGGCGTGATCGCGACGAGACCCGCGACCGCGCCCGAGCAGATGCCCAGCAGCGTCGGCTTGCCCTTGAACATCCACTCCGCGAACATCCACGAGATCGCCGCGCAGGCGGTGGCGAGGTAGGTGTTGATGAACGCGAGCGTGGCGCTGTTGCCGGCTTCCAGCGCGGAACCCGCGTTGAAGCCGAACCAGCCCGTCCACAGCAGCGAGGCACCGATCATCGTCAGCGGCAGGTTGTTGGGCGGCATCGCTTCCTTGCCGAAGCCCACGCGCTTGCCGAGCATGATCGCGCCGATCAGGCCGGCGATACCGGCGTTGATGTGCACGACCGTGCCGCCCGCGAAGTCCAGCGCGCCCATCTGCCAGATGTAGCCGGCCTTGGCGTTGGTCGCGTCGACGACGTTGGCCGCCGTGTACGCGTCCGGACCCGCCCAGAACCACACCATGTGCGCGATCGGGCAGTACGCGAACGTGAACCAGATGACGCTGAAGATCAGCACGGCCGAGAACTTCATCCGCTCGGCCAGGCCGCCCAGGATCAGGCACACGGTGATCGCGGCGAACGTCGCCTGGAACGCGACGAACAGCAGCTCGGGCAGCACGACGCCCTTGCTGAAGGTGCCGGCCATCGCGAACGAGCCGTCGGCGGAATTGAACGTGCCCTTGAGGAACAGGCGGTCCAGGCTGCCGAAGAACGCGTTGTTTTCCGTGAACGCCAGGCTGTAGCCGTACACGCACCACAGCACCGTGATCAGCGAGAACACCGCGAACACCTGCATCAGCAGCGACAGCGTGTTCTTGGCGCGGACCATGCCGCCGTAGAACAGCGCCAGCGCGGGCACGCTCATCATCAGCACGAGCGCCGTGCACACGAGCATCCACGCGACGTCGCCCTTGTT
>JBGAIC010000114.1:0-5323 GCA_044225845.1 Casimicrobiaceae bacterium
ACCACGCCAGCGCGCCGCCCGCCAGCAGCACGAACGGGCCGAACCACAAGAGCCACGTCAGCGGCCGCACGCGCGGCTTGTACAGGACGAACTCGCCGTAGCGCGCGACCAGGTAGTCGCGGATCTCGTCGTCGCTCTTGCCGGCCTGGGCGAGCTCGCGCACTTCGCGCCGCAGGTCTTCCGCCAGCGGTGCATTGGAATCGGCCAGCGTCTGGTTCTGGCAGACGAGGCAGCGAAGCTCGGTCTCCAGCCGCGCGAGGCGCGCGCGGAGCGCGTCGTCGACAGGCGCGGGCGATTGCGCACCGGCGACCGTCGCGCATGCGAGCGCCAGCATCGCGCAGGCCGCACGCCAACGCGTCACGACTTCTCCAGCTGCCGCACGAGCGGCACGATCGTCTTCTCGAGCACGTCGGCCGTCAGCGGGCCGATCTGCTTGTAGCGGATGACGCCGGCCTTGTCGACGACGAACGTCTCCGGCACGCCGTAGACGCCCCAGTCGATGCCCACGCGCCCGTCGGCATCGACGACGGAGACCCAGTACGGGTCGCCGCGCTCCGCCAGCCAGCCGAGCGCCAAGTCGTTCTTGTCCTTGTAGTTCAGGCCGACGATGGGCACCACCTGCGCCTTGGCGAGCTCGACGAGCAGCGGATGCTCGTAACGGCACGACACGCACCACGATGCCCACACGTTCAGCAGCCACACCTTGCCGCGCAGGTCCGCGGTGGACAGCGTCTCTCCGTCTCGGCCCAGCTTCGCGAGCTTGAACGCCGGCGCAGGTTTGTCGACGAGCGGCGAGGGCACCTCGCGCGGATCGCGATAGAGGCCCGCGAACAGGAAGCCGCACAGCACGTCGAACAGCACGAGCGGGACGGCCCAGAGGAGCGTGCGGGAGGTGCGTGAACGGGCCATGGGTGCGCGCGTTCAGGCGGCGGCTGCCGCGCCCGCGGTGCGCGCCGACTCGCGCGCACGCACGGCGATGCGATAGCGGCGGTCGGCCACCGCGATGAAGCCGCCCAGCGCCATCAGGAAGGCGCCGCCCCAGATCCAGTCGACGAAGGGCTTGAGGTAGATGCGCACGCCCCACGCGCCGTCGGCGCGGCCGTCCTGCGACACGGGCTCGCCGAGCGACACGTAGACGTCGCCGATCAGACGCGTGGCGATGGCTGCTTCCGTCATCGCCTGGCCCGACGCGTCGTAGATGCGCTTCTGCGGATGGAGCGTGCGCACGCGCACGTCGTTGCGCATCACCTCCACCGTGCCGACGAGCGACTTGTAGTTGGGGCCCGGCGCGGGCTTCACGCCCAGGAACGTGAACCGGTAGCCGCCAACCTCGACGGTCTGGCCCACGTCCATTCGCACGTCGCGCTCCACTTCGTACGCCATCACCAGCGTGACGCCGACGATGAACACGGCCACGCCGAGGTGAGCGACCAGCATGCCGTACCACGCGGCGGAGTTGGCACGCAGCTTCCCGCCCAGCGTCGGCTGCGGCGAGGTGGACAGGCGCTGCCACATCAGCGTGGCGGTGGCGGCGAACACCCACAGCGCGAGGAAGAGACCCGAGACGACCGCGAACGACCAGCGCCCGAACACCAGCGGCAAGAGGAGCGCGACGACGACAGCCGTCGCGAACGCCCAGCGCAGCCGCGTCCACAGCGAAGGCAGCGATGCCTGGCGCCATGCGGCCAGCGGGCCGATGCCCATCAGGAACACGAGCGGCGCCATCAACGGGTAGAACACCGCGTTGAAGTAGGGCGGGCCGACGGAGATCTTGCCGAGGTTCAGCGCGTCGACGAGCAGCGGATAGAGCGTGCCGAGCAGCACGCTCGCCATCGCGACGACGAGCAGGATGTTGTTGGCCAGCAGCATCCCTTCGCGCGACACGGGCGCGAAGCCGGCGCCGCCGCCGACGGCACCGGCGCGCCACGCGAACAACGCGAGCGAGCCCCCGACGACAATGACCAGGAACAGCAGCACGAACACGCCGCGCGCGGGGTCCGTGGCGAACGCATGCACCGACGTCAGCACGCCGGAGCGCACGAGGAACGTGCCGAGCAGCGATAGCGAGAACGCGACGATCGCGAGCAGCACCGTCCAGCTGCGGAACGTGCCGCGCTTCTCGGTGACGGCGAGCGAGTGGATCAGCGCGGTGCCGGTGAGCCAGGGCATGAACGACGCGTTCTCCACCGGGTCCCAGAACCACCAGCCGCCCCAGCCCAGCTCGTAGTAGGCCCATGCGCTGCCAAGCGCGATGCCGATCGACAGGAAGCTCCACGCGACGGTGGTCCACGGCCGCGACCAGCGCGCCCAGCTCGCGTCGAGCCGGCCGCCGATCAGCGCCGCGATCGCAAACGCGAACGCCACCGAGAAGCCCACGTAGCCCATGTACAGCATCGGCGGGTGGATCACCATGCCGGGGTCCTGCAGCAGCGGATTCAGGTCCGCGCCCTCCGGCGGCGCGGGCAGCAAGCGCTCGAAGGGGTTGGAGGTCAGCAGCATGAACAGCAGGAAGCCGATGGCGACCAGCCCCATGACGGCCAGCACGCGCGCCGCGAGCACCTGCGGCAGGTTGCGGCTGCGTGCGGCGACGGCGCAGGCCCAGCCCGACAGCATCAGCGTCCACAGCAGCAGCGAGCCTTCGTGCGAACCCCAGGTGGCCGCGAACTTGTAGTGCGTCGGCAGCGTCGAGTACGAGTGCTCGGCGACGTTGCGCACCGAAAAGTCGCTGGTGACGAACGCGGCGGCGAGGCACGCGAAGGCCAGCGCGACGAGCAGGAACAGCAGCACGGCGGCGGGCCGCGCGACGCCCATCAGCGCCTCGTCGCGGCGCGCGGCGCCCACGAGCGGCACCGTGCCGAGCACGGCGGCGACGATCAGCGCGACGATCAGCGCGAAGTGGCCCAGTTCCGGGATCATGGCTGCGGCTTCTCGAACGTCTTCGCGTTCATGCCGTCCTTCGCGGCCTTCATCGCGGCCGCGGCTTCCGGCGGCATGTAGTTCTCGTCGTGCTTGGCGAGCACCTCCGTGGCCCGGAACGTGCCGTCGGGCTCCAGCGAGCCTTGCGCGACGACGCCCTTGCCTTCCTTGAACAGGTCCGGCAGCAGGCCCGTGTAGACGACGGGAATCGTGTGCACGGTGTCGGTGACGGTGAAGCGGATGGTGAGGCTCTGCGGGTCGCGCACCAGCGAGTGGTCGACCACCATGCCGCCGATGCGGAACGGCTTGCCATGCGGCGCCTCGTGCGCCACCACCTGCGACGGCGAGTAGAAGAACACCAGGTTCGACTGGAACGCGTTCAGCACCAGCGCGGCGACGACGCCCAGCACGCACAGGCCGGCGCCGATCAGCGCAAAGCGGCGCTGGCGCGGCGTCATGCGGACTCCCCGGCGGCACGGCGCGCGCGGGCGAGACGCAACCGCGTCGCGACGATCTCCACGACGAGCGCCAGCGCGAACACGCCGTAGGCGCCCACGAGGTAGAACGCGTACTTCTCCATCAGCGCACCGCCGCCGCTTCGCGCGCGAGCCACGGCGAGCCGTCCTCGCGCTCGGCGATGATCGCCTGCACGCGCCACAGCACGATGCCGATGCAGTAGGCCCACAGCGCGAACGTCATCACGAGCATCGCCGTCACCATGATCGCGGCCATCGTCGGCGCGGCGGTGAGGCTGATCGACGAGCCCTGGTGCAGCGTGTTCCACCAGCGCACCGAGAAGTAGATGATCGGTACGTTGACGACGCCGACTAGCGTCAGCAAGGCGCACGCGCGGTCGGCGCGGCGCGCGTCGTCGAACGCGCCGCGCAGCGCGATGACGCCGAGGTAGAGGAACAGGAGGATCAGCGTCGACGTCATCCGCGCGTCCCACGCCCAGTAGGTACCCCACGTCGGGCGGCCCCAGAACGCGCCGGTCCACAGCGCGAGCGCGGCCATCAGTGCGCCGGTGGGCGCCAGCGCCTGCGCCATCATCGCGGACAGCCGCGTGTTGTAGCCGAGCGCCAGCGCGCTCCAGCCCGCCATCACGACGTAGATGAACATGGCCATCCACGCGGCCGGCACGTGGATGAAGATGATCCGGTAGGCGTCGCCCTGCGTCGCGTCGGTCGGCGCGACGACGAAGCCCAGCCACAGTCCCACGGCGGCCAGCACCGCGGCCGTCGCGAGGAACCACGGCGCCATCCCGCGCGCGAACGGCAGGAAGGTGACGGGGGAGGCGTAGCGGAACCAGTTGATGCTCATGTCAATCCAGCGCGATGCGTATCGCTGCCGCCGTGGCGAACGGCGCCGCCATCGCCGCGAGCAGCAGGCCGGCGCCCAGCAGCGAAAGGTGCGGGCTCGCCGACAGCCCGGCCGCCTGTGCCGCGACCGCGCCGCTGCCGAAGATCAGCACAGGCACGTACAGCGGCAGCGCCAGCAAGGCCGCGAGTCCGCCACCCCCGCGCGCGCCCAGTGTCAGCGCGCCGACGATGCCGCCGAGCAGCGACAGGATCGGCGTGCCCAGCGCAAGGCTCGCGGCCAGGAGCCCGCTCGCCGCGGCGTCCAGGCGGTAGGCGGCGCCCAGCACCGGCGCCAGCACCACCACCGGCAGCCCGGTGACGAGCCAATGGGCCAGTATTTTACCGGACGCGAGTGCCGGCAGCGGTCGCGGCGACAGCGCCGCCTGCGCGAGGGTGCCGTCGTCGAAATCGCGGCCGAACACCCGGGGCAGCGCCAGCAGCGACGACAGCAGCGCAGCCACCCACAGCACTCCCGGCCCCAGCATCGCGAGCGTCGCGGGCTCCGGTGACAGCGTCAGCGGGAAGAGGCTCGCCACGAGCACGAAGAACACGAGCTGCACGACGAGCTCGTTGCGCGAGCGCAGCGCGATGCGCAGGTCGCGCGCCAGGCCCCAGCGCAGCGCCGCGACGACCGAGCCGGTGTCGGCCGGCGCCGCCGGAGTGGAGAGCGCGGTCACAGCACGAGGTCCACGCGCCGCCCCGCATCGATGCGCAGCGGCGCGTGCGTGGCGACGACGGCGATCCCGCCCTGCGCGAGATGGGCGGCGAGCGTCGATTCGAACCACGCCGCCGCCTGGTCGTCCAGCGACGTCGTCGGCTCGTCGAGCACCCAGAGCCGCTTCGCCGTGAGCGCCAGCCGGGCGAGCTGCACCCGCCGCCGCTGGCCCGCCGACAAGCTGCGCGCCATCCGTCCGGCGGCGTCGGCGATGCCAAGGGCCTCCAGCGCGCCGTGGATGGCGCGAGGCGACGCGTCGTCGCCAGCCAAGTCTGCCTGGGTCGCGAGATTCTCCGCGGCGGTGAGTTCGTCGGACAGCGCCGGCGCATGGCCG
>JBGAIC010000028.1:0-47347 GCA_044225845.1 Casimicrobiaceae bacterium
GGCGTGACGGTGCTCGAGGCGCTGTCGCTGACCGTCAATCCCGGCGAGATCGTCGCGCTGATCGGGCCTTCGGGCTCCGGCAAGACCACCGCGTTGCGCGCGGTGGCGGGCTTCGTGCAGCCGGCCACGGGCCGCATCCGCATCGGCACGCGCGACGTCACCGCCGTGCCGCCCCACGACCGCAACATCGGCATGGTCGTGCAGAACTACGCGTTGTTCCCGCACATGCGGGTCGACGAGAACGTCGCGTTCGGGCTGCGGGCCCGCAAGGCTTCCGCGGCGCTGATCGCCGAGCGCGTGCCGCAGGCGCTGGCGATGGTCGGCATGTCCGCGTACACGCGGCGCTTTCCGCGCGAGCTCTCCGGCGGCCAGCAGCAGCGCGTCGCCATCGCGCGTGCACTCGCCATCAAGCCGCAGGTGCTGTTGCTCGACGAGCCGCTGTCCGCGCTCGACGCGCAGATCCGCCGCTCGATGCTCGACGAGCTCGCGCGGCTGCATCGCGAGCTGCCCGACCTTACCGTGCTGTACGTGACGCACGACCAGGTGGAGGCGCTGACGCTGGCGGACCGCATCGGCATCATGCGCGACGGCAAGCTCGTCGCGTTCGGCGCCGCGCAGGCGCTGTACCGGCACCCGCCCAACCGTTTTGCCGCCGAATTCCTCGGCCGCGCCAACCTGCTGCCGGTGGCCGGGCTCGAGCCCGGCAGCGAAGGCATGGCGAGCGTGCGCTTCGGCGACGTGACGCTGAGGGCGCGCAACCATCACGCGTTGCCGGCCGGCGACGAGTGCCTGCTGTGCGTACGGCCGCACGACGTCCACGTCGAGCCGCATGCGGACGCCGACAACACGCTCGTGGCCATCGTGCGCAGCGTCCAGTGGCAGGGCGACACGCAGAGCGTCGAACTCGCGCTGGGCGAGCACGTGATGCGCCTGGCCTGCCCGCCGCGGCTGACGCTGCCGGGGATCGGCGAGCCGCTGTCGCTGCACTTCCGCGGCACGCAGGCGACGCTGGTGCCCGTCGGGGCCGTCGTTGGCTGAAGCCGTCCTCGCCGCGCCGCGCCCGCGCGGCGGCAGTGCCGGCTTCTGGGTGATCCCGCCGCTGCTGCTGCTCGCGCTGCTGTTCTTCTACCCGCTGGTGCTGATCGGCCGCGAGGCGCTGGGCGGCGACGGCCAGGTGCCCGGCCTCAAGCATTTCACGGACGTGCTCGGCTCGCGGATGTTCCGCGACGCGCTGTGGCACACGGTCGTCATCGCCGCGCTGTCGACGGCGGGCTGCCTCGTGGTCGGCTTCGTGCTCTCCGTGCTGCTCGCGTTCACGCCCTTCCCCGGCAGCAAGATGCTCGCACGGCTCATCGACACGTTCATCGCGTTGCCGACGTTTCTGGTGGCGCTGGCGTTCACGTTCATCTACGGCTCCGCCGGGATGATCAACGAGACGTTCGTCCACGTGCTGGGCTTTGCGCGGCCACCGGTCGACTTCCTGTATTCGCAGTGGGGCGTGGTGCTGTCGGAGATCACCGTCTACACGCCCTTCGTCATGCGGCCGCTGCTGGCGACGTTCTCGCAGCTCGACCCGGCGCAGATCGAGGTGGCCAGCAGCCTGGGCGGCCGCGCGTTGACGATCGTGCGGCGGATCATCTTCCCGGCCGCGCTGCCGGCGCTGATCGCCGGCGGCAGCCTGTGCCTGCTGCTGACCGTCAACGAATTCGGCATCGTGCTGTTCATCGGCGCCAAGGACGTCATCACGCTGCCGCTTCTGGTCTACGACCTTGCGATCCAGCAGTTCGACTACGGCACCGCCTGCATCATCGCGGTGGTGAACATCGCGCTGTCGCTGGGCCTCTACACCGTCTATCGCTTCGTGCTCGCGCACTACGGGAGGCGCCGTGCTGGTCTGGTCTAGGCGCGGGCGTGCGCTGACGTTCGCGCTGGCGCTGCTGCTGTTTGGCGCGCTGTACGGGCTGCCGCTCGGCGTCATCGCGCTCGCGAGCATCGCCGGGCAATGGAACAACGTGCTCCCGTCGCACCTGACGCTGGAGCACTACGTCAACGCGTTCCACGGCGACTCGTTCGACCAGCTCCGCCACAGCCTCGTTACCGGCTTCGTCGCGAGCCTCGTCGCGCTGGTGGCGGGAACGTGGGCCGCGCTGGCGCTGCGGCGGTCGCGCGGCCTGCCCGGCCGCATCTACGACGTGATCTTCTTCATCCCCAGCGCGGTGCCCTCGGTGTCCGTGGGTCTGGGGCTGCTCGTCGCATTCAGCCACAAGCCCTTCCTGTTGAACGGCACCGTGTGGATCGTGCTGATCGCGCACTTCGTGCTGATCTCTGCGTTCACGTACGGCAACGTCACCGCGGGCCTCGCGCGCCTGCCTGCCGACGTCGAGCAGGTTGCGGAAAGCCTGGGCGCCCGCCCCGGCTACCGGTTGTGGCGCGTGACGCTGCCGCTGCTCGCGCCCTACCTGATCGCCGCGTTCAGCCTGTCGTTCGCGCTGTCGATGGGCGAGCTTGGCGCCACGGTGATGGTCTATCCGCCCGGCTGGGTGACGATGCCGGTGGGCATCTTCGCGCTGTCCGATCGCGGCGCGATCTTCGATGCCGCGGCGCTGACGATGCTGCTGGCCGTCACGACACTGGTCGTTCTGGTCGGGCTGTCGCGCCTGCCCGTCCGCGGCTCGGCGCGCTGATCCTGCGGTGGCGGCCCCGGGCCTTCGCGCCCGGCGCGCTGCTCCGCCCCTTGGCTGCACCCCACACGCAACGAGGCCGCAGAATGTCAATTGCAGATTGTTGACAATCTACAAGACGGCGCCTAGAGTGCGCCATGGCCCGCGCCCGCTCCACGCCTCCTTCCACCGACGATGTGCCGGCCCGGCTCCACGCCGTCCCTGCGCGTGACGCCGATCCCTCGCGCGCCATCTCGCTGATCCAGTCCAATTCGCTGCCCACGCTCGTCCAGCGCGAGCTCGAGCGGATGATCCTGGCCGGCGACCTGCCCGCCGGCGAGCAGCTGCGCGAAGTCGAAGTCGCGGCCATGCTCGGCGTCTCGCGCGGGCCGGTCCGCGAGGCGTTCCGCGCGCTCGAGGAATCCGGCCTCGTGCGGCTCGAGAAGAATCGTGGCGTCTACGTGCGCCAGATCAGCGTGCGCGAGGCGGACGAGATCTACGAACTGCGCGCCGTGCTCGACGAATTCGTCGGCCGCAAGCTGGCGCAGACGATCACGCCGCTGCAGATCCGCGAACTGAAGGAACTGGTCGCGAAGATGGACGCGGCCACGTCGGCGGACAACGTCGCGGCCTATCTCGCGGCCAACCTCGCCTTCCACGACCGCCTGGTGGAGCTGACCGGCAACGACAAGCTGCTGCTCGTCTACCGCCGCCTCGTCAACGAGCTGCACCTGTTCCGCCGCGTGGCGCTGGAACAGGGCGGCTCGCTTCCGGTCTCCACGCGCGAGCACCGCGACATCGTGCGGCTGATCGCCGACGGCCAGCCGGATGCGGCGGGTCGCGCACTGTACGAGCACGTGATCGCCAGCCGCGAGCGGATGCATGCGTCGGTGGCGGCGGCCGATGCCGCGCCGGTTCCCGCACGCCGCAAAGCCACGACACCGTAACACCGCACTGCCAACGTCCCACAGACCGGTCAAGCCGGCTTACCCGTAAACCAGGAGGTCATCATGCAGGTTGCAACGAATCCGCTGCTCTCGCTCCGGGCGCTGAAGCGCACGGTCGTCCGCACTTTGGTCCACTGCCTCTCCGGCCTCGCGGCCGTTTCGCTCCTTGCCGCCGCGCTACCCGCGTCCGCGCAGCAATGCGAAGACCCCAAGGTCCTGCGCTTCTCGATCATCCCGACGCAGGAAACGGTCCGCGAGCTGACGCTGTACAAGCCGATCGTCGACCTGCTGTCCAAGAACACCGGCAAGAAGATCGAGTTCTACATGCCGACGTCCTACTCGTCGGTGGTCGAGGCGCTGATGGGCAAGTGGGTCGACGTCGCCGTGCTGGGCCCCGAGTCCTATGTGATCGCGCACAATAAGGACGCGAACATCGAAGTCTTTGCCACCTACTACAAGAAGAAGCAGGGCGTGCAGGAAGCGGGCCCCGGCTACAAGTCGCTGCTGATTTCGAAGAAGGGCAGCAAGTTCACCGACGTCGCGTCGACGAAGGGTTCGGTGATGCTGCTCGTGGATCCCGCCAGTACGTCCGGAGCGCTGATCCCGGAATCGGAGTTCGCGAAGAAGGTCGTCAAGATGCCGCTGAAGGAATACTTCAGCCGCGTCGCGTTCTCGGGCGGGCACGACCTGTCGACGTTCGCCGTCGCGGACGGCAAGGCCGACGTTGCGTTCGTCGCGAGCCACCGCTTCATGAACACGATCGGCACCGGCAAGGTCAAGCTCGAGGACTTCAACATCCTGTGGTCGTCGCCGCTGATCCCGCAGGACCCGTTCGTCTACCGCGGCTCGCTGTGCCCGGAGATCAAGCAGAAGATCGTCGAGACGTTCACGACGCTGCAGAACACCGACGAGGGCAAGAAGTTCCTCGACAACGTGGACTCGGAGAAGTTCGTCGTGATGAAGGACGCCGACTACAACATCATCCGCGAAGCGGGCGTGAAGTAGGCCAACGGCCAGGGCCGCGGCGGACGCGCGTGTCCGCCCGGCCCGTCCTCGCGGAGAACGATCGATGAGCAGCATCGCACTCGAAGTCAAGGACCTGTGCGCCGGCTACGGCGACCGCCAGATCCTGAAGAACGTCAGCTTCACCGTCTCGCCCGACGATTTTTTCGCGATCATCGGGCCGAGCGGCGCCGGCAAGTCCACGCTGATCCGTTGCGTCAACCGGCTCGTCGAGCCGACGGGCGGCTCCGTGAAGCTGAACGGCGAGGAGATCCTCGAGATCGGCCAGCGCGCGCTGCGGCTCGCGCGGCGCAACATCGGCATGATCTTCCAGGAGTTCAACCTGATCGAGCGGCTGTCCGTGCTTGACAACGTGCTGGCCGGCCGCCTGGGCCATACCGGCACGACGCGCAGCCTGTTCCGGATGTTCCGGCGCGAGGACATCGCGCAGGCACTGACGCTGCTGGATCGCGTGGGCCTCACGGACCACGTGCACAAGCGCGCCGACCGGCTGTCCGGCGGCCAGCGCCAGCGCGTGGGCATCGCCCGCGCGCTGATGCAGAACCCGCGCCTGCTGCTGGTCGACGAGCCCACGTCCGCGCTCGACCCCAAGATCGCGCGTGAGGTGATGGGCCTCATCCGCGAGGTGGCGCGCGAGCGGCGCATCCCGGTGCTGTGCAACATCCACGACGTCAAGCTCGCGCTCGATTTCTGCAGCCACATCATCGGGCTGCAGGACGGCGTCAAGAAGTTCGAGGGCCGCCCCGCGGACCTGAACGAGAAGGCGATGCACGACATCTACGCGCTGGAGGTGCTGTGACGGCCGCCGCCCTCGCCGCATCGCCCGCGCTCGATGCGCGCATCGACGCGATCGCGCGCGACCGCCGCGCCACGCGGCGCACGCGCCTCGCCACCAGCGGCATTGCGCTGCTGCTGGTGCTGGGCACGATGTACGCGATCGTCGTCAAGGATACCGACTGGGCGCGGCTCACGTGGAAGTCGGTGGCGGCGTCGATCGGCCGCTTCGCCGAGTTCGACACGTCTGCGCTGCCCGGCCTCGTCGACCCGATGATCGACACCGCGCTGATGGCCACGCTCGCGAGCTTCCTGGGCCTGTTCCTGGCGTTGCCGGTGGCCTGGCTCGGCGCGCGCAACATCACGCCGCTGGGGCGCGCGAGCTACGTGTTCGGACGCGGGCTCATGACGCTGTCGCGCTCCGTGCACGAGATCGTGTGGGCGCTGATCTTCGTGTCGGCCGTGGGCCTGGGCGTGCTGGCCGGCATCCTCGCGATGGCCGTGCGCTCGGTGGGCTTCATCTCGAAAGTGATCGCCGAAGCGATCGAGGACGTGCAGCCCGGGCCGATCGAAGCCATCCGCGCCGTCGGCGGCACCAAGTTCCAGATCCTCTGGTACGGCATCGTGCCGCAGGTGCTGCCCGTGGTGCTCGGCACCGTGATCTTCGAGTGGGACATCAACATCCGCCGCTCGACGATCATGGGCCTCGTCGGCGCCGGCGGCCTGGGCCTCGTGCTGTTCCGCGAAATGGCGCGCTCCAACTATGGCGGCATCGCGACGGTGCTCGCGGCCGTGCTCGTCCTCATCATCCTCGGCGAAATCGTCTCGCACTATGCACGCAAAGCCATCATCTGACGCAGCCGTCATCGACGACGTCGAGGTGGCGTCACTGCTGCAGGACGGCGAGCGCGCCGTCGCCGCGGACTCGCTCGCGCCGCCGCGCGCGCTGCGCTGGCGCAAGTGGAAGCGCGACCTTGTCTGGATCGGCCTGATCGCGCTGGTCGTCTGGTCCATCGACCGCCTCGACATCCCGCTCGACCGCCTGCCCGGCATCCTCGGCCGGATGGGCGAGACGCTGATGACGCGCTACTTCCCGCCGGACATGGCGCGGATCACGCAGCGCGACTACCTGGGCTCGGTGTTCGAGACGCTGGAGATGTCCTATCTCGCCACCGTCGTCGGCATCGCCCTCGCGATACCGCTCGCGTGGTTCGCGTCGGCCAACATGTCGCCCGGCAAGCGCATCCTGTATCCGCTCGCGCGGCTCGTCATCATGGCCTGCCGCTCCGTGCACGAGATGATCTGGACGATCCTCGCCGTGTCGATCCTGGGCTTCGGCATGCTGCCCGGCGTCGTCGCGCTGACGCTGTTCTGCATCGGCTTCGCCGGCAAGCTGTTCGCGGAAGCTGTCGAGGCCATCGACCAGGGCCCCGTCGACGCGATGCGCGCCACCGGCGCCAACCCGCTGCAGGTGTTCGTCTACGCGGTGCTGCCACAGGTGCGCGTCGCGTGGACCGGCACGTCGATCTACACGTGGGACGTCGTGTTCCGCGCGGCCACGATTGTCGGCTTCTTCGGCGCCGGCGGCATGGGCTGGTACCTGCGCGAAAGCATGCAGCGGATCGCGTCGCAGGAAGTGGCCGCGATCATCCTCTCCATCATCATCGTCGTGCTCGTCGCCGAGCTGTTCTCGTCCTGGGTGCGCGGCCGCATCGCGCGCGCCATCGCCTGACGCCGGACCGACACGACACCACGCAACTTCCGGAATCGTTCCGATGACCTCAACCCAACACTCCCCGATCGAAGTCAACGGCCGTCGCTACCAGTGGATGCGCCAGCCGGTCGTCGTCGTCTGCGTGGACGGCTGCGAGCCGGACTACATCACGCAGGCCATCGAGGCCGGCGTCGCGCCTTTCCTGGCCAAGATGTGCGAGCGCGGCGCCTCAACGCTCGGCGACTGCGTCGTGCCGAGCTTCACGAATCCGAACAACCTGTCCATCGTCACCGGTGCGCCGCCGTCGGTGCACGGCATCTGCGGCAACTTCTTCTGGGACCCGGACACGGGCCAGGAAGTGATGATGAACGACGCCAAGTACCTGCGCGCCGGCACCATACTGGCGGCGTTCTCGAACGCGGGCGCCAAGGTGGCTGTCGTCACCGCCAAGGACAAGCTGCGCGCGATGCTGGGCCACGGCATGCAGGGCATCTGCTTTTCGTCGGAGAAGGCGGACAAGGCGACGCTCGCCGACAACGGTGTCGAGAACGTGCTCGCGCTGGTGGGCAAGCCGCTGCCCTCCGTGTACTCGGCCGACCTCTCCGAATTCGTATTCGCGGCCGGCGTGGCCCTGATGAAGCGCGACCGGCCGGACCTCATGTATCTGTCCACCACCGACTACGTCCAGCACAAGCACGCGCCGGGCACTGCGGAAGCCAATGCGTTCTACGCGATGATGAACGGCTACCTCGAGGAGTTGGACAGGCTGGGCGCGATCGTGGCCGTGACCGCCGACCACGGCATGAGCGCCAAGACGGATGCGGGCGGCGCACCGCAGATCATCTACCTGCAGCAGTGGTTCGACGAGCTGCTGGGCGCCGGCAAGGCGCGCGTGATCCTGCCGATCACCGATCCCTACGTCGTCCACCACGGCGCGCTGGGCTCGTATGCCACGTGCTACCTGCCCGCAGGCACCGACGCCGCCGACATCACGGCGCGCCTGGCCGCGCTGCCGGGTATCGAGGCGGTCTATTCGCGCGAGCAGGCCGCGAAGCGTTTCGAACTGCCGCCGGACCGGCTGGGCGACCTGGTGATCATCGCGGAGAAGCTCAACGTGCTGGGCACGACGGCCGCGCGCCACGACCTCTCCGCGCTGGAAGTGCCGCTGCGCTCGCACGGCGGCGTGTCCGAGCAGAAGGTGCCGCTGATCTTCAACCGCCCGCTGAAGGACGTCCCGTCCAGCCGCCGGCTGCGCAATTTCGACATCGTCGATCTCGCGCTCAACCACTGCGCGTGACGCGATGAGCTGGCGCTATCACAACCCCGTCGACGTGCACTTCGGTGCCGGGAGCCTGGCCGAGTTGCCGAAGCTCGTCCGCGGCCAGCGCGTGGCCGCCGTCGTGTTCCCGGAAGCCGCGTCGCTGGGCCTCACCGCGCGGCTGGGCTCGCTGCTCGGCGATTCGCTGGCCATCGTCATCGACCGCACGGAGCCCAATCCCGACGTCGCGGGCCTGACGTCGCTGTACGAGGCATTCTGGGCCAGCCCCACGCCGCCCGACGTCATCGTCGCCGTCGGCGGCGGCAGCGCCATCGACACCGCCAAGGCGCTGATGGTGGGCACGGCGGACCGCCGCTTTGCCTCGCTGGTGGCGCTGCTCGCCACCGGCAAGCCGTTCACGCCGCACGCGGTGAAGCCGCTGCTCGCCATCCCCACCACCGCGGGCACGGGCAGCGAAGTGACGCCCTGGGCCACCGTCTGGGACCGCGCCGCGCAGCGCAAGTATTCGCTGCACCTGCCGGAGACCTGGCCCACCGCGGCGATCGTCGATTCCGAGCTGACGCAGTCGCTGCCCGCCGGCCCGACGCTCGCCGCATCGCTGGACGCGCTGTCGCATGCGCTGGAATCGATCTGGAACGTCAACCACAACGCGGTGTCCGACACCCATGCGGTGGCTGCCGCCACGACGGTGCTCGACGTGCTGCCCAAGCTGATGGCGGACCTGCACAACCCCGCGCTCCGCGAGCGGATGTCGCTGGCCGCATTGCAGGCGGGCCTCGCGTTCTCCAACACCAAGACCGCGCTCGCCCACTCGATTTCGTACGAGATGACGTTGCGCCACGGTCTGCCCCACGGCATCGCGTGCTCGTTCACGCTGCCGATGGTGCTGGAGCGCGCCCGCGGCGCATTCCCGGACCGCGACGCCGTGCTGTCGCGCATCTTCGGTGCTGCTCTCGACAGCGCGCCGGCGCGCCTCGCCACGTTCCTCGAAAGTGTCGGCGTGCGCACGGACTTCGCCGCCTACGGCGTCGACGCTGCCGACGAGCAGCGCATGATCGCCGACGCGCTGGAAGGCGTGCGCGGCAAGAACTTCATCGGCGCTGCCCGCGCGGCCGCCAGTCATTGAGAAAAGAACCATGAACGCCACCGATACCCGCCACGAGCCGATGCGCATTGCCGGCGAGCGCGTCACCACCGGCCGCACGCTCGACGTGATGAACCCCTTCACCGGCGGCCGCGTCGCCACCGTACCCAAGGCCAGCGTCGACGACATCCGTCGTGCGCTGGCTATCGCCCGCGGCTACAAGGCGAAGCTGACGCGCTACGAGCGCTACCGCATCTGCTACAAGACCGCCGAGCTGCTGCGCGCGCGCACCGAGGAGCTGTCGGACCTCATCAGCGCCGAGTGCGGCATCGGCAAGAAGGATTCGCGCTACGAAGTCGGGCGCGCCTGCGACGTGTTCGTGTTCGCCGGCAACGCGGCGCTGAACGACGACGGCCAGGTCTTCTCGTGCGACCTGACGCCGCACGGCAAGTCGCGCAAGGTCTACACGCTGCGCGATCCGCTGCGCGGCGTCATCAGCGCGATCACCCCGTTCAACCACCCGCTGAACCAGGTGGCGCACAAGGTGGCGCCGTCGGTGGCGACGAACAACCGGATGGTGCTGAAGCCCACCGAGAAGACGCCGCTGTCCGCGCTGGTGCTGGCCGACGTGCTGTACGAAGCCGGGCTGCCGCCGCCGATGTTCTCGGTGGTCACCGGCGACCCGAAGGAAATCGCCGACGAGCTGCTGACCAACGACGACATCGAGCTCGTCACGTTCACGGGCGGCGTGCCGATCGGCAAGTACATCGCCGCCAAGGCGGTCTACAAGCGCCAGGTGCTGGAGCTGGGCGGCAACGACCCGATCATCGTCATGGAAGACGCGGACATCGAGGAAGCGGCGACGCTGGCGACCAACGGCTCGTACAAGAACTCCGGCCAGCGCTGCACGGCCGTCAAGCGGATGCTCGTGCACGAGAAGGTGGCCGACGACTTCGTCGCTCGGCTCGTCGCCAAGACCAAGGCATGGACGTACGGCGACCCGATGAACGACAAGCTGGAGATGGGCACCGTCATCGACGAGGCCGCCGCCAAGGGCTTCGAGGCGAAGGTCAACGCGGCCCTCGCCGGCGGCGCCAGGCTGCTGGCCGGTAACCATCGCGACGGCGCCGTCTACTCGCCGACGGTGCTGGACCACGTCGATCCCGCCATGGACGTCGTGCGCACGGAGACTTTCGGTCCGGTGTCCCCGGTGATACGCTTCAAGGACATCGACGACGCGATCCGCATCTCCAACGGCACCGCGTACGGCCTCTCGTCGGCGGTGTGCACCAACCGGCTCGACTACATCACGCGCTTCGTCGCCGAGCTGGACGTGGGGACGGTCAACGTCCGCGAAGTCCCGGGCTACCGGCTGGAGTTGACACCGTTCGGCGGCATCAAGGATTCGGGCCTCGGCTACAAGGAGGGCGTGCAGGAAGCGATGAAGAGTTTCACCAACATCAAGACGTATTCGCTGCCGTGGTGATCGCCGCCACGCGCTCCTGCTGACGGCTCGATGCAGACTCTCCTGCACCTGCTGGCCGGCGTCGCCCTCCTCGTCTGGGGCACGCACATCGTCCGCACGGCCATCCTCCGGCTGTACGGGGGCGACCTGCGGCGCGTGCTGCGCCACAGCGTCCAGCAGCGCGTAAGCGCGTTCTTCGCGGGCCTCGGCGTCACCGCGCTGATCCAGAGCAGCACCGCGACGGCGCTGATCGTCGCCGCATTCGCCGGACAGGGCCTCATCGCAACGGCCCCCGCGCTGGCCGTGATGCTCGGCGCCGACGTCGGCACCGCGCTGATGACGGCGGTGCTGTCCATCGACCTGTCCTGGCTGTCGCCACTGCTGATCTTCGTCGGCGTCGTGCTGTTCCTCGCGCGCCAGGAGACCAACGTCGGCCGCTTCGGCCACATCCTGATCGGCCTGGGCCTCATCCTGTTCGCGCTGCAATGGATCTCGGTAGGTGCCGCGCCGATGGTCAAGGGCGACGGCATGCGCGTGATCTTCGCGTCGCTCACCGGCGACGTGATGCTGGACATGCTGGTCGCGGCCGCCGTGACCATCCTCTGCTATTCGAGCCTGGCCGTCGTGCTGCTGGTGGCCACGCTCGCCGGCCTGCACGTGATCGCGCTGCCGGTGGCGATGGCGCTGGTGCTCGGCGCCAACCTCGGCAGCGGCCTGCTCGGCATGCTGTCCACGCTGCGCGCGATGCCGGAGGCGCGCCGCGTGACGCTTGGCAACTTCCTGTTCAAGCTGATCGGCTGCTTCGTGATGTTGCCGCTGTTGCGCTTCGCGGAGCCCTGGATCGAGCGCTGGAACCTGTCGGACAGCGCGGAAGTCGTGTTCTTCCATCTCGCGTTCAACGTCGCGCTTGCCCTGCTG
This sequence comes from Casimicrobiaceae bacterium, assembly GCA_044225845.1. Lineage (GTDB taxonomy): Bacteria > Pseudomonadota > Gammaproteobacteria > Burkholderiales > Casimicrobiaceae > VBCG01. The sequence goes on from JBGAIC010000028.1 coordinate 11,865, forward strand.
TTCCTGTGGTTCACCGAGCCGATCGCGCGGATCGCCGAGCGGCTGCTACCCGCGCGCCCCGCGTCCGACGACCCCGCCAAGCCGCGCCACCTGGACCCGTCCGCGCTGACGACGCCGGCGCTGGCCATCGGCAATGCGGCCCGCGAAGCATTGCGCATCGCCGACGTCATCGACGACATGCTGCAGGGCATGCTGACGGTGCTGCGGACGAACGACCGCGGGCTTGCGCAGCGGCTGCGGCGCATGGACGACGTCGTCGACCAGCTCTACACGGCCGTCAAGCTCTACCTGACGCAGATCTCGCGCGAGGCGCTGGAGCCTGGCGAAGGCCGGCGCTGGACCGACATCGTGTCGTTCACGATCAACATGGAGCAGGTCGGCGACATCATCGACCGCATCATCACCGAAATCGAGGAAAAGAAGATCGACAAGGGCCGCAACTTCTCCGAAGCGGGCATGACGGAGATCTGCGACCTGCATTCGCGCCTCACCGCCAACCTGCGGCTCGGCATGAGCGTGTTCCTCAACGGCGACCTCAAGAGCGCGCAGGAGCTGCTCGCGCAGAAGGTGCTGTTCCGCGACCTCGAGCGCGCCTACGCCGACTCGCACCTCGCGCGCCTTGCCGGCAACACCGTGCAGAGCATCGAGACGTCGTCGCTGCACCTGGACCTGCTCGCGGACCTGAAGCGGATCAACTCGCACATCTGCTCGATCGCCTACCCGATCCTGGAAAATGCCGGCGTCCTCGCGCGCACCCGCCTGAAGGATGCCGTGGTCGAGACGCAGGAACCCGGCGCGGCGGCCGATGGACGCACCACCGCCGGCTGGAAGCCGCGCGACACAAGGACCGTCTGACCATGGCACTCGTTTTCTCCGACCTCGAGCGCATCTTCGCCGACAAGGGCGACCGCGAATACGACGGCGAAGGCGTCACGCAGCTCGAGCACGCGCTGCAGGCCGCGGCCATGGCCGAGGACGAAGGCGCCTCCGACGCGCTGATCGTGGCTGCGCTGCTCCACGACATGGGCCACATGCTGAACGACCAGGGTGCCACGCCCACGCTGCGCGGCGTCGACGACGTCCACCAGTACGCGGCGCTCCCCTTCCTGCGCGGCCTCTTCCCCGACGCGGTGCTGGAGCCGATCAAGCTGCACGTCGACGCCAAGCGCTACCTGTGCCGCGCGCGGCCCGAGTACTACGACGCGCTCTCCGACGACTCCAAGCGCAGCCTCGCGCTGCAGGGTGGCACCTACTCGGACGAGGAAGCCGACCGCTTCCTGCGCCAGGACTATGCCGCCGACGCGGTGCGCGTCCGCCTGTGGGACGACCGTGCCAAATGCCCCGGCGCCGCGACGCCGCCGCTCACCCACTTCCTCGCCATCGCAGAACGCGTCGCCGCGCCGGCTCCCTGACCGGCGCATGGAGATATCGCTTCCCGTCACGCTGGCCGTGCTCGGCGCGGGTTTCCTGCACGCGCTGTGGAATGCGCTGCTGAAGTCCGCCGCGGGCGATCCGCTGCTCGACACCGCGGTGATCGTCGCCGGCGCAACGATCGTCGCGTGCGCGGTGGTTCCGTTCGTCGGTGTGCCGGCCCGCGCGGCGTGGCCCTGCATGGTGCTATCCGGTGGCATCCACTTCGGCTACTACGTCACGCTGGCCGGGGCCTACAAGCGCGGCGACCTGTCGTTCGCCTATCCATTGATGCGCGGCGTGGCGCCACTGATCGTCACCGTGCTCGGCGTGCTGTTCCTGAACGAACACCCGGGCGTCCACGGCTTCGTCGGCATCGCGCTGATCTCGACCGGCATCATCATCATCGCGTGGTTCGCCGGCGGCCGACACGATCGCGTCGCCGCGAGCTGGGCTCTGGCCAACGCCGGGATCATTGCGCTGTACACGCTGGTCGACGGCGCCGGTGCGCGCGCGTCGGGGGCTGCGATCGCCTACACGACGTGGCTGACGTTCCTCGAGGGCTTTCCGTTCCTGGCGTGGATCTTCTGGACGCGCCGCAATGCCGCGGTCGTGTACATTGGCGCGCGCTGGCGGCGCGGGCTTGCCGGCGGCGCCGCAAGCCTTGCAGCCTACGGCATCGCGCTGTGGGCGATGACGCGCGCGCCCGTCGCCGTGGTGGCCGCGCTGCGCGAGGTGTCGGTGCTGTTCGCGACACTGATCGGGGCCTGGGTGCTGAAGGAAGGCCTGGGCTGGCGGCGCATGGCCGGGGCCGCTACCGTCGTTGCCGGCGTCGCTGCGCTTAAGCTCTGATCGCGCGACGCGGCACTCGCGTTTGCTACAGTGGATAGCGCCCCGCTGCCATCCTTACGGCGGCCGCCACGCTCATGACCGAACGCCACCCCCGCCACCTGACCACGCCGCGCCGCGGCCGCACGCCGGCCGATCCCTCGGCCGAGAAGGCGCAGGTCCAGAGCCTCACGCGCGGGCTCGCGATCCTTGAATGCCTGTCCGCGGCCGAAGGCGGCCTTACGCTGACCGACATCGGACAGCGCACGTCGCTCGCGCCGTCGACCGCGCACCGCTTGCTGGCCACACTGGAGCGCGGCGGCTACGTGCGCCAGACCGGCCCGATGGGCCTCTGGTACATCGGGCTCTCGGCCTTCACCGTCGGCTCGAGCTTCCTGTTCAACCGCGACTTCGTCGGCGAAAGCCACCCGTACATGCGGCGGCTGATGGAGCAATCGGGCGAGACCGCCAACCTCGCGATCCTCGACGGCACGGAAGCCGTGTTCATCGACCAGGTGCAGTGCCGCGAGACGATGCGCACGATCGTGCGGCTGGGCAGCCGCGTGCCGCTGCATGCGTCGGGCGTCGGCAAGGCGATCTTCGCTGCCCTGCCCGACGAGCAGATCGACGCGATCATGAAGGTCAAGGGCCTGCCGCGCATCACGGCGACGACGATCACGTCACCCGAGACGATGTGGTCCGCGATCCGCGTGATCCGCCAGCGCGGCTGGTCGTTCGACGACGAGGAGCACCTGCACGGCACGCGCTGCGTCGCCGCGCCGATATTCGACGAGCATGGGGACGTGCTGGCGGCGTTGTCGCTGGCCGGGCCCAATGCGCGCTTGCCGGATGAGCGGATTCGCCAGCTCGGGCCGCTGGTCGCGCATACGGCGGATGAAGTGACGCGGAGGCTTGGCGGGCGGTCGTTGCATCCGCGCTAGCGGTAGCTCGCGTACGCTCGTAATCCGCGCCCGATGGGTTTCTTCAACAAGCTGCGGCCTCTCGCGAAGCGCAATGGTCGCAAATCCAAATCGCTCGGCGAGGACGCGAAACGTCGGTCGTGGGAGCGCCTGACGTCCGGATCGTGGGCGTCTCTCGGACGTTCGACCGAAACGATCGATCTCACCGACTTCGAGGTGGGAACGACGAGGGTCACGGAACGCATCGACCAGCCGATTCCTGTAGGTGCTGTGCAATCGCTGATGGTGGAGGGGCGACGTTGGAGAGGTGTGGACTTTTCACGCGCTCGCTTTCACCACCTGCGACTCTCGGAATGCGACGTTTCCAGTTGCACGTTCGACAGCGCGGTCTTCGACGACCTGCGTATCTGGAACTCCAGCTTTGTCGACGTCAGCTTCCAGCGCGCTTCACTGCGCTCGGCCCTGCTTGGAGGGGTTGCCGACCAGGGTGAAGGCTGCCGCTATGACAACGTCGACTTCAGCTTCGCTGACCTTCGGCGGTCAATTTATGCCAAGGCCCACTTCGAGAACTGCAAATTTACGGCGTCGCGTCTCGATCACGTCGAGTTCCGCGCAACCACATTCGAGAATTGCACGTTCGAGGGGGGTCTGCGCAGCGTGAACTTCCACGGCCTTTCGCCACTGACAGGCGAAGGCCTCGCAGCCGTCGATTTTTCTCGCGCGCGCCTCTCCTTGGTCGAGTTTCGCGGGCTGTCGCTGAATGACGTCAAGCTTCCCGCGGATGCCGATCATGTGGTCGTCACTGACATGCGCCGGTCGCTCGACGTGCTGATTGAACTGTTCGCAGCGGACGCATCTCCCGGTTGCCGAGCCCTTACCGCCCTGCTGAAACACAAGCGGAAGTGGCTTCCCGAATGCAGGACAGCAGGCGTGCATTTCCGACCCGACATCCGGGAACTCTGCGGCGCAGACGTCCTCGACAAATTCGATCGAGCCGTTCAGCGGACGCGCCCCTTGGCTCGTCCACCGGCAGACCTTCCATCAGCGATCCGCCGTGCAAGCTCCGGCTCGGCGTCCACCGCTCCAGCAACTCGTCGATCGCATCGAAGTCGTTGCACGCGAGCACCATGTCGCATCCCGCCGCGATCGCCGCATGCGCGCGCGCGACGATGTCGCCTGCCGTGAACGCACCGGCCATCCCGAGATCGTCGGAGAAGATCAGCCCGTCGAAGCCGAGCTGGCCACTCAGGATGCCTTGTAGCCAAGTCGTCGAAAAGCCTGCGGGAACAGGATCGACGTCGGGATAGACGACGTGCGCCGGCATGATGCCTTCGAGGTCGGCGTGGAACGAACGGCGATCCGCCGCGCGCAGCGCTGCTGGTGCCAGTCGAGGTCCAGGAGTCGGCGGCGTGGCCGTGCCCGGGAAATGCTGACAGCCGCCGGCCCCGCCAGACCTCCTTCAGACGCGCCATGCGCGACCGCATTCGGAGCTCGCGCGCGATCAGTTCAGTCGAGGTCGAGCACCGGCGTGAAGCTGAAGTCGACGCCGATTGCGCGCAGCTCCTGCGCGATCAGCAGGCCGCAGGCGCGCGCATCGCGTGCGGCGGCGGCGACGTCGCCATCCCATTCGCTGCCGAAGCCGCGCATCGGCGGAATGGCCGAGAACCCTTCGCGGAAACGCTGCACGCGGCCGCCCTCGTGGTCCACCGACACCAGCAAGGCCGGTGAACGCAGCGCACGAATATCCTCGATCAGTGCCGCAACCTGCCCGCGATCGACAAAATTGCGCGTGAACAGGATGACGCCGCCGACGCGAGAATCGAGGAGCCGGCGCCGGTCATCGTTGGTCAGCACCGGCCCTTCGACGCCGATCAGCAGCGGCCCGCGCGCCAGCGCGGCGTTCACGCGGCACCTTCGCGCATCAGCGCCTTCATTTCGCGCACCGCTTCGCGCAAGCCCACGAACAAGGAGCGCGACACGATCGCATGCCCGATGTGCAGCTCGCGCACGCCGGGAAGCGCCGCCACCGGCTGCACGTTGAAGTAGTTGAGCGCGTGGCCCGCGTTGAAGCGCATGCCGGCGGCGCGGATCGCATCGCCGGCGCGCCGCAGCTTGGCAAGCTCGTCGCGCACCGCGGGCGAATCGGCATCGCGGCCGCGGGCGTGGAACGCATGCGCGTACGGTCCGGTGTGCAACTCGCAGACACGCGCGCCCACGGCCGCCGCGGCCTCCACTTGCGCGAGGTCCGCATCGATGAACACGCTGGTCATGATGCCCGCGTCGGCCAGTTGCGCCACGGCGTCGCGCAGCGCAGCGCGCTGGCCCGCGACGTCGAGCCCGCCTTCGGTGGTGACTTCCTGGCGGCCTTCCGGCACCAGCATCGCCATCTCGGGCTTCAGCGTGCAGGCGATCGCCAGCATCGCGGGCGTCGCCGCCATCTCGAGGTTGAGCTTGATGTGGACGAGGTCACGCAGGCGGCGCACGTCGTCGTCCTGGATGTGGCGGCGATCCTCGCGCAGATGCACGGTGATGCCGTCGGCACCGCCGAGGTGGGCCTCGACGGCCGCCCACACCGGGTCCGGCTCGTACGTGCGCCGCGCCTGGCGCAGCGTGGCCACATGGTCGATGTTGACGCCCAGTTCGATCACGACGATTCCCGTTCCTCGAGTGCGATCAGGTCCTGCACGATGCGGCGGCTGAACACGCGCCGCGAATCCAGGTGGTGGTCGAGCACCATCCGCATCAGCTGCTTGGCCTCCTGCGCCACCGCGGCATCCGGATAGGCGCCTTCGGCCAATGCAATCAGCGTAGCGCCACGGACGATCATCCCGCGGCCCTCGCCGCGCGCCGGCAGGCACTCGGCGCCGCGCTCGACGGCGAAATAGTAGCTCGCGTCCGGATCGAGGGCCGTGCCGGATTCGACATCGGTGGTGAGATTCAGCGCATACCCCAGCGCGGCGACCAGTGCCAACTCGAAGCGGCGCAGCACCGGGGCCGGATCGCCCGGCTTCACCAGCGCGGCGAGCGCGGCTTCATAGTCGGTGAAGAGCTGCGGGTGCGGGTCTTCACGCGCCAGCAGCTTCAGCAGCAGTTCGTTCAGGTAGAACGCGTTGAGCAGCGCGCCGCCGCTGGGCAGCGGCAGGCCGCCCTGCCATTCGGCGCGCACGAGCATCTTCAACTCGCGGCCGCCGGCCCATGCGAGCGTCAGCGGCTGGAATGCCTGCAGCACGCCGCGCAATTCGGAGCGTGGCCGCTTGGCGCCGCGCGCGATCAGTGCGACGCGGCCATGGCGCTCGGTGAACGTCTCGACGATGACGCTCGTTTCGCGATACGGGTACGTGTGCAGCACGTAGCCCGCCTCGTCGTCGACGCGGCCCTGGTCGCTGTCGCTCATGCGGCGCTGCTCACTCGTAGCCCAGCCGCTTGAGCGTCGCCTCCGACTCGGACCAGCCGCTCTTCACGCGCACGAACACCTCGAGGAACACCTTGCCGCCGAACAGCGCCTCCATGTCGCGCCGCGCGTCGCTGGCGATGGCCTTCATCGTGGCGCCGCCCTCGCCGATCAGGATGGCGCGCTGGCCGGCGCGCTCGACGAGCACCACCGCGGCGATGCGCCGCAGTTTGCCTTCCTCCTCGAAGCGCTCGATCATCACCGTCGTCGCGTACGGCACTTCGTCGCCCAGCAGCCGGAAGATCTTCTCGCGGATCAGCTCGGCGGCCAGGAAGCGCTCGTCGCGGTCCGTGAGCATGTCCTCGTCGTACATCGCCGGCCCTTCCGGCAGCGCCTTCGCGATCTCCGCCTTCAGGTCGTCGAGCTGGCGCGCGCGCTCGGCCGACACGGGCACGATCGCCGCGAACGGCCACAGCTTCGCGAGTTCCGCGAGCCGTGGCAGCAGCGCGCGCTTGTCGGCCAGCGCGTCGGTCTTGTTCACCGCCGCGATCACCGGCTTGTCCTTCGGCAGCAGCGCCAGCACGTCGCGGTCCGCGTCGCTGATCCGCGCCGCATCGCAGACGAACACGATGACGTCGACGTCGGCCAGGCTGGACCGCACCGTCGCGTTCATCCGCTTGTTGAGCGCCGAGCGGAAGCGGGTCTGGAAGCCCGGCGTGTCGACGAACACGAACTGCGCGCCGGGCTCCGTCAGCACGCCCATGATCCGGTGCCGCGTCGTCTGCGGCTTCTTCGACGTGATGCTGATCTTCTGGCCGATCAGCGCATTCAGCAGCGTGGACTTGCCGACGCTCGGGCGGCCGACGATCGCAACACTGCCGCAGCGATGCTGGGCGCCGGCGTTCATCGCCCCACTCCGGCCGCCGGCGCTTCGAGCACGGCGAGCGCCGCCTCGGCCGCCGCCTGCTCCGCGCCGCGCCGGCTGGTACCGTGGCCGCGCGCATGGATGTCGAGCGCGGCGATACGGCACTCGACTTCGAAGTCCTGCGCATGCGCCTCACCGGCCACGGCGGTGACCACGTACTCGGGTACGGCATGCCGTCGCGCCTGCAACCACTCCTGCAGGCGCGTCTTGGGGTCCTTGCGCAGCACCGTCGACGTGGCCGTCTCGAGCGTCGCGCCGTACACGCTCAGCACGGCGGCCCGCGCCGCGTCGTAGCCCGCATCCAGGAACACGGCGCCGAACAGCGCCTCCAGCGCGTCGGCCAGCATCGACGGCCGCGCATGGCCGCCGCTGCGGCGCTCGCCTTCGCCGAGCTTCAGTGCGGAGCCGAGGTCGAGATCACGCGCGAGCCGCGCGAGCGTCTCGCCGTTGACCAGCGCGGCGCGGGCGCGTGACAGTTCGCCTTCGGACAGCGCGGGATAACGTTCGTAAAGGTAGGCGCCGACGACGCAATTCAGCACCGCATCGCCGACGAACTCCAGCCGCTCGTTGTTGGGGATGCCGAAGCTGCGATGCGTCAGCGCCTGCGCGAGCAGCCGCGCATCGGCGAACGCGTGACCGAGCCGCGCGGCAAGCGCGTCGATCATCGGAGCGGGAGACTGCGGAAGGACGTGGGCGCTGCCGCGATCACTTCGTCGCGGTGACTTCGAAGTCGAGCAGCAGGCTGATGTTGTAGAACAGCGGCAGCCGCTTTTCCCAGCTGATGGTGCCGACGATGTCGTTGCCCTGCTTCTGCACCTGCAGGTCCTGCCACGACACGGAGTCGACGTAGTCGGCGCCGATGCGGCGCTCGAAGGCCTTCTTGACGGAAATGGCCGTACCGTCCGGGGAATCGTCCAGCGCGCCCTGCACCGCCTTCTTCACCGTGTAGTACTCGATGTACGACGGGATGGTGCGGAACGCGACCAGCGCGAAGATGATGACGACCGCGACGACGAACAGGAAGCCGACGAGGGTGAGGCCGTGCTGTGCGTGGCGCGTGTGCATGCGTCGCTTTCTAGTGGATGCCGCTGCCGACCCGCTTGAACCCCAGGCTCATGATGTCGTCCCGGTTGAACCAGATGAAGAACGCCTTGCCGCGCAGGTTCTCGTCCGGCACGAAGCCCCAATACCGGCTGTCCAGGCTGTTGTCGCGATTGTCACCCATCACGAAAAAGTTTCCCGGGGGCACGCGGCAGGTGAAGCCGCTGCCATCCCCATTGTATTCGCAATCCTCGCGGTGGGGAAAGTTGCGGACGTTGGAATCGGCCACGGACGGCGCCTGTGCCATCTGCGCGACATCGTAGGTGCGGCCCGGCTCGCCGCCGGGATGGGCCGTTTCCTTGTACTGGGCGGCGGTCATGAAACGCTGGCCTTCCTCGATCCAGCTGTAGCTGCCGTCGGCCACCTGGGGCAGCGCCTCGCCGTTCACCGTCAGCTTGTGGTCCTTGTAGACGACCACGTCGCCGGGGACGCCGACGACGCGCTTGATGAAGTCCTCGTCCGGCTGCGGCGGCGCGCGGAACACGACGACGTCGCCGCGCTGCGGCGAGCCGATCGGGATGATCTTCTTCTCGACGATCGGCAGGCGGATGCCGTAGATGAACTTGTTGACCAGGATGTAATCGCCGACCTCCAGCGTGGGCCGCATCGACGACGACGGGATGCGGAACGGCTCCGCGACGAAGCTGCGCAGCAGGAACACGCCCAGCAGCACCGGGAAGAAGCTCGCCGTGTAATCCACCCACGCAGGCGTGGCGAGGTTGCGTTCCTCGAGCGCCTTGCGCTCGGCGGCCACCTTCACCGGGTCGACCCCTTCGCGCTGCATCCGCGCGTCGAACTCCGCGAGCGCGGCCTTCGACGCCGCCACCCGCTTCGGCCGCGCGACGAACTTCTCGACCAGCCAGGCGATGCCGGAGAGGACGGTCAGCGAAAAGATGATCAGCGCGAAGTTCATGGTGGGCGGTTCGGGGCGCGGAGCGCCGTGAAAAGGCAGCGGATTGTCGCACGCGAGGGGTGGCCGGGCCCGCTGCCCGTCCGCGCCGATCGGGCGTTCGTCGCGCCGGCGGTGGGGTGTCCGGCCCGGGCGCTACTTGTCCCCGACCTGCAGGATGGCCAGGAACGCCTCCTGGGGGATCTCGACGCTGCCGACGGCCTTCATCCGCTTCTTGCCGGCCTTCTGTTTTTCCAGCAGCTTCTTCTTGCGCGTGATGTCGCCGCCGTAGCACTTGGCGAGCACGTTCTTGCGCATCGCCTTGATGGTCTCGCGCGCGATGATGTTGGAGCCGATCGACGCCTGCACGGCCACGTCGAACATCTGGCGCGGGATCAGCGTCCGCATCTTGGCCGCCACCTCGCGGCCGCGGTACAGCGACACCGAGCGGTGGACCATGATCGACAGCGCGTCGACGCGCTCGCCGTTGATCAGGATGTCGAGCTTCACGACGTCCGCCGCGCGGAACTCCTTGAACTCGTAGTCGAGCGACGCATAGCCGCGCGACACGGACTTCAGCTTGTCGAAGAAGTCCATGACGACTTCGGCCATCGGCAGCTCGTACGTCAGCATCACCTGGCGGCCGAGGTACTGCATGTTCTTCTGCACGCCGCGCTTCTCGGTGCACAGCGTGATGACGGCACCGACGTAGTCCTGCGGCATCAGGATCGTGGCGGTGATGATCGGCTCGCGGATCTCTTCCACCTTCGAAAGATCCGGCAGCTTGGACGGGTTCTCGATCTCGATGACCGTGCCGTCGCGTTGCAGCACCTGGTACACGACGGTGGGTGCCGTCGTGATCAGGTCCATGTCGTATTCGCGCTCGAGCCGCTCCTGGACGATATCCATGTGCAAGAGGCCCAGGAAGCCGCAGCGGAAGCCGAAGCCCAGCGCCTGCGAGACTTCCGGCTCGTAGTGCAGCGACGCGTCGTTGAGCTTCAGCTTGTCCAGCGCGTCGCGCAGCGCTTCGTACTGGTTGGACTCGACCGGGTAGAGCCCCGCGAACACCTGCGGCTTGACGTCCTTGAAGCCGGGCAGCGGCGTGGCGGCCGGCTCGCTCGCCAGTGTCACCGTGTCGCCGACCTTCGCCGCATCGATCTCCTTGATGCCGGCGATGATGAAGCCCACTTCGCCGGCGGCCAGCGACTCGCGCCACCGATTTGGGCGTGAACACGCCCACCTGCTCGCAGCCGTAAGACGCGCCGGTGGCCATCAGCAGGATCTTGTCGCGCGGCTTGAGCGTCCCGTCCATCACGCGGACGAGCATCACGACGCCGACGTAGTTGTCGAACCACGAGTCGATGATCAGCGCCTTCAGCGGCGCGGCCGGGTCGCCCTTCGGCGGCGGCACCTGGGCGATGACCGCCTCGAGGATGTCGTCGATGCCGATGCCGTTCTTGGCGCTGGCGCGCACCGCATCGGTGGCGTCGATGCCGATGATGTCGCCGATTTCGTCGATGACGCGCTCCGGCTCGGCGGAGGGCAGGTCGATCTTGTTCAGCACCGGCACCACCTCGACGCCCTGCTCGATGGCCGTGTAGCAGTTGGCCACCGTCTGCGCCTCGACGCCCTGCGACGCGTCGACGACCAGCAGCGCGCCTTCGCACGCGGCGAGCGAGCGCGAGACTTCGTACGCGAAGTCGACGTGACCCGGCGTGTCGATCAGGTTGAGGTTGTACGTCTGGCCGTCGCGCGCCTTGTACTGCAGCGCCGCCGTCTGGGCCTTGATGGTGATGCCGCGCTCGCGCTCCAGGTCCATCGAGTCGAGCACCTGCTCGCTCATCTCGCGGTCGGCAAGGCCGCCGCAACGCTGGATGAAACGGTCCGCCAACGTCGACTTGCCGTGGTCGATGTGGGCGATGATCGAGAAGTTGCGGATGCGCTCCAAGGGGCCGGATTTTACCGTATCGCGGGAGCGCCCGCGACCGCCGCGCGCACCGCGTCCGCGGCCGCGGCGTCGAGCCGCCAGCGCGCCAGCATCCGGCCGTCCGCCGGCCCGCCGTCGAGCAGCGCCGGGACGTCCTCGTTGTAGCGAGCCTCCAGCGCCGGATCCGCGTCGACGTCGAGCTCGACGACCGTCACGTCGCGACCCGCCACCAGCGGCGCCAGCGCCGCGCGCATGTCATCGCACAGGTGACAGTACGCGCGGGTCAGCAACGTCAGCCGTTGCGTCACTCGGCGTCGGGCGCGACGGGGCGCAACGGCGCGAAGAACGTGTTGTCGCCGCGCTTCAACCGCAACGTGACCACGGTGCCCTTGTCGAGCTTGGCCAGCACGTCGTTCACCTGGGCCACCGTCTTCGCCTCCACGGTGACGCCGCGCGAGATGATCGCGAGGATCACGTCGCCGGGCTGCACGTTGCCGCGCACGCCGGGCGCTACGGCTTCGATGCCGACGCCGCCCTTCACTTCCGCGTCCTTCTTCTGGTCGTCGGTAAGGTCCGTCAGCACGAGGCCGTAGCGGTTGGGCTTGGCCTTGTCCTTCTGCGGCGTCGCGCCGCCCTTCGTCGCCTTGGCATCCTCGTCCGGCATCTCGGCGACGACGATCGGGATTTCCTTCGACGTGCTCTTGCGCCACACCGTCAGCGTGACTTTCGTGCCCGGCTTGATGGCCGTGATGATCCGCGGCAGCTCGGAGCTCGAGCGCACGTCGCGGCCGTCGACCTTGACGATCACGTCACCGGGCTCGACACCCGCCTTGTCCGCGGGGCCGCCCTTCTCGACCGAGCCCACGAGCGCGCCGCCCGTCTGCTTGAGGTTCAGCGATTCGGCGACGTCCTTCGTGACTTCCTGGATCACGACGCCGATGCGGCCGCGTGTGACCTTGCCCTTGTTCTTGAGCTGGTCGGCCGTGTTCATGGCGACGTCGATGGGAATCGCGAACGCCAGGCCCATATAGCCCCCGGTGCGCGAGAAGATCAGCGAGTTGACGCCGATGACCTCGCCGCGCAGGTTGAACAGCGGCCCGCCCGAGTTGCCGGGGTTGATCGCCGCATCCGTCTGGATGAACGGCACCAGGTTTTCCTGCGGCAGGTCGCGCCCCTTGGCGCTGACGATGCCGGCCGTCATCGTGTTCTCGAGGCCGAAGGGCTTGCCGATGGCCACGACCCATTCGCCGACCTTCAGCTTGTCCGGCTCGCCGATCGTCACCTTGGGCAGGTTGTTCGCGTCGATCTTCAGCAGCGCGATGTCGGTGCGCTTGTCCGCGCCGATGACCTTGGCGGGGAATTCGCGCTTGTCGTACAGCGTGACCTTCACCTCGTCCGCGCCGTCGACGACGTGGGCGTTGGTGACGATGTAGCCGTCCGTGCCGACGATGAAGCCCGAGCCCGCGGCCTGCGCGTACTGCGGCTCCGGACCGCGCTTGAGCTGCGGGCCGAAGCGCTTGAAGAATTCGTAGAACGGGTCGTCTTCCGAGATCTCCGGCATGCCGCGCGACTTGAGCTTCTGGGTCACGTCGATCGACACGACGGCGGGACCCTGGCGCTCGTAGAGCTCGGTGAAATCCGGCAGGCCGCCGGACGTGGCGGCAGCACGCGTCTGCGCGAGCGCGCCGCTGGTGAAGCCCAGGGCCGTCGAAGCGGCGAACAGCGTGGCGACGAGCGCGCGGCGCGCGGGAGACGCAATCAGGATGCGAAGCATGCAGGAACCTTTGTCAGCAGGGGGCGCGCCGCGGCGCGCGTCGGGATGCGTGCGAACGATAGCAGTACGTCAGCGCCGGGCGACGGCGGAAGCGATCTGGCGCACCGTGACGGCCGGCACCTCGCCGAGCGCCGTGACGAGGTTGTCGTCGAGCCGCACGCTGTAGATGTTGACGCCGCCCTGCTGGCCCAGGCCCGCGTGCGCGGGCGCCGTGGCCGCCGGCTCGACGAACACGCTGACGGCGACGAGACCGTCCGAGAACACGAGGTGCGCCACCGGCTCCGGCTTGCCGCGCAGCGTCCGGTAGCCTTCCATGATCTTGACGAAGCCCGGCGGCAGCTTGGTGACCGTGAAGCCGGTGGGCTTGGCCGTCGTATCGCCGACCGTGCCTTCGCGCACCTTCCAGTCCGGCGGCGTCACGGGCCACGTCGGTTGCACGAGCGTGCGGTCGATCGCGCCGCCGATCGTCACGTCCATGAAGCCGAACTGCTCGACGACGTCGCCGTTGTCGCCGATCACGCGCGCCTTCAGCAGCAGGCCCGTCTTCACGTCCGCCCAGAACTTGTGGCCGTAGCGCAGCCCGTCCTTCGGCACGAAGACCCAGGCCTGCGCGTCATAGCCCGCCACGCGTGCCGTCTCCGCCTTCTGGAAATCGTAGAACTGCGCGAGCACCGCCTGCTGCTCCGGCGTCAGCGACGGGAACACGTTGCGGAACGTGCGCGGCTCGATCCGCAGCACCTTCGCATCGGGGTAATAGCAGCGGACTTCGCTGGCGGTGCGCACGACCTCGCGCGCGGGGCCGTCGAGGCTGGTCATCCGCTCGAATTCCTGGCCGTTGTCCGCGATGTGAGCCAGGCGCGACGTTTCCACGCGGCCGTTGTGCTGGTAGACGATCGTGCCGACGTAGTTCTGCGTGCGTGCCGCATCCGAGACGCGCGCGAGCCATTGCGTGGCTTCCTGGCACCAGACCGGCGGCGCCGCCCACCGCGCCAGCGCCGTGGCGGGCACGAGCAGCATGCGGCGCGCGCGGCGCGCGACGCGGGGACGGGACACGAGCGGGAACAGGCGCGGCAGGCGCCGCGTGCGCGCCGCCGGCGCGCGGAACGGAAGAGCGTGCATGGAGGGGATCAGCGCGCCTCGCCGGCCGGCGCCGCGACGGCGCGCAGGTAGGGCCCGACGCCCTGCATCGCCGTCGCCGGCGAGTATTCCTGGTGCGCGATCAGGTAGTCGGCCGGCACCGCCTGGCCGTGGACTTGGGCGGAACGGACTTCACCGGCGGCCTTGGCGCGCGCGAGCGCCGTCGTTGGCGCGTTGGTCAGCGACACGGCCGTCCAGCCGACGACGCCGACGGCGGCGACGGTGGCTGCCGCGGACCACAGGAAGCTCATCTTGGGCGCGCCGCGCACGCGGCGCGTGGGCGCGAGGACCGTGGGTTCGGCGGCCAGCGCGGCGCAGATGCGCGCCGTGGCCGGCGCCGGCGCCGCGGCCGCGTCGCCGCGCAGCGTGTCGCCGATCACGTGGTAGCACGACCACGCCGCGAAGCACTCGCCGCTCTTCAACCGCGGCCACAGTGCAACGAGCGTCTCGTCGTCGAGGTCGCCGTCCATCAGCCGCGAAAGATCTTCCTTCATCACCATCTCCGGTTCTCGTCCGTGCCCAAGAGCGGCCGCAATTCCTGTGCGATCGCTTCGCGTGCGCGGAAGATCCGCGAACGCACGGTGCCGATCGGGCAATTCATCACCGTTGCAATTTCCTCGTAGCTCAGGCCCTCGATCTCGCGCAGCGTGATCGCCGTGCGCAGGTCCTCGGGCAGCGCTTCCATCGCGCGGTTCACCGTCTCGCCGATCTCCTTGCCGATCAGCTCGCTCTCCGGTGTCGCGACGTCACGCAAGCCTTCCGCTTCCTCGAAATTCTCCGCGTCCTCGTGGTCGAAGCCCGTGGACGTGGGCGCCCTGCGCCCCAGCGCCACCAGGTAGTTCTTCGCCGTGTTGATGCCGATGCGATACAGCCAGGTGTAGAACGCGCTGTCGCCGCGGAAACCGGGCAGCGCGCGATACGCCTTGATGAACGCTTCCTGCGTCACGTCCTCGACTTCCGCCGGGTCGCGCACCAGCCGCGACAGGAGACGCCCGAGCTTGCGGTGGTACTTGGCCACCAGCAGTTCGAACGCCCGCTTGTCCCCCGCCTGGGCGCGCTCCACCAGCTGCTGATCGACTTCGCGATCACTCATGGCGAGCTTGCGGTTGTTGACCCGGCGGCATGTCTTTAGTTCACAGTGTGGCGCGGCGTTACCGCTTCGGCGGCGCCAGCGTGAACGCGGCGCGCGCATGGCCGGTGACCATGCCGCGCAGGTTGCGGATCGGGCGCCGGCCGAACTCGCCGAGCGCGACGCGTTGTTCGGCGCCGATCGCGCCCAGTTGATCGAGGATCGCGACAATTATCGTCGGGATGCTGCGCTTGTTGCCGTCCAGCACCTTGACGGCGATGCCGAGGCCGCGCGAACGGATCGCCAGCACCTGGACACCCTCCGCGCCGGCCTTGGGGAGCCAGTCCCCCTGCCCGGCGGCCGCCAGCGCCAGGTCGTCGCGGCGCTCGCCCGACACCATTTCCGGATGCGCGCGCATCGCGTGGGCCAGCCGGCCCAGAGCCGCCTCGTCGGCGTCGCCCGACTCCATCTCGGCGGAACCCAGCCGCGCATAGCCGCGCGCCAGCGCGGCCAGCGGCATCGCGAAGTTGGGCGCCGAGCAGCCGTCGATGCCCATCGCCAGCGACGCCGCCTCCACGCCGCACGCACTGGCGACGGCACCGCGGATCGCCTGCTGCAGCGGGTGCGCCGGGTCGACGTAGTCGCGCGTCGGCCAGCCGTGCAACGCGCAGCACGCGAGCATGCCGGAGTGCTTGCCCGAGCAGTTGTGCGCCAGCGCCGAATACGGCGGCGGCGGCGGGAAGGCCCCGGTGGCGTCGTAGAAATAGGGCTCGTGCGTCCCGCACAAGAGGTCGCTTTCGCGGCAGCCGCAGCGGCGCAGCATGTCGCCGGCCGCGGCCACGTGCATCGGTTCGCCCGAATGGCTCGCGCACAGCAGCGCCGTCTCCGGCTGCGAGAAGCCCATCTGCGCGGGACCGCCGGCGCGCGCGAACGGCAGCGCCTGGAAAGGCTTCAGCGTGCTGCGCGTGTAGACGAGCGCCTGCGGGTCGCCCACGGCGTGGACGATGCGTCCAGCCGCGTCGACGACGGCGACGTGGCCACAATGGACGCTCTCGACGGTGTCGCCGCGCAGGATCTCGGCGAGCGGCGCGGCATCCCGCGCGACAGTAGGCGAACTCAAGGGTTAAGGGCTTGGAGGAGCGGTCAACCCTCGATTATCGCCGATCGCGCGCGGGCGCCGCCACCGGCGCTAAGCGGGCCGTGCCGGCGCCAGCAGCGCGCGGATGGATTCAAGCGCGGCCGGATCCTCGATCGTCGTCAGGTCGCCCGGGTCGCGGCCCTCCGCCAGCGCCTGCAGCGAACGCCTGAGCAGCTTGCCGGAGCGCGTCTTGGGCAGCAGCGTGACGAAGTGGACGGCGCCGGGCCGCGCGATGGCGCCCAGCTCGCGGTCCACCGTCTCCATCACCTCGCGCCGCATCACCGCGGCGCCCTCGGCCGCTTCGACGCGCGTGCGGTCCTTGACGACGACGAACGCGACGGGGACCTGGCCCTTGAGGTTGTCGGCGACGCCGACCACCGCCACCTCGGCCACGCCGGCATGCGCCTGCACCGCTTCCTCGATCTCGCGCGTGCCCAGCCGATGGCCCGCGACGTTGATGACGTCGTCGGTGCGGCCCAGCACGAAGTAGTAGCCGTCCGCGTCACGCGTCGCCCAGTCGAACGTGGAATACACGAGCGCGCCGGGCACCGTCTTGAAATAGGTCTTCACGAAGCGCTCGTCGTCGCCCCAGATCGTCGTCATGCAGCCCGGCGGCAGCGGCGGCTGGATCGTCAGCACGCCCTTGTCGTCGGCGCCGACTTCCTCCGCAGTGCCGTCGCGCAGCAGCTTGAGGTCATAGCCGGCCGTGGGAAACGACGGGCTGCCGAACTTGCGCGGCGTGTCCTCCACGCCGGGTTGCGCGGACAGGATCGGCCAGCCGGTTTCCGTCTGCCAGTAGTTGTCGACGATCGCCACCTTGCCGCCCAGGTTGTCGGAGGCCCAGCGCGCCGTCGGTTCGTCCAGCGGCTCGCCGGCCAGGAACAGGTACTTGAGCGAGCTCACGTCGTGCTTGCGCATGTGTGCCGGGTCTTCCTTCTTCAGCACGCGGATGGCCGTGGGCGACGTGAACATCGTCTTCGCCTTGTGCTCGGCGACGATGCTCCACCAGATCGACGGGTCGGGCCGGATGGGCAGGCCCTCGTACATGATCGTCGTGCAGCCGCGCATCAGCGGGCCGTAGATGATGTACGAGTGGCCGACGGCCCAGCCGATGTCGCTGCTGCAGAACATCGTCTCGCCAGGGTCGAGGCAGAAGATGTCGCGCATCGAGAGGTTCATCGCCACCGCGTGGCCGCCGGTGTCGCGCTGCACGCCCTTCGGCTTGCCCGTCGTGCCCGACGTGTACAGGATGTACGACGGCTCGCTCGATTCGAGCCACACGCAGGGCACCTGCGCGTGGGCGAAGCGCGGCGCCAGCGTCGCGTAGTCCACGTCGCGGCCGGGCACGCGCGTCATCGCCTGGTCGAGCCCCCGGTCGACGATCAGCACGTGCGCCGGCGGGTGCTTCGCCAGCGCGAGCGCGCCATCGACCAGCGGCTTGTACGGGATCATCCGGCCGCCGCGCATGCCGGCGTCGGCGGTGACCAGCAGCTTGGGCTGCGCGTCGTCGATGCGCGTGGCGAGGCTCGCGGACGCGAAGCCGCCGAACACCACCGAATGGATCGCGCCGATGCGCACGCACGCGAGGATCGCGAACACCGCCTCCGCGATCATCGGCATGTAGACCAGCACGCGGTCGCCGCGGCCGACGCCCAGTTCCTGCAGCATCGCGGCCCAGCGGTTCACTTCGGCGTGGAGGTCGCGGTACGTGTACGTCGCGCGCGCGCCGGTCTCCGTCGAGATGTAGATCAGCGCCGGCTGGTCGCCGCGCGTGGCGAGGTGACGGTCGACGGCGTTGTGGCACAGGTTCGTCGTGCCGCCGACGAACCAGCGCGCGAACGGCGGCTTCGAATAGTCGAGCACGCCGGTGAACGGCGTGTGCCAGTCGACGAGCTGCGCCTGCTCGCGCCAGAACGCGTCGCGGTCGTCGAGTGAGCGGCGGTGATACGCGAGGTAGCGGTCCATGGCGGTCTCGCTCAAGGGTGCGTGTCGGCGCCGATGCGCACGACGGTGCGGCCGCGCACCATGCCTTTGAGGTAGGCGTCGAAATGCGACGGCAGGTCCGCGAAGTCGATCGTGCGCACGCTGTCGTGCACCTTGTCCGGCCGCCATTCGACGGCGAGCCGGTCCCAGATCGCCTGGCGCGCGGCCATCGGCGGATTGGCGCTGTCCACGCCCAGCAGCGCGACGCCGCGCAGGATGAACGGCATCACCGTCGTCGGCAGCTTGTAGTCGGCGGCGAGGCCGATGGCCGTGACCGTGCCCGCGATCTTGCTGGTCGACAGCAGCCAGGCGAGGATGTCGCCGCCGAGATTGTCGACGGCACCCGCCCAGAGCGCCTTGTCGAGCGGGCGGATCTTCGTGAGGTCCAGTTCCTGGCGCAGCTTCACGTCGCGCGCGCCGAGCGATTTGAGGTAGCCTGTCTCCTCGGCTTTGCCGGTGAACGCGGTGACGTCGTAGCCGCGCTTTGCGAGGATCTCGATGGCCACCGAGCCCACGCCGCCCGTCGAGCCCGTCACGGCAACGGGACCGTTGCCGGGCTTCAGGCCGTTGTGCTCCATCAGCGCCACGGCCTGCGCGGCCGTGAAGCCGGCGGTGCCGATGGCCATCGCGTCGAACGCGCTCATCGCCGCGGGCCGGCGCACGATCCAGTCGCCCGGCACGCGGACGAACTCCGCATAGCCGCCGTCGTGCGCGACGCCGAAGTCGTAGGCGTGCACGATCACCTTGTCGCCCGGCTTCCAGCGCGGATCGCCCGACGCCTCGACGGTGCCCGACATGTCGATGCCGGCGTTGGTGGGGAAGCGCCGCATGATCTTGCCGGTGCCGTTGTGCGACAGCGCATCCTTGTAGTTGATCGTCGAGTACTTGGTACGGACGACGACGTCGCCCGGGTCCAGCTCGTCGACGGTCATGTCGACGAAGCGGCTGACCGTCTTGCCGTTCTCGTCGAACGTGCGGTAAGCCTTGAATGCCTGAGCCTTGAATGCGGAAGCCTTGGACGGCTGCCCCGTGGATGCCTGCATCGATGCCTCCTCGTTCGCGCGCCGTCGTTGCGGCGCGGGTTTGTCGGGCGTCAGGCCGTCGCGATGACGGCGCCGTCGCCGGCTGGAATCACGTGCGGCTCGGCGCGATAGGCGCGGCTCCGCATCTCGGTCAAGCGGCTGGCGGTGCGCGCGAACTCGCTCGCCTGCACGCCCTCCACGTACAGCCGCTCGGGGGGCGCGGCGGCCGACGCGATCAACTTCACGCGATGATCGTACAGGATGTCCACGAGCCAGGTGAAGCGGCGCGCGACGTCGGCGTTGGCCGGGCTCATCACCGGGATCCCCGACACAAACACCAGCGCGAAGCGCCGCGCGATCTCCAGGTAGTCGCGTTGCGAGCGCGGGCCCTCGCACAGCGTCGCGAAGTCGAACCACACCGCGCTGCCCGCGCGCCGGCGCGCGACCAGCGTACGGCCGTCGATCGTGAGCCGCGGGCTTTCGTCAGGCCCGTGCGCCAGTTGCTCGAACGCGCGCGTCATCGCCGCGTCGGCCTCGGGACCGGGCGGCACGTAATAGCCTTCCATCGCTTCCAGCGTCCGTAGCCGGTAGTCGGTACCGCCGTCCACCTCCAGCACGTCCAGCCATTGCTTCAGCAGGGCGATCGTGGGCAGGAAGCGGTCGCGGTTGAGGCCCGAGGGCCACAGGCCGTCAGGCGGGTAGTTCGACGTCATCACGAACACGACGCCCGCGTCGAACAGCGGCGTCAGCAACCGGCCCAGGATCATCGCGTCCGCGATGTCGGACACGTGGAACTCGTCGAAGCAGATGAGCCGGAAGCGCCGCGCGATGCGGTCCGCGACGAGCGCGAGCGGGTCTTCCTCGTGCGCGAGCGTCGCGAGCTCCGCGTGCACGTCGCGCATGAACGCGTGGAAGTGGATGCGCGTCTTGCGGCGGATGTCGACGTTCGCATAGAACGCGTCCATCAGCATGCTCTTGCCGCGGCCGACGCCGCCCCACAGGTACACGCCGCGCGGCACCGAAGGCGGCGCGAACAGGCGCCGCAGGCGCGACTCGCGCGCGGCGCGGAACGCGGCGAGCTGGTCGGCGAGTTCGGCCAGGCGCTCGATCGCCGCGCGCTGCGCGGCGTCGGGCACGGCGTTGCGTGCGGCGAGCGCCGCCGCGAGCGCCGCGCGCGGATCGGCGGCGCTCGGGTCGGCTGCCGTGTCCGTCACGAACGCGTCAGAGGTTGAGCGTGCGCCCGAGGACCGCGAGCGCGGCTTCCTTCGTCACTTCGGACAGCGTCGGATGCGCATGGCAGATGCGCGCGATGTCCTCGCTGGACGCGCCGAACTCCATCGCCATCACGCCTTCCGCGATCAGCTCGGAGGCCAGCGGCCCGATCGCATGCATGCCCAGCACGCGGTCCGTCTTCGCATCGGCGACGATCTTCACGAAGCCGACCGTCTCGCCCATCGCGCGCGCGCGGCCGTTGGCCGTGAACGGGAACTGGCCCGCCTTGTACGCGATGCCCTGCTCCTTCAACTGCCGCTCGGTGGCGCCCACCCAGGCGATTTCGGGCGCCGTGTAGATGACCCAGGGGATGGTGTTGAAGTCGACGTGCGGCTTCTGGCCCGCCAGTGTCTCGGCCACGGCGACGGCCTCTTCCTCGGCCTTGTGCGCGAGCATCGGCCCGCGCACGACGTCGCCGATCGCCCAGATGCCGGGCACCGACGTCGCGCAATGCGCATCGACGACGACGAAGCCGCGCTCGTCGAGCTTCACGCCCACCGCGTCCGCGTTGAGGCCGCCGGTGTAAGGCACCCGCCCGATCGACACGATCAGCTTGTCGAACGTGGCCTTCTGCGCGGCGCCCGCACTGTCGGTCCACTCGACGGCAACGTTGCTCTTGCCGGGCTTGACGGACGTGATCTTCACGCCGGTCTGGATGGCAAGGCCCTGCTTCGTGAACTGCTTCTGCGCTTCCTTCGCGATCGCCTCGTCCGCGGCACCGAGGAAAGCCGGCAGCGCTTCCAGCACCGTCACTTCCGCGCCAAGCCGCCGCCACACGCTGCCCATCTCGAGCCCAATGACGCCGGCGCCGACGACGCCCAGCTTCTTCGGTACCTCGGGAATGGCGAGCGCGCCCGCGTTGTCCAGGATCAGCTTGTTGTCGAACGGCGTGCCGGGCAGCGCGCGCGGCTTGGAGCCCGTCGCCACGATCACGTTCTTGCCGACGAGCTCGGCGTTGTCCTTGCCCGCGACCTTGACGGTGAAGCCGCCGTCGGCCTTGCCCGCGAAGCTGCCCGTGCCGTTGAAGAACGCGATCTTGTTCTTGCGGAACAGGAACAGGATGCCGTCGTTGTTCTGCGTGACGACCTTGTCCTTGCGCGCGAGCATCGTCGCGACGTCGATCGTCAGGCCCTTGACCGCGATGCCGTGGTCCGCGAACACGTGACCCGCGTGGTCGAAGTTCTCGGACGACTGCAGCAGCGCCTTGGACGGGATGCAGCCGACGTTCGTGCACGTGCCGCCGGGCGCGGGCTTGCCGTCGGCGCGCGTCCAGTCGTCGATGCACGCGACCTTGAAGCCCAGTTGCGCGGCGCGGATGGCGGCCGTGTAGCCGCCGGGGCCGCCGCCGATGACGACGACGTCGAACGTGTCGGCCATGTCAGAGGTCCAGCAGCATCCGCGCCGGGTCTTCCAGCGCTTCCTTCATCGCGACGAGCGACAGCACCGCTTCGCGGCCGTCGATGATCCGGTGATCGTAGGACAGCGCGAGGAAGTTGATCGGGCGGATCACCACCTGGCCATTCTCGGCGACCGGACGTTCCTTCGTCGCATGGATGCCCAGGATGGCCGATTGCGGCGGGTTGATGATCGGCGTCGACAGCATGGAGCCGAACACGCCGCCGTTGGAGATCGAGAACGTGCCGCCGGTGAGCTCCTCGATCGTCAGCTTGCCGTCCTGCGCGCGCTTGCCGAAGTCGGCGATCTGCTTCTCGATGCCGGCGATCGACAGCTGGTCCGCGTCGCGGAGGATGGGCACGACGAGGCCGCGCGGGCTGCCGACGGCGATGCCGATGTCGAAGTAGCCGTGGTAGACGATGTCGCTGCCGTCGATCGACGCGTTGACCACCGGGTACTTCTTAAGCGCGTGCACGGCGGCCTTCACGAAGAAGCTCATGAAGCCGAGCTTCACGCCGTGTTCCTTCTCGAAGCGTTCCTTGTAGCGGTTGCGCAGGTCGATGACCGGCTGCATGTTCACTTCGTTGAACGTCGTCAGGATCGCCGCGGTCGATTGCGACTGCACGAGGCGCTCGGCGACGCGTGCGCGGAGCCGCGACATCGGTACCCGCTGCTCGGGGCGGTTGCCGAGGTCCGCGGGCAGCGTGACAGGCGGCGCCGACGGCGCGGGCTTCGCGGCCGCCGGGGCGGGGGCCGGCGCCTTGGCTTCGCCACTCGCGGCGGCGAGCACGTCACCCTTGGTGATGCGTCCACCGCGCCCGGTGCCTTCGACGTCGCCGGTCGCGAGGCCCTGCTCCGCCATCATCTTGCGCGCGGCGGGCAGTGCTTCGGCCGTGGACGGCGCGGGCTTCGCGGACGCGGCCGTTGCGGCAGCGGCAGGCGCGGGCGCCTTGGCCGGGGCGGGGGCGGGGGCGGCAGCGGCGGGCGCAGCGGCTGCAGGCGCCGCCTTGCCGTTGCCGGCCGCGGGCGCCGCGGCGCCCTTCGCTTCCGTGTCGATGATCGCAATGACCTCGTTCGACGTCACCGTCGAGCCGTCGGCCTTCACGAGCTCGGCGATGACGCCGTCCGCGGGCGCCGGCAATTCGAGCACGACCTTGTCGGTCTCGATGTCGATCAGGTTCTCGTCGCGCTTGACGGCTTCGCCGGCCTTGCGGTGCCAGTTGACCAGCGTGGCCTCGGCGACCGATTCGGGGAGCTGCGGGACTTTGACTTCGATTCGCATGATGATCCGTTGTGGGTTGGCGCGTCAGCGCGCGAGCACCATCTCGCCGCTCGACAGTTCCGGCGCGAAGGCGTCCAGCACCACCTTCTTCTGCTCGGCGTTGTGCTTGGCGGCATAACCGACGGCGGGCGAAGCCGACACCGGCCGGCCCGCGTAATAGAGCACCTTCTTCGCGTCGATGTCGGCGCGCAGGTAGGCGCGCAAGCGGTACCACGCGCCCTGGTTCTGCGGTTCCTCCTGCACCCACACGACTTCGGTGGCGTTGGCGAAGCGCGCGACGGCCGCCTTGTATTCCTCGTGCGGGAACGGGTACTGCTGCTCGATGCGCAGGATGGCGATGTCGTCGATCTTCTGCTCGCGGCGCCAGGCCAGCAACTCGTAGTAGACCTTGCCGGAACACAGCAGCACGCGGCGCACCTTCTTCGCGTCCAGCGCGTCGACTTCGCCGATCACGTTCTGCCAGCGGCCGTCGGCGAGTTCCTCGAGCGACGACACGGCTTCCTTGTGCCGCAGCAGGCTCTTGGGGCTCATGACGATCAGCGGCGTGCGCCACTTGCGCAGCATCTGCCGGCGCAGCAGGTGGTAGATCTGCGCGGGCGTCGACGGCACGCAGACCTGCATGTTGTGCTGCGCGCACAGCTGCAGGAAGCGTTCCGGCCGCGCCGACGAGTGTTCGGGACCCTGTCCTTCGTAGCCGTGCGGCAACAGCATCGTGAGGCCGCAGATGCGCCCCCATTTGACCTGGCCGGCGCTGATGAACTGGTCGATCACCACTTGCGCGCCATTCACGAAATCGCCGAACTGCGCTTCCCACACGATGAGCCGCGTGGGGTCCGACGTCGAGTAGCCGTATTCGAAGCCCAGCACCGCCTGCTCGGTGAGCACCGAATCGATGATCTCGAACGTCGGCTGCTCCTTCTTCACGTGTTGCAGCGGCACGTAATACCCGCCGTCCCACTTGTCGCGGTTCTGGTCGTGCAGCACCGAGTGCCGGTGCGAGAACGTGCCGCGGCCGACGTCCTCGCCGGAAATGCGCACGCCGATGTTCTCGTCGAGCAGCGTCGCATAGGCCATGGTCTCGCCCATGCCCCAGTCGAGCGGCTGCTTGCCCTCGCCCATCGCGCGGCGGTCGGCGACCACCTTCTCGACGCGCGAATGCAGCTTGAAGCCTTCCGGCAGCGTGGTCACGCGGTGCGCGAGGTCCTTGAGCCTGGCGAGCGGCACGCGCGTGTCGACCGCCTCCGACCAGTGCTGGCCGATGTAGGGCGTCCAGTCCACCGTGTACGGCGGCTTGTAGTTGCCGAGGATCGTCTTGTTCGTGTTCTGGCCCTTGTCCATCGCCGCGCGATAGTTGGCCACCATCGCGTCGGTGTCCTCGAGCGTGGTCACGCCGGCCTTCGCCAGCGACTCGGCGTACAGCCGGCGCGTGCCCGGATGCTGGCCGATCTTCTTGTACATCAGCGGCTGCGTGACCATCGGCTCGTCGGCCTCGTTGTGGCCGTAGCGGCGGAAGCACACGAGGTCGATGAACACGTCCTTGTGGAACTTCTGCCGGTATTCGAGCGCGAGTTCGATCGCGTAGACGCAGGTTTCCGGGTCGTCACCGTTGACGTGCAGGATCGGCGCGTCGACCATCTTGGCGATGTCGGTGCAATACGTGGTGCCGCGCGTGTCGCGCGGGTCGGACGTCGTGAAGCCGATCTGGTTGTTGACGACGATGTGGATCGTGCCACCCGTGTAGTAGCCGCGCGTCTCGGCCATGTTCAGCACTTCCTGGTTGACGCCCTGCCCCGCTATCGCGGCGTCACCATGGATCAGCACCGGGAGCACCTGGTCGCCCATGCGGTCGCCGCGGCGATGCTGGCGCGCGCGCACGCTGCCCTCCACCACCGGGTTCACGATCTCGAGGTGCGACGGGTTGAACGCGAGCGTCAGGTGCACGGGGCCGCCGGGCGTCACGACGTCCGACGAGAAGCCCTGGTGGTACTTGACGTCGCCGGCTGGCAGGTCGGAGTGCTTCTTGCCTTCGAATTCGAGGAACAGGTCACCCGGCACCTTGCCCAGCGTGTTGACGAGCACGTTGAGCCGGCCACGGTGCGCCATGCCCATGACGATTTCCTGCACGCCGACCGCACCGGCGCGCTGGATCAGCTGGTCCAGCATCGGGATCAGCGTGTCGCCGCCCTCGCCCGAGAAGCGCTTCTGGCCGACGTACTTCGTATGCAGGTAGCGCTCCAGCGTCTCGGCGGCCGTGAGCCGCTCGAGGATGTGCACGCGTTGCTCCGGCGTGTAGCTCGGGTGCGCGCGCGTGGGTTCGATGCGCTGCTGGAAGAAGCGCTTGATCGGCGTGTCCGAGATGTACATGTACTCGAGGCCCAGCGTGCGCACATAGGTCTCGCGCAGCATGGCCACGATGTCCTTCAGCTTCATCTTCGCCGGGCCCGCCTTCAGCGAGCCGACGTCGAATTCCGTCTCCATGTCCGCGTCGGTGAACCCGTACGTCTTGAGGTCCAGGTCGGGGATGTAGGGCGGGTTGTCGCGTTGCAGCGGGTCCAAATCGGCGGCGAAGAAGCCCAGCGTGCGGAACTTGCTGATGAGCCGCAGCACGAGCACCTGCTTGGCCATCGCCTGCGAGTCCACCATGGCCCCGACCAGCTTGCGGTTCTGGCCGAGCTCGACGAAGGCGTCGATCACCGGCGTGTGCGCCACGTCCTCGGCGCCGCCGCGCAGCTCGTCGAAGTAGCCGCGCCATTCCGCGTCGATGCTGGCGGGATCCGCCAGGTAGCGCTCGTACAGCGCCTCGATGAACGGCGCGTTGCTACCGAACAGCGTGCTGGTGGATGCGAGTTCCTTCATCGTTCCCATGTCGTCACCTCGTGGCCCGCTCCCCCGATATGGGGGCGGCGGGCGCGATTTCGATGCCCTGCAGGCCTCAGCGCTGGGCGATGTCCGGCACCGAGCGGCGCGGCGCGCCGACGAACAACTGCCGCGGGCGGCCGATCTTGTAGTCCGGGTCCGCGATCATCTCGTTCAGTTGCGCGATCCAGCCCACCGTCCGCGCCAGCGCGAAGATGGCGGTGAACAGCGGCACCGGGATGCCGATGGCCTTCTGCACGATGCCCGAGTAGAAGTCGACGTTCGGATAGAGCTTGCGCTGGACGAAGTAGTCGTCCTCCAGCGCCACCTTCTCCAGCGCCATCGCGAGCTTAAACAGCGGATCGTCGTGCAGGCCCAGCGCCTCCAGCACCTCGTGGCAGGTCTCGCGCATCAGCTTGGCGCGCGGGTCGTAGTTCTTGTAGACGCGGTGGCCGAAGCCCATCAGCCGCACATTGCTGTTCTTGTCCTTGGCCTTGGCGACGAACTCGCCGAGCTTGGCCGTGCCGCCCTGCGCCTGGATCTCGTACAGCATGTTGAGCGCCGCTTCGTTGGCGCCGCCGTGCGCGGGCCCCCACAGGCAGGCGACGCCGGCCGCGATGGCGGCGAACGGGTTGGTGCCCGACGACGCGCACAGGCGCACCGTCGACGTCGACGCGTTCTGCTCGTGGTCCGCGTGCAGGATGAAGATGCGGTCCAGCGCGCGCACCAGCACGTCGTTGACCTTGTAGTCGGCGCACGGCGTGGCGAACATCATCCGCATGAAATTCGCCGCATACGACAGGTTGTTCTGCGGGTAGATGTAGGGCTGGCCGATCGTGTACTTGTAGGCCATCGCCACCAGCGTGGGCATCTTGGCGATGAGGCGGATGGCCGAGATGTCGCGCTGCCTGGGGTCGTGCAGGTTCATCGAGTCGGGATAGAACGCCGACAGCGCGCCGACGAGGCCCGTCATCACGGCCATCGGGTGCGCGTCGCGGCGGAACCCGCGCAGGAAGAACTGCATCTGCTCGTTGACCATCGTGTGGTGCGTGACCACGTCGTCGAACTGCGTGCGCTGGTCCGCGTTGGGCAGCTCGCCGTACAGCAGCAGGTAGCAGACCTCCAGGAAGTCGCACTTGGTGGCGAGTTCCTCGATCGGGTAGCCGCGGTACAAGAGCTCGCCCTTGTCGCCGTCGATGTAGGTGATGGCCGAGCTGCACGCCGCCGTCGACAGGAAGCCGGGGTCGAACGTGAACTTGCCCGTCTTGCCGTACAGCGTGCGGATGTCGATGACGTCCGGGCCGATCGTGCCGGGCAGTACGGGAAAGGTGACGGACGGCGTGCCGTCCGAGAAGGTCAGCGTGGCGTTGCGTTCGGTCATGCGTCTAGCTCCATCGGATGGGCGGGTCTTGGCTGCTGCCCGCTCGCAATCGGGTTCTCCTGCAGGTTCTTCATGCGGCGCGCAGCGCGGCCACCATCGGGGCCAGCGTCGCGTCGGCGAGTTCGGTGCGCCCGGCGATCACGTCCCACAGCTCGCCGTCGGTGAGGTCCAGCAGCGTGTCGAGCGCACGGGCGTCGGCTTCGTCGAGCGCGTCGCCGCGCGCCTCCAGGAAGCGCGTCAGCACTATGTCGTTCTCGAGCATGCCGCGGCGGCAGCGCCAGCGCATCCGCGACAGGCGCGTCGCGTCGAGCGGCACGCGCGCCAAGCCCGCGGCGTCCGTCGGGGACGGCATCGGGGCAGCGGGCGGCAGCGGGCCGGTCATCGGGTCGGGTGACGGTGCGCTAGGACGCGCGCCGCACCATGATGTCCTTGATCTTGCCGATCGCGCGCGTCGGGTTGAGGCTCTTGGGACACACATCGACGCAGTTCATGATCGTGTGGCAGCGGAACAGCCGGTACGGGTCGTTCAGGTTGTCGAGCCGCTCGTTGGTGGCGAGGTCGCGGCTGTCCGCGATGAAGCGGTAGGCGGCCAGCAGGCCCGCGGGGCCGACGAACTTGTCCGGGTTCCACCAGAACGACGGGCAGGACGTCGAGCAGCACGCGCACAGGATGCACTCGTACAGGCCGTCGAGCTCGTCGCGCTGCTCCGGCGACTGCAGCCGTTCCTTCTCGGGCGGCGGCGTTTCGTTGACCAGGTAGGGCTTGATCGAGTGGTACTGCTTGAAGAACTGGCTCATGTCCACGATCAGGTCGCGGATCACGGGCAGGCCCGGCAGCGGCTTCAGTACGACGGGCTCGGCCAGCTCGCGCAGGTTGGTGATGCACGCGAGGCCGTTCTTGCCGTTGATGTTCATCGCGTCCGAGCCGCAGACGCCTTCGCGGCAGCTCCTGCGGAACGCGATCGAATCGTCGACCATCTTGAGCCGCACCAGCGCGTCGAGCAGCATCCGGTCGTGCGGATCCAGCTCGACGTCGTAGTCCTGCATCCGCGGCTTGGCGTCCTTCTCGGGGTCGTAGCGGTAGATTCGGAATTTCATCGTCGCCGGGTCAGTACGTGCGCGCCTTGGGCGGGAAGGACTCGACCGTCAGCGGCGTGAGGTTCACCGGCTTGTAGTCCAGGCGGTTGCCTTCGCTGTACCACAGCGTGTGTTTCAGCCAGTTGACGTCGTCGCGCGTCGGGTAGTCGCTGCGCGCCTGCGCGCCGCGGCTTTCGCGGCGTGCCTCGGCCGAGACGATCGTCGCCTTGGCCGTCTCCATCAGGTTGTCGAGCTCCAGCGCCTCGACGCGCGCCGTGTTGAACGTCTGGCTGCGGTCGCCGATGGCCACGTGCTTCGCGCGCTCGGCCAGCTCCATCACGCGCGTGACGCCTTCGGAAAGGAGCTGCTGGTTGCGGAACACCCCGCAGTGCGCCTGCATCGTCTTGCGCAGCGCGTTCGCCACGTCCTGGACACGCTCGCTGCCCTTCGACGCGTCGAGCTTCGCGACGCGCTCGCGCGCCTGGTCGCCCGCATCCTTCGGCAGCGACTTGTGCGAGCGCGCCTTCAGGTTCTCGCCGACGATGAAATCGCCGGTGGCGCGCCCGAACACGACGAGGTCCAGCAGCGAGTTGGTGCCGAGCCGGTTGGCGCCGTGCACGGACACGCACGAACATTCGCCCACCGCGTAGAAGCCCGGCACGACGGAGCTTGCACTGCCGTTGGCCGGCGCCACGACCTGGCCGTGGATGTTCACCGGGATGCCGCCCATCTGGTAGTGGATGGTGGGCACGACCGGGATCGGTTCCTTAATCGGGTCGACGTTGGCGAACTTGATCGCGATCTCGCGGATGGACGGCAGCCGCTTCAGGATCACCTCGGGCCCCAGGTGGTCCAGCTTCAGCAGCACGTGGTCCTTGTGCGGACCCACGCCGCGGCCTTCCTTGATCTCCTGGTCCATCGAGCGCGAGACGACGTCGCGCGACGCGAGGTCCTTGAGGTTGGGCGCGTAGCGCTCCATGAAGCGCTCGCCCTGCGAATTGAGCAGGATGCCGCCCTCGCCGCGCACGCCTTCGGTGATCAGCACGCCCGCGCCCGCGACGCCCGTCGGGTGGAATTGCCAGAATTCCATGTCCTCGAGCGGCAGGCCGGCGCGCGCCGTCATGCCGAGGCCGTCGCCGGTGTTGATGAACGCGTTGGTCGACGCGGCGAAGATGCGCCCCGCGCCGCCGGTGGCGAAGATCGTCGCCTTGCCCTGCAGGATGGCGATCTCGCCCGTCTCCATGTCGAGCGCCGTGACGCCCAGCACCTCGCCGTCCGCGTCGCGCACGAGGTCCAGCGCCATCCACTCGACGAAGAACTGCGTCTGCGCCTTGACGTTGCGCTGGTACAGCGTGTGCAGCAGCGCGTGGCCCGTGCGGTCCGCCACGGCGCAGGCGCGCTGCACGGGCTTCTCGCCGAAGTTGGCGGAGTGGCCGCCGAACGGCCGCTGGTAGATGGTGCCGTCCGCGTTGCGGTCGAACGGCATGCCGAAATGCTCGAGCTCGTAGACGACCTTGGGTGCCGCCTTGCACATGAACTCGATCGCGTCCTGGTCGCCGAGCCAGTCGGAACCCTTGATCGTGTCGTACATGTGCCAGATCCAGTGGTCCTCGGACATGTTGCCGAGCGACGCACCGATGCCGCCCTGCGCCGCCACCGTGTGCGAGCGCGTGGGGAACACCTTGGACAACACCGCGACGGACAGCCCGGCGTTGGCGAGTTGCAGCGACGCGCGCATGCCGGCGCCGCCGGCGCCGACGATCACCGCGTCGAAATGGCGGACCGGCAGCGTCATGCGCGCGCTCCGGTCGCGAGTGGCGTCGACATCAAGCGACGGGTCCTCCCCACAGAAGGCTGATCGTCCAGCCGAGGTAGCCCACGAGCAGCGCGATCACGGCGCCCTGCGCCGCGATGCGGATGCCGAACGGCTTCACGTAGTCCATCAGGATGTTGCGCACGCCCACCCACGCATGCCACAGGAGCGCGGCCATGAACACGAAGCTGGCGACGCGGAACGCGTTGCCGCTCCACAGCGCCTTCCACTGCGGATAGTCGAGGCCGCCGTGCCACAGCAGGATGACGAGCCACAGCGCCGTGTACAGGATCATCACCAGCGCCGTCAGCCGTTGCGCGACCCAGTCGCGCAGGCCGTAGTGCGCGCCGACGGGCGACTTGACCGGCGCGTTCACCACAACCTCACGGCGAGCGCGATCGTGCACACGAGCGCCAGCACCAGCGCGATGGCCGCGGAGCGGCGCGCACTCGGCAGGTCGACGCCGACGTGCGCGTCGGCGAAGAGATGCCGGATGCCCGCGAACAGGTGATGCAGGTAGGCCCAGGCGAGCACCAGCAGCACGAGCTTGACGACCGGCGTGCCGAGCAGGCCCTTCAGCCGTGCATACGCTTCCGCCGACGCCAGGCTCGCGGCGACGGTGCACAGCAGCAGCGGGATGCCGAAGGCGAACAGCAGCGCGCCGCTGATCCGGTGCAGGATGGAGACGACCGCCGGCAACGGTTGCCGGATGGCCGTGAGGTCGAGGTAGACCGGGCGCTTCTTGCGGATGGGCGGGGCGACGGGCATGGGCGCGGAATCGTTTGGCATGACGCCCGGCCGGTGACGGCGAAACTGCGGCGGGCGCGTTTTGTGCGCAGCAAGAAATTATAGCGCGGGCGGCATGCCTCGTCAGCCCAGGTCGTTGCAGTAGTGATGGTGCGCGGTGGCGCAGAGGCCGCGCCGCAGCTCCACCGGACGCTCGCCATACGTCGTCGTCACGCGCTCGACGGACAGGAGCGGCGCGCCGGGCGCGACGCGCAGCAGCCGCGCTGCCGCGGCATCGGCCGCCACCGCCTTGATGCGCTCGTGCGCCTTCAGCATCCGCACGCCGAACTCCGTTTCGAAGAAGCCGTACATCGGGCCGTCGTGGGCCTCGTAGCGCGCCCGCGTCAGCCCCTTGAACAGCGCGGCGGGCAGCGTGATGTCGTCGTATACCACCGGCTTGCCGTCGAACTCGAGCACGCGGCGCAGCAGCAGAACCGGATCGCCGGACTTCAGCGCGAGCAGCCGCGCAGCGTCGGCGCCCGCGCGGCCGCGCCGGACGTCGACGAGGCGGCTCGCCGGGTACGCGGTGGTCCCCGCGTCGTTGCGGATGCGCAGGAAACGGAAGCGCGACGCGTCGTCCACCGTGTGCGTCGCGACGTAGGTGCCCTTCCCCTGCCGCCGGATCACCAGGTTCTGCGCGGCGAGCGCGTCGATCGCCTTGCGCAGCGTCCCGGGCGCCACGTCGAAGCGCGCCGCCAGCTCGAGTTCGCTCGGCAGCGCCTCGCCGGGCTTCCATTCGCCGGCCGCCAGGCGTGCCACCAGCATCTCGCGCACCTGCTGGTAGAGCGGCGCATAGCGCGGCGTGGCGGATGCGCGGTCTTCGGTTGGCGGGTGGTCCATGCGGGTCTCCGGGTGGTCCTTCGGCGGTGCCGGTCTTCGGTCGCGACCCGGCGGCGAGCGCCGTCTCGCCGCCCGAGCTCTATAAAGATAACTGATAGATGAATAAATTGACACTGGCGCTGGCGCGGCTTGCTATGATCGAACGGCTTCACAAGGCCGCTCCAGCCAGGTCATCGCCGGCGCCAGGCAACCGCGCCAGCCGGCGCCGGCCCCAGGCCCGCCGCCGGGTCCAACGCACCCCATCCAGCAGGAGTTTCGCGCCATGAAAGCACCCCTCCGCGTCGCCGTCACCGGCGCTGCCGGCTAGATCGGCTACAGCCTTCTGTATCGCATCGCCTCGGGCGAGATGCTCGGCAAGGACCAGCCGGTCATCCTGCAGCTGCTCGAGCTGCCGATGGACAAGGCCCAGGCCGCGCTGAAGGGCGTGATGATGGAAGTGGACGACTGCGCGTTCCCCTTCGTCGCGGGCATGGTCAGCACGTCGATCCCAAGGTGGCGTTCAAGAATGCCGACGTCGCGCTGCTGGTCGGCGCGCGGCCGCGCGGCCCCGGCATGGAGCGCAAGGACCTGCTGCTCGAGAACGCCAGGATCTTCATCGAACAGGGCAAGGCGCTGGACGCCGTCGCGTCGCGCAACGTCAAGGTGCTGGTGGTCGGCAACCCGGCCAACACCAACGCCTACATCGCGATGAAGTCGGCGCCCTCGCTGCCGAAGAGAACTTCACGGCGATGCTGCGCCTCGACCACAACCGCGCGCTGACGCAGCTCGCGCAGAAGGCCAACGTGCCGGTCGGCTCGATCGAGAAGCTCGTCGTCTGGGGCAACCACTCGCCGACGATGTACGCCGACTACCGCTTCGCGACGTCCGGCGGCAAGTCGATCAAGGACATGATCAACGACGAGAACTGGAACCGCACCTGTTCCTGCCCACCGTCGGCAAGCGCGGCGCTGATCATCTCGAGGCGCGGATCGTCGGCGGCGTCGGCCGCCAACGCGGCCATCGACCACGTGCACGACTGGCTGCTCGGCAGCAACGGCAAGTGGGTCACGATGGGCGTGCCCTCGGACGGCAGCTACGGCATCCCGGAAGGCGTCATGTACGGCGTGCCGGTGACCACCGCGGGGGGCAAGTACACGCTGGTGCGCGACCTGCCCATCGACGACTTCTCGCGCGAGAAGATGAACGCGACGCTCAAGGAGCTGGAAGAAGAACGCGCCGGCGTCGCCTCGCTGCTGGGCTGACGGCCGACGGACTCACGAAAAGGCCCCGCGATGACCGCCCCCACGCCCGGTAGCCTGTTCCGCGCGGCGCTCGCCGCCGAGCAACCGTTGCAGGTGCCGGGCGCCATCAACGCCTATCACGCGCTGCTCGCGCAGAAGTCCGGCTTCCGCGCGCTGTACCTGTCCGGCGGCGGTGTCGCCGCCGGCTCGCTGGGCATGCCGGACCTGGGCATCAGCAACCTGGATGACGTGCTGATCGACGTGCGCCGTATCACGGACGTGTGCCCGCTGCCGCTGCTGGTCGACGTCGACACCGGCTTCGGCGCCTCCGCGTTCAACGTCGCGCGCACGGTGCGCTCGCTGATCAAGGCCGGCGCCGCGGCGATGCACATCGAGGACCAGGTCGGCGCCAAGCGCTGCGGCCATCGGCCGGGCAAGGCGATCGTCACGCAGGACGAGATGGTCGACCGCGTGAAGGCCGCCGTCGACGCGCGCACCGACGACACGTTCGCGATCATGGCGCGCACCGACGCGCTGGCCGTCGAAGGCCTGGACGCCGCGATCGCGCGCGCCGTCGCCTGCGTCGAAGCGGGCGCCGACATGATCTTCCCGGAGGCGATGACGGAGCTGTGGATGTACCGCCGCTTCGTCGATGCGGTGAAGGTGCCGGTGCTCGCCAACATCACCGAGTTCGGGTCCACGCCGCTGTTCTCGCTGGACGACCTGCGCGGCGCGGGCGTGGCCATCGCGCTCTACCCGCTGTCCGCGTTCCGCGCGATGAACCTCGCCGCGCTGAACGTGTACCGCCACCTGCGCAGCGACGGCACGCAGCAGGCCGTCGTCGACACGATGCAGACGCGCGCCGACCTCTACGACTACCTGGGCTACCACGCCTACGAGCAGAAGCTCGACGCGCTGTTCGCGCGCGGCCGCACGGCCGACTGAAGGCGAGCCCTGCAAACACCGCACACTGCCCGCGCCGCAAGCGAGGGCCCTGGAGACGAAACGATGTCCGCAGTCGCCACCACCACCGCAACACCCGCCGCACCGGCCACGCCACACAAGCCCAAGAAGTCGGTGGCGCTGTCCGGCGTCGTCGCCGGCAACACGGCGATCTGCACCGTCGGCCGCACCGGCAACGACCTGCACTACCGCGGCTACGACATCCTGGAACTGGCGGAGACCTGCGAGTTCGAGGAGATCGCCTACCTGCTGGTCCACGGCGTGCTGCCGACGCCCGCGCAGCTCGCCGCGTACAAGCGGAAGCTCAAGTCGATGCGCGGGCTGCCCGCCGCGGTCAAGTCCGCGCTGGAGGCGCTGCCGCCCGCCGCGCACCCCATGGACGTGATGCGCACCGGCTGCTCGGTGCTGGGCGCCGTGCTGCCGGAGAAGGACGACCACGCGACGCCGGGCGCGCGCGACATCGCCGACCGCCTGATGGCGTCGTTCGGCTCGATGCTCTGCTACTGGTACCACTACGCCACCCACGGCAAGCGCATCGACGTCGAGACGGACGACGATTCGATCGGCGGCCACTTCCTCCACCTGCTGCACGGCCGCGCGCCGTCGCCATCGTGGGTGCGCGCGATGCACACGTCGCTCAACCTGTACGCCGAGCACGAGTTCAACGCGTCGACGTTCACCGCGCGCGTCATCGCCGGTACCGGCTCCGACATCTACTCGTGCATCACCGGCGCCATCGGCGCGCTGCGCGGCCCCAAGCACGGCGGCGCCAACGAGTTCGCGTTCGACGTCCAGCAGCGCTACGCGACGCCCGACGAGGCGGAGGCGGACGTGCGCGCCCGCGTCGAGGCCAAGCAGGTGATCATCGGCTTCGGGCACCCGGTGTACACGGTGTCCGACCCGCGCAACAAGATCATCAAGTCGGTGGCGAAGACGCTGGCCGACGAAGCCGGCGACCGCGCGATGTACGCGATCGCCGAGCGGCTCGAGACCGTCATGTGGGACGCGAAGAAGATGTTCCCCAACCTCGACTGGTACTCGGCCGTGAGCTACTACCAGATGGGCGTGCCCACCGCGATGTTCAC
>JBGAIC010000115.1:0-4830 GCA_044225845.1 Casimicrobiaceae bacterium
TTCCCTGCGAAAGCGGGGATCCATTTTCGTGGACAGCGAGCGACGCTGCCGACCGCTTCGCGCCACGGGTACTCGACGTCGGCGCCGGTGGTGGACTGCCAGGCATACCGCTGGCGATCGCGCTGCCCGAGTGGAGCTTCGCGCTGCTCGACAAGGTGGCGAAGAAGACGGCCTTTCTCACGCAGGCCGCCCTCGAACTGCAACTCGCAAACGTCACCGTCGAAAACGCGCGCGTCGAAGCGTGGCACGCGCCGCCATTCGACCTGGTCATCGCGCGCGCCTACTCATCGCTCGCCGACCTGGTGACGGGCACGCGCGCGCTGCTCGCACCGACGGGGCGCTGGTGCGCAATGAAAGGCGCAGTGCCGACCGACGAGATCGCCGCGCTCGCCGCGCTGTCGCCGCCGGTCGCCGTCGAGCGCACCATTAAACTGCAGGTCCCGCAGCTCGATGCCGAGCGCCATCTGATCGTGCTGGCGTCGCGCTGATCGCGCGCTTCATTCACCGTCACCCACATCCGCACGCATGCTGGGCATCACCGACTACTGGGCGTTCGCACTCGCGGTGCTGGTGTTCCTCGCGCTGCCGGGGCCCGGCACGTTCGGGCTGCTGGCCGCCACGGGCAAGGGCGGTGCGCGCGCGGGCGTCGCCGGCACGCTCGGCCTGATCGTCGGCGACCAGGTGCTGATGTGGATGGCCGCGCTCGGCGTGGCGGCGATCCTGCAGGCGCATCCGATGGGGTTCCGCGCGTTGCAGTACGCCGGCGCGGCGTACCTCGCTTACGTCGGCGTGCGCCTGATCTTCCGGCGCGCGTCGGCGAGCGTCACGCCGCTGCCGATCCAGGCAGGTCACTCCTTCCGCCAGCTGCTGCTGATCACGCTGCTCAATCCGAAGGCGATCATGTTCTACATGGCGTTCTTCCCGCTGTTCATCGATCCGGCCACGCAGCGCGGCTTCGTCACCTTCGGCGCGATGGCGCTGACCATCGCGGTGATCACGCTCGGCTACTGCCTGACGCTGGTGTTCTGCGCGCAGGCGCTGCGCGAGCGCGTGCGTGCCAGCGGCCGCGTCACACGCGTGCTCGAACGCATCGCCGGCGTCATGCTGGTGGCCTTCGGCCTGCGCCTCGCGCAGGCGAGCACATGAACACAGGGCCCTGAATGGCACAGATCTTCTGCATCGCCAACCAGAAGGGCGGCGTCGGCAAGACCACCACCGCGGTGAACCTCGCCGCGAGCCTCGTCGCGATGAAGCGACGCGTGCTGCTGATCGACCTCGACCCGCAAGGCAACGCGACGACGGGCGCGGGACTCGACAAGCGTGCGCTCAACGCCACCGTGTACCAGGTGCTGCTCGGCGAGTTGAAGATCGCGGGCGTGCGCGCGGTGTCGCCGAGTGGCGGCTTCGACATCGTGCCCGCCAATCGCGAACTCGCGGGCGCGGAAGTGGAGCTCGTCGAGTTGCCGGAGCGCGAAATGCGCCTCAAGGACGCTATCGCGGAGGCGCTGTCGCAGATGCGCGACGCGATCTCGGAGGTCGCCACCGAATACGATTTCATCCTGCTCGACTGCCCGCCGTCGCTGTCGCTGCTCACGCTGAACGGCCTGTGCGCGGCGGACAGCGTGCTGATCCCGATGCAGATGGAGTACTACGCGCTCGAGGGCCTGTCCGATCTCGTGCAGACCATCCGCAAGGTGCGTGCGCACTTGAATCCGCGCCTCGAGATCGAAGGGTTGCTGCGCACGATGGTGGACCCGCGCAACACGCTCGGCCAGAACGTGGCCGCGGAGCTCGAGAAACATTTCGGCGACAAGGTGTATCGCACGGTGGTGCCGCGCAACGTGCGGCTCGCGGAAGCGCCGTCGCACGGGCTGCCGGCGATCAAGCTGGAGCCGCAGTCGAAGGGCGCGCTGGCGTACCTCGCGCTGGCGGGCGAGATGCTCCGGCGCATGGACAGCGCGGCAGGCGCGGGCGCATGACGGACGCACATTCGAAGAGGCGCACGACGTGATCAAACCCAAGGGACTCGGCCGCGGCCTCGACGCGCTGCTCGCCGGAACGGACGACCGCGCGACGCCCGCGTCGCAACAGGCGCTGCAGGTGCTCGCGATCGACAAGCTGCAGCCGGGCAAGTACCAGCCGCGCACACGGATGGACGACGCCTCGCTCGCGGAGCTCGCGGACTCGATCCGCGCGCAGGGCGTGATGCAGCCGATCCTCGTGCGCGCGGTCGACGGGGGCCGCTACGAGATCATCGCGGGTGAGCGGCGCTGGCGCGCGGCGCAACGCGCGGCGCTGCGCGAAGTGCCGGTGCTGATCAAGACGGTGCCGGACCAGGCCGCGCTGGCGCTGGCGCTGATCGAGAACATCCAGCGCGAGGACCTGAATCCGCTCGAGGAAGCGCACGGCCTCCAGCGGCTGATTGACGAGTTCAAGCTGACGCACGAGGCGGCCGCCGCCGCGGTGGGCCGTTCGCGCAGCGCGGTCACCAACCTGCTGCGGCTCACGCAGCTTGCGAAGCCGGTGCAGGACTACCTGATGGCGGGCGAGCTGGACATGGGCCATGCGCGCGCGCTGCTGGGCCTCGCGATGGCGCAGCAGCCCGCGGCGGCGGCGCGCGTCGTCAACGGCAAGCTGACGGTGCGCGACACCGAGCGGCTCGTGCATGCGATGCAGATGCCGCCGGGCAGCGCCAAGCTTGCGCCGAAGCGCACGCTGGACGCCGACACGCGGCGGCTCGAGACCGAGCTCGCCGAAGCGCTGGGCGCCAAGGTGCAGATCGCGCCGGCTAAGCGCGGCGCGGGCAAGCTCGTGATCCGCTATTCGTCGCTCGAGGAGCTGGACGGGATCGTCGCCAAGATCCGCGGCTAAATGGGGTCAGACACCATTTCCCGCGCGGCCGTACCGATGCTGCACAACGGGTGGCAGCGAAATGGTGTCTGACCCCATTTGCAACGCTAGACCTGCTTCAGCATCGTCTCCGCGTTCGACACCTCGAACTTGCCGGGCGCCTCGACGTTGAGCGTCTTCACGACGCCGTTGTCGACGAGCATCGAGAAGCGCTGGCAACGCATGCCCATGCCGCGCGCCGTCAGGTCGAACTCGAGGCCGAGCTTCTTCGTGTAGTCGGCGCTGCCGTCGCCCAGCATGTGCACCTTGCCGTCGGTGTGCAGCTCGCGGCCCCACGCGCCCATGACGAAGGGATCGTTGACGGACATGCACGCGATGGCGTCGACGCCCTTCGCCTTCAGCTCGTCGAAGTGCGCGAGGTAGCCGGGCACGTGCTTGGCCGAGCACGTCGGCGTAAACGCACCGGGCAGGCCGAAGATCACGACCTTCTTGCCGGCCGTCAGCGACTCGATCGTCACCGGGTTGGGACCGACGGCGCAGCCGCCCTGCGCCGTCTCGAAGAATTCCTGCAGCGTGCCTGCAGGCAGCGTGTCGCCCACCTTGATCATCGTCGTCTCCGCATGTTGGGGCCGCGGCCGTCCGCGACGGGCCGCCGGGTCGCGAAGTGTAGCGCGCGTGCCCGCGCCGCCTGTGTAAATACGTACACGATCCGCGCGCGGGCCGGGAGTAGCGTTGCCCTCCCTGCCACGCCGCCCGGGAGACACGATGCCCCGCCTGCGCAATCCCGCCGCCGTCCGCGTACCGGCGCGCCCCGTGACGCTGCTGATCGCCACGCGCAAGGGCCTGTGGACGTTGCGCAGCGACACGGCGCGTCGCAGCTTCAAGCTCGCGGGCCCGCAGTTCCTGGGCCACATCCTCAATCACGCGGTCGTCGATCCGCGCGATCCGAAGACGTGGCTCGTCGCCGCGCGCACCGGCCACCTGGGCCCGACGATTTTCCGCTCGACCGATCGCGGTCGCACGTGGAAGGAGGCCGCCAAGCCGCCGGCGTTCGCGGACAAGAGCGGCCGCAGCGTGCATCACACGTTCTGGCTGTCGCCCGCGCATGCGAGCGAACCCGGCGCGTGGTACGCGGGCACGTCGCCGCAGGGGCTCTTCCGCTCGGAAGACGGCGGCGCGACATGGAATCCGGTGCAGGGTTTCAACGAGCACCCGCGGCGCAAGGAATGGTGCGGCGGCGACCAGGACGGCACGCCGGACGGGCCCACGATGCACTCGATCCTGGTCGACCCGCGCGACGCGCGCCATCTCTACATGAGCATGTCGAGCGGTGGCACGTTCGAGTCCACCGACGCGGGTGCGCACTGGGCGCCGCTCAACGCGGGCGTGAAGCTCGACTTCGGGCCGGACCCCTACCCCGAGTTCGGCCAGGACCCGCATTGCGTGCGCTTCGCCGCAGGCAACCCGGACCGGCTCTACCAGCAGAACCATTGCGGCCTCTTCCGGCTCGATCGTGCGAAAGGCCGCTGGGACGACATGGGGGCGACGATGCCGAAGGCCGTGGGGCACGTCGGCTTCCCGATGGTCGTGCATCCGCGCGACCCGGACACGCTGTGGATCTTCCCGATGGACGGCACCGACGTGTGGCCGCGCACGGCGCCCGGCGGCAAGCCCGCCGTCTTCCGTTCGCAGGATGGCGGCAAGTCGTGGCGCCGGCAGGCGGACGGCTTGCCCAAGTCGCAGGCGTGGTGGACGGTCAAGCGCCAGGCGATGACGTCAGATGCGCGCGATCCCGCGGGTCTCTATTTCGGCACGACGTCGGGCGAGCTGTGGGGCAGCCGCGACGAAGGGCGCACGTGGCGCTGCCTTGCGCGCCACCTTCCCCACATCTATTCCGTCGAGGTCGCGTGACGGTTTGCTCGCGATGAGCGGGTCCGCGTCGCACGAGACCGCCGCGGTGGTGCGCGTGCGGGTGCCGTC
>JBGAIC010000029.1:0-42436 GCA_044225845.1 Casimicrobiaceae bacterium
CGGCCAGACCGCGATGGCCATCCACGTCGTGCAGGGCGAGCGCGAGAAGGTGTCCGACGTGCGCTCGCTGGCGCGCTTCGAGCTGCGCAGCATCCCGCCGATGGCCGCGGGCGCGGCGCGCATCCGCGTCACGTACAACGTCGATGCCGACGGCCTGCTGTCGGTGACGGCGCGCGAGGAGACGTCGGGCATCGAGGCCTCGA
This sequence comes from Casimicrobiaceae bacterium, assembly GCA_044225845.1. GTDB lineage: Bacteria > Pseudomonadota > Gammaproteobacteria > Burkholderiales > Casimicrobiaceae > VBCG01. Next base: position 204 of record JBGAIC010000029.1, read on the forward strand.
TCGCTGTGAAGCCGTCGTACGGTTTGTCCGACGACGAAGTCGCGACGATGCTGCAGGATGCCAACGTGCACGCCGGCGACGACGCGCGGGCCCGCGCGCTGGCGGAGGCGCAGGTGGACGCCGACCAGTTGCTCGAAGTGACGCGCGCGGCGCTTGCCGTCGACGGCGACCTGCTGGATGCCGCGGAACGGTCGTCGCTCGACGCGTCGCTGCGGGCGCTGGCCGCCGCACGCGAAGGCGCGGACGCGGATGCGCTACGCTCCGCCCTCGAGGCCGCCAACCGCGCCACCGGCACGTTGGCGCAGCGCCGGATGGACCGCGGCGTGCAGCGCGCGCTCGCCGGCAAGTCGATCGACCAGGTGGTGTGACCGTGACCGAAATCGTCGTCCTTCCCCATCCCGAGGTGTGCCCCGACGGGCTCACGTTCGAAGCCACGCCCGGCGAATCGCTGTGCGACAATCTGCTCGACCACGGCGTCGAGATCGAGCACGCCTGCGAGAAGTCCTGCGCCTGCACCACGTGCCACGTGATCGTGCGCGAGGGCTTCAACTCGCTGCCGCCGTCGACGGAGGACGAGGACGACCTGCTGGACCGCGCGTGGGGACTGACGCCGTTGTCGCGGCTGTCGTGCCAGGCGATCGTCGGCGACACGAAGCTCGTCGTCGAGATTCCGCGCTACACGATCAACTACGCCAAGGAAGGCAAGTAGCGATGAAGTGGACCGACACGCAGGACATCGCGCTGGCGCTGGTGGACGCGCATCCGGACGTCGATCCCGCCACGGTCCGCTTCACCGACCTGCATCGCTGGGTGCTCGCGCTGCCGGGCTTCGACGACGACCCCGGCCGCAGCGGCGAGAAGATCCTCGAGGCCATCCAGATGGCCTGGATCGACGAAGCGGACTGACGCGATGAATCCCGCCCCGATGCCGGCCATCACCGCGCTGTACGCGGGCGTTACCGCCATCCTGCTGGTGGTGCTGGGGCTGCGCGTGTCGATCTGGCGCCGGCGCTCCGGCATCGGCATCGGCGACGGCGGCCATCGCGAGCTGACGCGCGCCATCCGCGTGCATGCCAACCTGTCCGAGTGGGCGTGGCCCGCGCTGTTGCTGTTGCTCGTCGCGGAGCTCAACCGCGCGCCCGAACTGCTGTTGCACGCGGCGGGCCTCGCGTTCGTCGTCGGCCGGCTGTTGCACGTCGTCGGCCTGACGTCGAGCGCCGGCGTCTCGTTCGGCCGCTTCACCGGCACGATCCTCACGTGGGTCGTCATCCTGGTGCTCGGCGCCTGGAACATCTGGGCGTTCCTGCGGCTGGTGCTGCGCTAGGCACGTCTTTGCGGAGGGCTCCATGAGCGCTTCGACCACCGACCGCGCGTTCGCGGGCTCCATTCCGCGGCTGTACGAACGTTACCTCGTTCCGCTCATATTCGAGCCGTATGCGCGCGACCTTGCGGCGCGCGTCGTCGCAGCGGCGCCGGCTTCGGTGCTGGAAATCGCGGCCGGTACCGGTGTCGTGACTCGCCACCTGGCCGCCGAATTGCCGGCCGACGTGACGATCGTCGCCACGGACCTGAATCCCGCGATGATCGAGCATGCGCAGAGCGTGGGAACGGCGCGCCCGGTGACCTGGCAGCAGGCCGACGCGATGAAGCTGCCGTTCGCCGACGCGAGCTTCGACGTCGTCGCCTGCCAGTTCGGCTTCATGTTCCTGCCCGACAAGCCCGCGGCGTTCGCGGAGTCGTTGCGCGTGCTGAAGCCCGGCGGTACGTTGCAGTTCAACGTGTGGGACCGGATCGAGGACAACGCGTTCCCGGATTGCGTGACGCAGGCGATGGTGACGCTGTATCCCGCCGACCCGCCGCGCTTCCTGGCACGCACACCGCACGGCCACTACGACGTCCGTGCGCTCGACGCCGCGCTCGTCGCGGGAGGCTTCACGGGCGAGCGCCGCATCGAGACGCTGGCCTTCGACAGCCGCGCCGAATCGGCGCGCGACGTTGCCGTCGCGTTCTGCCAGGGCACGCCGCTGCGTAACGAACTCGAGGCGCGCGACCCGGCGGGCCTCGAGCGGGCGACCGACGTCGCGGAGCGTGCGCTGGCGGAGCGCTTCGGCCGTGGCCCGATCACGGGCAAGATCCAGGCGCACGTCGTCACGGCGCGACGGCCCGCCGCCTGACGCACGCCCTTCCGTTTCCGCCCGATGAGCGTGCCGGCGCCGGACCTGCGACGTACCTGGCTCTTCGGGCCCGGCGCCGTGCGCGCGGCGCACGACGCGATGCGCGGCTGCGACGCCGACGTGTTGATCGCCGACCTCGAGGACTTCACGCCGCCGTCGCGCAAGCAGGAAGCGCGCGCCGGCATCGCGGCATTGCTTGCGGAGTGGCGCGCGGCGGGCAAGGTGGCTGCGGTGCGCGTCAACGCGCTGGACGGCGACGGACCGCTCGACCTGGCCGCGGCGATGCCGGGGCGGCCCGACATCGTCGCTTATCCGATGGCGGCCACCGCCGCGCAGATGCGCGCACTCGACGCTGCACTCGCCACGTGGGAGCACCAGCTCGCGTTGCCGGCAGGCTCGACGGAAATCCTGCCGGTCTGCGAGACGGCGCTCGGCGTGGTCGACGTGCGCGCGATCGCAGGCGCGAGCCCGCGCATCCGCTGCGCATTGCTCGGCGCCGAGGACCTGGCGGCGGACCTCTGCGCGGAACGCACGCAGGAGGCCGAAGAACTGGATTACGCGCGGCGCCGCTTCGTGCTCGAGTGCCGCGCCGCCGGCATCGAGCCGGTGGACGCGCCGTATACGTTTGCCGACGTCGAGGGTGCGGCGCGGGAGGCGCGCCGCAGCCGGCGGCTCGGCTACCGGTGCAAGTCGCTCGTGCGCCCGGATCATGCCGCCGCGCTGAACGCCGCGCTGACGCCCGGCGCCGACGAGATCGCGCGCGCACATGCGATGATCGCCGCGTTCGAGGCGGCGCGCGAGCGCGGCGAGGATCGCGCGCTGGTCGACGGATTGTGGGTCGAGGTGCCGACCTATCGCAATGCGCGTCGCACCGTCGAACGCGCGCAACGGCTGGAGGAGACGCGACGATGAATCCATCCCGCATCGCCGCCTGCAGTTGCGGCCAACTCACCGCAGTCGTCAGGGGCGAGCCGGTTCGCATTTCCGTGTGCCATTGCCTCGCTTGCCAGCGGCGCACCGGCAGCGTGTTCGGAGCGCAGGCGCGCTTCGCGCGTGCGGACGTCGTCGTAAGCGGCGAGTCGTCGAGCTGGGTGCGCACCGGCGATTCGGGCGGCCGCGCCGAGTTCCACTTCTGCCCGCGCTGCGGCGCTACGGTCTATTACTACCTGCAGGGGCTGGACGACTTCGTCGCGATTCCGGTCGGCGCGTTCGCGGATCCCGCGTTTCCGTCCCCGCGCGTGTCGGTGTATGAAGAGCGCAAGCACGCCTGGGTGACGTTGCCTGATGGCGTGGAACACATCGATTGACGCTGACCGGAGCGCAGCCTTGACGACCGGGGTGAGGCCGCCGATCGCAGCCCGCTTCAAGTGAAGAAATTCAGCGCCGCATCCAGCCCGCAGTGATCGATCGCATGCGTCGCCTCGGCGCGCACGACGGGCTTCGCGTGATACGCGACCGAGACGTCGGCCGCGCGGAACATCGGCAGGTCGTTGGCGCCGTCACCGAGCGTCACGAGCAGGCCGCCGCGCTCGGCGACGATGGCGCGCACCGTTTGCGCCTTGGCCGCGGCGTCGATCAGCGGCCCGGTCAATGAACCGGTCAGCCGACCATCCACGACTTCCAGCGTATTGGCCACCGCGACATCGAGCCCAAGTCGCGCCTTCAGCCGTTCCGTGAAGAACGTGAAGCCGCCGGACACGAGCATGGTGGTTGCGCCGGCGGGCTTGAAGCCGGCGAGCATCCGCTCGGCGCCGGGCGAGAGTTGCAGCCGCTCGTCGTACACACGCTGCAGGTCGCTGACGTGCAGGCCCTCGAGCAGCGCCACCCGGGCGCGCAGGCTCTGCGCGAAGTCGATCTCGCCGCGCATCGAGCGCTCGGTGATCGCGGCCACCTGCGGCTTGAGGCCCTTCATGTCGGCGATCTCGTCGATGCACTCGATCGTGATCAGCGTCGAGTCCATGTCCATGGCCACGACGCCGACCTCGCCCAGGGCGCGCGGCGCTTCGACGAACGCAACGTCGTAGCCGACCGCGGCGCAAGCCTCGGCGACGCCGTCGCGGTGCGCCACTTCGTGGAAGCGCACCGCGTCGTTGCTGGCGCGCGAGACGGGCTCGACGCCGCGTGCGCCGGTCATCAGCGCGAGCATGTCCACATCCTCGGGCGCGAGGTGCGGCGCCTGCACGACGATGTCCATCGTCAGGGGGCGAGCACCGTGACGCGGCTCGCAGCGTCCTTGGCGCGTTCGCGCGCGGTGGCGACGTCGTCGGCGTTGGCGAGCGCCACGCCCATCCGGCGCTTGACGTAAGCCTCCGGCTTGCCGAAGAGACGCAGGTCAGACTCGGGCACCGCAAGCGCGTGCGCGACATTGGCGAAGCGCACGCCGCGCGCATCCTGGCCGCCATAGATCACCGCCGAAGCGCCCGGCCGCCGCAGCGACGTATCCACGGGCAAGCCGAGGATCGCGCGTGCGTGCAGCTCGAACTCGTTCTGCCGCTGCGTGCACATCGTGACCATGCCGGTGTCGTGCGGGCGCGGGCTCACTTCCGAGAACCAGACCTCGTCGCCCTTGACGAAGAGCTCGACGCCGAAGAGTCCGCGTCCGCCCAGCGCGCCGGTGACCGCGCTCGCGATGTCGCGGCTGCGCGCCATCGCCACCGGCGACATCGGCTGCGGCTGCCACGATTCGACGTAATCGCCATTCACCTGCACGTGCCCGATCGGCTCGCAGAAAGACGTAACGATGCTGCCCTCCGCGTTCAGGCTGCGCGCCGTCAGCAGCGTGATCTCGTAGTCGAAGTCGATGAAGCCCTCGACGATCACGCGCCCGCCGCGCACGCGGCCCGCGCTCTCCGCATAGGCCCATGCGGGCGCGATGTCCGCCGGACCGCGCAGCAGCGATTGCCCTTTGCCCGACGACGACATCACCGGCTTCACGAGGCAGGGGAAACCGATGCCGCCGTCGATCGCCGCGCGCAACTCGGCCTCGCTGCCCGCAAAGCGGTAAGGCGACGTCGGCAGGCCGAGTTCCTCGGCCGCGAGCCGCCGGATGCCTTCGCGGTTCATCGTGAGCTGCGCGGCGCGCGCCGTCGGGATCACTTCGGCGAGGCCGGCCGCTTCGATGGCGACGAGCTCGTCGGTGGCGATGGCCTCGATCTCGGGCACGACAAGCTGCGGCCGCTCGCGCTCGACCAGCGCGCGCAGCGCCGCGCCATCCGTCATCGCGATCACGTGCGCGCGATGCGCCACCTGCTGAGCCGGCGCGTCCGCATAGCGGTCGACGGCGATCGTCTCCACGCCGAGCCTTTGCAACGCGATGACGACTTCCTTGCCCAGTTCGCCGCTGCCGAGCAGCATCACGCGCGTGGCGCCGGGAGACAGCGGCGTGCCGAGCACGCGGCCGGAGGCGGAGGACGTCATCGTTTCGGGGCTTTCACGGTGCGCGCCGGCTTGTCGCCGCGCGTCAGCGGTTGCGAGAGTTGCGGGCGCGACGAGGCGGGCGGTGCCTTGCCGGTGACAGGAAGCACCGGCGGTGCGATTTCACTCGTCAGCGCCTCGCCGGTAGCCAGCGTGAAGTCGATCTTCGACGTCTCCATGTCGACACGCGCGACGCGGATGCGCACGCGCTGCGCCAGCGTCCACGCCGCGCCACTGCGGTCGCCGACCAGCGCGTGCCGCACGGCGTCGTAGCGGAAGTAATCCTTGCCGAGCTCGGTCACGTGCACGAGCCCGTCGATCGAGAGCCCGTCGAGCGTGACGAAGAGGCCGAAGCTCGCGACGCCGGACACGGTGCCGTCGTAGACCTCGCCGATCTTGTCCTGCATGTAGAAGCACTTGAGCCAGTTGACGACGTCGCGCGTCGCCTCGTCGGCGCGGCGCTCGGTCATCGAGCAATGCTTGCCCAGTTCCTCCCAAGTCGCGCCCTTGGGCACGTACTTCTTGCCCGCGAGCACGGCCTTGATCGCGCGGTGCACCAGCAGGTCCGGGTAACGCCGGATCGGCGACGTGAAGTGCGCGTAGGCCTCGTACGCCAGGCCGAAGTGGCCCTCGTTGTCCGGCTGGTATTGCGCCTGCTGCAGCGAGCGCAGCAGCACCGTCTGCAGCAGCGCCTGGTCCGGGCGGCCTTCGAGCTTGGCGATCAGCTTGGCGTAGTCCATCGCCGTCGGCTTGTCGCCGCCGGTGAGCATCAGCGCCGAGCTCGACAGGAAAGCCTTCAGTTGCGTGAGCTTCTCGGGCGTCGGGCCTTCGTGGACGCGATAGAGCACGGGCTGCTTGTGCCCGGCGAGAAACGCTGCCGTGCACACGTTGGCCGCGAGCATGCATTCCTCGATCAGCTTGTGCGCGTCGTTGCGCGGGGCGGGCACGATCGCCTCGATCTTGCCCTTGTCGTCGAATTTCAGCGCGAGCTCGATCGTCTCGAAGTCGATGGCGCCACGCTTCCTGCGCGCGGTGGCCAGCACCTGGTAGAGCGCATACAGCGTGTCGAGCTGCGGCTTCATCGCCAGCGCGTCCTTCGACGTCGCGTTGGCCGTGTCGGACAGCACTTCCCACACGGCCGTGTAGGTGAGCCGCGCCTTCGAGTGCATGACCGCCGGGTAGAATGTGTAGCCCGCGATGGCGCCGGCCGGCGTCACCTGCAGGTCGCAGACCATGCACAGCCGGTCGACGCGCGGCTTCAGCGAGCACAACTCGTCGGACAGCGCTTCCGGCAGCATCGGGATGACGCGACGGGGGAAGTACACCGAGTTCCCGCGTTCGCGCGCCTCGACGTCCAGCGCGTCACCATCGCGGACGTAGTGCGACACGTCGGCGATGGCGACGACGAGGCGGAAGCCCTTGGCGTTGCGTTCGCAGTACACGGCGTCGTCGAAGTCGCGCGCGGTCTCGCCGTCGATCGTCACGAGCGGAAGATCGCGCAGGTCGCGGCGGCCCTTGATGTCGGCGGCGCGCACTTCCGTCGGCAGCTTTTCCGCGGCGCGCTTGGCGTCCGCCGAGAACTCGAACGGCAGCGCGTGCTTGCGCAGCGCGATCTCGATCTCCATGCCGGGATCGGTGGCGTTGCCCAGCACCTCGACGACGCGCGCCACCGCCTCGCGGTCCGGCGCCGGCTGCGTCAGGATCTCGGCGACGACGACCTGGCCGTCCTTTGCATCGCCACGCTCGCCCGCGGGGATCAGCAGGTCCTGGTTGATGCGCCGGTTCTCGGCGACGACGAACCAGACGCCGCGCTCCTCGTGCAGCCGGCCGACGATCGTCTTGTTCGCGCGTTCGAGGACATCGACGATCTGGCCCTCCGGCCGCCCGCGGCGGTCGACGCCGACGACGCGCGCAGCCGCGCGGTCGCCGTGCAAAACCTTGTGCATCTCCCGCTCGGACAGGAACAGGTCGTCACCGCCTTCGTCCGGGGTCAGGAAGCCATAGCCGTCCGGATGGCCGATGACGGTGCCGGCGACGACGTCGAGCTTCGCGGGCAGGCACAGCTCGCCCTTGCGGTTGATGATCAGCTTGCCCTTGCGCGCAAGGGCTTCGACCGCCTCGTCGAAAGCGTCCTGCCGGGACCGGCGCAATTCGATCTGCGCGGCCAGTTCGGCGGGGGCCAGCGGGGTTCCCGCGGCCGCGAGGCCTTCGAGAATTCTTGTGGAAAGGTCGGCTTCGCCGCCTTCGGGGGATTTTGAGGGTCGTTTTGACACGATTTCAAGGCTACCGTAAAATGTCGGGTTCCGGCTGCCCAGATGGCGGAATTGGTAGACGCACCAGGTTCAGGTCCTGGCGGTGGCAACACTGTGGAGGTTCGAGTCCTCTTCTGGGCACCACGATCGAAAGCCGGCTTGCCGTCGCGTTGATGCGGCGGGCCGGGTCATTGCCATGGGGCGCCTTGCGGGCGCCCCTTTTCGTTTCCGGAGTGATTAGAATCGAATGCGGCAGCGCGCTGCGTCGTGCACGTCGCGACACGCGCGCATTCCATTCATCACTTACCGGACTCGAGGAACGATGAGCAACGAAAAGTCGTTGTTGGATACGCTGGCGGATGCGGCGGGCGCGGCCAAGGACAAGGCGCTCGAGATCGGCCAGAAGATCGGCGAAAGCGCCGCTGCGATGGGCGAGACGATGATGCAGCACGCCGCGGCGGCCGGCGAGGTGGTCTCCACCAAGACCCAGGAAGCGCTGGCCGCGGCCGCGCCCGTGGCCACCAGCATGCAGAACGAGGCGAGCGCTTTCGCGTCGCGCGCGATGGATTCCGCGAAGAGCGCGCAGCAGGCGATGGCCAGGAAGGCGAAGACGGCGCAGAAGGCGGTCGTCAAGCGCGCGGCGAAGGCCTGTCCGCGCGCATTGAAAAGGCCGGCAAGGCTGCGCTGGAAGGCCAAGCGCTCGTCCGCGCACCAAGGCGGCGGCGAACGTCGAGAAGGCCGCGAAGGCGGCCAAGAAGAAGATGACGGCCAAGCCGGCGAAGAAGGCCGCTAAGAAGACCACCGCGAAGAAGACCACCGCGAAGAAGCCTGCCGCCGGGAAGACGACGGCGAAGAAGACGGCGGCGAAGAAGACGGCGGCGAAGAAGACGGCGGCGAAGAAGACAACGGCCAGGAAAACGCCGCGAAGAAGACGACCGCGAAGAAGACCACGCGCACGGGCAAGGTGGCGAAGGGCAAGAGCCCCGCGACCGTCGCCAAACGGACGGCGCGCAAGACCACGGCGAAGAAGCGGACGACGACGCGCAAGGGCGCGCGCAAGGCCAAGGCCGTCCGAGGTTGCAAGCCCGCCGCGCGCAAGCGCTGAAGCGTCGGCGCGGCGGCGGCGTTGCGCGTCATGCGCGCCGCCGGCATGCGTCTCACTTCGGCGCGAGTCGCGCTGCGAGCCCTTCGGGCCGCAGCGTGTCGTAGACCTCGAACGGCTGGTGGATCCAGGGATTGTCGGGCAGGTAGTCGACGTAGTAGTCGGGCGTGAACACCGAGCACGCCTTCCACCACAGCACCGCCGTTTTCATCTCCTGGATGACCGGAAAGCGCCGGGTAAATTTCGCCGCCACGGCCGCGAGCGTGTGGCCGCTGTCGACCATGTCGTCGACCAGCAGCACGCGATTGCCGAGCTGCGGCCGCGTCATCGTCATGTGCTCGGCGATGACGAGCTCGCCGCGCACGGTGCCGCCCTCGGCCGCATAGGAGTGCGTCGACAGGATCGCGAGCGGCAGCTCGAAGATCCGCGACAGCACGTCGCCGACGCGCAGGCCGCCGCGCGCGATGCAGATGATCTGGTTGAAGCGGAAGCCCGAGCCGTGGACGATGTGCGCCAGGCGCTCGGTGAGCACGTTGTACTCGTCCCACGTGACGTGAAGGTCCGTCGGCACGGTCGTCAGCGGAACGGATGATGCACGAGGATCGTCTCGCTGCGATCCGGTCCGGTGGAGACCATCGCGATCGGGACGCCGGTCAGCACCTCGATGCGGCGCAGGTAGTTGCGCGCGTTGGACGGCAGCGCGTCGAACGTCTTCGCACCCACCGTCGACTCGGACCAGCCGGGCATCGATTCGTATTGCGCGACGCAGGCCGCGACGGCGTCGGCACCCGTTGGCACCAGCGACAACGGCTGGCCGTGGGCCACGTAGCCGGTGCAGATCTTCACTTCGCGCATGGCCAGCGCCGAGCACGTTGAGCTGGTGAGCAGAGCCGTTGACGCCCTCGTAGAGCCTGCAGCGAGCGCTTCAGCGCCGGGATGTCCAGCCAGCCGCAGCGTCGAGGGCGGCCCGTCACCGAGCCGAACTCGTTGCCGCGCTTCGCGAGGCCCGCGCCCGTCTCGTCGGTGAGCTCGGTGGGGAAAGGACCTTCGCCGACGCGCGTCGTGTACGCCTTGGTGATGCCCAGCACGTAGTCGGACAAGGCAATGATGCCGCGCCGGTGCCGGCGCCGGCGATGAAGCTGGAGCTCGTGACGAACGTGCGGGTGTCCCGTGGTCGATGTCCAGCAGCGCCCTGCGCGCCTGTGCGAATCGCCACGCTCGCGCGCCACCTGCAGCAGCGCGGCGACGTCGGCGATCATCGGGATCAACTGCGGCGCGAGCCCCAGGATTTCATCCCGCGTCTTCTCGAACGAAACCGCCTCGCGCTTGTAGTACTGCGTGAGGATGAAGTTGTGGTACTCCATCACGCGCGCGAGCTTGGCCGCGAAGCGGTCCGCGTCGACGATGTCCTGCACGCGCACGGCGCGCCGCGCGATCTTGTCCTCGTAGGCGGGGCCGATGCCGCGTCCCGTAGTGCCGATCTTGCCGTCCGCGCCGGATTCGCGCGCCTGATCCAGCGCCGCGTGCGACGGCAGCACCAGCGGGCAGGCCGGCGACACGCGCAGCCGCGAGCGCACCTCGACGCCGGCGCGCTCGAGCTCGCCGATCTCCGTGAACAGCGCCTGCGGCGACACGACGACGCCGTTGCCGACGTAGATGGCGACGCCCGGGCGCAGCACGCCGGACGGGATGAGCCGCAGCACCGTCTTGTGGCCGTTGATGACGAGCGTATGGCCCGCGTTGTGGCCGCCCTGGAAACGGACGACGCCCTGCGCCTCGTCCGTCAGCCAGTCGACGATCTTGCCCTTGCCTTCGTCACCCCATTGGGTGCCGATGATGACGACGTTCTTGCCCATGGATTCAGTGTGTGCGTGCGACGACGTCCGCGAGCTGGCGCAGGTCGAGCGTGAAGCCGGTGGCGGGGCGCGCGCGGCCGAAGGCCTTGCCGACGCCGTCGTAGCGGCCGCCCGGCCGATGGCCAGCGACTCGCCGGCGGTGAACACTTCGAACGTGATGCCGTTGTGATAATGATAGCCGCGCAGATCCGCGAGATCGATGTGCAGGCCGTCGACGTCGGCGGCCGCGCCGCGCGCCACCGTGGCCAGCGCGACAGCGCGTTGGCGATGGCCGGCGTGTCCGGCAATTCGTTGCGTGCGCGGGCCAGCACCTCGGCGGCGGGGCCGTAGAGCGTGGGCAATGCGCACAGTGCGTCGCGCCACGCGCGCGGCAGCCGTTCCGTCAGCGTGGCGACGCCCGGCGCGTCCTTGGTGCGTACGGCGTCGAACAGGTCGCCCTCGTCGCCGCTGCCGGCCACGCCGGCGGCGTTGACCAGCGCGCGATAGACCGCGGCATGACCGAGGTCGAGATGGCGGCGCGCGACGCCCACCGCGCCCAGCGCGGACAGGAGCAGCGCGATCGCCTCCTGGTCGCCGGTGATGCCGGCTTCGCCGAAGAGCTCGGCGCCGATCTGCACGATCTCGCGCGTCGAGCCCGGGCCCGACGGCAACGTGTGCAGCACGCTGCCCGCATAGCAGAGCCGCGTGACGCCCGCTTCGTTGAGCACGTGCGCGTCGATGCGCGCCACCTGCGGCGTGATGTCGGAGCGCACGCCCAGCATGCGGCCGGACATCGGGTCGACGACCTTGAACGTCTGCAGCTCCAGGTCGCGGCCGGTGCCGGTGGTCAGCGCGTCCAGGTGCTCGACGAGCGGCGGCTGCACCAGCCGATAGCCGCGCGCGAGGAAGTGATCGAGCAGCGCGCGACGCAACTGCTCGACGCGCAAGGCCTCGTCGGGCAGCAGGTCCTCGACGTACTCGGGCAGCAGCCAGTTACGCATGGCGCGGGGCGCGAAGTGCGGGCGCAGGACGGAACGGGGCCATGACGGCGCGGGACGACGGCGCGCGCGAATTACTTCGCGCGCGGCGGCGTCGCGGCGCGCACGCCGCCGGACTGCCGGAAATACTTGAAGAATTCGCTGCTCGGGTCGAGCACGAAGACGTCGCTGCGATTGTTGAACGCGGCCCGGTAGCTCTCCAGGCTGCGGTAGAAATCGTAGAACTCGGGGTTGCCGTTGAACGCGTCGGCGTAGATGGCCGAGGCCTTGGCGTCGCCCTGGCCCTTGATCGTCTGCGCCTGCTTGTACGCGTCGGCCAGGATCACCTGGCGCTGGCGGTCGGCGTCGGCGCGGATGCGCTCGGCTTCGGCCGCGCCCTGCGAGCGCAGCTCGTTGGCGACACGCCGGCGTTCCGATTCCATCCGCTGGTACACGGGGCCCGTGACGTCGGGCGGCAGCTCGATGCGGCGCAGCCGCACGTCCACCACTTCGACGCCGATCGAGCGCGCATCCGCGTTGGCGCGCTGCTGCGTCGTCGACGTGATGCGGTTGCGCTCGGTGGAGATCGCCTCGTTGACCGTGCGTTTGTTGAATTCCTCGGCCAGGTTCGCGCGCACCGTCTGCGAGAGGCGCCGGCGCGCGGCTTCCTCGTCGCCGTTGACGGACACGTAGTACTGCTTCACGTCGGCGATGCGCCACAGCACGATGAAGTCGACGAGCAGCGGCTTCTTCTCGGACGTCGTCATCCGGTCCGGCTCCGCATTCTCGAGCGTGAGGTTGCGGCGGTCGAAGTAGCGCACGTACTGGATCAGCGGCAGCTTGGTGTACAGGCCGGCTTCCTGCTTGATGTCGACGACTTCGCCGAGCTGGAACTTGACCGCGTACTGCTTCTGGTCGACGGTGAACAGCGACTGCGACGCGACGAGCAGCAGCGCGACGACGAGGGCGACGATGGGCATCAGCTTCATGTCAGCGTCCCTCGCGGTTGCGCAGCGCGTCGCGGCTGCGCGGATCGATCGACAGCGTGCCGTCGGTGCCGACGGTGGCGCGCGCCGACGTGGCGTCCGTTCCCGGCAGTACCGGCGTGGTCGTCGCGCCGCTGCCCGCGGGCGCCGGCGCCGACTGCTGGATCAGCTTGTCCAGCGGCAGGTACAGGAGGTTCTGGCCGGCCTTCTGGTCGACGACGATCGTGCTGGAATTGCCGAGCACCGACTGCATCATGTCCTGGTACAGCCGCTCGCGCGTGACGGCGGGCGCCTTCTGGTACTCGACGAGGATCGAGCGGAAGCGCGACGCGTCGCCCTGCGCGCGCTGCACGACTTCCGCCTGGTAGCCGTTGGCTTCCTCGAGCAGCCGCGCCGCCGTGCCGCGCGCGCGCGGGATCACGTCGTTGGCATAGGCCTGGCCTTCGTTCTTCTGGCGGTCGCGGTCCTGGCTCGCCTTCACCGCGTCGTCGAACGCCGCCTGCACCTTCTCCGGTGGCTGCACGCTCTGCAGCGACACGGCCTGGATGGCGATGCCCGCGCCGTAATGGTCCAGCATCGCCTGCATCAGCTTGCGCGTGTCCTGCGCGATCTGGTCGCGGCCTTCGTACAGCGCGAAGTCCATCTGGCTGCGGCCGATCACCTCGCGGATGGCGCTCTCGGCGACGAATTTGACGATCTCGTCGGGCTTGCGGTTGTTGAACAGGAAGGCGCGCGCGTCGTTGACGTTGTACTGGACCGCGAACGCGATGTCGATGATGTTCTCGTCATCGGTCAGCATCGTCGCTTCCTGGTCCATCTTGTTCTTCGGCGTGTTGCGATAGCCGACTTCCACGGTGCGCACCTGCGAGAAGTCGACGATTTCCACCGATTCGACGGGCCACGGCAGCCGCACGTGCGGGCCGGGCAGCGTGGTCTCGACGTACTTGCCGAAGCGCGTGACGACGCCGCGGCGGCCTTCGTCGACGATGTAGAAGCCGCTGGCGAGCCAGATGACGATGATCAGCGCGACGATCGCCAGCAGGCCGCGCGTGGGCAGCGTGCCGGAGCCACCGCCGTCGCCGCCGCCGGACGCGCCGCCGCGACGGCCGAACAGCTCGCCGAGCCGGCGATTGAAGTTGCGCCAGATCTCGTCGAGGTCCGGCGGGCCGCCGCCGGGAGCGTTATTGCGCTTGCCCCATTGGGGGTCGTTGAGCGACATCGGGGATCAGGAGCCGGATTCGTGGACATCGCCGGCGGCCGCGGAAGGCGGCTCAACCAGCGGGGCTGGACGCGGGAATCGTTCGCCCAGCGCGGTGCGCAATTCGGCGCAACCGGCACCGGTAATGGCGCTGACCCGGACCGTCGAAATGGTACCACAGGCGTCGCGCTCGACGCCCGGCGCCAGGCCCGCCGCGTCGATCTTGTTCAGCACGCGGATGCGCGGCACGTCGGCCGCACCGATCTCCGCCAGGACGGCCTCGACGGCCTCTTCCTGCACGTCCTGCGTGGGCGACGACGCATCGACGACGTGCAGCAGCAGGTCGGCCTCCGCGGCCTCCGACAGCGTGGCGCGGAATGCGGCGACGAGGTCGTGCGGCAGGTCGCGGATGAAGCCTACGGTGTCGGACAGCACGATCGTGCCGGCATCCGGCACCCAGATCCGGCGCAGCGTGGTGTCGAGCGTGGCGAACAGCTGGTCGGCCGCGTACACGCGGTCGCCGGTCAGCCGGTTGAACAGCGTCGACTTGCCTGCGTTGGTATAGCCGACGAGCGCCACCGTGTGCACGTCGGCGCGCTCGCGCGTGCGGCGCTGGACGTGGCGGCGGGTGGCGACGCGCGCGATCCGCTCACGCACGAGCTTCACGCGGTTGCCGATCAGGCGGCGGTCGGTTTCGAGCTGCGTTTCGCCCGGGCCGCGCAAGCCGATGCCACCTTTCTGGCGCTCGAGGTGGGTCCACGCGCCCGCGAGCCGCGTGCTCATGTGCTGCAGCTGCGCGAGTTCCACCTGCAGCTTGCCCTCGGCGCTGCGCGCGCGCAGCGCGAAGATGTCCAGGATCAGGCTCGTGCGGTCGACGACGCGGCAGCCGATCGCCTGCTCGAGGTTGCGCTGCTGCACGCCGGACAGCGCGTGGTCGAAGATCACGAGGTCGGCGCCGGTGGCTTCGCGCAGCGCGCGGATCTCGTCCACCTTGCCGCGGCCGGCGAAGTGCGCGGGATCCGGCCTGGCGCGGCGTCCGCTCACGTCGCCCAGTACGGTGGCGCCCGCCGACTGCGCCAGCGCGGACAGCTCGCCGAGCCGGTCGGCGACGTCGCGCGTGCCGAAGTCGAGCGCGACGAGCAGCGCGCGGTCGCCTTGCTGCGGGCGTTCGAGCATCTACGGAAGCGTGCCGCGCGAGGCGCGGCACGCGCGGGCGATCAACTCTCGCTGTCGCCGTTGTGGTTGTTGTGCGGCATCGTCACGGGACGCGACGGCACGACCGTGGAGATGGCGTGCTTGTAGACCATCTGCGTGACCGTGTTCTTGAGCAGCACGACGTACTGGTCGAACGACTCGATCTGGCCCTGCAGCTTGATGCCGTTGACGAGGTAGATCGAAACCTGGACATGCTCCTTGCGCAGCGTGTTCAGGAACGGGTCTTGTAGCATTTGCCCTTTGTTGCTCATGGTTGAGCTCCTTGTTGTTGACGCTCTCGGGGACCCCTGCACGCCAAATGAGGCGGCAATGACAGGTCCTAACGGCGTGAGGCGGCGCCCGCATACGGGTTCGCGCCTGTCTTGAATTGTATTCTAAGCGGGGTTCCGCGCAGTTTGAACGTGGCTGCGAAGAAATGTTCCAGGTAGCGGCGGTAGGCGTCCGAAACGGCGTCCAGCGACGTGCCGTGGATCACGACGACGGGCGGGTTGTGGCCGCCCTGGTGGGCGTAGCGCATCTTGGGTCGCACCATTCCGGCGCGGGCCGGCTGCTGGCGCTCGATGGCGGCCTGCAGCGCGCGCGTCAGCTTGGGCGTCGGCAGCCGGGACATCGCCGCCGCGAACGCGGCATCCACCGACTTCATCAGCATCTTCACGCCCTTGCCGTCGCGGGCGCTGATCTCGCGCGTGTCGGCGAAATCCAGGAAGGCGAGCTTGCGCGCGATGTCGCGCTTGGCCTGGTCGCGCTGGTCCGGCGTGGCCGCATCCCATTTGTTCACCCCGACAACGACGGCACGGCCCGCCTCCAGGATGTAGCTCGCGATGTGCGCGTCCTGCTCGGAGACGTCGGCCGTGGCGTCGAGCAGCAGGATCGCGACGTTGCAATCCTCGATCGCCTGCAGCGTCTTCAGCACCGAGAACTTCTCGATCGTCTCGATCACCTTGCCGCGCTTGCGCACGCCGGCCGTGTCGATCAGCGTGTAACGCTTGCCGTCGCGCTCGAAGGGGAGCGCTATCGAGTCGCGCGTCGTGCCCGGCTGGTCGAACGCGATCACGCGCTCCTCGCCCAGCAGCGTGTTGACGAGCGTGGACTTGCCGACGTTGGGCCGGCCGACGATAGCGACCCGGATGCCGGCGTCGCCGTCTTCCGCTGCGTCGTTGTCGGGCGCGGCTCCCGCGCCGGCAATGGACAGCGCCTCGTCCACCAGCTCGCGGCAGTTCTCGCCATGCGCCGCGGAGATCGGCACCGGCTCGCCGAGCGCCAGCTCGTGGAATTCGGCCGTCACGCGCTCGCGCGCGAGGCCTTCGGATTTGTTGACGGCCAGGATGACCGGGCGGCCGCTGCGCCGCAGCGTGTCGGCGATCACGCGGTCCTGGGCCGTGAGGCCGTCGCGGCCGTCGACGATGAACACGACGACGTCGGCTTCCGCGATGGCGGCCTCGGCCTGGCGCGCCATTTCCTTCTCGATGCCCGTCTTCGCCACCGGCTCGAAGCCGCCGGTGTCGATGACGATGAACTCGCGCTCGCCCTGGCGGCCGCGGCCGTAATGGCGGTCGCGCGTGAGGCCGGGCAGGTCGTGCACCAGCGCCGCGCGCGTCTTCGTCATCCGGTTGAACAGCGTCGACTTGCCGACGTTGGGCCGGCCGACGATGGCGATCGTGGGCAGCATCGCGGTGCGGTGACGTCCTGGCGGCCCGGCGTCAGCGGATGCCGACCGAGTACAGCGTGCCGTTGCGCGATTGCCACGCCATGCTGCCGCCCAGGCTGATCGGCTGCGCGGTGGCCGCGGAACCGTCGGTGGCCAGGCGGCCGACGTAGGCGCCGGTGTCCTTGGCCAGGATGTGCAGGTAGCCCTCGATGTCGACGACGCCGACGTAGTCGCCGATCAGCTGCGGGCCGCCGATGTAGCGCTTCTTGAAGAGGTCCTGCTTCCATACCGAGGCGCCGGTGGTGCGGTCGAGCGCGTGCACGTTGCCGCTGTCGTCGGTCAGGTAGAGGTTGCGCGCGTCGGCCACCATGCCCGCATAGCTCGGGATGTCGCGCGACCACAGGCTGGTGCCGCGCAGGGCGTCGAAGCAGACGGTGCGGCCCTGGAAGGCCGTCGAGCAGACGACGCGCTCGGACAGCACCGGCGTGCTCGTGACGTCGGCGATGCGCTCGAGCTCCGTCGCGCCCTTCGGCGTGGCCACGGTGGCTTCCCACGCGACGATGCCGGTGGTGGCGTCGAGCGCCGACAACTTGCCGCCCGCGCTGCCGACGAACACGCCGCCATGGCTGATCAGCGCCGTCGCGGCGTTGCGCACGACCAGCGCAGGCGCCTGCCGCTGGAAGATCCACTTGGTCTTGCCGCTGCCGGTGTCGAGCGCATAGGTGCGGCCGTCGCTCGTGTAGAGGATGGCCACGCCTTCGGCGACGGCCGCGGGTGCCGTCACCTCGCTCGACAGCTGGGCGGTCCAGCCCTTCGAGCCGTCCGCGTTGATCGCCTGCACCTGGCCCTGGCCGGTGCCGACGATCGCCAGCGTCGTGTTGGCGCCCACCGCGGTCACGAGGCCGGATCCGGCGGCGACGCGCCAGGCGGTGCGGCCCGTCGCGGGGTCGACGCGCACCAGCGTGCCGTCGGTGGCACCGGCGTACAGCGCGTCGGCCACGGCCACGGGCGAGAAGCCCATGCCGGCCTTGCCGACGGACACCTGCCAGTTGATGCCGGCATTCACCGTGGCGGTCAGCGGCGGCAGCGGATCCGGCTTGCGCGGCCCGCCCGTCAGCCAGTCGAAGTTGGGCGGCGGGATCGTCGGGATCCACGACGTCAGCGACTGGCAGCCGCCGAGCGCGAGCGCGCCGGCGAGCACGGCGAGGCGTGCGAGTTTCATGGCTTGGCGGGGGCGGGCGCGGTGGCCGGTGCGGGGGCCGCGGCCTTGTCGGGCGTCGCGGCGGGGGCGGGCGCGGCGGCCGGTGCGTTCGCGGGCGCCGCGGCAGTGGCGGCCGGCTTGGCCAGGCCGGGCGGCTGGGCGCCGGCAGGCACGTCGGTGCCGCCGAGCGCCTGGTATTTGACCTGCACGTAGTTGCGGTATTGCGAGCGCTGGTCCAGCTTCGCGAGCGCCACCTGGTAGGCCGCGCGCGCGTCGTCGCGCTTGCCGGTCACCGACAGCGCGTCGCCGCGCAGGTCCGCGTAGACGCCGGCGAACGCGTCGTCGACCTTCGCGTCGAGGAGCTTCAGCGCCTCGTCCGGCTTGCCGTCCTCGAGCGCGGCCTCGGCCAGCCGGTAGCGCGCCACGGCGACGACCGCGGGGTCGCCGGCGCGATCCAGCGCGAACGTCAGCTGCGCCTTCGAACCGGCCTTGTCGCCGTCGTCCCACAGTTGCTTCGCGTACAGCAGCGCCGCGCGCGTTGCATACGGCGAGCCCGCATAGCGGTCCGCGAGCTGCGTCATCGCATCCTTGCTCTTGGCCGCGTCGTGCGTGCGCGCGCCTTCGCTGACCGCCGCGTACAGCGTGGCCGCCGCTTCCTGGTGGTTGTTCTGGTACCAGCGCCAGCCCTGCACCGCGATGAACGCGAGTGCGGCGATCGTGATGATCGACGTGATGAGGTTGCCGTAGCGCGACCACCACGCCTTCAAGTCGTCGAGCTGGTCCTGTTCTTCGAGGTCGAACGTTGCCATGCTGTCTTTCCTGGTTGCAGGGTTGGGGTCGGCTAGCGTCCCCACCGTTGGATGACGTGCGCCACGGCGTCGGCGAGCGGCACCGCCGCCTGCGAGCCGTCGTCGCGCAGTGATTTGACCGTGACCGTGCGCGCGGCCACTTCGTCGTCGCCGACGATCAGCGCGACGCGCGCGCCGCGCGTCCGCGCGCTTCATCTGCGACGAAGCTGCCGCCGCCGGCGTGCAGCACCGCGGCATGGCGGGCGTCGCGCAGCGCTTCGGCGAGTCGCGCGGCGATGGGCGCGGCGGCTTCGCCGGCGTGCACGACGTAGGCGAGCGGCGCCGCGTCCGCCGTGGGGCCGGCTTCGCGCATCAGCAGCATCAGGCGCTCGATGCCGGAGCCGAAGCCGCAGGCCGGGGTCGGCTTGCCGCCGAGTTGCGCGAACAGGCCGTCGTAGCGGCCGCCGCCCGCGATCGTGCCCTGCGCGCCCAGGCCTTGCGCCACCCACTCGAACACGCTGCGGTTGTAGTAGTCGAGGCCGCGGACCAGGCGCGCGTCGATCGTGTAGGCGACGCCCGCATCCGCGAGATGGCGGCACAGGCCGTCGAAGTGGGCGCGCGGCCGGGCCGATGCCGTCGATGAGACGCGGCGCGCCGGCGAGCATGTCCTGCATCGCCGGATTCTTCGAGTCGAGGATGCGCAGCGGGTTCGTGTGCAGCCGGCGGCGCGCATCCTCGTCCAGCAGCGCGGCGTGGCGCTCGAGATACGCGATCAGCTCGGCCCGGTGCGCGAGGCGGTCGTCGGCGTCGCCGATGGAGTTGATCCGGAGCTCGACGTCGGCGAGCCCCAGCGTGCGCCACAGCCGCGCGAGCATGACGATCTGCTCGGCGTCGACGTCCGGCCCTTCGAAGCCCAGCGCCTCGACGTCGAGCTGGTGGAACTGGCGGTAGCGGCCCTTCTGCGGGCGCTCGTGGCGGAACATCGGGCCCATCATCCACACGCGCTGCGGGCGCTCGTACGTGAGGTTGTGCTCGATCGACGCGCGGACGATGCCGGCGGTCGCTTCCGGCCGCAGCGTCAGGCTGTCGCCGTTCAGCTTGTCCTCGAACGTGTACATCTCCTTCTCGACGATGTCCGTGGCGTCGCCGATGCCGCGCACGAACAGCGCCGTCGACTCGACCACCGGCACGCGCATGTTGCGGTAGCCGTAGAGGTCGAACGTCGTGCGCGCGGCGGCCTCGAGCTTCTCCCACAGCGCGGATTCGTCGGGCAGCACGTCGTTCATGCCGCGCACGGCCTTCAACGGCTCGCGCTTCGCGGGCGTCGCGCGTGCGGTGGCGGGCGCCGGCGTGGCCGGCGTATCGGTCGTGCTCATCGGGTCACGCGACGGACTTGATCGCGACGGTGCGCCGCTCGGGCGAGTGAGGTGCGGCGCGCGGCTCGCCGCCGTACGTCGCGCGCACGTAGTCGTCGACGAGCGCCTGGAATTCCTCGGCGATGCGGCCGCCCTTCAGCGTCACCGTCTTCTCGCCGTCGACATAGACGGGCGCCACCGGCGACTCGCCGGTGCCCGGCAGGGAGATGCCGACGTTCGCGAGCTTCGATTCGCCGGGGCCGTTGACCACGCAGCCCATCACGGCGACGTGCATCGCGGCCACGCCCGGATAGCGCGCGCGCCACGCGGGCATCGACGCCTGCAGGTAGTCCTGGATGCGCGACGCCAGTTCCTGGAAGTACGTGCTCGTCGTGCGGCCGCAGCCGGGGCAGGCGGTGACCATCGGCATGAACGAGCGGATGCCCATCGTCTGCAGGATCTGCTGCGCGACGATCACTTCCTCCGTGCGACTGCCGTTGGGCTGCGGCGTCAGCGACACGCGGATCGTGTCGCCGATGCCTTCCTGCAGCAGCACGGCGAGCGCGGCCGTCGACGCGACGATGCCCTTGCTGCCCATGCCGGCTTCGGTGAGGCCCAGGTGCAGCGGATATTCGCAGCGCGCGGCGAGCGTGCGGTACACGGCGATCAGGTCCTGCACGTTCGACACCTTGCACGACAGCACGATGCGGTCGGCGGCGAGGCCGATGTTCTCCGCGCGCTCCGCGCTGCCGAGCGCCGACACGACAAGCGCCTCGCGCATCACCGCTTCGGCCGGCTCCGGCTGCGCGAGGTTCGCGTTGGCATCCATCATCGCCGCCAGCAGGTCCTGGTCCAGGCTGCCCCAGTTGACGCCGATGCGCACGGGCTTGCCGTGTGCGATCGCCTGCTCGATCATCGTCGCGAACTGCGCGTCGCGCTTGCTGCCCTTGCCGACGTTGCCCGGGTTGATCCGCAGCTTGGCCAGCGCCGCCGCGCACTCGGGCACCTCGGCGAGCAGCTTGTGGCCGTTGAAATGGAAGTCGCCGACGAGCGGCACGCGACAGCCGGCGGCATCGAGCCGCTCGCGCAACGGCGGCACGCCGCGCGCGGCCTCGAGGTTGTTCACCGTGACGCGGACGATCTCCGACCCGGCGTCGGCCAGCGCGGCACCTGCGCGAACGTGGCGTCGACGTCGGCCGTGTCTGTGTTGGTCATCGACTGCACGACGATGGGCGCGCCGCCGCCGATGCGCACGCCGCCGATGTCGACGGCCAGCGAGCGGCGGCGGGGCAGCGAGGGAGCGTCCATGATGGCGGTGGTCGGGACGTCGATCAGCGCAGCGTCAGCCGCGCGATGTTCTGCTTCGTGTACGGCGCGAGGTCGACGCGCGCGCCGCGGAACGAGAGAGATCGACCGACGGCGCGTTGCCGACGACGATGTCGAGCGGCGGCGCGGCGCGCAGCGCCTGCGTCGCGCCGGGGCTGCCGGTCATGTTCAGCACCGACGCGCCCTTCGCGTCCTTCACCTCGATCCACGAGACTCCGCGGAACGCGATCTCGAGCGGCGGCGCCCGCCGTGGCCGCGTCCGGCGCGGGACGCCGCGGCCGCGGCCGCGGGTGCGGCGGCGGCCGCGGCGGCGGGACGACCGCAGCCGATGGCGACGGCGCTGCCGCGCCGGTCGACGGCGCGGATCGCAGACGACGTGGCGGGTGTCGCCGGTGCCGGCGGAGACGGCGCGGTGTCGGGCGCCGGCGCGTCGGCCGGTGCGGTCACCGGATTGGGCAGCGGCATGCCGCCGGCCGGCGCGTCGGCGGTTCGCGCGCGGCATCCGGCGCCGCCGTGCGGCCGGGGCAGTCGCAGGCGCGGCGTCGCGCCGAGTGGATTCTGCGGGCGCAGGCGCTCGTACGCGACGCCGACGAGGATCACCAGCAGCAGCGCCAGCGGGATGGCCCAGCGCGTCCAGCGTGCGCGCTGGCTTCGACCGGGATCTCGCCGATCGCGCGGTGCTGCGCGGCGATCGTCGGGCGCGCGAGGCCGGGGTCGGCGCCTTCGCCGGGCAGCGCCGCCAGCACCGCCTGCGGATCCAGGTGGACGAGCCGCGCGTAGTTGCGGACGAAGCCGCGCACGAACGTGCGGCCGGGCAGCGCCGCCCAGTCGCCGTCTTCCAGCGCGCGCACCTGGCGCGGCGCGAGCTTCAGCTGCGTCGCGATCGCCTCGATCGACTGGCCGGCCGCCAGGCGCGCGGCCGCCAGCATCGCGCCCGCGGTCTGCAGGGCCGCGGGCGGCGGCGGCGTCGGGCGTCTCCTCCGGCGCGGGCGGGTCCGTCATTGGCACCTCGTTGATCGCCTTCGCCTCGTCGGACTCGGGATAGCGATTGCGCAGCTGCGTGACGTACGACATCTCCGCCTGCGCGTCACCCTGCTTCTGCTCGATGCAGTGGCCGAGGAACAGCGCCGCGGGCTGCGGATTGGCCGTCTGCATGACGATGCGCATCAGCGAGCGCGCCTCGTCGTAATAGCCCTGCTTGTACTTCAGCAGCGCGAGGTTGTACGCGGCGCTGGCGTCGGTGGGCTTGAGCGACAGCGCGCGCCGGAAATAGGCCTCCGCCGCGCCGTCGTTGCCGATCATCACGCTGCACTTGCCGGCATTGGTGAGCGCGACTTCGGGCGCCTTGTACAGCGGGTCCGCCACCGCGAAGTCGAACTCCGCGATCGATTCCTGCGGGCGGCCGTGCGTGCACAGGAAGGCGCCCCAGTCGTGGCGGATCTCGGAATCGTTGGGCGCCATCGACAGCGCCTTCTGGAAGCTGGCCTGCGCCTTGGCCGCGTCGCCGAGCATCGTGTAGACGAGCCCGTACGAGCTGTAGATCTTCGCGTACGTGGGGTCGTCCTTCTCGGCGATGGCGAGTTCCTGCAGCGCGACGTTCATCTGCAGCCGCTCGTAATAGCCCATCGCGAGTTCCGTGTGCAGCTCGGCACGGCGGCGCGGCGTGGCCGGCGGCGTGCGGTTGATCTGGCTCTCCGGCTGCGCCTCGCGCTGCTGGGCGGCGCGCGCTTCCTGCTGGTCCTTCTTGGTGTTGCTCGACGAGCAGCCCGCGAGCAGCAGCGCGGCGACGGCGGCGGAAGCGAGGACGGCGAGCGGGCGGGAAGGGCGCATGCGGGAGGCTTTCGGCAGTGGAACGGGCGACGGTTGACGGTGTACGCGGCGCCGGGCCGCGCCATGTCGCGGCGGCTTACGACGCGCCGGCGACGACGATCCGCGACGCGAGCCGGCGCTTCGTGCGGTCCTGCACCTGGCCCGCCAGCTGGCCGCACGCGGCGTCGATGTCGTCGCCGCGCGTCTTGCGTATCGTCGTCGTGTAACCGGCATCCTGCAACTGTTTGCGAAACGAGGCAATCCGCTCGCGCGGCGACACGCGGAACTCGCTGCCCGGGAACGGGTTGAACGGGATCAGGTTGAACTTGCACGGCACGTCGCGGACCAGCTCGGCGAGTTGCGCCGCGTGCTCCGGCGCGTCGTTGACGCCGTCCAGCATCACGTACTCGAACGTGACGAAATCGCGCGGCGCGTGCGGCAGGTAGCGGCGGCACGCGTCCATCAACGTGGCCAGCGGATGCACGCGGTTGATCGGCACCAGGCGGTCGCGCAGCGCGTCGTTCGGCGCGTGCAGGCTGACGGCCAGCGCCACCGGCGCCTCGACGGCCAGGCGGTCGATCATCGGCACGATGCCGGACGTCGACAGCGTGACGCGCCGGCGCGACAGGCCATAGGCGTTGTCGTCCAGGAAGAGCTGCAGCGCGGTGACGACGTGGTCGAAATTGGCCAGCGGCTCGCCCATGCCCATCATCACGATGTTGGTGATCGGCGCGCGGCCGGCCTCGACCCATGGGGCCGTCACGCCGTCCGCGAGCAGCGTGCGGTTGGCATGCCACAGCTGGCCCACGATCTCGGCCGTCGTCAGGTTGCGGTTGAAGCCCTGCTTGCCCGTCGAGCAGAACGCGCAGTCGAGTGCGCAGCCCGCCTGCGACGAGATGCACAGCGTGCCGCGGTCGTCCTCGGGGATATACACGGCTTCGACGGCGTTGCCGTTGCCTGCGTCGAGCAGCCACTTGCGCGTGCCGTCGCTCGCCGTGCTGTCGCGGATCACGGCCGGTGCCGCGATCCGTCCATCCGTCGCGAGCGTCGCGCGGAACGCCTTGCCGAGGTCCGTCATCCGCTCGACGTCGGCCTCGAGCCGCTGGTGCAGCCAGTGCGACAGCTGCCGCGCGCGGAACGGCTTCTCGCCGTGTTCGGCGCAGAAGCCGGCGAGCGCCGCGGGGGCGAGCCCCAGCAGGTTGGGCGGCGTGGCGTCGGGCATGGCGCGGCGGGCGTGAGGCGTGGGTCGAAGGTGGGCGGGAAGGTAGACCGGGCGGGAGGCCTGTCGGTTCGCGGGTCAGCGCGAGTAGACGTTCAGCGCCGGGAAGAAGTACGCGACTTCGTTCTTCGCGGTTTCCGGGCCGTCCGAGCCGTGCACGGCGTTGGCGTCGATCGAGTCGGCGAAATCGGCGCGGATGGTACCCGGGGCGGCCTTCCTGGGGTCCGTGGCGCCCATCAGCTCGCGGTTCTTCGCGATGGCGTTGTCGCCTTCCAGCACCTGGATCATCACCGGGCCGGAGATCATGAACGCGACCAGGTCCTTGAAGAATGGACGCTCCTTGTGCACCGCATAGAAGCCCTGCGCGTCGGACGGCGACAGCCACGCCATCCGGGCGGCGATGACCTTGAGCCCCGCCTTCTCGAAGCGGCTGTAGATCTCGCCGATGACGTTCTTGGCAACCGCGTCGGGTTTGATGATCGAAAGGGTGCGTTCCACGGCCATGGTGCGGGGCTCCGATGCAATAAATGTATAAAACTCAACATCATAGCACGGGACGGCCGGGTTGGCGAGCCGCCTTTTCCAGCGCCGCGCCGGCATGCCCGGCGTACGATCGGGCGCGGCGGACAGCGTCGTCCGCGCAACAGGGGAGAAGGCGATGCATTGGTCCGCCGTACTGTTCGGCATCGTGGGCGCGCTCGCGTTCCTGGGTGGGTTGCGCCTGCTGGTGGTCCGCGTGCGGACACGCGTGGCCGGGGCCGTGGCCGAAGGCCGCGTCGTGGGGCAGAAGGAGTCGACCGTCACGGCCGGCGACCGGGCCAGCACCCGCGGGTCGTCGAAGGTCTACGCGCCGATCGTCGAGTTCACCGCGGCGGGCGCCAGCCACCGCTTCACGTCGACGGTGTCCGGGGCGGCGCAATGGACCAAGGGCACGAAGGTCGAGGTGCGCTACCTGCCGGACGATCCCGCGGGCACCGCCGAGATCGGGTCCGCGGGGCGGATGTTCGCGTTTCCGGTCGTGGCGATCCTGCTGGGATTGGTGTTCCTGGGCGTCGGCGCGTGGGGCGCCGGGCTGCTGGGCCACCCGCCCGCCTAGCGCGCAGGCCCGTGACAGGCGGGCGCGGTCAGGCGAGCACGATCGCGGCGACGATCGCCGCGAGCAACGCCCATTTCGTCAGCCGGTACAGCGGCTTGTTCCAGTTCTTGAAGCGGCGGCGCGCGCCGTCGATGCGGTCGAAGAAGCGGAACACCTGGTTGAACGCGCCGACGCGCTCGCCCTCGACGTTGGGGCTCGCGCTCGCCTTGATCAGGTGGTGGCTGATCCAGCGGTTGAGGCCGCGCACGACGGGGTTGGTCAACGGGCGCTCGACGTCGGCGAACAGGATCATCCGAGGCGTATCGGTCTTGTTCTCGGCCCAGTGGATGTAGGTCTCGTCGAACATGACGGCCTCGCCGTCCTTCCACTCGTAGGGCTCGCCATCGACGACGATGCGGCAGCCGTGCTCCTTCGGCGTCGACAGGCCCAGGTGGTAGCGCAGCGAGCCTGCGTAAGGATCGCGGTGCACACCCAGCTTGCCGCCCGGCGGCAGCAACGCGAACATCGCGCCGTGCACGCTGGGCACCGTCTGCAGGATCTCGACGGTGCGCGGGCACAGGTCCTTGGCCGATTGCAGCGGCTCGTCGTACCACTTGAGGTAGAAGCGCTTCCAGCCGTACTTGAAGAACGAGTCGAAGCCGAGGTCGTTCTTGCCGGTGGACGCGCGTACCTGGCCGGCCTCGTAGAGCCGCATCGCCTCGTCGCGGATCTCCGTCCAGCGCGACGTGATCTTCTCGAGCTCGGGGAACTGCGCGACGTCGAGGTAGGGCGTGGCGGGCACGCCCGAAAAGCCGTACATCAGCATGCTGTACGGCGCGACGAACGTCGAATGGTCGGTGAGCTGCTTGACCGGCTTGTGGCGCACGCGGCCGCGGAAATGCAGCGCGATCGCCGAGCCGACGGCGATCGCGACGAGCAGCCACTTGAAGGCGGTCAGCGGTTCCATGGACCGGGATTGTCGCGCGTGCGGGCCTGGCCGCCTTGCACGCGCTTGACCGATCCCGTCAGCGGATCATCCCGAGCAGCTTGGGCAGCCACAGCGACAGCGGCGGCCAGTAGGTCACCAGCACGAGGAACACGAGCATCGAGAGGAGCCACGGCCACACGGCGATCGTGAGCTCGGTGATGCCCATCTTGGTGATGCCGCTCGCGACGTACAGGTTGAGGCCCACTGGCGGGTGGCACATGCCGACTTCCATGTTCACCGTCATCATGATGCCGAAGTGCACCGGGTCGACGCCCAGCTTGATGGCCACCGGGAACAGGATCGGCGCCATGATCAGCACGATCGACGACGCCTCCATCACGTTGCCGGCGAGCAGCAGCAGGATGTTGACGACGAGCAGGAACGTGAAGACGCCCAGGCCCTTGTCGAGCATCCACGCGGCGAGTTCCTGCGGGATGTTCTCGGACGTCATCAGGTAGCTGAACATCACCGCGTTGGTGATGATGTACAGCAGCATCGCCGACATGTTGGCCGAGTCGAGCAGCACGCGCGGCACGCGCTTGAGCGGCAGGTCCTTGTAGACGAACACGGCGATGACGAACGCGTAGACGGCGCTCATTGCCGCCGCTTCCGTCGGCGTGAAGATGCCCGTGTAGATGCCGCCGATGACGACGACGATCAGCAACAGGCCCCACAGGCTGTGCACGAACGCGTTCCAGCGCTCGCCCCACGACGCACGCGGCTGGCGCGGGTAGTCGAACTTGCGCGCGCGCCACCACGTCGTGAAGCCCAGGAAACCGGCGAGCACCAGGCCCGGCACGATGCCCGCGATGAACAGTGCGCCCACCGACGTGTTGGTGGCCACCGCGTACATCACCATGACGATCGACGGTGGGATCAGGATGCCCAGCGCGCCCGACGTCGTGATGACGCCGGCGCCGAAGCGTGCGGGGAAGCCGGC
The DNA here is from genome assembly GCA_044225845.1 of Casimicrobiaceae bacterium. Classification (GTDB taxonomy): domain Bacteria; phylum Pseudomonadota; class Gammaproteobacteria; order Burkholderiales; family Casimicrobiaceae; genus VBCG01. The sequence continues at coordinate 27,706 of JBGAIC010000029.1, forward strand.
CTTGACCATCGCGGGGAGCAGGATCGAGCCGATCGCGACGACGGTGGCCGGCGAGCTGCCGGATACGGCGGCGAACAGCGCGCACGCGAGCACGCCGGCGAGCCCGAGGCCGCCGTACCAGTGGCCGACCATCGCGGACGCGAAGCGGATCATCCGCCGCGCGACGCCGCCATGCGTCAGGAAGTTGCCGGCGAGGATGAAGAACGGGATGGCCATCACCTCGAACTTCTCGATCCCCGTGAAGAGCTTCAGCGCCACCGACTGGATGGGCACGGTCGTCATGAAGAACAGGTAGGCGAGCACCGTGAGGCCGAGCGAGATCGAGATCGGCATGCCGGTGAGCATCAGGCCCACGAGCAGCGAGAACATGATCAGCGTGTTCGGCACCGCGAGCCCCGCGAGCTTCAGCAGCAGCGGGACGGCGATGAGGACGACCGGGATCGGCGCGGGCCAGCGCGCGTTGCCGGTGGTCGGCGGGAGCGTAGCGGCGGGTGCGTTCATCGTCAGCTCCCGCGCGCGGGTTGCGGATGCAGCCCCGGCACCGCTTCCTCGGCATCCAGGCCTTCGACGTGGCCGGGATCGTGATGCGGCAATTCACCGGTGCGCCAGAAGCTCCACGCCACCTGCAGGAAGCGGAAGCACATCAGGTAGGAGCCCAGCGGGATGCACAGGTAGACGATCCACTTGGGCATCTCGAGGTCGGGCGTCACCGAATCGGTGTGCGCCATTTCCCAGACGAACGACGCGCCGAGCGAGCCGACGATCACCGTGAACAGCGCCCCCGCGAGCAGGCCCGCGAGGACATAGGCATTGCGGTAGCGCGGCGGCAGCCGGTTGATCAGCACGTCGACGCCGACGTGGATGCCGGTGCGCACGCCGTAGGCGGCGCCGAACTTGGCCATCCACACGAACATGTAGATACACAACTCCTGCGCCCACGACAGGTCGATCTTGAGCAGCAGGTCCTGGACCACCGGGATGTGCAGGCCCGCCGCGTAGCGGTGCACGACCGCCACGAAGATCAGGATGGTCGCGGCCGCCATCAGCGTGCCGATCAGCCATTCCTCGAGGTGATCCAGCCATTTCAGCATCGAATGCTCCGCCCGGATGTGAAAGGGCGCCGCACCGTTGCCGGTGGCGGCGCCTTGGGTCATGCGCGGCGCGCTTGCCGCGCCATGCTCGTTACGGCTTGAAGCCGACCGCGCTGTAGACGGCGTTGATCGTGTCCGCGCCGATGCGCGACTCGTTTTCCTTGTGCACGGGGATCAGCGCCTTGCGCATCGCCGCCTTCTGGTCGGCCGTCAGCGTCATGATTTCCGTGGTGCCGGCCTTCTTGACGTTGGCGAGCGCGTCGTCGTTTTCCTTCTTGGCGATGTCGTTGCCGTACTTCGTCGCGTCGCGCATCGCGCTTTCGAGCTGCGTGCGGATGTCGGCCGGCAGGCCGTCCCAGAACTTCTTGTTGACGATCACCGCATAGCCCAAGTAACCGTGGTCGGTGAGCGCGAGGTATTTCTGCACCTCGTTCATCTTCTGCGTGTAGAAGTTGGACGGCGGGTTCTCGGTGCCGTCGACCACGCCCGTCTGCAGGCCCTGGTAGACCTCGGAGAACGCCATCACCTGCGGGATGGCGCCCAGCGCCTTCATCTGGTCGTTCAGCACCTTCGACGACTGGATGCGCATCTTGAGGCCCTTGTAGTCCTCGGGCATGCGGATGGGCTTGTTGGCGCTCATGTCCTTGAAGCCGTTGTCCCAGTAGGCGAGGCCGACGATGCCCTTGGGCTCCAGCTTCTTGAACAGCTGCGCACCGACCGGGCCTTCGGTGACCTTGTGCAGGTCGTCGTAGCTCGAGAAGATGTACGGCAGGTCGAACACCTCGAAGTCGCGCACGCCCAGTGGGCCGAATTTCGCCAGCGACGGCGCCAGCATCTGCACGGAGCCGAGCTGCAGCGCGTCCATTTCCTCGCCGTCCTTGAACAGCGAGCTGTTCGGGTAGACCTCGACCTTCACGCGCCCGTTGGTGCGCTGCTCGGCGAGTTCCTTGAACTTGTCGGCCGCCTTGCCCTTGGGCGTGTTGACGGCGACGACGTGGCTGAACTTGATGACGATCGGCGTCTGCGCGACGGCGGACGAGCCGATCAGCAGTGCAGCGGCGAATGCCGCGCCCAATGACCACTTCATGGTGCTTCCTCCGGAAAGGTTTCGTCGACTGCGGCGTGCCGTGCGTGGCGGCGGCCGCTCTTCGCCCGAATTAGGCCTGTCGGGGGCCGCCGTTGTCAATGCGCGCCGCGGGGCGCGATCACCGTGCGCCGAAGGGGTGCGGCTGCCAGTCGAGGTCGATCCCGGGCGCGTCGGGTGCAGCGCGAAAGGCCGCATCGACGCCGATGCCGGGAATGGCCGCGAGCCGCTCGCCGCACCAGACGAACGGCAATCCTGCGCGCTCCCAGGCCGGCAGCCCCGCATGCTGCAGCAGCGTCTTCACCGACTGCCGTGGTCCCTCCCGGTGCAACACGATGCGCTCGCCGCCTGCCCGGCTGCGCACGCTGATCGGCTGCGCGGCCAGCGCCGCGGGTGCGAGGCGGGGCTCGACGGCGCCTGGTCCCGCGGCGGCGAACGCCAGCGCGCCGTGCGGCAGCGCTAGCAGCGCTTCGCCCTGCCATCGCGCGACGAACGGTGCCGGCGCCGGTGCATGCACGTGGATGCGGCCCCGATGCACGCCGACGCGCGCGCCGTCGTGCGCGACCGAGGCACGTGTATCCGCGGCGGGCGACGTGAGCTGCGCGAGCATCGAGGCGAGCCGCGCGGCCGACGGCGCACGCAAGCCATGGCTGCGCAGGAAAGCGCGCAGCAGGTTGCGCGCACGCGGAGCGGACAGCGACGCGAGTCCCGCGGCGCCAAGCGTGCCGTCGCGCACGTGCTCGCGGGCATCGAGTGCGGCGAGCTCGTCGAGCAGCGACGCGGCTTCCGCCTGCAACGCGGCGCTTCGCACGAGCGTGTCCGGATAGCCCGGCAGCGCGGCGCGCCATTGCGGCACGACGGCGAGGCGCAACGCATTGCGCCGGTGGCGCGCGGACGCGTTGCTGTCGTCGTCGACGTGTTGCAGCCCGTGTGTCGCGACGTAAGCGTCGATCGTCGTGCGCGGCACGGCGAGCAAAGGCCGCCACCACGCGAGCCCGTCGACGATGCGCAGGGGCGCCATCGCGGCGAGCCCGTGCGGGCCGGCGCCGCGGCCGAGCTGCAGCAGCAGCGTTTCCGCCTGGTCGTCGGCGTGATGCGCGAGCGCGATCACCGTCGCGCGATGGACTCGCGCGCGTTCCGCGAGCGCTGCGCGGCGCTGCACGCGCGCGTTTTCCTCGAGGCTTTCGGCGGCTTCGCGCATCACGTCGACGCGCACTTCGTCGTGCATGACGCCGAGCGCTGCGGCCGTTGCCGCGCAGTGCGCCGCCCACGCGTCGGCGTGCGCGGACAGGCCGTGATGGACGTGCACGGCGACGAGCGTCCAGCCGCGCTCGCGCGCGAGCGGTGCGAGCGCATGCAGCAATGCGGTGGAATCGCGGCCGCCCGAATGGCCGACGACGATGCGCGTGCCGGGGCCGAAACCGGACGGCACCGCCGCGGCGAGCGCGGCGGCCAAGTCAGCCCGCGTCGAGCTCCTTGAACTTGCCATAGGCGAGCACGCGGTCCTCGCGCGCCTCCAGCAGCGTGTCGAGCGGCAGTTCCTTCAGGCCGCGCAGCGTCTCGGTCAGCGCCTTCTTGAGCGTGGCCATGATCGCGGCGTGGTCGCGATGCGCGCCACCGGTGGGCTCGTTGATCACGCGGTCGATGAGGCCCAGCGACTTGAGCCGCGCCGCAGTGATGCCCAGCGTTTCCGCCGCTTCCGGCGCCTGCGCGGCCGACTTCCAGAGAATGGACGCGCAACCTTCCGGCGAGATCACGGAATAGGTCGAGTACTGCAGCATCAGCGTGGCGTCGCCGATGGCGATGGCCAGCGCGCCGCCGGAGCCGCCCTCGCCGATCACCGTTACGATGATCGGCGTGCGCAGCGCCGCCATCTCGTACAGGTTGCGGCCGATGGCTTCCGATTGCCCGCGTTCCTCGGCGCCGATGCCGGGATAGGCGCCTGGCGTGTCGACGAACGTGAACAGCGGCATGCCGAACTTCTCGGCCAGCTGCATCAGGCGCAGCGCCTTGCGATAGCCCTCGGGCCGCGGCATGCCGAAGTTGCGGTGGATCTTTTCCTTTGTGTCGCGACCCTTCTGGTGACCGATGACGACGCAGGGCGCGCCATTGAAGCGCGCGAGCCCGCCGACGATCGCCGGGTCGTCCGCGTAATGCCGGTCGCCCGCCAGCTCGTGGAAGTCCGTGAACATGCCGTTCACGTAGTCGAGCGTGTACGGGCGCTGCGGATGCCGCGCCACCTGCGCGATCTGCCACGCCGACAGCTTGCCGTAGATGTCCTTGGTGAGCTGCTGGCTCTTCTTGGAGAGCCGGCCGATCTCGTCGGAGATGTCGACGGCCGAGTCCTCGTGGACGTAGCGCAGCTCGTCGATCTTGGCCTGCAGTTCGGCGATCGGCTGCTCGAAGTCGAGGAACGTCTGTTTCATGGGGGCGGATTCTAGCGCAGGCCGGGGCGTTGGCACTGCGTGCCAAGACGCCCCCGGGAGGCGCTAACGCACTTTGCTCAGGCGCTCTGCCATCCGCGTTTGCCAACCCGGTCCGGTGGCGCGCCAGCGCTCGATGACGTCGGCCGGCAGGCGGATGGAGATGAGTTTGCGCGGATTCGCCGAAATCGGGCGGCCGCCCTTCATCAGGACGGCACGCGCGAGATCGCTGTCCTTCATCTCCGGCAACTCGCGATATTCGTGCGGTCGAATGACATGCGCATCGACCTTGCGCATGTCAGATCCTGAGGTACGCCGAGAACCGCTTTTGCTCACGATCATTGGCCTATCTCATGCTGAAAACGTGTCTCAACTCGCCGCGCTGTGTGTAGCCAATCACAACCATGCGACCAGCGAGCATGCCGTAACAAACGAAGCGCGTCTCGCCGTAATCCCTGCGCGTGTCCTGAATGTCGACAGTGATGCCATCAAATATGGCGCTCGCATCCACGAAGTCGAGTTCGCGCTCGTGCAATGTTCGCTCGCGCTTGGCAGGATCATAGCTGATCTGCACGGTTATTGTAACTACAAAAACCCACTGCCGCCCGAGTGGCGGGGCGGCGGATCATGCTGTAACCGCCATGCGCCACGGCAGCTGCACCCCCATCGCGTCGGCAATCCTCAAGAAGTCGGCGACCGACACGCGCACGAACCCGTAGCGCAACGCAACGCCCCAATGATGCTTGTCGCGGATGAAGTCGAGCGCGTCGATCAGCGGGCGGATGGGCGCTGCTTCTGCGGCAACGTAGCGCGCGGAGCGATGGAACGACGCGTCCGCTTCCGCGTGGCGCGGCGGCCCTTCGACGATCGGTCCCGCCGTTACTTCGCAGACGGCTGTGAACGCCTGCAGCGGCGCGCCGGGCGCGGCACTCGCGCGCGGCGAATAGAACGCGACCCAGTCGCCGGCATCGAGGCGCGTCAGCGGATCGCGACGGCCGCCGCCGGCTTCGATGAGATCCTCGGCGGCGATGCGATCGACGGCATCGCGGGGCAGTACGACGACGAAGCAGCGCGGGCTGGTCATGGCGGCGTCTCGGGAAAGGGCGATGCGCCCACGTTAGGCGCGAAGCGGCGCTCGGCGCGATCGGCCTTATGGCCTAGTCGCGCGAGTGCCTCGTACCGTGCGCGGGGGCATGGCGGCGTACCATCGCGTGCCATGAAGACTTCGATGAAGACGCACCGGATCGCGGTGATGCCCGGCGACGGCATCGGCAAGGAAGTGGTGCCCGAGGGCCTGCGGGTGCTGGAGGCCGCGGCGGCGCGCCACGGCTTCGCGCTGGACATGAAGCACGTCGACTGGAGCTGCGACTACTACGCGAAGCACGGCCGGATGATGCCGGAGGACTGGCAGCAGCAGCTCGCGGGGAGCGAGGCCGTGTTCTTCGGCGCGGTGGGCTGGCCCGCGACGGTGCCGGACCACGTGTCGCTGTGGGGCTCGCTGATCCAGTTCCGGCGCGCTTACGACCTCTACGTCAACCTGCGGCCCTGCCGGCTGATGCCCGGCGTGCCGTCGCCGCTCGCCGGCGTGAAGCCGGGCGACATCGATTTCGTCGTCGTGCGCGAGAACACCGAAGGCGAGTACTCGGCGGTGGGCGGGCGCGCGTTCGAAGGAACGCCGCGCGAGATCGTGTTCCAGGAGTCGATCTTCTCGCGGCACGGCGTGGATCGCGTGCTGCGCTACGCGTTCGAGCTGGCGGCGAAGCGCCCGCGCCGGCACCTGACGTCGGCGACCAAGTCGAACGGCATCGCGATCACGATGCCCTACTGGGACGAGCGCGTGCACGCGATGGCGGCGGACTACCCGCAGGTGAAGCTCGATCAGTTCCACATCGACATCCTCACCGCGCACTTCGTGCGCCGGCCGCAGCACTTCGACGTGGTCGTCGGCTCGAATCTGTTCGGCGACATCCTGTCGGACCTGGGACCTGCCGTGTGCGGCACGATCGGCGTCGCGCCGTCGGCCAACCTCAACCCGGAGCGGTTGCATCCGTCGGTGTTCGAGCCGGTGCACGGCTCGGCGCCGGACATCGCGGGGCAGGGCATTGCCAACCCGGTGGGCCAGATCTGGTCGGCCGCGCTGATGCTGGACTTCCTGGGCCACGCGGACGCGGCCACCGCGATCGTCGCGGCCATCGAGCGCGTGCTGGGCGACCCGCGCGCGCCGAAGACGCCGGACCTCGGCGGCAAGGCGAGCACCGTGGAACTCGGCAAGGCGATCGCGGCGGCGCTGTAGCCGCATCTGATATAAACAGCGGTCCATGACGCGGCGGGGGGCCGCGGGAGAAGCGCCATGTCCTTGCAGATCGGAGTCCCGCGCGAGACTTACGCGGGCGAGAAGCGCGTCGCCACCGTGCCGGCCGTCGTCGAGAAGCTCGTCAAGCTGGGCTTTCGCGTTGCGATCGAGACGGGCGCGGGCGACGCCGCGAATTTCCCGGACGACGCCTATCGCGCCGCAGGTGCCGAGGTGCTGCCGACCGCCGCGCAGCTCTGGGAAACGTCCGACATCGTGTTCAAGGTGCGGCCGCCCACGCCCGCCGAAGTCGCGCTGATGCGCGCAGGCAGCATGCTGGTCGATTTCATCTGGCCCGCGCAGAACCCGGAGCTCATGCAGCAGCTCGCGGCGAAGAAGGCGACTGTGCTCGCCATCGACGCATTGCCGCGCCAGCTCTCGCGCGCGCAGAAGATGGATGCGCTCACGTCGATGGCCGGCATCAGCGGCTATCGCGCCGTCATCGAGGCGGCCAATGCTTTCGGACGCTTCTTCAACGGGCAGGTCACTGCCGCAGGCAAGATTCCGCCGGCGAAGGTGTTCATCGCCGGCGCCGGCGTGGCGGGACTCTCGGCGATCGGCACCGCGGCGAATCTCGGCGCCATCGTGCGCGCCAACGACACGCGCGCCGAAGTCGCCGACCAGGTGGTATCGCTCGGCGGCGAGTTCGTGAAGGTTGATTACGAGGAAGAGGGCGCGGGCGGCGGCGGTTACGCCAAGGTCATGAGCGAGGGTTTCCAGAAGGCGCAGCGCGAGATGTATGCGCGAGAGGCGCGCGGCTCCGACATCATCATCACGACGGCGCTGATTCCCGGCAAGCCGGCACCCAAGCTCATCACGGCGCAGATGGTGGAGTCGATGAAGCCCGGCAGCGTCATCGTCGACATGGCAGCCGAGCAGGGTGGCAACTGCGAGCTCACGGAGCCCGGCAAGGCGGTGGTCAAGCACGGCGTGACCATCGTTGGCTACACCGATCTCGCAAGCCGGCTCGCCACGCAGTCCTCCACGCTCTACTCGAACAACCTGCTGCGCCTCACCGAGGAGCTGTGCAAGACGAAGGACGGCGTGGTGAACGTCAACATGGAGGACGACGCGATCCGTGGCTTGACCGTCATCAAGGACGGCGTCATCACCTGGCCCGCGCCGCCACTCAAGCTGCCGCCACCGCCGCCGCCCAAGGCCGCCGTCGCGCCACCGCCCAAGCCGAAAGGCCACGGCGAATCGTCGGGCCCCATGGAACCGGGGAAGACCGCGGTGCTGTTCGGCGCGGGCGCGGTGCTGTTCCTGCTGGTCGGCCGCTTCGCGCCGCCGTCTTTCCTGGCCCACTTCACCGTATTCGTGCTCGCGTGCTTCATCGGCTACATGGTCGTCTGGAACGTGAAGCCCGCGCTGCACACGCCTCTCATGAGCGTGACCAACGCGGTGTCGTCGATCATCGCGATCGGCGCGCTGCTGCAGCTCGCGCCCGACCTGTCCGCGATGCCGCCGGGCATGGCACGCCCCGACACGCTGATCCGCTGGCTCGCCGTGGCCGCGATCGCGCTCGCCACCATCAACATGTTCGGCGGCTTCGCGGTGACGCGGCGCATGCTCGGCATGTTCCGCAAGTAAGAGGCGCGCGATGATCAGCACCAGCCTCGCCACCATCGCCTACCTCGGCGCCACGATCCTGTTCATCCTGTGCCTCGGCGGCCTGTCCAACCAGGAGACCTCGCGGCGCGGCAACCTGTACGGCATGATCGGCATGGCGATCGCCGTGCTGGCCACGATCTTCGGGACGCAGGTCACCGCGGCGGGGATGCCGTACATCCTGGGCGCGATGGCGGTCGGCGCGATCATCGGCCTCTACGCGGCGCGCGTCGTGCAGATGACGCAGATGCCGGAGCTCGTCGCGCTGATGCACAGCCTCGTCGGCCTCGCGGCGGTGCTGGTCGGCTATGCGAACTTCGTCGACCCGGCGGTGGCCGCGACGCTGACGCCGGCCGAGAACACGATCCACCATGTCGAGATGTACGTCGGCGTGCTGATCGGCGCCGTGACGTTCTCGGGTTCGCTGATCGCGTTCGGCAAATTGTCCGGCAAGATCGGCGGCAAGCCGCTGCTGCTGCCGGCGCGACACCTGATCAACCTTGCCGGGCTGCTCGTCGTCGTCTACTTCGCCGGGCGCTTCGTCTCCGCGCACGACGCGGGGACCGCGACGACCGCGATGATCGTGATGACCGTCGTCGCGCTGCTGTTCGGCATCCACATGGTGATGGCGATCGGCGGCGCGGACATGCCGGTGGTCGTGTCGATGCTGAACAGCTACTCGGGCTGGGCCGCGGCCGCCACGGGTTTCATGCTCAACAACGACCTGCTGATCGTCGTCGGCGCGCTGGTGGGCTCGTCGGGCGCGATCCTGTCGTACATCATGTGCACGGCGATGAACCGGCGCTTCCTGGCGGTGATCGCGGGCGGCTTCGGCAGCGACGGCGGTGCGCCCAAGCCCGCCGCGGGCGGTGCGGCGCAGCCCGCCGGCGAAGTCACGCCGATTTCGGCGGTTGAAACGGCCGAGCTCCTGAAGGACGCGAAGAGCGTCGTCATCGTGCCCGGCTACGGCATGGCGGTGGCGCAGGCCCAGCACACGGTCTACGAGATCACGAAGGCGCTGCGCGAGCGCGGCGTGAACGTGCGCTTCGCCATTCACCCGGTGGCGGGCCGGATGCCCGGCCACATGAACGTGCTGCTGGCCGAGGCCAAGGTGCCCTACGACATCGTGTTCGAGATGGACGAGATCAACGACGACTTCCCGGACACGGACGTCGCGATGGTCATCGGCGCCAACGACATCGTGAACCCGGCCGCGCAGGACGACCCGACGAGCCCGATCGCCGGCATGCCGGTGCTCGAGGTGTGGAAGGCGAAGAACTCGATCGTCATGAAGCGCAGCATGGCGTCCGGCTATGCGGGCGTCGACAATCCGCTGTTCTACAAGGACAACAACCGCATGTTGTTCGGCGATGCCAAGAAGATGCTGGACGAAGTGCTGGCGGCGCTGAAGGGCTGACGCGTTGCACGCTGCCGCCGGGGCTCGATGACCGACCTCCTGTTCCCCGAGCCCCGTCCCACGCTCGCGAGCCGCCCGCTGTTCTGGGTGGCGTTCGCGTTCGCGTCGATCGTCGGCCTCGTCGTCGCGCTGAAGCTCTTTCCGGTGGCGATGCCGATCGTCAACCTCGACATCTCGATGTCGCGGGACCAGGCGCTTGCCGCCGCGCGCGACAAGGCCGCCGCGCTGAAGCTCGCGCCGGCCGACGCCCGCAGTGCCATCCTGTTCAGCTCCGACGGCAACGCGCAGAACTACATCGAGCTGGAAGGCGGCGGCAAGCCGGCCTTTGCCAGCCTGGTCGAAGGCAACCTCTTCTCGCCGTACACCTGGGACGTGCGGCTCTTCAAGGCCGGCAGCATCCCCGAGGTGACGTTGTCGTTCACGCCCCGCGGCGAGCCTTACGGCTTCGTGCGGAAGGTCGCGGAAGACTATGTGCGCGACCCGCAGACCAAGGCGCTGACGCCCGATGCGGCGCGCGCGCTGGCGGAGGCGCGCGCCAAGGCGGACTGGGGCGTCGACTTCTCGATCTGGAAGCCGCTGGAAGCGTCGCAGAAGACGCAGCCGAGCGGTCGCGTCGATCACGTGTTCGTCTACGAGCGCGCGGAGCGGATGGGCGATGCGCGCTTCCGCCTCAACGTCGGCGTGAGCGGCGACGAGCTGACCGGCCTCGCGCGCAGCGTGTTCATCCCGCAGGGCTTCGTGTTGCGCTACCAGGCGCAGCGCAGCCTCAACAACACGATCGCGTCGGTGGCGTCGCTGGTGGCGGCGCTGCTGTACGGCATCGGCGGCTGCATCGTCGCCACGCTGTGGCTCGGCCGCCACGGCCGCCTGCTGCCGCGGCCGTCGTTCATCGCGGGCGGGATCGTCGGCGGGCTGATCGGGCTGGCGATGCTCGCGTCCATCCCCGCGTCGTGGTTCGGCTTCGACACCGCGCAGACCGAGACGGCGTTCTGGGCGCGCAACGTCGGCGGCGCCATCGCCGTGATGCTGGGCGGCGGCATCGCGCTGGGCCTGGTGTTCATGGCGGCGGAAGGGCTGACGCGCACCGCGTTTCCGGGTCACCCGCAATTGTGGAAGCTGTGGTCGCGCGCCGCGGGCGGCAGCACCGACGTCGCGGGGCGCACGGCTGGCGGCTACCTGATGGTGCCGATCGAGCTCGGCCTCATCGCCGCGTTCTACTTCGTCACCAATCGCTATTTCGGCTGGTGGCAACCGTCGTCGGAGATGACGGATCCCAACGTGTTGTCGTCGGCCGTGCCGGCGCTGGGGCCGATCTCGATGGCGCTGCAGGCCGGCTTCATGGAGGAGTGCCTGTTCCGCGCGGTACCGTTGTCGCTCGGCGCGATCATCGGCGCCCGCTTCGGCGCGCGCGGCATGGGCATCGCCATCGCCTTCGTGCTGCAGGCCGTCGTGTTCGGCGCCGCGCACGCCAACTATCCCGGCTTCCCGGCGTATTCGAGGCTCGTCGAGCTGGTGGTGCCCGCGATGATCTGGGGCGCGATCTTCCTGCGCTTCGGGCTGCTGCCGACGATCACGCTGCACGCGCTGTTCGACCTGGTGCTGATGTCCATCCCGCTGTTCCTGGTGGAAGCGCCGGGCGCCTGGCTGCAGCGCGCGCTCGTGGTCGCGGCGGGTCTCGTGCCGGCCCTGTTCGTCGCGTTCCGGCACTCGCAGGCGCGGCCCTGGTTCGCGCTGCCCGCCGCGCTGTTCAACGGCGGCTGGCAGGCACCCGCCGAGCATCGCACCGACACCGCCGTCGCGGCGCCCCTCGCCGGGCCCACGGGTGCCGCGGCGCGCGTGCAGCGCCTGCTGCCTTGGGTCGCGATCGTTGCGGTGATCGCCGGCGTGTTCGCGGCGCCGCTGCGCACCGACGTGCCGTCGATGACGCTGACGCGCAGCGCCGCGGAGGCGGCGGCCGATGCCGCGCTGCGCGCGCAGGGCGTCGATCCCGCGCAGTGGACGCGCTCGAGCTCGCTGTCGCTGGCGCCGAACACCGACGCTTGGACGATGCACCGCTTCGTCTGGCAGCAGGCGGGCGCGGACGCGTATCGCGCGCTGATCGGCAAGACGCTCACGCCGCCGCTGTGGGACGTGCGCTATGCGCGCTTCGACGGCGATCCCGCGGAACGCGCGGAGGGCTGGCGCGTCACCGTGCTGCCCGACGGCGGCATCCGCCAGGTACGGCACTCGGTGCCGGAAGGGCGTCCTGGTGCGTCGCTCGAGCGCGCGGCCGCGCTGGCACTCGCCGAGGACACGGTGCGCAAGCGCTTCGCGCTAGACCCCGCGGCGCTGCGTCTCGTCACCGCCAACGACGCGGCGCGGCCCAAGCGGCGCGACTGGGAATTCACGTGGACCGATCCGCGCGTGGACGTCGGCAAGGGCGGCGAGGCGCGCGTGCAGGTGACGATCGCGGGCGACGAGGTGGTGCAGGCCGGGCGCAACGTGTTCATCCCGGAGACCTGGCTCGTCGACGAGCGGGCGCGCGAAGGCAACTGGAGCGTCGTCAAGACGGGCGCGGGACTGCTGCTCGCGCTCGTCGGGCTCGCGGCGCTCGTGCTCGGCGTGCGCAGCTTCACGCGCGGCCAGAGCGACCCGCGGGCGGGCTTCGCCGCGGGCGGCGTGCTGGCGCTGGCGATGCTGGTCCGCTTCTTCAACGGCTGGCCCGCGCTGCAATTCGGCCTGGCCACGACCGATCCGGTGCCCACGCAGATCGCGCTGCGCTTCGCGGGCGCGTGCGTCGGCGCGCTGGTCGCGGCGCTGATCGTGGGCATGCTGATGAGCGTCGGCAGCTATGCGGCGCGGCGCGCCGTCCACGTGCCGCTCGCGGGCCGCTGGCCCGCATGGGGCATCGGCGTCGCGGCGGCGCTGGTCGTCGATGGCGTGGGCCGCGTCGCGTCGGCGCTCGCGCCGGACCTGGCCCCGACGTGGCCTTCGCTCGATTTCGAGAACACGGCCATCCCCGCGCTGGCCGCGCTGCTGGCGGGCTTCAATTACGTGACGTCGGTGGCAGTGTCGCTGTTCCTGCTCGCGGTGCTGGGCCGGCTCACCACCGACTGGACGCGCCGGCTGTGGATCGTCGTCGGCCTGCTGGTCGTCGTCTACACGCTGCCCGCCGTGAGCACCGACGATCCCGCCGCGGCGATCATCAGCGGCGTCGCCAGCGGGCTCGTCGCGAGCGGCATCCTGCTGTGGCTGTTCCGCTACGACCCGCGCACGCTGACGGCCTTCCTCGCCACCGGCTCGGTGCTGGGCATCGTCGCGGCCGGCGTGCAACGCGCGACGCCGGCGGGCTGGCTCTATGCGGTGCTGGCCGCGGCCGTCGTCGTCGCGCTCGCGGTGGTGGTCCACCGCTGGATCTCGCGGCCGCTGGCGGCCGCGGAGGTGGCTACTTCAGCGTCACCCACATCGGGATGACCCAGTTGTCGGGGCGGTGGATGGCCTCGACGTTCGTCCGCTCCGCCCACGGGATCACCTGCCGGTGCAGCGGCAGGTCGTTGATCTCGGCGTTGTGCGCGAGCAGGCCCTCGCGGATCGCGCCGAGCCGCGAATCCGGATTCATGTCCACCTTCACCTTCGCGGTAGCCGCATCCAGCTTCGCGTTGCTGAAGCGGCCGTAGTTGAAGTCGCCGTCGCCCTTGCCGTTGTACGTCGACAGCACGGGCTGCAGCACGAAGATGGCGTCGGTGGAGCCGCCGCCCCAGCCCAGCATGTAGAGGCTGGTGTCCAGCTTCTCGAGCTTGGGGAAATAGAGCGCGCGCGGCATCGTGTTGACCTTCACGTCGAGGCCGATCTGCGCCCACATCGCGGCGAGCGCCTGGCAGATCTTCTCGTCGTTGACGTAGCGGTTGTTGGGGCAGTCGAGCGTCACGCCAAAGCCGTTGCCATAGCCCGCGTCCGTCAGCAGCTTCTTCGCGGCGGCCTTGTCGAACGCAAGCCGCTTCTCGATCTCCGGCGTCGACTGCAGCGGGTTGGGCAGCAGCGCGCCGGTGGGTTGCGCGAGGCCGCGCATCGTCGTGCGCTGGATGGCGTCGATGTCGATGGCCTGGTACAGCGCCTGGCGCACGCGCTTGTCCTTGAACGGGTTCTTGCCCTTCACGTTGCTGTACTTCAGCTCGTTGCTGCCGATGTCGGGCGCGAAGTAGATCGTGCGCACCTCGGGGCCGTCGACGACCTTGAGCTTCTTGTCGGAGCGCAGCCGGTCGATGTCCTGCGTGGGCACGTCGGTGAGCATGTCGACGTCGCCCGAGAGCAGCGCCGCCACGCGCGTGGCCTCGGCCTTGATCGGCGTGTAGACGACCTGCGTGACGTTGCCCTTGGGCTTGTCCCAGGACGCATCATTACGCGCCATCATGATGCGCTGCTCGGGCTGCCAGCTGAGGATGCGATAGGGGCCGGTGCCCATCACGTTGCGGCTGGCGTAGTTCTCTTCCTTGTTCTTGTAGTCCTGCACGTTGGTCGTGCGGTTCTTCTCCGACCACACCTTGCTCATGATGCGGAAGTCGACGATGTTGCGCAGCAGGATCGGGTTCGGCGCCGACAGGATCACATCGATCGTGTGGTCGTCGATCTTCCGGATCTCGCTGATGCCCGTGACGTAGATCTGCATCGTGCCCTGCGGCTGGCGGATGCGGTTGAACGAGAAGATCACGTCGTCGGCGGTGAACGGCGTGCCGTCGCTGAACTTGACGCCCTTGCGCAGTTCGAAGCGCACCTGCGTCG
>JBGAIC010000030.1:0-44432 GCA_044225845.1 Casimicrobiaceae bacterium
ACGCGCATCTCGCGGATGCGGTTGCGCATGCCGCCGAGTTCGCCGTCCCACTGCGCGCGCAGCTCGGGCGCGCCCAGCACGGCAGCGACGACCTTGGCGCCGTGCGTCGGCGGGTTGGACCACAGCACGCGGGCGATGCGCTTGACCTGCGACAGCGCACGCGCGGCCTCGTCCTTGTCGGCGGCGACGAGCGTGAACGCGCCGACGCGCTCGCCGTACAGCGAGAAGGACTTCGAGTACGAGCTGGAGATGACCAGCGGACCGGGCGTGGCGGCGAACGCACGCACGACGGCGCCGTCGGCGTCGAGGCCTTCCGCGAAGCCCTGGTAGGCGAGGTCGAGGAAGGGAATCAGGTTGCGCGAGCGGACGGTGGCGAGGATCTTCTGCCACTGCGCGGGCGTGGGATCGACGCCGGTCGGGTTGTGGCAGCACGCGTGGAGCACGACGACGTCGCCGGCCGGCATGCCTTCCAGCGCGGCGATCATCCCGTCGAAATCGAGGCCGCGCGTCGCGGCGTCGTAGTAGCGGTAGTTCTTGACGGTGAAGCCGGCGCCTTCGAACAGCGCGCGGTGGTTTTCCCAGCTCGGGTCGCTGATCCACACCTGCGCGTTGGGTGCGAAGCGCTTCAGGAAATCGGCGCCGACGCGCAGGCCGCCGGTGCCGCCCAAGGCCTGCACGGTGATCGCGCGGCCGCTCGTGACGATGTCGCTGTCGGCGCCGAACAGCAGCCCTTGCGTGGCCTTGTCGTACGCGGGCATGCCGTCGATGGGCAGGTAGCCGCGCGGGCTCGCGTGGGCGGCGATGTCGTCCTCGGCGCGCTTCACGCACGCGAGGAGCGGGATCTTGCCCTGGTCGTCCGTGTAGACGCCGACGCCGAGATTCACCTTCTCGGTACGCGTGTCGGCGTTGAAGGCCTCGGTGACGCCGAGGATGGGATCGCGCGGCGCCATCTCGATGGCGGCGAGGAACGTTCCGGAGTGGGCGAGCGGTGCGTTCATGGGGTGTCCTGAACCGTTGGGATAGGCCGGTGCGCGGGTCGCGCGGCCAAACGTTGTATTTTACCGGATTCGACGCGGCGGCCCGGGGCCGTCGCGCCCGCCGTTTTCCGCTTCCGTCATGGCCCGCAACGATCACCGCCTCGAACCCGCGCCGAAGATTCCGCCGGCCACCGCGCTGCGCACCGTGTCGCGCGTCAACCGCTTCGTGCGGCCCTATCGCCGGCAGGTGATCATCGCGGCGATAGCGCTGGTGATCGGCGCCGCGTCGGTGCTGATGATCGGGCAGGGACTCAAGTTCGTCATCGACCGCGGCATCTCGGCGGGCAGCACGCACGAGCTGGACCGGATGCTGGCGCTGTCGCTGGGCGTGATCGTGCTGCTCGCGGCGGCGACGTACACGCGTTTCTACTACGTGTCCTGGGTGGGCGAGCGCGTGACGGCCGACCTGCGGCGCGCGGTGTTCGACCACCTGCTGCAGATGCCGCCCTCGTACTTCGAGCTGGCGCGCACCGGCGAGGCGATCTCGCGGCTCACCAACGACACGACGATGCTGGAGACGATCATCGGCTCCAGCGCGTCGATGGCCGTGCGCAACTTCCTGCTGATGATCGGCGGCTTCGTGCTGCTGATGCTGTCCAGCGTCAAGCTGACGGTGCTGGTGCTCGCGTGCATCCCGCTGGTGGTGGCGCCGATCGTGCTGTTCGGCCGGCGCGTGCGCAAGCTGGCGCGGGCGAGCCAGGATCGCGTCGGCGACGTGAGCTCCTACGTCGACGAGGCGCTGCACGAGATCCGTACCGTGCAGGCTTACGGCCACGAGGGGGCGGACCGGCGGCTCTTCGGCGAGCGTGTCGAGGCGGCGTTCGCGACGGCCGCGCAGCGGATCCGCCAGCGCGCATTTCTCGTCGCCTGCGTGATCACGCTGGTGTTCGGCGCGGTGGGCATCATCCTCTGGATCGGTGGTCACGACGTCGTCAACGGCAAGATGACGCCCGGCCAGCTGTCGGCGTTCGTGTTCTACGCGATCCTGGTGGCGAGTGCGGTGGGCGCGATCAGCGAGGTGATCGGCGACCTGCAGCGCGCGGCCGGCGCCACCGAGCGGCTGTTCGAGTTGCTGTCCATCGAGCCTTCCATCCGCGCGCCTTCCAATCCGGTTGCGATGCCCGTGCCGGCACGCGGGACGGTGACGCTCGACGACGTCGTGTTTCACTATCCGTCGCGTCCCGACACGGCGGCGCTCGCGGACTTCTCGCTCGACGTGCGCGCCGGTGAGAAGGTCGCCCTGGTCGGGCCTTCGGGCGCCGGCAAGACGACGGTGTTCCAGTTGCTGCTCCGCTTCTACGATCCGGAGCGGGGCGTGGTAGCGGTCGACGGCGTCGACGTGACGCGCGCTGCGCCGGAAGACGTGCGCCGGCGCATCGCGCTGGTGCCGCAGGACCCGGTGATCTTCGCGGCGAGCGTCGCGGAGAACGTGCGCTATGGGCGGCCCGAGGCCAGCGACGACGAGGTGCGTGCCGCCTGCGTCGCCGCGCATGCGGACGGCTTCATTGCGCGCTTGCCGGAGCGCTATGACAGCTACCTGGGCGAGCGGGGCGTACGGCTGTCCGGCGGGCAACGCCAGCGGCTCGCGATCGCACGCGCCATCCTGGCCGACCGGCCGATTCTGCTGCTGGACGAGGCGACCAGCGCGCTGGATGCGGAAAGCGAGCGCGCCGTGCAGCTCGGACTTGAAACGCTGATGGCCGGCCGCACTGTACTGATGATCGCGCACCGCCTCGCCACCGTGCGCCACGCCGACCGCATCGTTGTCATGGAAGATGGCCGCATCGTTGCCAGCGGCACGCACGACACGCTGGTCGAGACCAATCCGTTGTACGCGCGCCTGGCGGCGCTCCAGTTCCTGAAATTGGGGTCGGGGGAAATGGGGTCAGACTCCATTTCCGGCTCGGCCCGGCAAGTGGACGCGCGCAGGTTTCCACGTCCGGAAATGGAGTCTGACCCCATTTCCCCCGACCTCAATTTATGGTCATCACCTACCCCGGCAGTCCCTACGAACTGCACCAGCCGTTCCCGCCGTCCGGCGACCAGCCGCAGGCCATCGACAAGCTCGTCGAAGGCTTGAGCGACGGCCTCGCGTTCCAGACGCTGCTGGGCGTGACGGGCTCGGGCAAGACGTTCACGATGGCCAACGTCATCGCGCGCACAGGCCGGCCGGCGCTGGTGATGGCGCCCAACAAGACGCTCGCCGCGCAGCTCTACTCGGAATTCCGCGAGTTCTTCCCGAACAACGCGGTCGAGTACTTCGTCAGCTACTACGACTACTACCAGCCGGAGGCCTACGTGCCTTCGCGCGACCTGTACATCGAGAAGGACAGCTCGATCAACGAGCACATCGAGCAGATGCGGCTGTCGGCCACCAAGGCGATCCTCGAGCGGCCGGATTGCGTGATCGTGGCCACGGTGTCGGCGATCTACGGTATCGGCGACCCGAGCGAATACCACTCGATGATCCTGCACCTGCGCGAAGGCGACAAGCTCACGCAGCGCGACGCGATCAAGCGCCTGACCGAGATCCAGTACAGCCGCAACGACACGGACTTCAAGCGCGGCACGTTCCGCGTGCGCGGCGACGTGCTGGACATCTTCCCCGCCGAGCACGCGGAGAATGCGGTCCGCGTCTCGCTGTTCGACGACGAGGTCGAGTCGCTGCAGTTGTTCGACCCGCTCACCGGCCACGTGAAGCAGAAGATCTCGCGCTTCACCGTGTTTCCGTCGTCGCATTACGTGACCGGCCGCCAGAAGACGCTCGACGCCGTCGAGAAAATCAAGGTCGAGCTCGTCCAGCAGAAGGACAAGTTCGTCGGCGAGATGAAGCTGATCGAGGCGCAGCGCATCGAGCAGCGCACGCGCTTCGACCTGGAGATGATGATCGAGATCGGCTTCTGCAAAGGCATCGAGAATTACTCGCGCCACCTGTCCGGCCGCGCGCCCGGCGAGCCGCCGCCGACCTTGATCGACTACCTGCCGCGCAATTCGCTGATGTTCGTCGACGAGTCGCACGTCACCGTGTCGCAGGTGGGCGGCATGTACAAGGGCGACCGCGCGCGCAAGGAGAACCTGGTCAACTACGGGTTCCGGCTGCCGTCCGCGCTGGACAACCGGCCGTTGCGCTTCGACGAGTTCGAGAGGATGCTGCCGCAGACGATCTTCGTCTCCGCCACGCCGGCCGACTACGAGAACACGCACGCCGGCCAGACGGTGGAGCAGCTCGTGCGCCCGACGGGCCTCGTCGACCCGACACTGGAGGTCCGGCCCGCGCAGACGCAGGTGGACGATCTGCTGTCCGAGATCAAGCTGCGCGTCGAGCGGCACGAGCGCGTGCTGGTGACCACGCTGACCAAGCGGATGGCCGAGGACCTCACCGACTACCTGGGCGAGCACGGCGTCAAGGTGCGCTACCTGCACAGCGACATCGACACGGTCGAGCGCGTCGAGATCATCCGCGACCTGCGGCTCGGCGAGTTCGACGTGCTCGTCGGCATCAACCTGCTGCGCGAAGGCCTGGACATCCCGGAAGTCTCGCTGGTGGCGGTGCTGGACGCCGACAAGGAAGGCTTCCTGCGTGCCGAGCGCTCGCTGGTGCAGACGATCGGCCGCGCGGCGCGCCACATCAACGGCATGGCCATCCTGTATGCCGACAAGATGACGGACTCGATGAAGAAGGCCATCGACGAGACCGAACGCCGTCGCAAGCTGCAGACCGAGTTCAACGCCGAGCACGGCATCACGCCCAAGGGCGTCGAGAAGCGGATCAAGGACATCATCGACGGCGTCTACGACGTCGGCGAGGAGCGCAAGCAGCTGAAGGCCGCGCAGGCGAAGGCGAAGTACGAGGAGATGGGCGAGAAGGACCTCGAGAAGGAGCTGCGCCTCGTCGAGAAGCAGATGGTCGAGGCGGCCAAGAACCTCGAGTTCGAGAAGGCCGCGGAGCTGCGCGACCGGCTGTTCCAGCTCAAGGAAAAGCTCTTCGGCGTGTCGCTGCCCACCGAGACCTGACGCGCCATGCGCATCGGCGTCCCCGCCGAGACCAAGGCCGGCGAGCGGCGCGTCGCGCTGGTGCCGGACGCGGTGGCGGTGCTCGCCGGTGACGGCCACGACGTGCGCGTCGCCACGCGGGCCGGCGCGGGGATCGGCGCGAGCGACGACGACTATCGCGCCGCAGGCGCGCACGTCGCGCAAGCCGTCGATGCCTGGGACGCGGAACTCGTCGTCAAGGTCAAGGAGTTGCAGGACGCGGACTTCGCGCACGTCGTGCGCGGCTCCACGGTGTTCGGCTTTCATCACCTCGTCGGCCATCCGGAACTCGCGCGCAAGGTCGCGGCGGCCGGCATCGCGGCGCTCGCGTTCGAAGCGGTGCGCGATGCGCAGGGCGGCTTCCCGCTGCTGGCGCCGATGTCGGTCATCGCGGGGCGCATGGCGATCGACGTCGCGACGCAGGCGCTGGGCCATGCGCCGCGCGACGTGCTGGTGCTGGGCGCGGGCCATGCGGGCAACGCGGCGGCCGATGCCGCCCGCGCGTGCGGCGCCCGCGTGACGCAATTGCGCCGTGCCACCGCGACGCCGGAAGCCGTGCGCGTGGCGGCGCTCGCAGCCGACCTCGTCGTCGGCGCCGTGTTCACCGCAGCCGAGCCGACCCCGAAGCTGCTGCCGCGTACACTCGTCGCGCAGATGCGGCGCGGCGCGATGATCGTCGACATCGCGATCGAAGAGGGCGGCGTCGCGGAGACGTCGCGCGCCACGACGCACACGGAGCCGACGTTCGTCGCCGAAGGCGTCATCCACTACGCGGTGCCCAACATGCCGTCGGCGCGGCCGAGCGAGGCGGCGCACGCGATCTCGGCCGCGGTGCTGCCGTATGCAAGGATGCTGGGCCGCCATGGCATCCGGCGCGCGTTGGACGCCGACCCCTGCCTGCGCGCCGGAGTGCTGGCCTGGGCGGACCCACCGACGTCCCGAGAGCCGTAGCGAGCCGTTACGCTGCGCCGCAGCAATGCCGTCCGTCGCGGCGTATACTGGTGCACGCAGACGCCGCGTGCCCCCGCAATGCCGTCCCGTTCCGCCACCTCTCCCGTGAACACCCGCCGCCCGGCGTCGTCGCGTGCGCCGCGCGTCGCGCGGCCGCGCCACGAGCAGATGGTGCTGGTGCTGCAGGGCGGCGGCGCGCTGGGCGCCTACCAGGCCGGCGTCTACGAAGGCTTCGCCGAGGCCGGCATCCTGCCCGACTGGGTTACGGGCGTGTCGATCGGCGCAGTGAACGCGGCGCTCATCGCGGGCAACGCGGTGGAGGACCGCCTGCCGCGTATGCGCGAATTCTGGAATCGCGTCTCGTCGGGGCTGCCGCTGGTGCCGCTGCACGTGTTCGACAGCGTGCGCCTCGCGTTCAACCGCTTCAGCTCGACGGCGAGCGCCACGTGGGGCGTGCCCGGCTTCTTCCGCCCGCGCGTGCCCGGCCCGCTGTTCGCGCTCGACGGCACGCCCGACGCACTGTCGTTCTACGACACGTCGCCGCTCGTCGACACGCTGCACGAACTCGTCGACTTCGACCTCATCAATCGCCGCGAGGTGCGCTTCGCCGTCGGCGCCGTCAACGTGCGCAGCGGCAATTCGGTCTACTTCGACAACTCGGACCCGGACCTCGTCATCGGGCCCGAGCACGTGCTGGCCAGCGGCGCGCTGCCGCCGGGCTTTCCGCCGGTGGACATCGGCGGCGAGGAGTACTGGGACGGCGGCCTCGTCTCGAACACGCCGCTCTGGTACGTGCTGGACAGCTCGCCGCACCTGCACGCGCTGGTGGCGCAGGTGGACCTCTTCAGCGCGCGCGGCGAGCTGCCGCAGAACCTGGACGAGGTGCTGGAGCGCGCCAAGGACATCCAGTACTCGAGCAAGACGCGCTTCAACACCAACCGGCTGAAGGACCTCGAGGCGATGCGCGAGGCGCTGCACGCGCTGCTCGACGTGCTGCCCGCGCGGCTGCGCAAGCATCCGTCGGTGAAGATGCTGGAGCACGAGGCGCGCCCGCCGCGGCTTTCCGTCGTGCACCTCATCAACCGCCGCTTCGCGCATTCGTCGCAGAGCAAGGACTACGAGTTCTCGCGGCTGACGGTGGACGCGCTGTGGGATGCGGGCCGCAATGCCGTGCGCACGACGCTCGCCAGTCCCGACTGGCACCGTGCGTGCCGCGCCGAGCCGGGCATGCACGCATTCGACCTTGCCGTATGACGACGCGCCGAGCCAAGCCCCTGGAGACGCTGCGATGACCGAAGACGAAGTCCGCGCCAACGCCTACGCGATGCCGCTGACCAGCCCCGCGTTCCCGAAGGGGCCCTACCGCTTCGTTGACCGCGAGTTCCTGATCGTCACGTACCGCACGGACCCGGATGCGCTGCGTGCCGTCGTGCCGGCGCCGCTCGTCGTCGGCGACCCGATCGTCAAGTACGAGTTCATCCGGATGCCGGACTCCAACGGCTTCGGCGACTACACGGAGACGGGGCAGGTGATACCGGTCACGCTCGACGGCGTGGCGGGCGGCTACGTGCACGCGATGTACCTCGACGACGA
The DNA here is from genome assembly GCA_044225845.1 of Casimicrobiaceae bacterium. Taxonomy (GTDB): domain Bacteria; phylum Pseudomonadota; class Gammaproteobacteria; order Burkholderiales; family Casimicrobiaceae; genus VBCG01. The sequence goes on from JBGAIC010000030.1 coordinate 7,614, forward strand.
GGCGCCGATCGCCGGCGGCCGCGAGCTGTGGGGCTTTCCCAAGAAGCTCGCGTCGCCGAAGCTTGCGGTGGAGAAGGACACGCTCGTGGGCACGCTGCACTACGGCAGCATCCAGGTGGCAGTGGCGACGATGGGCTACAAGCATCGCGCGCTCGACACGGCGCCCATCCTGGCGGCACTCACCGTGCCCAACTACCTGCTGAAGATCATCCCGCACGTGGATGGCGGCCCGCGCATCTGCGAACTCGTCCGTTATCGCTGCGAGGACGTGACGGTGAAGGGCGCGTGGAGCGGCCCCGTGGCGCTCGAGCTGTTCCACCACGCGCTCGCGCCCGTCGCGCAACTGCCGGTTCTGGAAGTGCTGTCCGGCGTGCACATCGTCTCCGACCTCACGCTGGGCCTCGGCACCGTGGTCCACGACTACCTGGCGCCGCGTTGACGCGCGCGCCGTTCCACGAATCCACGACACCGAAGGAGGACCCCATGAAGCTCGACAACCAGGTTGCCATCGTCACCGGCGCGGCCAGCGGCATCGGCCGCGCGATCGCCGAGAAATTCGCGGCCAACGGCGCCGTCGCCGTCATCGCGGACCTGAACCTCGACGCGGCCAACGCGACGGCCGCGGAGATCACGGCGGCCGGCGGCAAGGCGATGGGCGTGGCGATGGACGTCACCGACGAAGCGGGCGTCAATGCGGGCGTCGCGGCGGTGATGGCTGCGTACGGCCGCATCGACATCCTGGTCAGCAACGCGGGCATCCAGATCGTGCATCCGCTCGAGGAATTCACGTACGCGGAGTGGAAGAAGCTGATGGCCATCCACGTCGACGGCGCGTTCCTGACGACCAAGGCCTGCCTGCCGCACATGTACAAGGCGGGGCGTGGCAGCGTGATCTTCATGGGCTCCGTGCACTCGAAGGAAGCCTCGGTGCTGAAGGCGCCTTACGTGACGGCCAAGCACGGCCTGATCGGTCTGGCGAAGGTCATCGCGAAGGAAGGCGCCGCGCACGGCGTGCGCGCCAACGTGATCTGCCCCGGCTTCGTGCGCACGCCGCTCGTCGAGAAGCAGATTCCGGAACAGGCCAAGGCCTTGGGCATCTCCGAAGACGACGTCATCAAGAAGGTGATGCTGAAGGAGACCGTCGACGGCGAGTTCACGACCGTCGACGACGTCGCCGAAGTGGCGCTGCTGTTCGCGGGCTTCCCGACCAACGCGCTGACGGGCCAGTCGCTGGTCGTGAGCCACGGGTGGTTCATGCAGTGACGGCGGACGAATCCGCGCGCGGCGCGCCTGCTCCCGGCATCGCGCGCGTGCTGTTCGTCTGCATGGGCAACATCTGCCGCTCGCCGACGGCGGAGGGCGTGTTCCGCGCCTGTGTCGAACGCGCCGGCCTCGCTGCGCGCATCAGCGTCGACTCCGCCGGCACGCACGACTATCACGCCGGCGAGGCGCCCGACCGGCGCGCGATCGCGGCGGCCGCCAGGCGCGGCTACGACCTGTCGACGCTGCGCGCGAGGCTCGTCGACGCGCGCGACTTCCATCGCTTCGACTGGATCCTCGCGATGGATGGCCGCAACCTTGCCGCGCTGGAAGCGATGCGGCCCTCCGGCCATACCGGCACGCTGGGGCGGATGCTCGCATTCGCCCCGGAACTCGGGCTGCGCGACGTGCCCGACCCGTACTACGGACCGCTGCAGGGCTTCGAGCACGTGCTGGACCTGGTGGAGGCGGCATCGCCGTCGTTGCTCCACCACGTCGTGGCCCCGCGTCACGGAACCTAGCCGGCACGTTTGACGCCGGGCGGCGCAGGGGCGACGATAGCCGCAGACCCATTCCCGGTGACGCTCGATGCCGCAAGTCCTTCGTCCGCTCGGCCGGATCCGTCCTTCGGGCTTCGCGTGGCCCGACGGCCGCGCCATCGCGGACTATGCGGGCCGGATGCTCGCGGTCTTCGCCGTCTGCTACCTCGCCATCCAGGTGGGGCACGGTACCAAGCTGCCCAACGGCATCGCCGCGCTGTGGCCCGAAAGCGCGATCCTCGTCGCGATCCTGGTGGCGTCCCCGCTGCGCTATTGGTGGGGCTTCCTGCCCGCGAGCTACGCGACGTACGTCGCTGACTGGACGCACATGGGCTTCAGCGGGCCCGACGTCGTCTACCACGTCGCGGATACGGTCAAGGTGCTCGTCGCGGCTTTCGGCATCCGCTTCTTCGCAGGGGGCGTGCGGACGCTGGACACGCTGCCGGGCCTCGCGCATTTCGTGCTGATCGCCGGGCTGCTGGCGCCGGGCCTCTCGGCGACGGTGGCCGGCTTCGCCAACGCCAACCACGCCTACGCGCACCTGTGGCGGACGTGGTTCTTCGCCGAGGCGCTGACGCTGCTGACGGTGACGCCAGCGCTGCTGGCGTGGATCAACGCGCTGCGCAATCCCGCTCCGCGCATGTCGCGCAAGCGGCTGGGAGAGGCGCTCGCGCTCGCGGCTGGCCTGCTCGTCGTCGGCGGCATCGTGTTCACGCTGACGCCGCAACGCGACGGCAGCGTCGCGGCGCTCGTCTACCTGCCGCTGCCGTTCCTGCTGTGGGCCGCGGTCCGCTTCGGCCCGGTGGGTGCCGCCACGGCCCTCGTGGCCGTCACGTTCCTGGCCGTGTTTGCCACCGTCAACTTCCGGGGCCCGTTCGCGGCCACCACGCCGGACGGCAACATGCTGCCGCTGCAGCTCTTCCTGATCACGCTGTCGCTGCCGCTGATGAGCCTGGCGACGCTGGGCACGGAACGGCGCGTGCGCGAGAACGCGCTGCGCGAAAGCGAGGCGCGCTTCCGCGCGATGGCCGACGAAGCGCCGGTGCTCATCGGCATGTTCGACACGAGCGGCGGCGGCACGTTCTTCAACCGGCCGTGGCTCGAGTTCACGGGCCGCACGCTGGACAAAGCGGCCGGCGACGGCTGGCTGGACGACGTGCACGCCGACGACCAGGCGCTTGCGCGCGGTCATCTCGGCGCGCACTCGCCGGCGCCGTCGCCGCTCGAGTTCCGCTTGCGACGGCAGCGCGCCACCGCGGCGAGCTCGCCCACGTCGCGCGCCTGTCGACGCTCGGCGAGCTCGGCGCATCGTTCGCACACGAGGTCAACCAGCCGCTGGCCGCGATCCTGGCCAATGCCGAGGCGGCGTTGCTGATGCTCTCGCGCGACGGCGTCGACCGCCCGGAACTGATGGACATCTGCCGCGACATCGTCAGCGCCAACCAGCGGGCGTCGGATGTCGTGCGGCACATCCGCGCGCTGTCGCGTAAGGAAAAGGTGGACGTGGAGGCGCTGGACATCGAGAGCGTGATCGGCGGCATCGTGCGGCTGCTGCACGCGAACGCGCTGCTGCGCCAGAGCCGCGTCACGCTGGACGTCGCAGCCGGGCTGCCGCCGGTGGCCGGCCATCGGATCGAACTGCAGCAGGTGGTGCTCAACCTGCTGCTGAACGCGTTCGACGCCGTCGACCCGTTTCCCGCCGAACGCCGCGAGATCGTCGTGCGCGCCCGGCTGGCCGGCCAGGGGGCCGTCGTCGTCGCCGTCAGCGACCGCGGAACCGGCATCGGCAGCGCCGACCTGGAGCGCATCTTCGCGCCTTTCCACACGACCAAGGCGACGGGCCTCGGCATCGGGCTTTCCATCAGCCGCACGATCGTCTGCGCGCATGGCGGCAGGCTGTGGGCCGAGAACAATCCCGGGGGCGGCGCAACGTTCCGGTTCACACTGCCGATCGCGGCACGCGCCGCCGGCACGGATTGAGGTCGGCGGCGACTAGCGCCCGGACGCCAGCGCGCCCTTGCGGGCCGCAACGTCGACGTCCAGGTATTTCCACGTATAGTTGTACGCGGACGGCCAGAAGCCCATCACCCAGGGCTGGGCGAGCGTGTTGCCGATGCCGAACGTGTGCAGCATCAGCGGCATCCACGCCTGCTGTACCTCGCTCATCCGGCGCGCGTCGGCGACGCGGGCGGGGCCGTCCGGCGTGCGCAGGAAGGCTTCGTAAGCCGCGTCGTACTCGGGCCGCGCGAAGCGCGACAGGTTGCTGTCGCCGAACTTCGACTGGCTCCACAGCGTCTCGAGGATCTCGAAGCCGGAGGGCTCGAGCGAGCGATAGCTCATGTTGAACATCGGCAGCTGGCCCGCGCGGACCATGTTGAGCAGCTCGGGGAACGTGTGCTGCTCGACCACCATGCGGATGCCGATGGCGTCCATGTTCTTCTTGAACAGCGTGTCGGCCTCGCGATACCACGACTCCGGCAACGTGCCGCGGCGGATCGTCAGCGGCTTGCCGTCCGGCGTCTCGCGATAGCCGTCGCCGTCGCGGTCCTTGAAGCCGAAGCGGTCGAGGAGGGCGCGCGCTGCTTCGGGGTCGTACATCGACTTGCGCGGCAGCGACGCGTCGAAGCCGACGGAACCGGGCGGCAGCAACTGGTTGGCCACTTCCGCGTTGCCCGCGAACAGCACGCGGATCATCTCGTCGACGTTGTAGCCCATCGCGATCGCGCGGCGCAGCGCCACCTGCGAAGTCTCGTAGCCGCCGACCGTCGGGTCCTGCATGTTGAAGAACGTGAACGTGAGGCTCGGCGCCGGATAGCGGTGGTGGACCACGCCGCGGCTGGCGAGCGAGGGTTTCAGCTTGCCGTTTTCCATCACGAAGCGGACGTCGTCGCCGCCCAGCGCCAGCAAGTCGAGCGAGCCCTGCTCGAACGCCAGCAGCGCCGGCTGCGATTCTTCGATGATGTTCACCTCGACGCGGCCCACCTGCGGCAGCGCCTTGCCCCTCATCGACGCCACCAGCGCGCGGTGGCGCGGATCGTCGCTCGCGGGGAACGCAAGCGTGCGGTAGTACGGATTGGCGTCCAGCACCAGGCGCGACGCGCGCTTCCACTCGACGAGCCGGTAAGGGCCGGTGCCCACCGGGTGCGCCATGATGTCCACGCCGTATTTCTCGACGACTTCGCGCGCGACCGCCATCGACGGCAGGCCGGCGAGACGCTCCAGCAGCGTGTAATTCGGCGCGACGAGCCTGATCACCAGCGTGTAGCGGTCCGGCGCGCGCAGGCCCTCGATCGGCGCATCGTAGTCGAACCTGCCGCCGGGCTTGCGCGCGGCGTCGACGACGGCGCGCGCGCCGACGATCGCGTCGGTAAGCGCGGGATCGCCGCCGTTGCGCAGGTTGGGATCGATGAATCGCTTCAGCGAGTAGACATAGTCGGCGGCAACCAGCTCGCGCGGCTTGCCGCCGAACGCGGGGTCGTCCGTGAAGCGGATGCCCTTGCGGACCTGGATCGTCCACGTCTTGCCGTCGGGCGAGACGGCGGGCAGCGCGACGGCCGTGTTGGGGATCACCTTGGCCGGCGCGGCCAGGTAGTCGAACTCGTACAGCGCCTCGAAGATCTGCGCCGTGATCCGCGTCGAGTAGATGTCGTTGCCTTGCTGCGGGTCGAGGCTCGTGATGTCGCTGAACGCGAGCCGCAGCACCTTGGCCGGATCGGGCGCTGCGTGGGCACCGGTTGCCGCGAGCATCGCGCACACGAAGCCAACCGATGCGAAAACGCCCGTCCACCGCGAAGTGGCCGGGCGTTGCTGCTGTGGGCCGCGGGCTGCGGCGCGCATGCCGTCAGGGGCTCGGCGACGCGCCGTCCTTCCGCGTCTCGACGAACTCGAGCGGCTCGCTGGCCACGACGGCGCGCGGCGGGCGCGTGCGGCGCGGTCCCGCCGGAGTGGCAGGCTCCTCGACGGGCGCGGTGGTGCTGGCGCGCGTCTCGATCAGCTCCAGGCCCGAGTCCGGCGGCAGCGTCAGGTCCAGCGGCACCGTTTCCGGCGCGCGCGGGGCAGGAGCTGCCACGTGCGGTGCGGGCACGACTTCCGTCAGCGGCTCGCTCGCATGCACGACCGGCGCCGTGAACGTGGACACCGGCTCGATGATGGATTCCGCGATCGCTTCGCGTTCCGGCGCGCTGTCGACGACGGGCGCGGCGTGCGGCTCGACGACGTGCGCCACCGGCGTCTCCGCCAGCGGTGCGACGTACGCCGGCGCAGCCTCGTCCGCGGTCGACGGCGGGGCCATCGTGTCGTCGGCTGCGTCGGCCTGCGCGACGCTTTCGTCGTCGTGCGCCCCACCGTTGCCGTTGGCTTGCGCCGCGGTGCCTTCACCGCGACCACGGCCTCCGCGGCCACGACGACGGCGGCGGCCGCCTTCGCGACGCTCGCCGGCTTCGCCTTCCGTCAGCGCGCCGCCTTGCGGCATCGCGGCGGCATCGTTCGCCGCAGCGGCATCGCTCGCCAGCGTGGGATCGACGGGGGCGGCCGGAGCGGCCGCTTCCGCGTTGCGCGGCGGGCGGGGGCCGTTGCGGCGCTCGCCCTTGTTCTCGTCGTTGCGCTCGCGCGCGGTGCATCGGCCGCCGCTGCGCCTTCGGCGCGCGGTTCACGCGGCGCCTGCGGCTCGCCGCTCTGCGCGGCGGCTTCGGCGGGCGCGCTCGTTGTCGCGGGCGCCTTCGGCACGCTCGGCGCGCGCGTCGTCACCCTGCGCGGCACGCGGCTCGCGGTCCTTGTCCTCTGCAGCGGCGGTCGTCGCGCTGGCCGCCGTTGCGGCCGTCGCGGCGCTGGGCGTCTCGCGTTCGCCATCACGGCGTTCGCCATCGCGACGCTCGCCATTGCGGCGGTCGCGGTCGCCGCGGCCTTCGTTGCGGCCGTCACGCGAACCGTTGCGATCGCGGCCTTCGCCACGCCCTTACGCGATTCGCCGCGGCCGTCGCGCGACTCGCGCTTCGGCGCCGCGGCCGGCTTGGCGGCCTCGGGCGCGGCGGCGGCAGCCGCGGGTGCGGCCGGCGGCGTGCGGAACCACGACAGCATCCGCTCGAAGAAGCCGCCGGGTTGCGGCGTGTGGATCGTCATCGGCACGGTGGACGCGGCAGCGGCCGGCTTCTCCACCGGCATCGGCGCCGGTTGCGCAGGCGCGATGCCCTTGACCACCGGCGTCAGGCGCGGCTCGCCGGCTTCCTCGCGCTTCTCGGCTTCGTCGAGTTCCTGCGGGCGCTGGACCATGTCGAAGGAGAGCGGCAGCGGCTCCGCGTTGTTGAGGTCGTCGTGGCGCAGGCGCTGCACCTCGAAGTTCGGCGTCTCGAAGTAGCGGTTGGGCACGAGCAGCACGTTGACCTTGAAGCGCGACTCGATCGTCATCACGTCGCTGCGCTTCTCGTTCAAGAGGAACGTGGCGACGTCGACCGGCACCTGCGCGACGACCTGCGCCGTGTTGTCCTTCATCGCCTCTTCCTGCAGGATCCGCAGGATGTGCAGCGCGGTGGACTCGGTGCCGCGGATGTGGCCGATGCCGTGGCAGCGCGGGCAGGGGATGTGCGCCGACTCGGCCAGCGCCGGGCGCAGCCGCTGGCGCGACAGTTCCATCAGCCCGAAGCGCGAGATCTTGCCCAGCTGGATGCGCGCGCGGTCGTACTTCAGCGCGTCGCGCAGCGTGTTCTCGACGTCGCGCTGGTTCTTCGCGCTTTCCATGTCGATGAAGTCGATGACGACGAGGCCGCCCAGGTCGCGCAGCCGCAGCTGGCGGGCGACCTCCTCGGCCGCCTCCTGGTTGGTGTTGAACGCGGTCGTCTCGATGTCGCCGCCCTTGGTGGCGCGCGCCGAGTTGACGTCGACGGCGACCAGCGCCTCGGTGTGGTCGATGACGATCGAGCCGCCCGACGGCAGCGGCACCTGGCGCGCGTACGCCGTCTCGATCTGGTGCTCGATCTGGAAGCGCGAGAACAGCGGCACGTCGTCGGTGTACAGCTTGACGCGCGACACGTTGCCCGGCATCACGTGGCCCATGAACTGCTGGGCCTGCTCGTAGATGGCTTCGGTGTCGATCAGGATCTCGCCGATGTCCGCGTGGAAATAGTCGCGGATGGCGCGGATGACGAGGCTCGACTCCTGGTAGATCAGGTAGGCGCCCGACTGGATCTTGGCGGCGTCTTCCACCGCGCGCCACAGCTGCAGCAGGTAGTTGAGGTCCCACTGCAGCTCTTCGGTCGAGCGGCCGATGCCGGCGGTGCGCGCGATGACGCTCATGCCGTTGGGCACTTCCAGGCCGGCGATAGCGTCGCGCAGCTCGTTGCGCTCCTCGCCCTCGACGCGGCGTGACACGCCGCCGCCGCGCGGGTTGTTGGGCATCAGCACCAGGTAGCGGCCGGCCAGCGAGATGTACGTGGTCAGCGCCGCGCCCTTGCTGCCGCGCTCGTCCTTGTCCACCTGGACGATCAGTTCCTGGCCTTCGCGCAGCTGGTCGCCGATGCGGCCGCGGCCGCTCTCCTTGACGTACTGCGGCGCGATTTCCTTGAACGGCAGGAAGCCGTGGCGTTCCGTGCCGTAGTCGACGAAGCACGCTTCGAGCGAAGGCTCGACCCGCGTGATCACCGCCTTGTAGATGTTGGATTTCCGCTGCTCTTTCGCGGCGGATTCGATGTCGAGATCGACGAGCTTCTGCCCGTCGACGATGGCCACGCGGAGCTCTTCGGCTTGCGTGGCGTTGAACAGCATGCGCTTCATGCGTCTTCCTCGAGCGCGCCTCGAATTGCGGCGGCCTGCCCGGGGGGTGGTGAAGCCGGCGGCGGCTCGCGGGAGCCGCCGCGCTTGACGTCAGTGCGCGGCGGGTACGGTCGAGCGACGACGGCCGCGGCGCGGGCCGCGGGAAGGAACGGTGAGGAGCGGGGCGCCTGTGCGCATCGTCGCGGGCCGGCCCGTGGGGGTAACCGCGTGGGCCGGTGTCATCGTCTTCAACATCGTCGTGGGCGAGGCGCTGCCGTTGCGGGCAGCGGGCTTCGTTCGAGGACAGCGGTTGCGGCGTGGGCGGCGTGGGCCGGCGGCGTGGAGCTCGCGCGACCGCTGCGCTGCGGGTGGCCGCAACCACGTGTCGATCCGTGGTTGCCGCGCGATCCGTCGGCTTCGACCCCCGAGGGGCCGCTCACGTCGATCGCGCCATTGCAGGTGTTGCCGTTGCTCTTCTCTTCGCGGCGGGCGGCCCGAAGGCCACGTCCGCACCGGCGAGCGACAGAACCGGGGTCCTGGGTACCGGGGAACCGCCCTGCCACGAGGCGCAACGCGCCGGCAGGTCGACTTCGGAGGACCGCGGGGAACGAGTGGGGGCCGCAGGGCAGCCCGTTCTTCCCGGACGGAAGGCAGGACCGGCGGAGTATAGCGGATAAGTCGCAGGACTGCCAGCTAAGCACCTGACGCGACGCGGGTTTTGGGCCCGTCGCGGGCCCGGCCGGCCGATGCACTATGATCGCCGCCCATGAACGAGGTCCGTCGCGACGCGGTCACGCTGCAGGACGTCGGCGACGAGTCCGACGGCCAGCGGTTGGACAATTACCTGGCGCGCCTGCTGAAGGGCGTTCCCAAGAGCCACATCTACCGGATCCTGCGCTCCGGCGAGGTCCGCGTGAACGGCGGGCGGGCGAAGCCGGACACCCGGCTCGCCGCCGGCGACCGGGTCCGCGTGCCACCCATCCGCGTGGCCGAGCGCGCCGAGCCCGCGCCGGCCCGGCCGCTGGCCGCCGCCGTGCTGTACGAGGACGACGCGCTGCTGGCCATCGACAAGCCGGCGGGGCTCGCCGTGCACGGCGGCAGCGGCATTGCCCACGGCGTCATCGAACAGTTGCGCGCGGCGCGGCCGGAGGCGCGCTTCCTGGAGCTCGTGCACCGGCTCGACCGCGAGACCTCCGGCGTGCTGCTCGTCGCCAAGAAGCGCACGGCGCTCACCGCGCTGCACGCCGCATGGCGGGACGGTGCGGTGGACAAGCGCTACCAGGTGCTGGTGCGCGGCGCCTGGCGTGATGCGATGCGCCGCGTCGACCTGCCGCTGCACCGGGAGACCACGGCGGACGGCGACCGTCGCGTGCGCGTCGACCGCCAAGGCCAGCATGCGCTGACGATCTTCCGCAGGCTCGCGGCGTGGCCGCGGCATGCGCCGCCGCTTGCGCTGCTGGAAGCCGAGTTGCGCACCGGCCGCACGCACCAGATCCGCGTGCATCTCACGCACCTGGGTTTCCCGCTGGCCGGCGACGACAAGTACGGCGACTACGCGTGGAATCGCGAACTGGCGAAGACAGGCTTGAAGCGGATGTTCCTGCACGCCGCGTCGCTGTCGCTCGCGCATCCGCTCACCGGCGCGCCGCTGGCGCTCGCGTCACCCCTGCCGGACGACCTGGCGCGCTACGTCGCGGGGCTCGATGCCTGAGTTCGTACGGCGCCGCTACCGGCTGCTCGTGTTCGACTGGGACGGCACGCTCGCCGACTCGACGGCGCTGATCGCGGACGCGATCTGCATCGCGTGCGGCGACGCCGGGGTGCGCGTGCCGAGCGTCGCGGAGGCGCGCCACGTGATCGGGCTGGGCCTCGCCGACGTGCTCGCGCGCATCGCGCCCGGCATCACCGACGCGCAGCGCGCGGTGCTGGTCGACAGCTACCGGCGCCATTACGTCGCGCGCGACGACGCGATTCCGCTGTACGCAGGGACGGCCGAACTGCTCGCCGACCTGGAGGCGGACGGCTACTGGCTCGCCGTGGCCACCGGCAAGAGTCGCGCGGGACTCGATCGCGCGCTCGCGGTGGCGGGGCTCGCGGGACGCTTCCACGCGACGCGCTGCGCCGACGAAGGCCGGCCCAAGCCGCATCCCGACATGCTGCTGCACCTGATGCGCACGACCGGCGTCGCGCCTGCGGAGGTCCTGATGATCGGCGACACGACGCACGACCTCGACCTTGCGGCCAACGCGGGCGTCGCGTCGCTCGGGATGGCGCACGGCGCGCACGATCGCGCGTCGCTCGCCAACCATACGGCGCTCGCGGTGCTCGATTCGACGCAGGCGCTGCGGGAGTGGCTCGCGGTCAACGGCTGAAGCGCCGCACCAGCGTCGCGAACTGGTCCATGTACGCCGCGCAGAAATCGCGGCGCGAATCGTCGAGGAAATGCCCGTCATGATCGACGGGCTCGGGCTTGAACGAGATGTAAGCCTCGCCGCCCATCACCAGCATGCCCATCACGCCGAGTATCTGGCGCAGATGCTGCTGGCCCACGGCGGTGCCGATGGCGCCGGGCGACGTGCCGATGATCGCGGCCGGCTTGCCGCGCCACACGTTCTTGTCCGCGGGCTTGGAGCCCCAGTCGAGCGCGTTCTTGAGCAACGCGGTCAGCGAGCGGTTGTGCTCGGGCGACACGAACAGCACGGCGTCCACGCTCGCGACCTCGGCCGTGAAGCGGTCGACGACGGCCGGCCGCCGGCCTTCGAGGTCGCCGTTGTAGATCGGCAGGTCGTCGATGGCGATCCAGCGGATCGCGAAGCGGTCCTCGAGCAGCTTCGCGAGCGCCTTCGCGAGCCGCCGGTTGATCGATTCGCGGCGGTTGCTGCCGACGATGATCCCGATGGTTTGACTGGCTGTTTGCGTCATGCGTCGTCTCCGATGCCGAGGTAAGCGCGCCGCAGCTGCGGTTCGGCGAAGACGGCCTCCGGCGTGCCGGTGGCGACGACGCGGCCTTCCTCGAGCAGGCAGGCGCGATGCGCGAGCCCCAGCGCGATACCGACATTCTGCTCGACGAGGAGGATGGCGGTGCCTGCGGCATTGACGTCGCGGATGGCGCCGAACATCACGTCGACCATCGCGGGCGACAGCCCCAGCGACGGCTCGTCGAGCAGCAGGAGGCGCGGGCGCGCCATCAGCGCGCGGCCGATCGCGACCATCTGCTGCTGGCCGCCGGACAACGCGCCGGCCTCGACGCCGAGCTTGTCGCGCACCGCGGGGAACAGCGCGCACACCTCGTCCAGCGCGCGGCTGCGCGCGATGCGCGACTTGTGCCGGTAGCTGCCGATCTCCAGGTTCTCGCGGACGCTCATCCGCGTGAAGAGCCGCCGGCCTTCCGGCACGATCGCGATGCCCGCCGCGCAGTACCGGTGCGCGGGCAGTGGCACCAGGTCGCGGCCGTCGATGACGAGGCGGCCGCCGCGCGCGCGATGAAGGCCCGCGATCGCGTTGACGAGCGTCGACTTGCCGGCGCCGTTGGGCCCGACGACGCACAGCAGTTCGCCGGCGCCGACGTCGAGCGAGACGCCACACAGCGCCGGCGCGCGGCCGTATGCGACGTCGAGGTCGCGGATCGCGAGGAGCGGCGTGGCGTTCACCGGACGTCGCCCGTCGTGACGCGCTCGCGCGCGGCCGGCGTCGCGCCGGCGCCGAGGTAGGCGACGCGCACGTCCTCGCGCGCCATGACGTCGGCGGCCGCGCCTTGCGCCAGCACGCGGCCCTGGTCCAGCACGACGATGCGGTCCGCCAGCGCGGTCACGATGCGCATCACGTGCTCGACCAGCACGATCGTCGTCCCTTGCGCGCGGATGCGCTGGATCAGCGCGACGGCCTCGTCGATCTCGGCCGGCGTCAGGCCCGACAGCACTTCGTCCAGCATCAGCAGCCGCGGACGTGCCGCCAGTGCGCGCGCAAGCTCGAGGAACTTCGTCTGGTGCAGGTTGAGGTCGGCCGGCAGGCTGTCGGCGCGCGCGGCGAGCCCGGTGAAGTCGAGCCATTCGCGGGCCGCCGCGTTCGCGTCGTCGCGCGCCAGCGCCTCGGCGCCGAACACGGCCGGCAGCGAGACGTTGGTGCGCACGTCGAGTTGCGCGAACGGTCGCGGCACCTGGTAGGTGCGCGCGATGCCGGCACGCGCGATGCGATGACCCGGCAGGCCCGCGATGTCGCGTCCCGCGAACACGATGCGCCCGGCGTCCGGGCGGTAATGCCCGCTGACGACGTTGATCAGCGTGGACTTGCCGGAGCCGTTCGGGCCCAGCACGCCGAGGATCTCGCCTTCACGCACGTCGAGGTCGACGCCGCGCAATGCGTGGACGCCACGGAACGAGCGGGACACGCCGTGGACTTCGAGCAGCGGGCGATGCGGCGCCGTCGCGGCCGCGGCCGGCGTTGTCGCGGCCTGCAAGGTGGGCGCGGCGCGAACGACGTGCGCGGCGTCCCCGCCACCGGCGGCCGGCGACTCGGCCTCGGCGTCAGGCCGCGCCGCCGCGCCGGAGTGGGCGCGCCGGCGCAGCCGCCCCATGATCCCGTCCGGCAGGAACAGCACGGCGGCGATCAGCACGACGCCGGTGATCGCCTTGCCGGCCACCGCCTGGTCGGCCGCCGTGCTCGAGTAGAGCAGCACGGTCATCAACGTCGCGCCGAGCGCCGGCCCGGCCCAGTGCCGCGTACCGCCCAGCACGCACATCAGGATCACCGTCAGCGGCACCGTGATGTTGAAGATGCCGGGTGCGGTGACGTAGGCGATGAACAGTGCCTGGATGCCGCCGGCGACACCCGCGAGCGCGCTCGACACGCCCAGCGCAACGAGCTTGTAGCGATACGTCGGCACCCCCAGCACCTCGGCGGCGTCCTCGTCGTCGTGGATCGCGAAGAGGCCCAGTCCCAGGCGCCGCCGCGGGATCAGGTACGCACAGAGGACGGCGACCAGCGCCAGTGCGAGCGCGAGGAGGTAGAACGTGCCCGCCGGCGTGGGGGCGAGGCGCGGAACGGCCACCGCCGACAGGTAGATGCCGGGGCCGCCGTCGATGGGCGTGTTGAGCACGATCGTCGCCAGCACGAACGTGACGGCCATCGTCAGCAGCGCGAACAGCTCGCCGCGCACGTTGCGCACGCGGAACACCACCGCGCCGAGCGCGACGCCGAGCGCCGCGGCCATCAGCGCCGCCACCGGCAACGTTGCGAGGAAGGGCCAGTCGAAGTTCGCCGCGAGCACCGCGGTGGTGTAGACGCCGACGCCGTAGAACGCGCCGTGCCCGAACGAGAAGTAGCCCGTGTAGCCGGACAGCAGGTTCCACGACGTCGCCAGCACGATCCAGTTGAGGACCAGGTACAGGAACGACGCGTAGAACGGCGGCAGCGGCAGGAAGGCCACCGCCGCCAGCGCCAGCGCCGCGACGACGATCGCGGCGAGCGTGCGCTCGATCTTCAGGCGCGCCCCGGGCGTGCGAGCAGCAGCACGATCAGCAGCGTGAACGAGACGATCGGCGCCCAGGACGGCGAGACGAACGCCATCGTCACCGCTTCGCTGACGCCGATGACGATGCCCGCCGCCAGCGGCCCGAGCGGCGAGCCCAGGCCGCCCAGCATCACGGCCGCGAACACGACGCCGACCCACGCGTAGATCTGCGCGGGCGTCAGCGTGAACGACAGCGCGAGGCATACGCCGGCGACGCCGGCGAGCGCGCCGCAAACGCCGGCGAGCACCAGCGCGTGCATGCGCCGGTCGATGCCGAACGCGGCCGCGACGGACGCGTCCTGCGCCAACGCGCGCAGCGCGCGGCCGAGGTCCGTCCAGCGCATCGCCGCCCAGATCGCGAACGAGAGGCCGACGGCCAGCACCAGCGTGATCAGCTCCGGCAAGGGGACGTACAGCGCGCCCACCTGGAACGTCACCGCGGCATATGACGACTCGAGCTTGCGGAAATCCGCGGTCCAGTACGCCTGGATGAGCGCCTCGATGACGACGGTGAGCCCGAACGTCGCGAGCAGCGAGTTGAGCGGCGACACGCGAAAGCGCGAGAACAGCCACTGCACCGCCACGCCGAGCGCGAAGAACAGCGGCACGATCAGCGCCAGCGTGGCGAGCGGGTTCCAGCCGCCGACGCTCGCGAGCTGGTAGCACAGGTAGGCGGCGAGGAAGGCGAGCCCGAAGTGCGCGAGGTTGATGACGTGCAGCAGGCCCCAGCTCAAGCCGAGGCCGAGTCCCATCAGCCCGTAGAGGCTGCCGATGAACACGCCGGACAGCGCGGATTGCGCGAGCAGCGAGGCGCTCGGCAACGTCATCGCCGCGCCGCCCGTCGAGCGTCCGCCGTCACCTGCCGCGCCGCCGTGCCGTCATCGCGATGCCGTCACTGCACCTGCAACGTCGCACCCGGCGCGGCGAACTGCTTCGGGTACACCGTCACCCAATGCCCGTTCTGCACCTGCTTCACGCGCATCAGGTCGTCGCCGTAGTTGTTGGGGCCGTCGAAGCGCAGCCGGCCCTGGATCGTGTCCACCGGGTGCGTCTTGAGCCATGCGGCGATCGCCTTGTCGTCGAGGCTGTTGGCGCCGCGCACGCCGGCCTCCAGGATCTGCCACGCGGTGTAGGACGCGGCGGCCTGCACTTCGACCGCGGTGTCGGGGATGCCGGCCTTCTTCGCGCGCTCGTGATAGGCGGCGATGAACTCCGCGGCACCCGGTGCCTTCGTGTACGGCAGGTTCTCCTCGAACACGGTCATCGACAGCGCGTTCTTCGCGAGCGGCGACTGCGACATCGGGCCCGGTGCCGGGTACATGTAGAAATGTTCCTTCGGGTGGTAGCCGATCTTGTTCATCGCGTCGAGCAGCTGGTTGCCTTCGAGGCCGATGGCGCCGACCCAGATGAAATCGGGATCAGCGTCCTTGATGCGCGCGGCGATCGGGCCGTAGTCGAGGTTGCCGAAATCCCATTCGAGGAACAGCACCTCGTTGAGGCCGCGCTTCTTCGCGATCTCGCGCGCGCCCAGCGACATGAAGTGCACGGACGGGAACTTGCTGGTCACGACGGCGACGGTCTTCGGCGGCTTGGGGGAGGCGTCCAGCGCATTGAAGACGGTGTTGGGCACGGTGATCTCGGGCGATACGCCCAGCGACCACGCCGGGAACTGCTTGTCGTACTTCGCGAGCGACGGGATGCCGAACGTGTGGTGGACGAGCACCTTGTCGTAGCGTTGCGCGACGCCCATCGCCGAGAGGATCGCGCCCGTGGCATAGGGGCCCATCAGCAGGTCCACCTTGTCGACGGTAAGGAGCTGTTCGTAGAGCGTGCGCGCGAGGTCCGGCTTCGACTGGTCGTCCTTGACGATCCACTCGACGCGGCGGCCCAGCAGCCCGCCGCGCTTGTTGAGCTGGTCGACGTAGAGCTCGCCGACGACCTTGTGGACCAGCGCTGTCGCCGCAAGCGGGCCGGTCAGCGCCAGCGTGCTGCCGATGCGGATCGGCGGCTCTCCCTGCGCCTGCACGCTGCCGGCGAATGCCAACGCCGCGAGCGCGGCCCACTGCACGACACGCTTGATCACGTCCATCGACTGCTCCTCCTGTTGGGTTGCGGGCGGCTCTGTTGCGGAAGCGCTCGAGCGCTTTCTGGTCACCACTCGGCGCGGGCGGCGGCTTGCGGTCAGCCGGGCGCCTCGCGATTCACGATGAAATCGTCCGGCACCGCGGGGCCCCAGACGTAGAACGAGTCCTCGGGCGGGTGGTCGGTGGCGGGCCATTCGAGGTCGGCCGGGACGAAGTCGATGTCGTGCGAGTACTCGGCCCAGCTGCCCCAGGGGTCGCGCACGTAGTAGAAATAGTTCGAGCCGAGCACGTGCCGGCCCACGCCCCAGCCGTGCGCATAGCCGTGCTCGCGCATGCGTTCGCTGCCGAGGCCGATTTCGTCGATGCTGCCGACGTCCCAGCTCGAATGGTGATAGCCGGGCGCGGCCGATTTCGCAAACGCGACCAGGTGGTGGTCGCTGGCATGCGGGCCGTGCATGAACGCGATGATGTCGCCGGAGCTGTCGGACAGGCGCAGGCCCAGCACGTCGCGATAGAACGCAACCTGGCGCGGGACGTCGGTGGCGAACAGCAGCACGTGCGACAGGTGGCGCGGATGCACGACCGGTGCCCGCGAGCGGCTGGGCGCGGCGCCCTGGCCCCGGCTGGGCGCGCCCGCCTGCGCGTGCGCGGACTTGACCGACGGCGAGACCTTGGGCGCCACGACCACCTGCACGGGGGTACCGTCGGCGTCGCGCGTCCATGCGCCTTCGCCGTCGGACAACGGATGCGGGTCCGCGCGGCCGTGTGCCGCGAGTCGCGCGGCGAGCGCGTCGTAGTCCTCGGCGTACGCGCCGAAGCGCAGGTATTGAAGCTTCTTGGGCTGGCCGTTGGCGTACACGCTGCCCCAGCGATGCGGATGTCCGTGCGTGTGGAGATCCAGGCGGTCACCGTCGCGCCGCGCGTCGAGGCCGAACGCGCCGTAGAAACGCGCGGCCGCCTCGAGTTCCGGAACGCTGATCACGAAGCGATCGAGCGAGTGGACGCCGAGCGCATCGGGACGGCGCGGGATCGAGGTGCGGTTGGACATTGCGCGGAACCTTGCACGTCGCGAAAGTGCCGCGAAGAATAGCAAAAGTGCACCCGCGAAAATGATGCACCGCGGGAGACCGCGCGCCGCGTTTCAGCCGCGCGAAGGCCCGATCAGTCCCTTGCGCAGACCCATCGCGATGGCCTCGGAACGGTTGATGGCGCCCAGCTTGCGCATCACGTTGCCGACGTGGAAGTTGGCCGTGCGCGCGCTGATGCCGAGCTTGTGGCCGATGTCCTTGCTGGTGAGCCCGCGTGCGGCGAGCGCGAGGCAGCTGTACTCGCGCGGCGACAGCGCGTCGCGCCGCATGGCCGGCCCGACGAGGCGCGGCGCCAGCACGTGGTCGTGCAGCGCGACGCCGAACAGCATCAGCGCGGCCATGCGCACGATCAGCGCCTCGATGCCGTTGTCGTCCAGCGGCGCGCAGTCGCCGTCCAGCGCGATCACCGCGCGGCGCTGTGCCGCGTCGACGACGCGCATCACGATGCCGCTGCCGATGCCGTGCTGCCGCGCCGCTTCGAGGAAGGGATGCGCGAGCGGATGCACCGCGCAGCGCTCGCGATCCCACATCGTCGGCGTCGCGGTGGACGACGGCGCGAGCCGCGGATCGCCGCGCATCAGGCCGGACACGCGATAGCGCTCGTCCCAGGTGTTGCCGTGCGTCGACCACACGACGCGTGGATGGCCCGTGTCCGCCGCGAAGTCGGTGAAGTAGGTGAGGCCCGTGAAGCCCAGGATCTCGGACGTACCGCGCAGCTCGGAACGCAGGTCGTCGGCCATGCAGGCGCTTGCGAGCAGGGCGCGCAGGTGCTGCGGCAGGGGCAGGTCATGCCACGACGACGGTGCGGCTTCCATGGCGGCCTCGCTATGTTACGGGCTGTAACACAGCGTAGAGCATCACATGCGGTAGCGTACAACGCAGCCGACGAGCGGCTTGCGCGGGGCCTGTGGCTATTCCAACGTCATGGGTGCGGAGAGCGAATTATCATGCTCCGCCAACGGCTTGACGCCGGACGCTGAAGCGGATGTGCAGGAGGCGCCCCGTCACTCGCTGGCGGGCTTCGGGAGGCCCTTTACCACCATCCCGGGCTTGATTCCCTTCTGCAGGAACCAGCCCTGGCGCATCTCGAGCGCATAGAGCGCGTCGCCCAGCGACCAGTGCGTCGCGTCCGTCTGCGGCGCCATGTCCTCGATGTTGAGGATGCGCCCGTCCTTGTCGATGTAGGCGATCGACAGCGGCACGAACGTATTGCGCATCCAGAACGCCTGCGGCGACGGCCGCGCGAACACGAAGATCATGCCGCTGTCGGGCGCGAGGCTGAAGCGGTTCATGAGGCCGGTCTCGCGCGTCGCGTTGGTGGCCGCGACTTCGGCGCTGACCTTGTGGCCGCCGATCTCGAGCGTGACGACGGGCAACGCGGCGCGGGCCGGGGGCACGCACCACGCGGTGGCGGCGAGCAGCAGGAGCGCGGCGTAGCGCGCGTACGGGATGAGGTTCATGCGGGTTGTCCTGGTGAAGGCGCGGCGTGCCGCTTGTAAAGCCACCACAGCGCGCAGCTGGCGAGCGTGAAGGCGAGCATGCCGAAGGCCATGTGCAACAGTGTCGCATCGAGCAGCGGGGCGATGGTGCCGGCGTTGAAACCGCCGAGCGCGAACTGGATGAAGCCCTGCAGCGACGACGCGAGGCCGCGCGTGGCCGGGAAGAGGTCGAGCAGCTGCAGCGTGACGCTCGGCGCGATGATGGCGCAGCCGATCGCGTACACGAACAGCGGCGCGATGTTCCACCACGCATTGGGCGGCAGCAGCGCCGAGATGACGACGTTGAGCGCGGCGGCGACGAGCAGGAAGCGGAAGCCCAGGTCCACCGTCGCTTGCGGCGACATCCGCCCGGCGAGCCGGCTGGACACCTGCGCGCCGACCAGGATGCCGGCGATCAGCGGGATGAACAGCGCGCCGAAGCCCCACGTGGAGAGGCCCAGCTGGTCGATCAGGAACGCGGGCGCGACCGCGACGTAGATGAAATAGGCGGCGAAGTTGAGCGCAGGCACCAGCGCCAGCAGCAGGAAGCCGCGATGCGTCAGCACCGTCGTGTAGTTGTGCCACATGATGCGCGGTCGCATCGGCTGGCGCGCGGCGACGGGCAGCGTTTCCGGCAGCTTGCGTGCCGTCCATGCGAGCGTCGCCAGCACCCAGAAGAACAGCACGCCGAAGATCCAGCGCCAGCCCAGCGTGTTGAGCAGGAGGCCACCGACGATCGGCGCGACGGCGGGCGCGATGCCGAACACCATCGTGAGCTGCGCCATCAGCCGTTGCGCCTCCGCGCCGTGGAAGCGGTCGCGGATCACCGCGCGCCCGATCACGAGGCCCGCGCCGGCTGACACACCCTGCAGCGCCCGCGCGAGCCACAGCGACTGGATGTTGCCGGCGATCGCGCAGGCGAGCGTGCCGAGCGCGTAGATGCCGAGGGACACGAGCACGATCGGCCGGCGGCCGAATGCGTCCGACAGCGCGCCGTGCCACAGCATCATCGCCGCGTACGCGAACAGGTAGATCGACAGCGTCTGCTGGACGGCGATCTCCAGCACGTCGAACTCGCGCGTGATCGCGGGGAAGGCGGGCAGGTAGAGGTCGATCGAGAACGGGCCCAGCATCGCGAGCGACGCGAGCAGCGCCGCCAGCGACCACGAGCGCGCGTAGGCGGCGGGCCCGGCGGGGCGCTTCGGCCGTCATGCGGCCGCGCCGGCGGTGCCGGCGGATGGCCCGCCAGCACGCGGTCCACTTCCTTGCGGCGTGTAGCGCGGCACGAACAGCTCGATGAACGCGTAGACGTAACCGCGGACGAACACGTTGCGCCGCAGCGCGAGCCGCGTCGTCGACGGCGCGAAGAGGTGCGAGGCGTCGAGCATCTCGAACGCCTGGTCCTTCTTCGCGTCGTACGCCATCTGCGCGACGATGCCCACGCCCATGCCCATCTCGACATAGGTCTTGATGACGTCGGCGTCCAGCGCCGTCAGCACGATGTTGGGCTCGAGGCCTTGCGCCGCGAACGCCGCGTTGATTTGCGTGCGCCCGGTGAACTGGAAGTCGTACGTGATGATCGGGTAGCGTGCCAGCGCCTCGAGCGTCAGCTTGCCCTTCGCCTTGGCGAGCGGGTGGCCCTTCGGCACCAGCACGCAGCGATTCCACGTGTAGCAGGGCAGCAGCACCAGCTCCGGATAGTCGCCGAGCGCCTCGGTGGCGATGCCGAGGTCCACCTCGCCGCCGGCCGTCGCCTCCGCCACCTGGCGGGGGTTGCCCTGGTGCAGTACCACCCGCACCTTGGGGTAGCGCGCGGCGAACGCCGGCAGCACGCGCGGCAGCACGTAGCGCGCCTGCGTGTGCGTCGTCGCGATAGCGAGCACGCCGGTATCCTCGGCGCGGAACTCGTCGGCGACGCGCTTCATGTTCTGGATCTCGCGCAGCGCGCGGCGCGCGGTGGCCACCACCACCTCGCCCGCGGGCGTCATCGACGCGAGCCGCTTGCCCTGGCGGACGAAGACGGTGACGCCCAGCTCGTCCTCGAGCTGGCGGATCTGCTTGCTGACGCCCGGTTGCGACGTATAGAGCGCGTCGGCGGCGTCCGAGACGTTGAGGCCGTGGTCGACGACGGCGATCAGGTAACGCAGTTGCTGCAGGTTCATCGCGGCAGCAGGCCAGCCGTCACGGCGATATGCCTCCATGTTTGAATAGGCGTAGAATTATATAACTTTTCGGCAGGCGCCTCAGGTCATTGCCCGGCGCGTGCCGCCACCATGGCCCAGTTTTTCTCGCTCCACCCGACGCATCCCGAGGTTCGCCTCATCCGCCGCACGGCCGAGCTGCTGCGCGACGGCGGCGTCATCGCCTACCCGACCGACTCGAGTTATGCGCTCGGCTGCCGGCTGGGCGACGTCGGCGCCATCCGCCGCATCCGCACGCTGCGCGGCGTCGACGAGCGCCACCACCTGTCGTTCATCTGCAACGACCTGGAGCAGGTGGGCCGCTATGCGCGGCTCGATAACTGGCAGTACCGGATCGTGCGCCAGGGGACGCCGGGACCGTACACGTTCCTGGTGCCGGCCACGGCCGAGGTGCCGCGCTCGTTCCGCCACGCCAAGCGGCGGACGATCGGCGTGCGCATCCCGGCCCACGTCACCGTGCAGGCACTGGTGGCGGAGCTGGGCGAGCCGATCGTCAGCTCGACGCTGATCCCGCCCGGCGAGACCGAGGCGCTGGACGATCCCGCCGTCATCCGCGAGCGCTTCGAGCACGCGCTCGACGCCGTGCTGGAAGCGGGTCCGTGCCCGGCGACGCTGACGACGGTGGTCGACTTGGCCACGGCTCCGCCGGAAGTCACGCGGCTCGGCGCGGGCGACCCGGCCCGGTTGGGACTCTGACGCGGGCCGGCCGGCCGCACGCAGGCGCGGCCGCGGCGGCAGTCAGGTAGAATGGAGGTCAATGGAGTTTTTCGAGACCATCGTGCTGGTCGGCGTGCCGGTGGTGCTCGCGATCACGCTGCACGAAGCCGCCCACGGGTACGTGGCGCGGATCTTCGGTGATCAGACGGCCTGGATGCTGGGCCGCGTCACGCTGAACCCCTTGAAGCATGTCGACCCGATCGGGACGATCGTGGTGCCCGGCGCATTGTTGCTGCTGGGCTCACCGTTCCTGTTCGGCTGGGCCAAGCCGGTGCCGGTGAATTTCGGCAACCTGCGCAATCCCAAGCGCGACATGCTGTGGGTCGCGGCCGCGGGGCCCGCGACGAATTTCGTGATGGCGATCGCGTGGGCGATCGTCGCGCTGCTCGTGGCTCCCGGAGGAGCCTGGCCCAGCGAGAGCCTGGGCACGATGGCGCAGATCGGTTATCAGATCAACCTGGTGTTGATGGCTTTGAATCTCCTGCCCATACCGCCGCTGGACGGTGGCCGCATCGCGGTCAGCGTGCTGCCGCGCACTGCGTCCAACGCGCTCGCGGGCATGGAGCGCTACGGCATGTTCGTCATCCTGGCGCTGATCATGATCCCCAACGCGTTGTCGACGGTCCTGCGCCCGCTGGTGCGCGGCGCCGACGCCCTGATCCGCCTGTTCCTGCCATTCTGATGCCTGCCGCCGCAATGCCGACCTGCTTGCCTGCTGCCCATGTTCGCTGACCGCGTCCTGTCCGGCATGCGTCCCACCGGGCGCCTGCACATCGGCCACTACCACGGCGCGCTGAAGAACTGGGTCCGGCTGCAGGAAGAGTACGAGTGCCTGTTCTTCGTCGCGGACTGGCACGCGCTGACGACGCTGTACGAGGACCCGGCCGCCATCGAGGCGAGCGTCTACGACATGGTCGTCGACTGGCTCGCGTGCGGGCTCGATCCCAATCGCTGCACGATCTTCATCCAGTCCAGGGTCCCGGAGCACGCGGAGCTCTCGCTGCTGCTCGGCATGATCACGCCGGTGGGCTGGCTCGAGCGCGTGCCGACGTACAAGGACCAGCAGCAACAGCTCGCCGAGCGGGACCTCGCGACGTACGGTTTCCTCGGCTATCCGCTGATGCAGGCCGCCGACATCCTGATCTACCGCTCGAACCTGGTGCCGGTGGGCGAGGACCAGGTCTCGCACCTCGAATTCAGCCGCGAGCTGGCGCGTCGCTTCAACTTCATCTACGGCCGCGAGCCGGGCTTCGAGGACAAGGCCAAGGCGGCCGTGAAGAAGCTCGGCAGCAAGAAGGCCAAGCGTTACGAAGCCTTGCGCACCGCCTACCAGGAGCAGGGCAATGCCGAGGCGCTGGGTGAAGCGCGCGAACTGCTCGAGGACACGCAGAACCTGTCGCTCGGCGACCGCGAGCGGCTCTTCGGCTACCTGGAAGGCGCGCGCCGCGTGATCCTGCCGGAGCCGCAGGCGCTGCTGACGGAAACGCCGCGGGTACCGGGCCTCGACGGCCGCAAGATGTCCAAGTCCTACGGCAACGCGATCATGCTGCGCGAGGATCCGGCCGAGGTGACGAAGAAGATTCGCACGATGCAGACGGATCCCGCGCGCGTGCGCCGCACCGATCCGGGCAACCCGGAGAGCTGCCCGGTGTGGCCGCTGCACCAGATCTATTCGGATGCGAAGACCCGCGAGTGGGTCGTGCAGGGCTGCACGACGGCGGGCATCGGCTGCCTCGACTGCAAGGAACCGGTGATCCGCGAGATCATCGCCGAGCAGACGGTGATGCGCGAGCGCGCGCAGAAGTACATCGACGACCCGCAGCTCGTGCGCAACATCGTCGCCGACGGCTGCGAGCGTGCGCGCAAGCTCGCCGACGAGACGATGGACGACGTGCGCGCCGCGATGGGATTGAAGTATGACTAGCGAAGCGTCGCTCGACCTCACGCACCCGTCGCCCGACGCACGGCCGCTGGCCCGCGTCTACGGCGAGCCGGTCACCGAGCTGCCGCGCGACCTGTACATCCCGCCGGAAGCGTTGGAGGTGTTCCTCGAGACGTTCGAGGGGCCGCTCGACCTCTTGCTGTACCTGATCCGCCGCGACAACATCAACGTGCTCGACATCCCGATGGCCGAGCTCACGCGCCAGTACCTGGGCTATGTCGAGATGATGCGGCGCACGCATCTCGAGCTCGCCGCCGAGTACCTGCTGATGGCCGCCGTGCTGATCGAGATCAAGTCGCGCCTCCTGCTGCCGCGGCCGCCGGCGCCGCCGGGCGAGGAGCCCGAGGACCCGCGCGCGGAACTCGTGCGCCGGCTGCTGGAATACGAGCGGATGAAGGCGGGCGCCAAGGCGCTCGACGACCTGCCGCTGGCCGAGCGCGATTTCACGCTTGTGCGCGTGTTCTTCGAGCGCGTCGCGACGACGCGGCTGCCCGACGTCGATCCGGACGACCTCAAGGCCGCGTGGGCGACGCTGATCTCGCGCGCCAAGGCGAACCGCCACCACCTCGTCACCCGCGAGCAACTGTCGGTGCGCGCCGAGATGAGCCGCGTGCTGAAGGCCTTGCCGCCGGATCGCTACGTCGAGTTCACGGAGCTCTTCGCCGAGCATGCCGACGTGCCCCACCTCGTGGTCACCTTCCTCGCGCTGCTGGAGCTCGCGCGCGAACAACTGATCGATATCGCGCAAGCCGAAGTGTTTGCGCCGATCTACGTCAACGCCAAGGCGGCGCCGGGCTTCGTCCTCGCCGCGGATGCCGTATGAACGAACACGAAAACCCCGATCCCGCCGCCGTCGATCCGGACCTGCCGCCGGACGCGACGGTCGCCACGGCCGACGCGACGCCCGACGCCACGGTGGAAGCCGTCGCGGACGCGGCGCCGCCGGTCCACGCCGACCTCGCCGAGATCCGCAGCGTGCTCGAAGGCGCGCTGCTGGTCGCCGGCGAAGCGGTGCCCGTCGCGCAACTCGCGCGCCTGTTCGAGCCCGCGCTCGACGGCGAGACGGTGCGCAAGCTGCTCGGCGAGATCAAGGAGGCGTGGCAGGGGCGCAAGGTGGAGCTCGTGCAGGTGGCGAGCGGCTGGCGCTTCCAGGGCACGCCCAACCTGCAGATGCACCTCGAGCGCCTCACGCCCGAGAAGCCGCCGCGCTATTCGCGCGCGGTGATGGAAACGCTGGCGATCATCGCCTATCAGCAACCGGTCACCCGCGGCGACATCGAGTCGATCCGCGGTGTCGCCGTGTCCACGAACGTCGTCAAGTCGCTCGAGGACCGGCAATGGGTCGAAGTGGTGGGACACCGGGAAACCCCCGGCCGTCCGGCGCTGTACGCCACCACCAAGGCCTTCCTCGACGATCTCGGCCTCACCTCCCTCGCGGAGCTCCCGCCTCTGGCCGAGCTTGATTCATCCCATCTACTGGAGATGCCCGATGCCCCAGCAAAGGCCGCCGAGGCGGCACTCGCACTCGCGAGCCCGATCCTCGGCACCGACGCAGCAGCCGAGCCTGGCGCTGCAGAGGATCGCGGAGACGCTTCCGCTTCCTCGCCACAAACGTTCCACTGACGAGGTCTTCAGCGAGCCGCAACGCCTGCACAAGGTGCTGGCGTCGTGCGGCTTCGGCTCCCGTCGCGCGATGGAGGAGCTGATCCTCGCGGGCCGCATCACGGTCAACCGGATGCCGGCGGAGATCGGGTCGAAGGTGGGACCGGGCGACGAGGTGCGCATCAACGGCGAGCCGGTGAAGATCCGCTTCGCGGAGCCCAAGCCGCGCGTGCTGATGTACCACAAGCCGTCGGGCGAGATCGTCACGCGCGACGACCCCGAATCGCGGACGACCGTGTTCGAGGACCTGCCGCCGATCGAAGGCGGCAAGTGGATCGCCGTCGGCCGCCTGGACTACAACACCGAAGGCCTGCTGCTGTTCACGAACTCCGGCGAACTGGCCAACCGGCTGATGCACCCGCGCTACGAAGTCGAGCGCGAGTACTCGGTGCGCGTGATGGGACGCTTGAGCGACGAGCAGATGCAGCAGCTCACCACCGGCATCGAGCTGGAGGACGGCCCCGCGAAGTGCGAGAAGGTCGAGGACGGCGGCGGCGAGGAAGAAGGCGCTAACCACTGGTACAACGTCGTGCTGAAGGAAGGCCGCAACCGCGAAGTGCGGCGCTTGTTCGAAGCGCTGAACGTGCCGGTGTCGCGGCTCATCCGTACGCGCTACGGTCGCGTGTCGATGCCCGCAGCCATCAAGCGCGGCCAGACGCAGGAGCTCGATCCGCAAGCGGTCAACGCGCTGCTGACGGCATCGGGCTTGCGTGGGCAGGGCGGCGGCCAGGGCGGCGCGCAGCAGCAGGGCCCGCGGCCGCAACAGAAGCCGGGGCAGGGCAAGCGCCCCGGCCAGCAGGGCAAGCATTCGCAACGCCGGCCGCAAGGCGGGCAAGGTCCGCGGCCGCAAGGTCCGCGCGGCCCGCGCAACGAGGGCCCGCGCCATGAAGAGACGCGCCATGAGGGCCCGTACGCCGATGCGCCGCGTGCCGACACGATGGCCGAAGGCGACGACGGCTCGCTGCCGGGCGATCGCAACGGCAACGTCGCGCCGGGGCAGGGTGCGCGCCGCGAGCCGCGCCACGACAATCGCGGCGACAACCGCGGCAACACGCTGCATGCGCGCCCGCAAGGCCAGAAGCAGCACAAGCGGCCGCAGCAGGGTGGCCAGGGCAAGTTCCGCGGCAACAAGGGCCCGCGCAGCGGACAAGGTGGCGGCCAGTATGGCCAGTGGGGAGGCCAGTACGGCCAGGGCGGCGGGCAGGGTTACGGCGGCGGCGGGCACCGCCAGCGCCAGCCTTGGCTCACGGGCCACAGCCAGCCGCAAGGCGATCCCGCGCACGCGCAGCCGCAGCTGACGATGCACGCGCAGCAGTACGGCCGCGGCTCCAACTACCAGGGCGAGGTCAACGGCAACACGCTGCATCCGCAAGGCAAGCGGCCCCCGGGACCCAACCAGGGACCGAACGCGCGCTTCGGCAAGCGCAAGGGCGGTGGTGGCGGACAACCGCCGAAGCAGAAGTGGGTGGGCTTGCCCAAGGACGAGGACGAGCCGCAGTAAGCGCGCCGGTATCGCGCGGGAGCACCGCGCGTCGGGCGTGCGCGACTAGTCGAAGCGCGGCGCGCGTTTCTGCACGAAGGCGCCGATCCCCTCGACGAAGTCGTCGGTGGCCGCGCAGCGGCCGAAGGCATGCGCTTCGGCCTGCAACTGGGCCGACAGCGGTTGCGACGGACTGTCGCGCAACAGGCGCTTCGTTTCGCGCAAGGCGTTGCGCGGTGCGCCGGCCAGCGAGGCGGTGACCGCGTCGACAGCGGTGTCGAGTTCCGCCAGCGGCACCACGCGATTGACGAGGCCCAGCGCCAGCGCGTGGCGCGCATCGAAGCGTTCGCCCAGCAGCAGGATCTCCGCCGCGCGCCGCGGCCCCACGAGCCGCGGCAGCGACCACGTGCCGCCGCCGTCCGGCGACAGCGCGATGTTGCGGTAGCCGGCGGCGAAATAGGCGTCGTCCGCCGCGACGACCAGGTCGCAGGCGTTCATCAACGAGAGCCCGAAGCCGGCGACGGCGCCGTGCACGCGCGCGACCACCGGATGCGGCATCCGCGCGATCATCTCGATCGCGCCATGGATCTTCTCGACCAGCGAGCGGAACAGCGCCTCGCGTTCGCCCGGCGTGCGTCCCAGCTCGCCGGCAAACGCGCGGATGTCGCCGCCGGCCATGAAGTGCTTGCCGCTGCCCGCGACGACGACCGCGGCGAGCGTGTCGTCGGCGGCCAGGTCGCGCGTCGCGTCGACCAGCGCGTCGCCCATGCCGAAATCGAGCGCGTTGAGCGCGGCGGGGCGGTTGAGCGTGAGCCGCGCGATGCGGCCTTCGCGCGTGACCAGGACAGGGGAATCGGCAGCGGTCATGGGCGTTGCGGCAGGCGTGCTGCCCGTGGGGTAACGCGGGTTACCGAGGCGCGCGAGTATAGCGCCGCGTCAGCCGTCGACGTGCTTGAACGGGCTCGCGCGCTCCAGCTCGTCGTGCGTATGGCGGATGTCGACGCTTTCGCGTGCGCAGAAATCCGCGATCGCGGCCGCGAACGCGGGATCGCCCAGCGCGTGCGCCGAATGCGTGATCTCCGGCGTGAGCCCGCGCGCGAGCTTGTGCACGCCCTGCGCGCCGCCTTCGAACGACCCGATGCCGCGCTCGATGCAGAACTCGATCGCCTGGTAGTAGCAGGCCTCGAAGTGCAGGCCGGACACGGGCCGCAGCGCGCCCCAGTAGCGGCCCCACAGCGTCGATGGCGTAAAGATGTCCAGTGCCGACGCGATCGGCTGCCCGTCCTGGCAGGCGACGACCAGCAGCGTGTGCGCGGCGAGTGATTCCGCGACGGAAGCGAAGAACGCGGGCGTCAGGTAGGGCGTCGAGCCGTGCTCCGCATACGTGTTCGCATAGCAGCGGTAGAAGAACGCCCAGTCGGCCTCCGTGATGTCGCGGCCGCACTTGCGCTCGACGCGCACGCCGGCCTCGTGCACGCGGCGCCGCTCCTGCTTCACCTTCTTGCGCTTGTCGTGGTTGAACGCGGCGAGGAAGTCGTCGAAGTTGCGGTAGCCGTCGTTGCGCCAGTGGAACTGGACGCCGGTGCGCTCGATCATGCCGGCGCCGAGGCAGGGCGCGAGGTCCGCGTCGCGCGGGAACAGCACGTGCAGCGACGACGCCGCGCCGTCGTGGACGCGCGACAGCGCCGCGGCGATGAGCGCGGCACGCGCCTCGGTGTCGACGCCCAGCAGGCGCGGCCCCGTGACCGGCGTGAACGGCACGGCCGCGACGAGCTTGGGGTAGTAGCGGCGGCCGTAGCGGCGATAGGCATCGGCCCAGGACCAGTCGAACACGTACTCGCCGTACGAATGCGACTTGGCGTACAGCGGCAGCGCGCCGGCGAGTGTCTCGCCGCGCCACGCGGTGAGGTAGGCGGGACGCCAGCCGCGCTGCGGCGTCGCACAGCCGGTGGCGTGCAGCGCGGACAGGAACGCGTGCGTGACGAAAGGCTGCAAGTCGGCGCCGGCGAGCGCATCCCACGCGGCGGGCGCGATCGCTTCGAGCGCGCGATCGTCGCGGACATCGATGCGGAGCGGGGCGAGGCGGGACTGCGTCATCTGCTAGCATTGACTATCATGCAGATCGCGATCGCGCAACTCGATCAGCTCGTCGGCGATCCAGGGAGCAATGCGCGTGCGCTCGCGGCCGCGATCGAACGCGGCGGGCAGACCGGCGCGTCGCTGGTCGTCACGCCCGAACTGTCGCTGTGCGGTTACCCGCCCGAGGACCTGGTGCTGCGGCCCGCTTTCCTGGACGCCTGCGCCAGCGAACTCGCCGCGCTGGCGGCCACGGTCACGCAGACCGCGGCGCTGGTCGGCTTCCCGGAGCGCCACGAAGGCCTTCGCTACAACGCGCTGGCGCTGCTGCGCAACGGCCGCGTCGAAGGCGTCTACCGCAAGCACCACCTGCCCAATTACACGGTCTTCGACGAGGACCGCTACTTCGTGCCGGGCCGGGGGCCGCTGGTGTTCGACGTCGACGGCGTCAACGTCGGCGCGATCATCTGCGAGGACGTCTGGTTCCCGGGTCCCGCGGCGGAAGCGCGGGCCGCCGGCGCCCAGGTGATCGTCGTGCCCAACGGCTCGCCCTATCACACGCAGCAGCAGGAACTGCGCCGCGTGCAGGTGGCGTCACGGGCGCGCGAGACCGGGCTGCCGATCGTCTATGTGAACCGCGTCGGCGGCCAGGACGAGCTGGTGTTCGACGGTGCGTCGTTCGTCGCGGACCACGAAGGGCGCGTCGTCCAGCAACTGCCCGCATGGCACGAGACCGTGGCGCTCGCGCGCTTCGAGGCGGGCCGCTTCGCGGAGGTCCGCGGCACGCTCGATGCCACGCTCGAAGCGCACGTATATGCGGCGCTGGTGATGGGCGTGCGCGACTACGTGACGAAGAACCGCTTCCCCGGCGCGCTGCTGGGGCTCTCCGGCGGCATCGACTCCGCGCTGACGCTGGCGGTGGCCGTCGACGCGCTGGGCCGCGACCGCGTGCGCGCCGTGATGCTGCCGTCGCGCTACAACGCGCAGATCAGCCTGGACGATGCGCGCGAGATGGCGGCGCTGGTCGGCGTGCGCTACGACGAGATCCCGATCGAAGGCCCGTTCACGGCCTTCCTCGACGCGCTCGCGCCGCAGTTCGCGGACCTGAAGCCCGACACGACCGAGGAGAACATCCAGGCGCGCATCCGCGGCACGCTGCTGATGGCGCTGTCGAACAAGACCGGCTCCATCGTGCTGACCACCGGCAACAAGTCCGAGATGGCGGTGGGCTATGCGACGCTGTATGGCGACATGGCCGGCGGCTTCGCGGTGCTGAAGGACGTCGCCAAGACGTTGGTCTACCGGCTGTGCCATTACCGCAATGCGCTGGGCCGCGTGATTCCCGAGCGCATCATCACGCGGCCGCCGTCCGCCGAGCTGCGCGACAACCAGACGGACCAGGATTCGCTGCCGCCGTATGCCGTGCTCGACGCCATCCTCGAGGCCTATGTCGAGCACGACGCGAGTCCTGCCGATATCGTCGCGCAAGGCTATGCGGCCGCCGACGTGCGCAAGGTGGTGCGCCTCATCAAGATCGCCGAGTACAAGCGACGGCAGTCGGCGGTGGGCATCCGTATCACGCCGCGCGGCTTCGGCAAGGACTGGCGCTACCCGATCACGTCCGCGTGGAACGACTGGGACACGCTGCCGCGCTGAGCGGCGTGTGCGCCGCGCGATGAACGCCGGCGCGGGCGCAGCATTGGCGCGGGCGGCAGGCCGCCCGTGGCTGGCCGCGCTCGCGTGCGCCATCCCCGCGTTCGTCGCGTGGCTCGCCTATGGGCCGGCGGCCGGCGGCGGCTTCGTCGGCGACGACTACTCGATGCTGTGGTCCGCGCACGCGGCGCGCGAGTCCGGCCACGCGTGGCGCCATGCGCTGGAGGCATTCGCGCAACCGGTCGGCGCTTCGTCCAACCAATATCGTCCGCTGACGCTCGCGACGTTTTCGCTGAGCGAGGCAGGCAGCGGCGCGCATGCCGCGGGCTGGCGGCATGCGAACGTCGCGCTGCACGCGGCCAACGCGGCGCTCGTCGCGCTGTTGGCGTGCGGACTCGCGCGAGGGCCGGATGCGCGTCGCGCGGCTGGCGCGGCCCTCGTCGCGGGGCTGTTGTTCGCGGTCTTCCCGACGTCGGTGGAGGCTGTGGCGTGGATCGCCGGGCGCTTCGACCTGCTCGCGACGTTCTGGATGCTCGTCGCCGCGGTGACGTTCATGGCCAGTGACGCACGTTTCGACGGCTGGCGCGCGGCAAGCCTGGTCGCCACCGCCCTCGCGCTGGCGAGCAAGGAATCGGCGGCATTGGGTATCGTGCTGGTGGTGGCGCTTGCCGCGTGGCGGGCCTGGAACCGCGACGCGCAGCGGGCATGGCGCGACGTCGTGGCGCGGACGGCGCGGCTCGCATGGCCGTGGATCGCGCTCGCGCTCGCCTATTTCGTCGTGCGCCAGGCGCTGTTCGGCGATCCGTTCCGGGTGTTCGCGGGCTCCAATCCGGGCGGCGCGCTCGCGGACGGCTCCGCGTGGCGCAATGCGGCGAGCCTCGTTGCATGGTGGCCGGCGGCATTGCCGGCAACGTGGCCACGCGTGGCGCTCGGCCTTGCGCTGCTCGTGTTGCTCGCCACCGCGCTCGCCACCGCGCGGAAGCGCGTACCGCCGGCCCCCGCCATCGTGGCGCTCGTCGCCGCGCTGGCGGCGAGCGGCGTGCTGATCGCGATGCAGGTGCTCTGGCCCGCCAATGGCCAGGGCGGGCGCAACCTGTACACGGTGGTGGCGCTCGGCGCGGCACTCGTGTCGTTGCCGCTGGCATCGTCGTCGCGCGCGCTGCGGTTTGCAGCGCTTGGCGGCGCCCTCGTTGCGCTGGCCGCCGCCGGGCCGCTGCTGCACGACGGCATCGCGCGGCGGGCGGCGGCCCAGCAAGCGATGGCGTCGCTCGCGACGTCGCTGGCCGCGATCGCCGCAGCCGCGCCGCCCGGCACCTATGCGCTCGTGGTCATCCCCGACCAGCTCGACTCGGTCCCGTTCGGCCGCGGTTCGCAGGGGGGCCTCGTGATGCCGCCGGTGCAGGCCGCGCCATTGTCGTCGCGGCTGATCGTGCAGACGACTTACGACCTGCCGGCCTGGCCGGAACTCATCGAGCGCGATTTCGTCGGCCGCCTGATGCGCGAGCCGCTCACGGCCGTGGCCGCGCAGCCGATGGGGCCGCGCGTGGCGCCGCCGTACCGGATGCCGGATGCCTACTGGTGCTATGACGCGCAGCGCTCCGCGCTGGTGCGCATGACGCTGGCCTGGGACGGCGAGGCGGCGCAATGGATGCCTGCATGGCAACGCGCGGTGGGGGCGGCCGGATGCGCGTGGTGAACGCCTGCGCCTAGGTCGAGCAGGCCCCTTGGTGTAAGCTTTTGCTCGTGTCGCTCACCCGGCGCAAACCCGTTCGCGACTTCATCCGACCCCGACGCCGCCATGAAGAAGATCGAAGCCATCCTGAAGCCGTTCAAGCTCGACGAGGTGCGCGAGGCGCTGTCGGAAATCGGCGTCACGGGCCTCACCGTCACCGAGGTCAAGGGCTTCGGCCGCCAGAAGGGCCACACGGAGCTCTATCGCGGCGCGGAATACGTCGTCGATTTCCTGCCCAAGATCAAGGTGGAGGTCGTGCTGGGCGACGAACTCGTCGACCGTGCGATCGAGACGATCGTGCGCGCGGCGCGCACCGGCAAGATCGGCGACGGCAAGATCTTCGTCACCAGCGTCGAGCAGGTGGTGCGCATCCGCACCGGTGAGTCCGGCGACCAGGCGGTCTGACGCCGGCCGGCGCACCATCCCCAATTCTCATTACCGGAGGGAACGCAAGATGTCGTTTGCATCGGAATTCCGGCAGTTCGCGCTCAAGGGCAACGTGGTGGACCTGGCCGTCGGCGTGATCATCGGCGGCGCATTCGGCCGCATCGTCGATTCGCTGGTCAAGGACATCATCATGCCGGTAGTCGGGCGCATCTTCGGCGGCCTCGATTTCTCGAATTACTTCGTGGTGCTGAAGGATCCGCCGGCCGGGTATGCCGGACCGTATACCTACGAGGCGCTGACGAAGGCCGGCGTGCCGCTGTTCGCCTACGGCAACTTCATCACGGTGGTCCTCAATTTCCTCATCCTCGCGCTGATCATCTTCTGGATGATCAAACGCGTGAACAAGCTGCGCTCGAGCCTCGACGTCGAGGCACCGCCTACGCCGGAAGACGTGCTGCTGCTGCGCGAGATCCGCGACGAACTGAAGAAGCGCTGAACCCCGCGCGGAAACGGCGGCCGCGAGAGCCGCCGTCCGCGCGTGCCATCCCGGAGGAAACATGAAGACGTTCACCCAGCGGCGCGCAGGCGTCGCTCTCGCGCTGGCGGCCGCACTGGCCGCGCCGGCCGCGTTTGCCGACATCAACGTCGGCGTCGTGCTGTCGGCCACCGGTCCGGCCGCCTCGCTCGGCATCCCCGAGAAGAACACGATCGAACTGCTGCCGACGGCGATCGCCGGCCAGAAGGTCAACTGGATCGTGCTCGACGACGGCTCGGACACGACCAAGGCCGTGACCAATGCGCGCAAGCTGATCGCCGAGGACAAGGTCGACGTGATCGTCGGCTCGACGACCACGCCGGCGTCGCTGGCGATGGTGGACGTCGCGGCGGAAGCGGGCATCCCGATGATCTCGATGGCGGCGTCCGCCAAGATCGTCGACCCGGCCAACCCGAAGACGAAGTGGGTGTTCAAGACACCGCAGAACGACTCGCTGATGGCGGACGCCATCGTCGCCAGCATGAAGGCGAACGGCATCAAGACGATCGGTTACATCGGCTTCGCCGACGCGTACGGCGACGGTTGGCTGGCCGAGCTGACGCGCTCGTCCAAGGCGGCCGGCATGGAAATCGTCGCCACCGAGAAGTACAACCGCACGGACTCGTCGGTGACGGGCCAGGTGCTGAAGATCGTCGCGGCCAAGCCGGATGCCGTGCTGATCGGCGCCGCGGGCACGCCAGGCGCGACGCCGCAGAAGGAACTGGTCGCGCGCGGCTACAAGGGCAAGATCTATCAGACGCACGGCGTCGCCAATCCGGATTTCCTGCGCGTCGTCGGCAAGGACGGCGACGGCACGCTGCTGCCGGTGGGCCCGATGCTGGTCTACGAACAGCTGCCCGACACCAACCCGCTCAAGAAGACGGGCGCCGAATACGTGACGAAGTACGAGGACAAGTTCGGCACGCGCTCGACGTTCGGCGGCCATGCGTGGGACTCGTACCAGTTGCTCGCGCAGGCGATCCCCGTGGCGCTCAAGTCGGGCCAGCCGGGCACGCCGGCGTTCCGCACGGGCCTGCGCGATGCACTCGAGAAGGACAACGTGGCCGGCGCGCACGGCGTGTTCGTGATGTCGCCCGGCAACCACAACGGCCTGGACGAACGCGCCCGCGTCATGGTGCAGATCCAGGACGGCAAGTGGGTCGTGGTGAAATAAACGACAATCCGACCGCGGCGGGCCGGTGGCGGGAGGACCGCGACCGGCCCGCGTTGTTTCCGGCCCCGCTCTTTCAACCTGCCTAGCCCGAACGCCCGACGATGGACGCGCAGATCGCCGCCTTGCTCGCACAGGATGGCCTCACGAACGGGGCGATCTATGCGCTGCTGGCGCTGGCGCTGGTGCTGGTGTTCGCGGTCACGCGCGTCATCTTCGTGCCGTCGGGCGAGCTCGTGTCCTACGGCACGCTGACGCTCGCGGCGCTGGATGCCGGCAAGGTGCCGGGCATGGTCAAGCTGCTCGTCGGCGCGGCGGTGCTGGCCACCGTCATCGAGGTCGTGTCGACGTTGCGGCGGCGGGAAACCGCGCGCCTGCTGCCGCGCATCCTGCTGTGGGGCGGCCTGCCGCTCGCGATCGCCGGGCTCGTGGCCTGGCTCGCGCCGCAGAAGCCACCCTTGTTCGCGCAAGTGCTGCTGACGCTCGCCGCCGTCGGCGCGCTGGGTCCGCTGCTGTACCGCATCGTCTACCAGCCGATCGCCGACGCGTCGGTGCTGGTATTGCTGATCGTGTCGGTGGCGTTGCACCTGGTGCTGGCCGGCCTCGGCCTCTACTTCTTCGGCGCGGAAGGTTCGCGGACGCCGGCGTTCGCCTCGGCGCAACTCGCCGTCGGCAACATGACGTTCAGCGCGCAGAGCCTGTTCGTCGTCGGCACCAGCGCGCTGGCGATCGTCGTGCTGTACGTGATGTTCAACCGGACGCTGTACGGCAAGGCCCTGCGCGCGACGGCGGTCAACCGCATCGGCGCGCGGCTCGTCGGCATCGCGCCGGACTTCGCGGGCACCGTGACGTTCGCGCTGGCCGCGCTGCTGTGCGCGTTCTGCGGCGTGCTGATCGGGCCGATCACCACGATCTACTACGACTCGGGCTTCCTGATCTCGCTGAAGGGCTTCGTCGGCGCGATCATCGGCGGCCTCGTCAGCTATCCGCTCGCCGCGGCCGGCGCGCTGTTCGTCGGGCTGATCGAGGCGTTCGCGTCGTTCTACGCCAGCGCGTTCAAGGAAGTGATCGTGTTCACGCTGATCATCCCGGTGCTGCTGTGGCGCAGCCTCACGAGTCACCACCACGAGGACGACGAATGAGCGGCCGGACGCGGAACTCGCACGCATGAGTGCGTCCACGCCGGCACGGTCCGTGTGGCTGTCGCGTCGCGTGCGCATCGCGCTCGCGGTGCTCGTGATCGCCAGCGTGCCGCTGTGGGCGCCCGCGTACTGGGTGACGCTCGGCAACTACATCGGGCTCTACAGCATCGTCGCGCTGGGCCTCACGCTGCTGACCGGCGTCGCGGGGCAGACGTCGTTCGGGCAGGCGGCCTTCGTCGGCATCGGCGCCTACACGTCGGCGTGGCTCACCACCGCGTACGGCACGTCGCCGTGGGTGACGCTGGCCGCGGGCATCGCGCTGACGCTCGTCGTCGCGCTGGCGCTGGGCTTCATCACGCTGCGGATGCGCGGGCACTACCTGCCGCTGGCGACCATCGCGTGGGGCATCTCGCTGTTCTTCCTGTTCGGCAACCTCGAGTTCCTGGGTGGACACACGGGTATCACCGGCATCCCGGCGCTGACGCTCGGCGGGCTCACGCTGCGCAGCGAGC
This sequence comes from Casimicrobiaceae bacterium, assembly GCA_044225845.1. GTDB lineage: Bacteria > Pseudomonadota > Gammaproteobacteria > Burkholderiales > Casimicrobiaceae > VBCG01. The sequence continues at coordinate 43,526 of JBGAIC010000030.1, forward strand.
GGCATTTCTACGTGCTCGTCTGGCTGCTCGCGTTCGGGGCGATGGCGGCCACGGCCAACGTGCTCGACTCGCGCCAGGGCCGCGCCATCCGCGCGCTCAAGGGCCGGATGGCGATGGCCGAGGCCTTCGGCGTCAACGGCGCGCGGCTCAAGATCGTCGTGTTTGTCTATGCGGCCTTGCTCGCGGCGCTGGCCGGCTGGCTCTATGCGCACCTGCAGCGCTTCGTGAACCCCACGCCGTTCGGCATCAACCAGGGCATCCAGTACCTGTTCATGGCGGTCATCGGTGGTACGGGCAGCGTCTGGGGTGCGGTGCTCGGCGCCGGCTTCGTCACGCTGGCGCAGGAATACCTGCAGGACCTCCTGCCCAAGGTGCTCGGTACCTCCGGCAACTTCGAGATCGTGGTGTTCGGCGTGCTGATCATCGTGCTGCTGCAGCGGACGCGCGACGGCGTGTGGCCCTGGCTCGCGCGGTTGTTCCCGGCGCGGCGTGATGCGTTGCAGCCGGCTGCGGACGCCGCGGGCACGCTGTCGGCGCGCCGCGGCGGTCATGCCGGCGTAGAGGGCGCGCCGCTGCTCGAAGTCTCGCACCTGCGCAAGACCTTCGGCGGCCTCACCGCGGTGGCCGACCTCTCGTTCACGCTGATGCCGCGCGAGATCGTCGCGCTGATCGGTCCCAATGGCGCCGGCAAGACGACGACGTTTTCGCTGCTGTCGGGCGCGCAGACGCTGACGGCGGGCGACATCAAGCTGCGCGGCCGCTCGATCGCCAATACGCCCGCGTACCGGATCGCCGACGCCGGCGTCGGCCGCACGTTCCAGCACGTGCAACTGGTGCCGGCGATGTCGGTGGCCGACAACGTGGCCCTCGGTGCCTACCTGCGCACGCGCAGCGGCTTCGTGCGCTC
>JBGAIC010000031.1:0-41155 GCA_044225845.1 Casimicrobiaceae bacterium
TGACGCGCAGCCTGGACCTGCAGGGCCACAAGGCGACGTCGGTCGAGAACGGACGCCTCGCGCTCGAGGCCTTGCGCCGCGACGCCTACGACCTGCTGCTGCTCGACATCGAGATGCCGGAGATGGACGGTTTCGCCGTGCTGGAGCAGATCGCGGCCGATCCCGACCTGCGCGACGTGCCCGTCATCGTCACGTCGTCACTGGAAGGCGTCGAGAACGTGGTCCGCTGCATCGAACTCGGCGCGGAGGACTACCTGCCGAAGCCCGTCAATCCGGTGCTGCTGAAGGCGCGCCTGACGGCGAGCCTGGAAAAGAAGCGGCTGCGCGACGAGCTCAAGGAACTGGTCCGGCGCTTCGCGACGCCGGAAGTGGCGCAGGAACTCGAAGCCTCCGGCTTCTCGCTGGGCGGCAAGCGCGTCGTCGCCACCGTGATGTTCTCCGACATCCGCGGCTTCACGCCGCTGGTCGAGTCGCAGCCGCCCGAGGAGACGATCGACCTCCTCAACTCGTACTACACGCTGATGTTCGACGCGATCACGTCGCACGACGGCATCGTCAACCAGATGATCGGCGACGGGCTGATGGCCATCTTCGGCGCGCCCGTGGCGCTGGCCGACCACGCCGGCGCCGCCGTGCGCGCCGCCAAGGAGATGATCGAGCTCGTCGAGATGTTCAACGCCGAGCGCGAGGCGGAAGGCAAGCCCACGATCGCCATCGGCATCGGCATCGCCACCGGCGAAGTGGTGGCCGGTTATGCGGGCACCAGCGAGCGCGCGACGTACACGTGCATCGGGGATACCGTGAATCTCGCGGCGCGGCTGGAGGCGCACACGAAGTCGGCGCAGCGGCCGATCCTGATGGATGCGGCGACTCGCAATGCGCTGGGTGCGGGCGCGGCCATGGATGCGCTCGGGCCCGTGCTGTTCAAGGGGAAGTCGGTGGAAGTCGAGGTTTATGCGGTGAAATGAGGATTTGACACCGTCACATTACCACGGTAATGTGTGGTAATGGCCAACGTCTTTTCGAAGATAACCGCGCAAGGGCAGATTTCCGTGCCCGCCGAGATCCGCAAGAAGCTCGGCGTTGGGCCGGGCTCGATCCTGGAATGGGACGAGAAGCGCGGCGACGTAGTCGTGCGCAAGGCAGGGCGCTATTCGTCCAGCGAGATCCACCACGCCCTGTTCGGCACGCAGCCACCTGGCGCTCCTCCAGACGTCAAGGAGGCCATCAGGACGCATATGCGCAAGCGCCATGCGCGCGATTGATACGAACGTACTGGTTCGCCTCCTTGCGCGGGACGACGCTGCGCAAGTAGCGGCAGCCGAGGCGTTCGTGGCGGGTGGTGGCTGGATTTCGCACGTCGTGCTCGTCGAGACCGTGTGGGTGCTCGACTCCGTCTACCAGCGAACATCTCCGCAGATAGCCGCAGCCGTCGAGATGATGCTCGCCCACTCGCAGTTCACGTTACAGGACGCGGACGTCGTCGAGTCGGCACTTGCCCGCTTTCGCCGTCATCCCGCGCTCGCGTTCTCGGACTGCATGATTCTGGAGATCGCCCGCAAGGCGGGGCATCTTCCGCTGGGAACGTTCGACCAACGCCTTGCCAGGATCGACGGAGCGCATCGGGTGGTTTGATTCGCTCCGGTGAAGTTGGAGTCGGGCCCGCGTTCAGTCGCCGGAAGCCTAATTCGGGCCAGATTCCAGTTCAGCCGCGCCTTCGTACGAGAACGCAGGCAGACCGGCGCGCATCGTAGCGTGCTCGATGGTTATCGCGCATAGCGATCCATCTTCCGCCAGATCCAGAAGAGTGTCGTCGTCGAGATCGCGAGTCTCCGCGACCGGTACGTCTTTCAACGATTTGAGCAACGTATCCGTATCGCGGAAATACTGGATTCTCACGGATGGAAACGTCGGTCGAAAAATGCATTGTGTACCGTTATGCCGTCGGCCTACAACAATCCACGCTCCGCAAACGAAATGACTTCCGCCCCCGCGACGACAAAGTGATCGAGTGTTCGGATGTCCACCAGCGCCAGCGCCGCCTTGAGCGACTGCGTCAGCAACTCGTCCGCCCGCGAAGGCTCGGCCGCGCCCGACGGATGGTTGTGCGCGAAGATCACCGCCGCCGCGTTGTACGCCAGCGCGGCTTTCACGACTTCACGCGGATAGACCGACGTCTGCGCCAGCGTCCCCTGGAACAGCTCCTCCGCTGCGACGAGCCGATGCTGGCTGTCGAGGAACAAGCCGACGAAGACCTCCACCGGACGCGCCGCCAGCACGTGCCGCAGATAGGCGCGCACCGTCTCCGGTGACGACAGCGCATCGCCGCGCTCCAACGCCTGGTGCACGGCACGGCGCGCGATCTCCACGCCGGCACGCAACTGCGCGGCCCGCGCCGGCCCCACGCCGTGCACGCGCGCCAGCGCGTCGACCGGCGCGTTCACCACGCCCGACAGCCCCGAGAACTCCGCGACCATCGTCTGCGCGATCTCGATGGCCGACGCGCGCGGCGTTCCGGTGGCGAGCCAGACGGCGATCAGCTCCGCGTCGGTGAGCGCGGCGGGACCGCGAGCCAGCAAGCGCTCGCGCGGGCGTTCCTGCAGGTTGGGGGACATCGGCGTCTCGGCTGGTGAGGGAAACGCATTGGAACGCCTGAGCTGCGAGGCGCGCCATCGTCCGGATGGACGAGCGCGCGACCGGGTCACCCGGTCCGGCGGAACGTACCGCGCGCATCGGCGGCGGGTGCCGACGCTCGTCCCGTGGCGCCGGCCCTGACTCGCCGCGCCCGTGCGCCTGCGGTAGCATCTCCGCTCGACGCCCCTGCCCGGGGCCCATCCGCCATGCCACCATCCCCGCAAACCGCCCGCCTCACCCGCGTCGTACTCGGCGTCTCCGGCGGCATCGCCGCGTACAAGGCCGCCGAGCTCACGCGGCTGCTCGTCAAGGACGGCTGCGCCGTCGACGTCGTGATGACCGAAGGCGCGACGCATTTCGTCACGCCGATGACGTTCCAGGCGCTGTCCGGCCGCCCCGTCGTCACCGACCTGTGGGCTTCCGGCTCGCGCGACGCGATGGGCCACATTGCACTGTCGCGCGGTGCCGACGGCATCCTGATCGCGCCCGCATCCGCCGACGTCATCGCCAAGCTTGCGCACGGCCTTGCCGACGACCTGCTCTCCACGCTGTGCCTCGCGCGCGAATGCCCGCTGCTGGTCGCGCCCGCGATGAACCGGCAGATGTGGGGCAACGCGGCGACGCAACGCAACGTCGCGACGTTGCGTGCGGACGGCATCGTCGTCCTCGGCCCCGACTCCGGCTCCCAGGCTTGCGGCGAAGTCGGAGACGGCCGCATGGTCGAGCCCGAGGCGCTGTTCGAGTCGCTCGTCGCGCTGGTCCAGCCCAAGGTGCTCGCGGGCAAGCGCGTGCTGATCACCGCCGGACCCACGTTCGAGGCGATCGATCCCGTGCGCGGGATCACCAATTCGTCGTCCGGGAAGATGGGGTATGCGCTTGCGCGGGCGGCCGTCGAGGCCGGTGCCGTTGTCACGCTGGTGTCCGGTCGCACGTCGCTGGCCACGCCGTCGTTCGTCGAGCGCGTCGACGTCGTCAGCGCCGCCGACATGGCACGCGCCGTCGATGCGCGCGTGGCGGCGGCCGACGTCTTCATCGCCGTCGCTGCCGTCGCCGATTACACGCCCGTGCACGTGGCCGCGCAGAAGATCAAGAAGGACGGGTCGGCGATGACGCTGGAGCTGGCGCCGACTGTCGATATCCTGGCGCGTGTGGCTTCGCTGCCTTCGCCGCCCTACTGCGTGGGGTTTGCGGCGGAGAGCCAGAATGTCGAGCGGCAGGCCGGCGAGAAGCGGGCGCGCAAGCGCGTGCCGCTGGTGGTCGCGAATCGCGCGCAGGATGCGCTGGGGGCTGATGACAATGAAGTCACGCTGATCGACGATGCCGGTGCGCATCCGCTGCCGCGGATGGAGAAGATGGAGCTGGCGCGGACTCTGGTGGCGGAGATCGCGGTCAGGCTGGGCCGTTAGGCGCGCGCTCCACAGCCTCGCGGACGCGCGTGTAGTTGTCGGTGTCTGTCTGCGTCAGCGTATCGCGGCGCGCCTGCTCGATCTCGCCCGTCGGCGCGGCGGGGATTTCGGTTCGCTCGTCGCGCTCGTGGGGTAGCGGAGGCCGGGCGGGCTGGCGGGCGTCAGGACTCGCGGGATCGGGCTCGGTCTTGGTGGTGGGCGACATGGTCGTCTCCGGGGGTGTGCGTACTCTCGACCATAGCGACCGCCCCGCCCCGGCGCCATAAGCGACGCGCCGACGCCGCTGTCGGCGCCCGCCCGCATTGCTATAGTCGCGCATCGCCGCCCGACGCTTTGTGCCCATGCCCGTCACCATCGACCTGCGCATCCTCGACGAGCGCATCCGCGACCACCTGCCCGCGTACGCGACGCCCGGCTCCGCAGGCATGGACCTGCGCGCGTGCATCGACGGTCCGCTGGAGATCGCGCCCGGGGATACGCACCTGATCCCGACCGGGATTGCCATCCACATCGGCAATCCCGAGCTGGCGGCCGTTATCCTGCCCCGGTCGGGGCTGGGGCATAAGCAGGGGATCGTGCTGGGCAATCTGGTCGGACTGATCGATTCCGACTACCAGGGGCCGCTCATGGTGTCGTGCTGGAATCGGGGGAAGGAGGCGTTCCTGCTCAACCCGATGGACAGGCTGGCACAGTTGGTGATCGTGCCGGTGGTGCAGGCGGAGTTTCGGACCACCGAGGCATTTGAGCAATCCACGCGCGCGGCGGCCGGATTCGGCAGCACCGGCCGATGACGTAGTGCAACAGGCAGGTCTCGCCGCCTATAGCTGCGGCCACATGAAGTACGCCTGGGGCCTTGGCTGCGCCCCGGGTGTGGCAATGCGGACCATCTCCGCACAGCGGACGATTGTTGCAGCGTAGTCCGCAACCGGATAGCGCTGTCTGAACGCCTCGCCGAACGCGATGCCGCGTTCGACGGACTGCCGCGGGTAGGACAGAGCCGCATCGACCGTGGCGCCGATGGAATCTGGCCTGAACTCGAACTGCATGTCATTGAACTGCGGAAGCGATTCGGCGAGCCACGTCTGGCGGTTGGTAAGCACGAGCGCATACGCGCCCGCGGCACGCTGGACGCGGTCGTGCGGCGCCTCGTCGATGTTGGGCGACATGTCGATGACGCCCAATTCTTCCGCGAATATGGCCTTGGAGTCGAAAAAGCTCCTGCCCGCCCGATGCGTCGCGCGCCGCCCGGCAAAGTCCACATGTCCCCAAGCGTCACCCTGGATGACAACCGGAAAATCAAGCAAGGCGCGTGCGATCATCTCGCTCTTCACACGCCGCAGGTAGTCATCCATCTGCGCAGCAAGGAACAGCATCTGCGAGTTGATCGAAGCAGGGTCGACACCAAGGTTCGAGATCACGCGGGCAATTGCGTCGCCGACGTCGAACCGCCCCCCCGCCAGCGCGGCAGGCCGCAGCTCCTCAGCGAGCATAAGCAGCATGGCCGACACTGCAGGTGGCAGTGTCGCGCGCCAACGATCGACCAAATCCGCGGGTGCATTGCCGTTCTTGAGAAATACGAGCGTACCGCGCTCGCGGCGATGGACATCGACGGTATCGCGCGCGATCGAGCCGATCGGCCAAGGCGGTAGAACCGCCGCCAGTGACCGCGCATCCGGCATCCAGTCGCGTCGGAAACGCATGAATTCCGGTGCCATGTAGAGATTGGCAGAGCATCGGGGAACGTCTCGGTGGCGGTCGGAGAAATAGGCGGGAATGTCGCCATGGATCTTGACCAACGGCACGCCAAAGAAATCCCATGCGTTCACCGTACGGGCGCCGCCATCGACCGATACCTGCAACTCCTGTAAAAAGCCGAGCCACGTGACGGCGAATTTGACCGCGCCTTGCTGCATGAGCTCTACAGCATGCGCGAGCTCGGCCTGGTCCGACGTGACGTGCACGTGCAAGGTTGCCAACCCCCGCTGCTCCAGCGCAGACGAGATCTCCAGGATCAGCCCCTGGATGGCATCGTTTCCACTTGCGCCCGAGAATGCCAGAACGATTCCTTCGCTCACGTCAGGCGCCCCGGTATTCGTTCATGGCGGCGATGACGCGTTCGACGTCGCCGTCCGGCATTACGGGACTGATAGGCAATGAGAGTACGTGCGCGCATAACGCCTCGACCTGAGGCAGCCCCCCGGCGGCTACAGCCGCATCGACATAAGGCGGCTGCCGATGAATCGCCACAGGGTAGTGGATCAGGCACCCCACTTTTCGACTGGCGAGATGAGTGAGCAGCGAAGGACGATGGTCGCACTCGACCACAAACTGGTGCCAGACGTGCGACATCGGGTTCTCCGGCATCGACGGCAGGGTAATTAGAGGGTTTTGGATACCGGCAACATAGCGGGCGGCGATGGCGCGACGAATCTCATTGTCCCTCTCGAGATGGCGAAGGCGGACGCTCAACGCGGCCGCGTTGAATTCGTCCATTCGGCTGTTGGTCCCAGCGAACTCGTGCACGTACTTCTCATGCGAGCCATAGTTGGCAAGCACGCGCACGCGCTCCGCAAGGTGCCGGTCATTCGTCACGACGCACCCCGCATCGGCCAATGCTCCGAGATTCTTGCCTGGATAGAAACTGAACGCTCCAGCATCGCCGATTGCACCCGCTGCGCCCGAAGCCGTCCGCGCGCCGTGGGCTTGGGCCGCGTCTTCGATCAGCAGAAGGTCCGTCGATGCGCACGCCTGCCGAATGCCTTCGACCCCTGCCGTGCTACCGTAGAGGTGCACAAACATGACGGCGCGCGTTCTCGGGGTCACGGCCGCGGGTAGCGTAGCCGCGTCCAGATTTCGCGTAGCGCGCGCCACGTCCGCCAACCGCGGTATCAACCCCGCTTGCGTCACGGCAAGTGCCGAGGCGACGAACGAGTTGCCGGGAACCACCACCTCATCGCCCGGCCGCAATCGCCCGAGCGTGATCCAGCTCTCCAGCACGAGCCGCAACGCGTCGAGCCCGCTGCCCACCGCAACTGCGTGGGCACAGCCAACCGCAACCGCGAATTCGCCCTCGAAACGCGTCGCTTCGGCGCCGAGCAGGTAGCGACCGGTGCGGTTGACCCGCTCTAGCGCATCGACAAATTCGCGCTCATGCCTCGCGTTAACGGCGCGCAGGTCGTAAAACAATACGTCTTCCATAGCCTCGCTTCAGGTGCGTACGGCGCGGCGCCGATGCCGCGGGCATTCAAGCCTTGGTGCCGCCGCGCTCGCGCTTGAATTCATCATAGTCACGGATGTAATCGTCCGCATCGTATCGCTCGGACGCCAGCACCAGCAGGATAGCGTCCGCGGAGTACTTGTAATGCACGCGCCAGACACCCGGCTCTACGTGCAGGCCCATCGCGGGACTGTCCAGCCTGATCTCGCGCCGCGAGGAACCGTCGTCGAGTGCAACGGAGCACGAGCCGCGCAGGCAAATCAGCATCTCGTGCAAACTGCGATGCGCGTGTTCGCCGCGAACCTCCTGGCTGGGTACGTCGAAGATTACGAAGTACCGCTTGACCACAAAGGGCAAGAGGCCGTCGACTTCCGCGAAGCTCAACGCGCCCCGCATGTCGCGCACAGTGGGCAGGTGTAGCAGCGTCGCGCCGCGTACCCCCAACGATTGCACGCCGGGAGTCGGGGGCGCGCCTGGTGGTCGTGAGACGCCATCGATGCCCGACCAGTCCTCGGAATCAACGTAGCCGCTTATCCGCGCCGGGTTGCCGACCACAACGGCGTTTGCAGGCACCGAGCGGACGACGACTGCACCCGCACCGACCATCGCGTTCTTCCCGATCGTCACGCCGGGCAGAATGGTGGCGTTGGCTCCGATGCTGGCTCCGCTTCGCACGTAAGTTCTAGCCAGCGCGAAAGGCTTGCGGCTACGCGGCACCCGGTCATTCGTGAAGGTCACATTCGGGCCGACGAACACGTCGTCCTCGAGTGTTATGCCATCCCAGACCTGCACACCATTCTTGATCGTAACCCGGTCTCCGATCACCACGTCGTTCTCCACGAAGACACCGTCGCAGATGTTGCAACCCGCGCCGACGATCGCGCCCGGGAGGATGTGCGCAAAGGCCCAGATCCGGGTACCTTCTCCCACGGTCCTGCTCTCGACCAATGCCTGTGGATGCGTGAATATGGTCATGTCCTATTCATGGCTTCAAGTCGGTGATCGGGTCGCTCGCAACGATGACGACGTTCCAGGACAACCACCGAATGCCGGGCAACCGCACCAACATCCGGTCCACGAAGGCAAGTGGCTTGTACAGGGGGGCCCATCGATCGCCTTCCCGAACCACCGACTTCCACAGTCGCTCCTGGTTCGGGTCGCGGCGCTGTGCAAGGACCATGAGGACGAAGATGAGCAGCGTTGTCAGCCAGAAGAAGCGAAGGGAGACCTTGCGGAACTGCGCCCTGAACAGCTCGATGTCTCGCCGGCGCAACGGATGCTCGTCCGGCGTGCGCACGTCGGTCGCCATGCGGCGATATACGTTGATCGCAGGGTTGTAGGCCAGCGGATCCCAGCTGACGAACCGTCCGCCTGGCGCGAGGTGGGGCTTCACCAACCGCAACGTCGCGGCAATGTCGACGTGGTGGAGGAGGTTACCGCAGTAGATCACGTCGAACTTCTGTGCATCGTCGAGGAGCAGGGACTCGCTTGCGGCCTTGTGCGTGGCAATCTCGACGCCATGACGCAGTCCGAGACGGCGCGTAGCATCCAGCATGCCCTGCGACAAGTCAGTTGCAGTGACGCGTGCGCCCTTTAGCGCAAAGTACACGCTCGCCTCCCCTAGGCCGCAGCCAACGTCGAGTAGCTTTCGCCCACGCAAGTCCCCCAGCTGGCCCACAATGCAACGCATCTCGGGGGCCGTGCACGCCTCATTCGCCGTGATCACGTCGATGTCGTCGATGCTCTCGGCCGCAGCCCATTGGTCGTGGAAGCTCTCCTCCTCGGCTAGCCGCCGCGAGAGCGCGTCGGAGATCGCGGGGGGTCCGTCGCCTGGCCCCCCGCACGCCTGTCGGAAGACAGACTCGACTGCAGTTCGGAAGAAGTCGTGATTGGCATGCATGACGGGGTCGCCGTCCCCAGCTTCCAAAGCCGAGGACAACGCGTGCCGTTCGGATTCGCGCCCTGGGCGGTCGTGCCGGACGTAGAGGCGCGCAGCGCGAACGTCGAAGCTCGCCTGACCCGGTATGGGCGCCGACCACACGGCAGTAACCGACCCGCCTGCGTACGAAAAAGCGATGCACTGCGCCAGGACGTGCGCTCGGTTCGCCATCGCCGCATCGAGCGACCGTTCCAACCGCTCCAGCTCGGCAAGGAAGCGATAGACAAAGCTCTCGAACTTGATCTTCTTAGCCACGTCCCGAACCGGCCTCGATTGGAATGACGCGCGACGGGGGCGGCGGCGGCGCGGTACGACGTTCCCGGTCTGCAATCGCGAGGATCTGCTCCTCGGTCAGCGGCCAGCTGGTTTTCGCGACAGGAGCCGCCGCAAACGTCCCGATCCTCTGCAGCATCGCCTTCGCGTATCGCATCGAGATCGTCATTTCCGGATAGCTGCCGTACATGCAGCCGCTGCATCCAGACACGACGTCATGCACGGCCGACCGGAACGTGCGTTCGCGGAACACTTGCGGGAAATCCGCCGCCGCGGCCGAGACGGGATTGTCGAGCCGGAAGTCGCAACACGGCGCGAATTGACCGTTCGGGAGAATCGCGAAGTAAAGATTCGGGCTGTCACAGACACCGTGATTGCGATTTCGCCAGGTGGTCGGAAGGCCGCGGACGAAGCGCTTGATATCGTCCAGGTACTGGTCACTGTCGTAAAGCAGGAAGCCTTCGTGGCGCATCGCGCGAACGCGCTCGACGAGCGAGTCGACCGCAGGCCAATGCGCAGGTGTAAAGCGAAGCGCTTGGTCGAAAGTCCTGAAGCCTCGCGGGTGCGCGTAGTCGGTGACATGGACCGGGACCAGGGACGTATACCACTGGATGCTTGATCCAAACCGGATGACGTCCTCGACATGCGCAAGGTTGGCCGGCTGAAGCACGCAGCCAAGGGATGCGAAGCTTCCCTCGCGCGGAAGCCAGCGCGTGAACAGGGAGATGGCCCTCAATGCGCGCTGCCACGAGCTTGGAAACCCACCGTTGATCGCGTCCTGGGTGCCCCCATGGAGCGAATCCAGCGAAATGGAAATGTCGGATCCGCCTGCATCGATGGCGGCGCGAATTTGCGCCTCTGATGCCGCGCCGTTCGTTTGCATGCGTACGTGGATCCCGCGCCGGACGAACAGGTCGATGATATCCGGCAGGTCCTCCCGTGCGAACGGTTCTCCGCCCGTGAGCAATACAATCGCCACACCGATGCGAGCGAAGTTGTCGGCAATGCGTCGCACGTCTTCAAGCGTGCATTCCTGGACATCCGAATTCGCGTAGATGATGTTGCACTGCTGGCATGTCAAGTTGCATCGCGCCGTGACGTAAAACTGCACATAGACGGGCGCGTTGCGAGTCAGCATCGCCTTCAGGAGCGTACGTTTCGCGTTTAGTGCGAACAATTCCTTACTCCTCGCTCGCATCGCGCTGGCGAGCGGCCGGGCCGGACATGCGTCCGACAACGTAGAGGGGGCGCGATTTGACCTCTTCGAACACGCGCGCAAGGTACTCGCCCAAGACGCCGATCAGGGCAATCTGGATTCCGCTGAAGATCGCGAGCGATACCAGTATCGACGTGATGCCGGGAACGGGAATGCTCGTGAACAGCTTCAGGTAGATCATGTACACCGCGCCCGCCACGCCGATCATCGCTGCAATGATGCCGAAGCGCGTCGCGAAGGCCAAGGGCCGCGTGGAGAATGACATGATGGCATTGGTGGCAAGCACCATCATCTTGCGCAGCGGATACTTGGTCTGCCCGGCGTAGCGCGCATCCCGGTCGTAGACATGCGCGGCCGTCGGGAAGCCCAGCCAAGGCACCATCCCCCGCAGGAAGCGGTGACGTTCTCGCATTTCGCCCAGCGCCGCGACCACGCGTCTCGACACGATACGGAAGTCGCCGGTATCCGGCGGGATGGGAACGTCGGTCATGCGTCCCAGCAGCCGGTAGAACAACGCGGCGCTCGCACGCTTGAAGCCTCCTTCACCTGCCCGCGTGCGCCTCTGTCCGTAGACAACGTCGAACCCCTGTTGCGCTCGCCGGTACATCGGCACGATTTCCTCCGGGGGGTCCTGGAGATCAGCATCGAGTACCACGACCCAATCGGCGGCGGCATGGTCGAGGCCGGCGGTCACCGCGATCTGGTGCCCGAAATTGCGCGACAGACCGATCACACGCACGTGCGCGTGCGCCGCTGCAAGTGCGTCGAGCAAATCGGACGAGCGATCGGTCGAGCCATCATCGACGAACAGCACCCGCAGTTCGACGTCTGGAGCCAGGCTCGTACGCACGGCTTCCAAACGCTCGAACAACACGGGCAGGCACTCCGCCTCGTTGAATACCGGTATGACGACGTCCATCGCGACCGCAACGTGCGGTCGCACCGTGACACCCTCGCCAATGGGCCCGCTCACGCGCCTACCCTGGGAGCGCGGCCGAGAGCCGCAGCGCCCGGACCCGTACGGCGGCAGACAGTCCACACGGGGAGCAGCGCGTAGTAAGTCATCAGCGCGCGTTGACCTGCCACGATCGCATCCGGAACGCGGCGCTCTTCGCATTGCATGCGTGTCCGTTCGATCAAGTCTCGCGTTGCCACGGCGATCGAAGGCGTCGTGACGCCGGCAACAACGATCAGGTCGGGATCGACCATCGAGAGTCGCTCGGCGACCACTGAATACGCGGCTTCCGGTCCCGTCAGGTGCATGAAGATCATCGGGGACTCGGGCGTGGCATCAGTCGCCAGATAGATCCATGGGTGGGCGCCGACGACCAGCATGGGCTTCCCTGGCGTGCCTTCCGAACGTGCAAACGATATCGCGCGTGACTTTGCGCTGGAAATGACAAGGTTCCGGAATGCCGACCCTTCAGCCACGACGGCATCCTGCTTCCACAGGAAATCATCACGGTAAGGATTGGCGAGCCACAGGGCAAGCATTCCCGCGAGTAGTCCAAACTGCAGCGCCGGGAGCGGATAGAGAGATTTCGAACCGGTTCGCGCCTCGCGCCCACTGGCCGCTAGCGCCACGCAAAATGGCGCCGACAGCAATGCGAATCCATGCGCCTGCTTGATGCCATTGCTACTGGTGATGCCTACCACGACACCCGCCAGCATGCAGGTTGCCACGACCATCAGCCCCTGGCGGTGCACCGCACGGTTGCCGTTGAGCCCCAAGGCGAAAGCCGCCCAGCACGCCAGCAACAGCGCGGCATCCCAGACCTGGCGGCCCACCGCGATCATCACGACGTGCAAGGCCAGGAATAGCGATAAGACCGCAAGCGCCAGATACGAGGCGCGCGAGGCTAACGGGCGCTTGAATAGGTTCGCACACAGTCCACCGAGCGCGATCATCAACGGCGGGAGGCCCAGCGGCGCAATCTCGGCAACAGGCGGAACCCGACCCACGTTGAAGGCCCGTGAAAAGGCGAATGCGGCGCGCCAGTCGGAAGGCGAAGACATCATGTAGACAATGACAGCCACGACGGCCAAACCAAGCCCGAGTGCAGCGGCGAAGCGCCCCGCTTCGCGAATACCCGACGTGCGGCCGACGTAGGCGGCAGTCGCCAAGCCTCCGAACGCACCCAGCGGCGGGTGGGCCAGAGCGAGAAGCACGTTGACCGCCGCCAGCGCCACAAGGCGACGTCCGCCAAGGTCGCCACGCCACGCGAGAGCAAGACTGATGCCGGCCGCCACGCATGCCGTTGCGACGCTGTTGTAGCTTATCGCATAGATGTTGTAGAGCGGCAGTGCAAATGTGACGCACAGGGCACAGAACGCTGCCAGCGCATCGGCCGTTCCGACGCGAAGCAACGACCTCCGGCAACAGGCGTAGGTCGCCATGACCATCGCAGCGAACAGGCATCGCCCAAAGAACACGACGCCAAGGCCCGGAAACCAAGCATGCTGCAGCGCGAACAGCGGCGCGAAGGGGATGTAGACAAGCTGCTGGACAAACAGGTCGTCGTTGAAGATATGCCGTGTCTCGACAATGGACGCGATTTGCCCGTAGTACTGCATCTCGTCGTTGAAGTCGACGCCGTAGCGCATGCGTACCAACTGGACGATCCACGCAATCGTAAGCCAGAGGTGGGGTTGCGCCACATCCAGCGCCCTCCTCACGCTCCCCATGGCACCGTGCGTACTGCCATTCGTCATACAGCTGACTCCTCGGGCACCAGGATCAGGCTCCCTTCCCGTAGCAGCGCGTCGCCATCGGCACGACCGTCTCCTTTCCAACGTATGTAGCCCGCCTCGGACAGCTTGTCTTGGAGGGCATCCAGTTCGCCGGCAGGTACCTCAAGCACCGCCAGCGTCGGCCTGAAAGCCCACAAGAGCGGGAACGAGTCGCTTATCGCTTGGTGCAGATCGGAAGAGTTCCACACGACCATCCAGTCGAGTGGCTTTGTGCCTAAGGGGTCCGCGCCCGCTTGCCTCGCTGCGTCCACCAGGCTGTCCAGCCCTTGGGTTTCCAAAAGCGAAACGATGTTGCGTGTCGCGCTGCATGTGAAGTTGATCGCGGATCGTCGCTGCGCACGCGCAACTGATCCACCCGTGTATACGAGACCGCTGGCCCCTACGTGGTGCGCGAACTCAAGCGTCGAATCATCGTCGTGTCGTCCCCACTCGAGTCCGATCGAGCCTGCGGCCATCAGGCGTGGCGCAACACGGCGGAATTCCGCGCATTGCGAGAAGGCACCAGCGTAATGCCGTCCTGCGCTGAGAATCATCCCGTAGGGTGTCGGCAGGAATGCCGCGTCCGGCCATCCGCAGGTCGGTACCGCATTGCCCGCGTCGCGGGCAATCTTGCGCCAGGAGCGATCCTCCGCCACAGGCGCCACGGTGCCGGTCGCCGCGAATTCAGCCAGCGCACGCGCGGCAGCGTCCACCGCGCCAGTGGCGGCGCCGCGCATGCTTGGACGGAACAGCCTGGCTGACGAATACCAAGGTGTGTCGTCACACGCAGAGAGCCATCGCCAGTCCGCCGGCTCGGGCAACAGGATCCACGTCGGCTTTCCAAGCGCGCCGGCAAGGTGGGCGACTGCACTGTCGATCGTAATGACGAGGTCGAGTGCAGCAACAAGCGCCGCAGTATCCGCAAAGTCGCCTGGCTCGTGCACGATGCGAATGGCCCCTTGCGCGCCCTCGCCTTGCTCCGCTGCGGCGGCAGGGTGCTGGAGCGACACGAAGCTCACGCCACGCACGTCGAGCAGCGGCGCCAGCGCTGAGATTGGTATCGATCGGTTCGAATCATTCGCGTGGCGAGGATTGCCCGACCAGGCAATACCGACCTTCAGGCCGGGCAAATCTGCTATCGCGGCTGCCATTCGCCGTGTGTCGGCGGCATCGGCATGCACATACGGCGTAGCGGCCTGAATGCCCGCCAGGTCCGAGTGGAAATGTTGCGGCAAGCTGCCCACGTGCACGAAATAGTCGGGAGCGAGCGATTCTCCACTACGAAGAACCTGATCCACGCCGCTCACCGTGCGCGCCAGGCGATCGAGCGGCGCCGGCACGTCCAGTACGACGCGCGCGCCTTGCCCCGCGAAACGGGAGACGAAGCGCATGTATTGAAGGGTGTCGCCATAACCTTGTTCCGACTTGACGAGTAACGTCTTTCCAGCAAGCGGCTGGTGGCGCAAGGGTTCGCCAGCGTGCACCGGCCACATCGACCGGCCGGGTTCGAGCATCCAGCGTGCTTCGTAGAATTCCCATCCTGCGGGATCCATGCCCAATCCGAGCAGGCCGTACGCGAGTGCCGAGTAGCCGGCAGGACTTGGGCGCGTGCGAAGTCCGCTTGCAAGGAAGGCGATCGACTCCTTTCGATCGAAGCCATCTCGCAAGCAGATGCCTAGATTGACGAAGGCATCAAACGACCCGTCGCCGTCCACGGCCTCGCTGGCGAATGCCCGCTCGAGCAGCTCTCGCGCGTGCGAGTAGTCCCCTCGTCGCAGGTCCAGAATGCCGCGCAGGGTCAGCGCGCGCACGTCGCGCGGGTGTTGCGCCAGCACCTGCTCGCATCCCGCTTCGGCCCCACGCATATCGCCCAGCGCAAGACTTGCCGCGGCGCGTTCTACGAGCAGCTCACAACACTGGCTGCTAGAACCGACCTTGTAACGATCGATTGTCGCGATGGCTTCAGCCGGCCTCCCGCTGCAGCGCAGCGCTTCCGCCACGCACGCCAGCGCTTGATCGCTGGCGCCTGCCGACGACTCAAGTGCCGTCCGGCCAAAGGCGAGTGCTTCGTCCCAAGCACCACGCAGCAGATATTGCTTAGCGCACGCGACCGCGCCATCAACGTGGCTGCTCAAGGCCCCGGCGAGATCCGGGTGCCGACTGATTTCCGGGAAACGCCCCCGTGCGATGGACTCGACCACAGCCTCGGGTCGCAACATTCCCGGCGCGACTCCAACGGCCGATCGGTTGCCGTCGGGGCTCGCGACCTGCGTCCTGCGCAGCCATTGGAACAGTCCCATCGCGTGAGACCTTCAGTTCACCGTCATCCGCGTCACCAGGTCCTTCGTCACGCGATCGATGAATTCCTTGCTGTAGCCGAACTCCTCCAGCTTCCAGCGGAAGACGTTGCCGAGCTTCGCTTTCTGGTACAGGCCGAGCCCTTTTTCCTGCTTGAACGTCGCGGCACGGGCTCCCAGCCCGGTTAGCACCACCTTCAATTGATTGACTGCGCCCGCATCCGTGCGCCGTTCGGACGCCGGCGGGAAGCGGCGGGAAAGGTCTTCGGCCAGACTGGTAGCGAATTTCGTAACCTCGGTGGTATCGAATGCCTTGAAGATTTTCATGGGGATGGCGGGCTGGTTGTGCCCTGTTGGCTCACGTTGCTGAGAAGGTACAGAAGACCGCTTACGGGCGCACCCGATTCATGTCGAAGCGTCGTGGCCTCGGCGCGCAGGATGGCGAATCGATTGCGGGCAAGACGCTCGATGTACGCCCGCGAATGCGCGTAGCGCCCGGTTGTGCGCAGCACGCAATCGACGTCGTCGTCCACCCGCTCGACCGAGAAGGCAAGCGTTCCGCCCGTCCGCAGGATCCGGTGCGCGTGCGCCATCAGCGACTCGAGCTTCCCCACATAGATGAACAGGTCGGCCGCGATGACAAGGTCGAATGTGCCATCGGGCGTGGCCGCGAGCCAGGTGTGAATTTCCTGCTCCACGAGTTCCGTGTAGACATTGCGCTCTCGCGCAAGGGCGATCATGCGTGGTGCGAGATCCACGCCGACGAGCCGCCGGATGCGAGGGCTTGCGATCGCAGCGCCGCACAGCCCCGTGCCACACCCAAGGTCCGCAACGTCCTGCAGCGGAGACCGCAGCTGTCCGACCATGGCTGCCAGGTCCTCCGGCACGCGATAGCCAAGGTCGCGCAGCGTCCGGTCGAACGTCGGCGCAAAGTTGTCGAATGTCGTGCGAACCCAGGCGTCCGGCGACCGCCCGGGTGCCTCTTGGGCGGTGACGGCGGCAATGTGCTGGCCGAACACCGCTCGATCCTGCCCATTGGCAATCGCGAGCTTGTAGACCGCGACCGCGTCGGCCTGACGTCCCCCACGCTCGAGCAGGTAGCCGAGGTTGATGTACGGAGGCGTCGCGGCGGGCTCGAGTCGCAGTGCCATACGAAACGCGTCCTCCGCTTCGCGCATGCGATTGAGTAGCTGGAGCGCGGAACCACGGTTGTTGTGGGCCTTGAAGTTGGCCGGTTCCATCTGGATCGCGCGGTCATAGGCGGCCAATGCGTCCGCATAGCGGCCGAGATCTGCCAGCGCCACGCCGTACAGGTAGTGGGCGCCGCTGCTGCCCGGATACTCGCGGCAGGCGTCCGCCAGCATTTCCGCTGCTTGCAGGCCGCGGCCCTTGTCGAGCAATGACCGTGCGTCGAGCAACACGCGATCGAGCGCCGCGAGGTGCCGCTCTGGTGGCGGGGCGTTGCGAAGCGCGTCGCTCATCGTGCCACCACCAGGTTGCCGGTACACAGCCATTCCTCCAGGCTGCGCATGGGTCGTTCATCGCGAAACAGCGCCTCACGCCTGCTCTGGATTGCGGCCCTCGTATCGTTGCGGTAATCCACGTCCAGGCACAGCGATGCGGCAATCTCTGCATAACGGGCAGCATCCTGCGCAACAAGGCCTGGAATCGCCATTTGCCGCAGTGGCGCGCTCGCGAGCCGTCCCCGCAGGAATTCTCCTTCCCACGCCACGACGGGAAGACCGTACTCGATTGCCTGCATGGCAGTGTTGAACCCCGAAAAGCCGATGGTGTCGAGCATGGCGGTCGCGCCCTTCAGCAGGCCGCAGTAGCGCTGCATCGGTTGCCACGGGATGAACCGGAGGTTCCCGGTGCCATGGATCCGCGCCGCCTGGAACGCACGCAGCAGGCGGTCGCGAAGCTTGCGCGCCAAGCCCTGCTTCTCGTAGTTGAAGAACACCAACTGCACATGTGGCACGCGGCGCGCGATATCGACGAGCATCGCGTCATCCGTCGGCGCGTACTTGAATGGCGTCCCCGGACAGAGCAGCAGCGGCCGGGACGGGTCGAGTCCCAGCGCATCCCAATCGGGGGCCTCCGGCACGACGCCCAACGCCTCGTACCAGACACCGAGACCTGGAAGACGTACCAATCGCTCGCTGTAGTGCCCGTCCGCGGCGTCCGACTCGAACGCGGAGCCGGAAAGGAAGTAATCCAGCGTCGGCAGGCCACTGGTTGCGGGTTGTCCCCACGTGGTCGCCTGGACCGGAGCAAGCCGCATCGCAGCAAGCTGCAACGACAGCCCGTCGAGTCCGATCTCCGGGTAAAGAAGGACATCCGGTGTGTCGCGTCCGATCTCGTCCACCCAGGTCTCCAGGCGTGCGCGCGCGGCGCCGACGGGATGCACGTAGCGGACCGCGCGTCGGCGCGCGATGTCCGTCTCGGCGTCCTCCCCTTCGCCCAGGTGATAGGCAACCAGGTCGATACGGGCCGGATCGATGGCTTTGAACCATCCCCGGACGATGGCATCCCAGATGGAGTGCTTGCGCAGGTGCGCGGCCACGACGCCTACGCGTAATTTTGCGCGGCCCACGATCGCAGGCGCCTGCCCAGGCGGCCGGCCCGCCTGCCAAGCCCCCATGAGCCGCGCGCAAAGGTTCCCATAGCGCGACAGGACGCTTCGGTGATTGCTTGCGTAATACACAATGAAGTATGGCTGCATCGTGCCGACGCTCGCCCACCCATCACGCACGCGATCGCCACGAAACCAGTCGTCGAGCGCCTCGATGCCGTCCGCGAACCTGCGGAGCGCACCCATGTCATCCTGATCATCGTCGCGCACGATCGCAAGCTCGGCCATCACCCTCACCCAGCGGGCGTCCGCATAGTCGGGGCGCACGCGGAGCGCCCGGTCGAAGCACTGCTTCGAGCCTGCGACGTCCCCGTCTTCCCATAGCAAGCAGCCAAGCGAATAGTTGGCCTCCGGGAGATCGGGCGCTCGCGCGAGTGCTTCGCGATAGAAATCCATCGCGTCTGCGCGTCGTCCCCGCCGCTCGGCGAGCTGTCCTCGCTGCAGAAGGACTTCGGCACCGCCATGCCCGAGTGCATCGGCGCGGTCGAGGCACGCCGCCGCCTTGTCGAAATCCCCGAGCGCCATGCACGCCGAAGCGCGCTGAATCCATGCCCCCAGGTTGCCGGGATTGAGCTCGACCGCGCGGCGCAGCGATTCTTCCGCGCCGGCAACTTCTCCGAGCTTTAGCTGTGCAGAACCGAGGTTGACCAGCGTCTCGTCGCCAGCACCGTCGATGGTTGCCGCATGCGCGAACGCATCGCGCGCCTGAGGCCACTCGTGCAGGGCAAAGGCAATCGCGCCCAGGTTGTTCCAC
This sequence comes from Casimicrobiaceae bacterium, assembly GCA_044225845.1. Classification (GTDB taxonomy): domain Bacteria; phylum Pseudomonadota; class Gammaproteobacteria; order Burkholderiales; family Casimicrobiaceae; genus VBCG01. The sequence goes on from JBGAIC010000031.1 coordinate 19,099, forward strand.
GCACCCAGATGATCTGGCTGCGCGCGCGTGGCCTGGGCAAACGCTCGCAGCGCCTCGCGCTCAAGCCCCGCGCCGCGTAGCGCAAGCCCATGATTGAGGTATACCGGCGCGAACCCCGGCATGCGTTCTGCCGCTGACCCAAGATGCAAGATCGCGTCGTCAAAATTGCCCAGCTGCAACTCGACCGTTCCGAGGAGGTAGCGCACGTTGTCGTCCGCAGGGTTCGCCTGCAGCAACGCCTCGTAACCGCGCCGGGCGCCGGCAAAGTCGCCCGCGCGATGCATGGACATCGCGTCCTCGACGGACATGCGCGGATCGGTCGCTGACGGGGCCATCGGCATGTCGTCAGCGCTCAAGCGCCTCCATGCCGGAGACGTCGATCGTGAGGGCCGCTTCCTCGGGCAGCGCGACGATGGCTTCGCTCCAGGCCCCTTGCGTGATGTCCTGCTCCCGCCGGTTGAAATCGTCACGCTCGTGGATCGGCGTCCGCCAGTACCAGCAGCGATAACCCGCGTCGCGCAGCGCGGGAGCGGCCGCGTCGATTGCCGTCCGCGACAGGTCCGCCGCCAGGACCGCGGGACGGGTGCGCCATAGCGTTTGGACGCCGCTTGCGAGCGCCGAGCGCAACGCGTCGTCGCCCGCTGTCTTGAGCAAGTCCAGGCGCTCGAGCCTCATTTCGTCGAGGTTGAGGCCGCCGGGCATGACCGTGATGTTCCGCGCCGCGTTCGCCACGACATTGGCCCGCAACATGCCGCGCAATATCGGGTCGTCCTCGCATGCGATGACATCACCTTGGACTCCTACCTTCGCACTCAGCGCCAACGCATGCAGTCCTTCCTGCGCACCACCCTCGACGACAACACCGCCGGCGGGAACCAGCGGACCGATGACACGCAAGTGCTCGCTCAGATACTCGCCATACCAGCGCAATGCGATGTCACGCGGACCTCCTCGCGGTCGGTACTGGACGACGCCGAAGCGTGTTTCGACGACTGCGCTGACGGGCGAAAATCCCTCTGCCTGGCGCTCTGGAGAAAGCGGCGGGTACCTCAGCGCGATATCGTCCGCGGACATGGCGTCAACGCCGGCCGGCATCCTGGTCTTTGCGCCATCTCCATCGCGACGCGCAGCCAATGCGCGGGCAACGTCGGCGATCACGCCTTCCCACTGATTGCGTTCCGCCTGCCGAAAGATGCGCATCGTCGGATACCACGGCGTCGTTTCCTGTTCTCCCCACCAGCGCCAATCACCCGGGCGTGCATTGAGCATCCAGACGTCTCGCCCCATGGCTCCCGCGAGATGCGCAACAGAGGTATCGACGCAGATAGCCAGGTCGACGTGCGCGAGGATGGCGGCTGTATCGCCGAAATCGCGGATCCCGGTTCCTAGTTCGGCCACCGTGTTCGGCAAACGGGACATCTCGGATTCGGGACGGCCTTTCTGCAGCGAGAAGAAGCGCACGCCTTGCATCGCGAACAGCGGTCCAAGGACGTCGACTGGCACGGATCGGTAACGATCGAGCTGGTGGTCGGGACTGCCTGCCCACACGATCGCGACCTTCAGGCCATCGCCCGCCACGGCGTCGCGCCAGCGGTCAAGGCGATCACGCTCCGCGAAAACGTACGGACCCAGTTGAGGCACCGTCTCGACTTCGGTCCCGAAGACACGCGGCAGCGTCATCGCATGCACGTAGAAGTCGAACGGTTCGTCCTCGTCCGGCCGTAGCACGCGGTGAATGCCTGGCACCGTACGCGCGATCGCCTCGACACCGGGCAACGGGCGAAGCAGCACCCGAGCGCCCAATGCCTCGAGCAGGCGAGCGTATCGCAGGCATTGAACGACGTCGCCGATCCCCTGCTCGCTGCGGATGAGGATCGTGCGTCGCTCGAGGGCCTGACCGTCCCAGCACGGCTTCTGGTACGACGGCCGCAATGTAACCAGTGGCGGCCGTAGCCAACGAAAGTCGTAGTAGTGCCAGCCTTCGCGCAACGCTCCATCGGCAAGCCTTGCCAACGCAAAGTTGAAGAACGCCGTGCTGGAGGCGGTTGCCGGAAGATGCAACCGATACAACGCTGTGGCCTCGCTCTCGCGTCCCTGTTGACGCAATTCGATCGCAAGATTGACGAACGAGTCGCTCTGCCGCCTCGCTGAATCCAGGTCCAGCGCGCGCTGAAACGCCGCCAAGCCCTCATCGCGTCGTTCCTGACGCGACAGCGCTACGCCAAGGTTGTTCCACGACGCGACACGTCGCGGATCGACCGCAGTCGCCCTGCGGAACAATTGCTCCGCCTCGGCGTACTGGCGGTTGTCGAGCCGGATGCCGCCGAGGAGATCCAGCGCATCGGCGTCGTCGCCACCTTCGAGTCCGGCAGCCAGCAACGACGCCGCCTCGTCGGCGTGGCCAACGGCCTGCAGCAAGGCACCCAGAGCGAAGTGGCCGGCGCGCTCCGTCGAGTCTCCTGCGAATGCGTCTCGCATCGTCGCTTGCGCCTGCACTGCGTCGCCACCGTAGAACTGGCACCACGCAATCTGCCGCAAGAGTTCCGGCGCGTCGTATCCCGCCGCGTGCGCGCGTAGTGACCAGGTAAGCGCCTCACGGTGCCGCCCCCACTCGAACAGCACGTAAGCGCGGGTGAACATCGAATCTCCCCGCGGCCCGTGCGTGGACAGAACGTCGTCACTCTCGTGGAGCGCCGCGGCGAACTCGCCCCGGCTGGCTTTGGCGCGGATGGCCTCGAGCGACCCGGGGGCGACCGCCGACGCGCCGTGTTCGGAGAAGCTTCCCGCGCTGTCGGATGTCGCGCTAGTGCCCGTATGGCGTGAGAATAATTTTCGAAGTTGCATGGCTGCGAACGGGTCGGCGCAATCAATTATGCCTCGCCGCATATGCGGACACCGGAACGATCGGCGCCGGCGCCTCGAAAGCGAAGCGCTAACGAAGTCCCAACCTGGCTACACACGCTCGGGGACGCTGCAGAGGCGACCGCAACGTACCCGTGACGCGCGCCATAAAACAAAAGGGCCACGGTTGCCCGTGGCCCTGTCGGGAACTGCAGCGCTGCTTAGCGGAAGTTCGACGGCACGTACTTGGCGTCACAGCCCGAGTGCGAACCGGTCCACGCCGTGATTTCCGGGAGGGACGACGCGCTCGGCGTCAGGATCAGCACGCAGGCCGCCGGCTTGGCGCCAGTGTTCTGCGTCGTGACGCTGATCACGCCATTCGAGGTCGTGACGGCACCGCCGCTGACGTACGTGGTCGACAACGTCGAGCAACCGGCGGCATCCGAAGACGTCGGCCAAGCCACCTTCGTCGACACGTATTCGCTGATCGACGTCTTGCAGGCCGCGGCGGCCGCGACGCCTTCCGACATCTTCGAGCGGATCACGTAGTCCTGATACGCCGGCAGCGCGATGGCCGCCAGGATACCGACGATCGCGACCACGATCATCAGTTCGATGAGAGTAAAGCCCTGCTGCAGACGCTTCATTTGAAAATCTCCGAGGGTGGGGGGGGGGAACCGGCATCCAGCGATGCTTCCATTAAGGGGAGCAACGAACATGCCGGACGCATAAGCCGCCCGAGGCGCTAGATGGTAACGTCCGTAAGTTGCTGATATTGCAAATATTCAACCGCCTGCGCACCGACGCGCGGCGTTGTCGTGCACTGCTTCGTAGAATGATCCGAGCGTGCAATTTCTCCCGCCCCGGCGAGCGCAGTTCGGCGTTGTGACGCCAAGCGTCACTTGCCCGTGGTTGCCGCGGACTCACCGGACCGAGCGATGGTCGATCGCGCGGTGGCCACATACTCCAGCCGGACGCCGGCCACTTCGAAGGTCTCCCCACCACGAAGCGCGACTCCGTCCGCCGGCACTTCGGCGCCGTCGAGTCGCGGCGGCTTCTCGCCGCGAGCGGGCATCAGCACATAGCCACCGTCCTTGGGGCGAATGACGGCTACACCGTCACCCACGCGTCCCATGGTCACGGGCAGACTCCCGATCGGCAAGCTGCGACCTGCGTTGGGTCCGCTCAGTACATTCACGCGCGGGTCGTGGTCGCGAAACTCGACCCTGCCCGACGCCGGCTGCTGCGACATGCGCAGCAGCGTCTCGACGAACGTGTCGATGTGCGACCCCGCTTCGGCCGGCAACAGGCCGCCGCCGGCCTCCGGGCGGGAACCTGCCGCCGTGCGCCGGGCAGTGACACCCTCCGCCGGACGTGGCGCCGGCTCGACGGCGGCCGCCGCTGCTTCGGCGACATGGGGGACGGGGGCCGCGGATGCGGTCGCGGGCGTCGACAAGGGCGGCTGGACAGTGGCCGTCAAGGAAACACGAGCTGGGGTCGTGCCCGCACCCGAGTCGGCCTCGCCGGCCACTGCGTTCCTGTGGCTGGGCGCCGCATTCCCTTCGCCGGCTACCGCCGTCGCGTCGCCACCCGCCTTCTCGAGCGCCTCCACACTCCCCCGCCGCTCCCCGCTCTCCGGCGCCTTCCCAACCCCGGGCGCCCGCCGCTCGCGCAGCGAAGGCTCGATCCGCTCGACCTGCTCCCCGAACATCCGCGCCTGCGTGCGCAGCGCAAACGCGCTGCGCGAATCGACGGGCGCCGTGTCGTCGGCGAAGTAGACCAGGCGCTGCCGCCCGATCTCGATCTCGTCGTGGTCGCGCAGGAAGTGCTTGGTGATCGGATTGCCGTTGACGAGCGTGCCGTTGGTGCTGCCGAGGTCCTCGAGGAACGAGTCGAGCAGGATGGTCACGACGGCGGCGTGCTCGCCGGAGACCGCGGGAAACGGCAGGCAGACGTCGTTGTCCATGCGCCGGCCGATGACGATGCGGTCCTTGGCCAGCGGGATCGCCTTGGCGCGGCCGTCTTCCAGGTAGAGGACCAGCTTGCCCACGGGCTACGACGCCTTCTTGCGGGCCAGGAAGCGCTTGGCCCAGCTGTGGCTCTCGAGGAACGTAGCGGGCACCTGGATGATGATCACCGAGATGTTGTCGCGGCCTGGCGCCGCTATGACGCCTTCTTGCGCGCCAGGAAGCGCTTGGCCCACGAGTTGCCGGCGAGGAAGTCGGCGGGCACCTGGACCATGATCACGGAGATGTTGTCGCGGCCGCCGTTCTTGTTCGCAAGGTCGATCAGCTCGGCGGCGGCTTCGGCCAGGTCGGCGCGGTGGCGTTCGACGATGTCGTGGACGACCTCGGGCTCGACCATGTCGGTCAGGCCGTCGGAGCACAGCAGGTAGATGTCGTTGGCCTCGACGCGGTACTCGGTGATCTCGGCGGGCACGATGGCCTCGATGCCCAGCGCGCGCGTCACGAGGTTCTTGTTCAGCGAGTACTTGGCCTGCTCCTGCGTGATCTGGCCGGAGTCGATCTGTTCTTGCAGCAGCGAGTGGTCGTGGGTCAGCTGCTCGAACTTGTCGCCGCGCAGCCGGTAGCAGCGCGAGTCGCCGATGTGGGCGATGGAGACGCGGTTGCCGAAGAACACGGTGGCGACGATCGTCGTGCCCATGCCCGCGCATTCCGGACGCGCCTGGGCAGCTTCGTAGATGCCCTTGTTGGCGGCGGCGATCTGCTGGCGGAGCAGCAGCGCGGCGTGCGTGAGGCCGCTCTGGATGTCGACTTTCGACAGCTCGCGGCCGGAGTTGAGTTCGGGGACGAGGCCGTTGGACAGCACGTTGACGGCGATGCCGCTCGCGACTTCGCCCGCGTTGTAGCCGCCCATGCCGTCGGCCAGCACGGCGAGGCCGGCGGCGGAGTCGACGTAGACGGAATCCTCGTTGTGCTGGCGGACCATGCCGGGGTGCGACAGGCTGACGGTCTCGAGTTCGGCGCGGACGGACATGGGATGCGGACGGAGCAAGAATTGCGCCCGGGGGAATTGGGGGCAGACTCCAATTCCCCAGGGCACTACTTCCTTTTGAGCCGCGCGAGCGCCAGCACCAGCACCAGGCCGGCAATCGGCAGCGCCCACTCGAGCCAGTGGTATTGGCCCTCGACCCAGGGTTTCAGGAACGTGTCCCCCGCGATCATCTCGCCGGCGATATAGCCCAGCAGCGCGCCGCCGGCCATGATCAGGATCGGGAAGCGCTCGATCAGGCGCAGGATGACGGCGCTGCCGACGATCACCAGCGGGATCGACACGAGCAGGCCGAACACCAGCAGGTGGACGTTGCCATTGGCGGCGGCGGCGACGCCCAGCACGTTGTCGAGCGACATCACCAGGTCGGCGACGACGATCGTCTTGACCGCGGAGAAGAGCTTGGTGGCGCCGGCGATGTGCTCGCCCTCGCCGTCCTCCTCGACGATCAGCTTCACGCCGATCCACACGAGCAGCACGCCCCCGATGATCTTGAGCCACGGCAGCGTCAGCAGCGACAGCGCGAAGAACGTGAGGATGATGCGCAGCAGGATCGCGCCCGCCGCGCCCCAGAACACGCCCCATTTGCGCTGCGCGGGCGGCAAGTTGCGGCACGCGAGCGCGATCACCACCGCGTTGTCCCCGGACAGCAGGATGTTGACGACGACGATTTCAACCGCCGCAACCCAGAATTGCGGCGTCATGAATTCCTGCACGTGCGCCCCTCCCCAAGCGGCCGCGCCGTGACGCGGCCCGAGCTTGAATCAATTGGGGTCAGACTCGAATTTCCGCCGTTGGCGTGACCGGCGCCACAGCTTCGCAGCGAGGGCGGCGGTGGAAATTCGAGTCTGACCCCATTTCCGGCCTAAATGGAGTCTGACCCCAATTTCACAGCACCGACTTCAGCAACTTGCCCATGTCGGCGGGATTCTTCGTGACCTTGATGCCGGACGCTTCCATCACCGCGAGCTTCTCCTGCGCCGTGCCCTTGCCGCCGGAGATGATGGCGCCGGCGTGGCCCATCCGCTTGCCCGGCGGTGCGGTGACGCCCGCGATGAAGCCGACGATCGGCTTCTTCATGTTGGCCTTGGCCCACACGGCCGCCTGTTCCTCGTCGGTGCCGCCGATCTCGCCGATCATCACCACGGCATCGGTCTCGGGATCGTCGTTGAACATCTTCAGGATGTCGATGTGCTTCAAGCCGTTGACGGGGTCGCCGCCGATGCCCACGGCCGTCGACTGCCCGAGCCCGAGTTCGGTGAGCTGGCCCACGGCTTCGTACGTCAAGGTGCCGGACCGCGACACGACGCCGATCCGGCCCTTGCGATGGATGTGGCCCGGCATGATGCCGATCTTGATCTCGTCGGGCGTGATCACGCCGGGGCAGTTGGGCCCGAGCAGCAGCGTCTTCTTGCCCTGCATCTTGTAGCGCGTGCGGATCATGTCGCGCACCGGGATGCCTTCCGTGATCGCGACGACCAGGTCGAGGCCCGCGTCGACCGCCTCGTCGATGGCCGCGGCCGCGAACGGCGGCGGCACGTAGATCACGCTGACCGTAGCACCGGTGGCTTCCTTCGCTTCCTTCACCGTCGCGTAGATGGGAATGCCCTCGAAGTCCTCGCCGGCCTTCTTGGGATTGACGCCGGCGACGAAGCAGTTGCGGCCGTTGGCGTAGTCGCGGCACATCCGCGTATGGAACTGGCCGGTCTTGCCGGTGATGCCCTGCGTGATGACCTTGGTGTTCTTGTTGACCAGGATGCTCATGATTCGTCGCTCATTGCTTGCCGTTGGCCGCGGCGACGACTCGCTCCGCGGCTTCGGCCATGTTGTTGGCGCTGATGATCGGCAGGCCGGACTTTGCGAGGATCTCGCGGCCCAGTTCCTCGTTCGTGCCCTTCATGCGCACGACGAGCGGCACCTTGAGGCCCACGGCCTTGGACGCGGCGATCACGCCTTCCGCGATCGTGTCGCACTTCATGATGCCGCCGAAGATGTTGACCAGGATCGCCTTGAGGTGCGGGTTGCGCAGCATGATCTTGAAGGCTTCGGTCACCTTCTCCGTCGTGGCGCCGCCGCCGACGTCGAGGAAGTTGGCCGGCTCGCCGCCGTACAGCTTGATGACGTCCATCGTCGCCATCGCGAGGCCCGCGCCGTTGACGAGGCAGCCGATGTTGCCATCAAGCGAGATGTAGCTCAGGTCGAATTTCGACGCTTCGATTTCCGCCGGGTCTTCCTCGTCCAGGTCGCGCATCTCGACGATGTCCGCGTGCCGGAACAGCGCGTTGCTGTCGAAGTTGAGCTTGGCGTCCAGCGCGATCAGCTTGCCGTCGCCGGTGACGATCAGCGGGTTGATCTCGGCGAGCGACGCATCCGTCTCGTCGAAGGCCTTGTACAGGCCCTGGAACATCGTGCGCGCCTGCGGCAGGCTGCCTTCGGGGATGCCGATCTTGCGGGCGATGTCGTCGCTCTGCGCATCGGTGAGGCCGGTCATCGGGTCGATGGCGACACGGTGGATCTTCTCGGGCGTGTGCGCGGCCACTTCCTCGATGTCCATGCCGCCTTCGCTGGAGGCCATCAGCGTCACGCGCTGCGCGGCGCGATCGACCACCATGCCGACGTACAGCTCCTTCTTGATGTCGGCGCCTTCCTCGATCAGCAGGCGGCGCACCTTCTGGCCGGTTGCGCCGGTCTGATGCGTGACGAGCTGCATGCCCAGGATCTCGCCGGCGCGCGCCTTCACTTCGTCCAGCGAGCGCGCGAGCTTGACGCCGCCGCCCTTGCCGCGGCCGCCGGCGTGGATCTGCGCCTTGACGACCCACACGGGGCCGCCCAGCGTCTGCGCGGCCTTGACGGCCTCGTCGACGCTGAACGCGGGAATGCCGCGCGGCGTGGTCATGCCGTAGCGGCGGAAGATTTCCTTGCCTTGGTACTCGTGGATCTTCATCGTTGAATCCCGGCTCCTGGACGTTGCGTCGATTGCCCGCGCGCGGCGTCAGCGGCCCTCGTCCTCGCGGGGGTCGCGATACCACTCGGGGTAGAACTGGTGCACGACCGGGCCGCGCGTGTCGAGCGCATGGCAGCGGTCAAGCTGGAAGGGCTTGCCGGGACCCTCTTTCTCGAGCCGGAGGCTGGCGAGGGTCTGCACGGCGGCAGTGGGAAGATACCCGAGAAGCTCGGTGATGTGTGTACATCCCTTGACGCCGCCCATCGTGTCGTGGAGCGCCTTGCGGAATCCGGCCAGCAGGTTGGTCCCGACCAGCCGCGCATAGTCCGGCCCGATCGCGTCGCATGCACCCGGATAGGGCATGTTTTCCGTGGTCGCCTCGACGGCCTTGATGTCGAACCTGGCGTCGATCGTCACCGTGACGTGCATCTCGTGGACCGGGTCGCCCGCCTTGCGGACGCCCGCCATCAGCGCGTAGTCCTGGTCCTTGGTGTCGGTGAGGTGGGCTTCGACGTCGAAGAGGCCATCGTCGCGGGCATAGCCTTCGTACGTGGCGCGGCGGGTGTGGAGGCGGCGGCGTGGCATGGGCTCTAAATGGGGTCAGACACCATTTGGACCTTTCCGCCGGCACGCCGAGGTTCCAAGGCGCGCGGCCAACAGTCGCATAATCGCGGCGGAAATGGTGTCTGACCCCATTTTAAGGGGACTTCGATCATGTACGTACTCGCCCTCGACCAAGGCACAACGAGCTCGCGCGCGCTGGTCTTCGACCACGCGGGCAACGTCGTCGCCACCGCGCAGGCCGAATTCACGCAGCATTTCCCGCAGCCGGGATGGGTCGAACATGACCCGCTGGAGGTCTGGGCGTCGCAGTCGGGGGTCATGCACGCGGCGATTGCGCAGGCGCGGATCGCGCCGCCCGAGATCGCGGCGATCGGCATCACCAACCAGCGTGAGACGACGATCGTGTGGGATCGCGCGACGGGCACGCCCATCGCGCCGGCCATCGTCTGGCAGGACCGGCGCACGGCGGCCATCTGCGAGGGGCTGCGCGAAGCCGGCCACGAGGCCACGTTCACGCGCAAGACCGGCCTGGTGCTGGACGCCTATTTCTCGGGCAGCAAAATCCGCTGGATCCTCGACCATGTGCCGGGGGCGCGAGCGCGTGCGGCGCGCGGCGAGCTGGCGTTCGGCACTGTCGACACGTGGCTCGTCTGGCAACTGACCGAGGGCCGCGTCCACTGCACCGACGCGTCCAACGCGAGCCGCACGCTGCTGTTCGACATCCATCGCGGCGACTGGGACGACGAGCTCTGCGGCCTGCTCGACGTCCCGCGGTCGCTGCTGCCCGCGGTGGTGCCGTCGTCCGGTATCTGCGCGCACACGGTGATCGACGGCGTGCACGTGCCCATCGGCGGCATCGCGGGCGACCAGCAGGCGGCGTTGTTCGGCCAGGCCTGCCATGAAGCCGGGCTCGCCAAGAACACCTACGGGACCGGGTGCTTCATGTTGCTCAACACCGGCGCGACGCCCGTCGTTTCACGCAATCGATTGCTGTCAACCGTCGCTTGGCTGCGCGAGGGCTCGCTGTCGTACGCGCTCGAGGGCTCGGTGTTTGTCGCGGGGGCTGTCGTGCAGTGGCTGCGCGACGGGCTCAAGATCGTGCGCCACGCCTCGGAGATCGAGGCGCTGGCGTCCTCCGTGCCGGACAACGGCGGCGTGCACGTGATTCCAGCGTTCACGGGCTTGGGCGCGCCGCATTGGGATGCGCATGCGCGCGGTGCGATCGTCGGACTTACACGCGGGTCGACTGACGCCCACATCGCGCGCGCGGCGCTGGAGTCGATCGCGTTCCAGAGCGCTGACGTGCTCGCGGCGATGCAGAAGGACGCGGGCATCGCGCTGGCGGAGTTGCGGGTGGACGGCGGCGCCACTGCGAACAACCTGCTGATGCAGTTCCAGGCCGACGTGCTCGGCGTGCCGGTCGTGCGGCCGCGCGTGACGGAGACCACGGCGCTCGGCGCCGCGTATCTCGCGGGGCTTGCGGTCGGCTTCTGGCGCGACGCGCGCGAAGTGGCCGCCAACTGGCAGGTGGACCGGCGCTTCGAGCCCGCGATGTCGCGCGACGAGGCCGCCGCGCGGATGGACGCGTGGTCGCGAGCTGTGGCTCGCGTGCGCGTCTAATTGGGGTCAGACTCCATTTCTTTTGCGGCAGGCAACTTGCGCCCGCGGGGCAGCGGCCGCGCGCGGCGGCGTGCCTCGATCTCGACGTTTGCCGCGAAGACTTCAGAGCCCAAGGCCCATGCGGAGTTGGTCGCATAGCGAACGGCGTCCACTTCCGACTGCGCAAGTGGCTGCCGGAAGAGCGATCGATACGCGGTTCGCCGCTCGGCGCCGCCGGTCCCGAGCCTGGTGTAGGCCTCATGCGGGGTGACGAGCGGATCCGTATGCCCGTGAGCGTTGGCGCGGAAGCTCGACCAACGGTAATCGCCCGGCATGGCCACCATCGACGCGCGCACGGGATTCTCCTCGACATAGCGCATGCAAGTGAAGAGATAGCGCTCGTCGTCGACGATGGTGGCGCGGTAGCGGCCCTCCCACAGCGTGCCCGTCCGGCGCTGGCGTTCGTTGAAGCGGTGGACGTAACGTACGCCCAGCGCCTGCATCGTGCGCGGCAGGCTTTGGGACTCGTGCGGGGACGCGAGAAGATGGACGTGGTTGTCCATCAGTACGTAAGCGTGAACCGCCACGCCGTGCTCGGCGGCCAGCATCCGCAGCGTCTCGAGATAGAAACGAAAGTCCGCGGCGTCCCGAAAGATCGGCTGGCGATTGTTGCCCCGCTGGATGACGTGCAGCGGAATGCCGGGGACGAAATAGCGGGGTTGGCGAGGCATGCGCCAACGCTAATGCGTGGCAGGCGGTCCCGGCGATAGTTCGAACGGATGACCGAGGTGCGAATGGGCGCACGCCAATCACTCGAACCGGGTCAATGCCTCACTTGAATGGTGTCTGACCCCATTTCCGATCAAATGGTGTCTGACCCCATTTGATCCCGCCGCGCGACAGGTGCAGCACGGATTGGAGGCTTTCGCTCGTAACTTGTTGACGTCAAAGGAAAACGCTTCCCAGACTTTTGCAGATTCGCACAGGTCGTCCACGCAACTCTCCCATTGCACCCACTGCCGAGGAAGCCTCATGGCCGCAAGCGACAACGCATGCCAACGTCCGGTGCGCCGGATCCAGATCCTGATGGCCCTGCTGGCGGCCGGTGCGCTGGCTGCGGCGGCTCCTTCGCTGGCACTGACCACCGTTGGCGCGGGCGCGTTCTCGCCGACGGACACCAAGCTGACGTTCGAGGTCCAGACAGTCGATAACGCCCCCATCTCGATGTATGTCGGCGTCACGTTCCACGGTCCCACGTCGGCGCAGAAATACAGCAGCTACTCGCCGGAGCTCGTCACGGCAGCCAGTACTGCGGGCCTGGGGCAATGGGGCGCGTCTTGGGGCTGCGAAGGCGATTGCGGCACGGGCTTCACGCTGCCGGCCTTGTCACCGCGCGTGGGCCTCTACTTCTCGTCGAACGTCGACATCGAGGTGACCATCTACGCGTATCGCAGAGGCGCGTTGCTGGGCTCGCAGACGGTTTCTGCGGCGCATGACACGATCGGATTCGCGGGGTTTGCCGATCCCACTGGGATCGACCAGATAGTCATGGGTGACAACACCAGCTGCACGGGATGCATCCAGGTCATGGACAACATCATGTTCGTCTCCGCTGGCTCGACGGCGGTCCCGACGATGTCGGAATGGGGACTGGCCGTGACCGCGAGCCTGCTGGCGGCGGGTGCCGCGCTCGCCCTGCGCCGGCGCCGCCTGCCGGCAGGCCGGGCCGGCTGACCGCGCTACACCGCGATCATCGCCTGCACGTTGCGCGCGTCCATCTCGTCGCCGCGACCGGCGGCGATGATCTCGCCGCGCGCCATCACGGCGAACGTGTCGGACAACGCCTTCGCGAAATCGTAATACTGCTCGACGAGCAGCACGGCGATGCCGCGCTCGGCGGCGAGCTTGCGGATCACGCGGCCGATGTCCTGGATGATCGACGGCTGGATGCCCTCGGTGGGCTCGTCCAGGATCAGCAGCTTGGGCTGGCTCATCATCGCGCGCCCGATCGCGAGCTGCTGCTGCTGGCCGCCGGAGAGGTCGCCGCCCCGCCGCCGCTTCATCGACTTCAGCACCGGGAACAGCGTGTAGATGTCGTCGGGTATCGCGCTCGACGGCCGCGACGCCGCGCCCACCTGCAGGTTTTCTTCCACGGTGAGCCGCGGGAAGATCTCGCGGCCTTGCGGCACGTAGGCGAAGCCCTTCGACACCCGCGCGAACGAGGGCAGCGACTGCACCGGCGCACCGTCCCAGGCGATCACGCCGGAGCGCATCGGGATCAGCCCCATCAGGCACTTGAGCAGCGTCGTCTTGCCCACGCCGTTGCGCCCGAGCAGCGTCGTGATCTTGCCCGGCGTCACCTCCAGGCTGACGTTGCGCAGGATGTGGCTGCCGCCGTAGTACTGGTTGATGCCTTCGACTGCGAGCATGGAAATGGGGTCAGACTCTATTTCGTTGAGACTCTGCTTCGTTTCGAATTGGTGTCTGACCCCATTTGCGAAAGAAATGGTGTCTGACCCCATTTAGCGAGCGCATTTACCGGCCGAGGTAGACCTCGACCACGGTCTCGTTCGACTTCACCTCGTCCAGCGTGCCTTCGGCCAGCACGTGGCCTTCGTGCAGCACCGTGACCTTTTCGCTGATGTCGGCGATGAAGTCCATGTCGTGTTCGACGACCATGATCGTGTGCTTGCCGCGCAGCGTGGCGAGCAGCTTCGCGAGCTCGGCGGTCTCTTCGTCGGTCATGCCGGCGACGGGCTCGTCGAGCAGCAGCACGCGCGGCTCCTGCGCCAGCAACATGCCGATCTCGAGCCGCTGCTTCTGCCCGTGCGAGAGCAGGCCCGCGAGCCGCGAAGTCTCGCCCGACAGCCCGATCGTCGACAGCACCGACGCAATGCGATCCTGCTGCCACGACTTCAACTTGGCGTTGATGCTCTTCCACCAGCGCTTGTCGTTCTTGAGCGCGAGCTCCAGGTTCTCCCACACCGTGTGCTTCTCGAACACTGTGGGCTTCTGGAACTTGCGGCCGATGCCCATCGTGGCGATCGACGGCTCGTCGTGCCTGGTGAGGTCGATGGTCTGGCCCAGGAACACCTTGCCGCTGTCGGGCCGCGTCTTGCCCGTGATGACGTCCATCATCGTCGTCTTGCCGGCGCCGTTGGGGCCGATCACGCAGCGGAGCTCGCCGTCGTCCAGCGCCAGCGAGAGATCGTTCAGCGCCTTGAAGCCGTCGAAGCTGACCGTCACGCCCTCGAGATACAGGATGACCTTGTGCGACGTGTCGATGCCAGCGGGCGCGATGCGCGCGCCCTCGATGGTGCCGCCGCGCGCATCCAGCGCGCCGCTCGTGGCGCCCGCGGTTCCGGAATCGTGCGGCAGGCCCGGCGCCCAGTCGAGCGGAGGCTCCGGCGGCGGCGCGCCGACGTGGCTCACGACGCGCTCCCCTTGCGGCGCCGGAACAGGCCCACGATGCCCTGCGGCAGGAACAGCGTGACGCCAACGAAGATGGCGCCCAGGAAGAACAGCCAGTACTCGGGCGCGATGATCGTGAACACGCTCTTCGCGAGGTTCACGACGAAGGCGCCGACCACCGGCCCGAACAGCGTGCCGCGCCCGCCGGTGGCCACCCAGATCACCATCTCGATCGAGTTCTGCGGCGCCATCTCGCTGGGATTGATGATGCCCACCTGCGGCACGTACAGCGCGCCCGCGACGCCGCAGATGACCGCCGACAGCGTCCACACAAAGAGCTTGAACGCCTTGGGATCGTAGCCGCAGAACATCACGCGCGATTCCGCATCGCGGATGGCCGTGACGACGCGCCCCAGCTTCGACGTGACGAGGTAGCGGCACAGGATCAGCACGCCGACCAGCGTGAGGCCCGACAGCACGAACAGCGTCACGCGCGTGCCGGCCGCGTGGATGTCGAAGCCCAGGATGCGCTTGAAGTCCGTGAAGCCGTTGTTGCCACCGAAGCCCGTGTCGTTGCGGAAGAACAGCAGCATGGCGGCGAACGTGAGCGCCTGCGTGATGATCGACAGATACACGCCCTTGATCCGCGAGCGGAACGCGAAGTAGCCGAACACGAAGGCCAGCAGCCCCGGCACCGCGACGACCAGCAGCGCGCAGTACCAGAAGTGCTGCGTGAACTTCCAGTACCAGGGATAGGCCTTCCAGTCGAGGAAGACCATGAAGTCGGGCAGGTCGCTTTTGTAAACGCCGTCGTGGCCGATGGCGCGCATCAGGTACATGCCGATGGCGTAGCCGCCCAGCGCGAAGAAGAGGCCGTGGCCCAGCGACAGGATGCCGCAATAGCCCCAGACCAGGTCCAGCGCCACCGCGCAGATGGCATAGCAGAGGATCTTGCCGATCAGCGTCAGCGCGTACGCCGACAGGTGCAGCGCGTTGCCGTCGGGCACGACGAGCGCCAGCAGGGGCACGACGACGGCGATCAGCACCACCGCGACGACGATGGCCGTCCAGCCCAGCGTCGAGAAGAGCCGCACGCGCTCGGCGGCGGTGCCGAGCGCGGTCTCCGCGACGGGCAGCGGGAGCACGGTGGCGTTCATGCGGATGCTCCCGGTCGCCCGGCGGCGACGGGTGCCGGAGGCACGGCGACAGCGACGCGCGCGCTCATGCCTCGGCGCTCCGGCCCTTCAGCGCGAACATGCCCTGCGGCCGTCGCTGGATGAACAGGATGATGAACACCAGCACGATGATCTTGGCGAGCACGGCGCCGGAGAACGGCTCGAGGAATTTGCTGACGATGCCCAGCCCCAGCGCGCCGACGATCGTGCCCGCGAGCTGGCCCACGCCGCCGAGCACCACCACCATGAACGAGTCGATGATGTAGCTCTGCCCCATGTCGGGCCCCACGTTGCTGATCTGCGACAGCGCCACGCCGCCCAGGCCCGCGATGCCGGCGCCGATGGCGAACGCCATCATGTCGATGCGCGGCGTGCGCACGCCGACGCAGCCCGCCATCGCGCGGTTCTGCGTGACGGCGCGCACGAAGAGCCCCAGCCGCGTCAGGTTGAGGATGGCCCACACCAGCGCGACGACGATCGCCGAGAACGCGATGATGTAGATGCGGTTCCACGGCAGGATCAGGTTGGGCAGCACCTCGATGCCGCCGCTCATCCACGACGGGTTGGCCACCTCGACGTTCTGCGCGCCGAAGATCGTCCGCGACGCCTGGATCAGCAGCAGGCTGATCCCGAACGTGGCCAGCAGCGTCTCCAGCGGCCGCCCGTACAGGAAGCGGATGACGGTGCGCTCGAGGATGGCGCCGATGACCGCGGACGCGAGGAAGGCCACGGGGATGGCCGCGGCGAGGTACCAGTTCTCCGCATCGGGGAAATGCGAGCGAAAGACGTTCTGCACGACGTAGGTCGCGTACGCGCCGATCATCAGGAACTCGCCGTGCGCCATGTTGATGACGCCCATCAGGCCATAGGTGATCGCAAGGCCCAGCGCGACGAGCAGCAGGATGCTGCCCAGGCTGATGCCGCTGAAGATGGCGCCGAGCAGCTCGCCCTTCTTCTGCCGGCGCTCGATCGAGTCGAGCGAACCCTGCGCCGCCGCGCGCGTGTCGGCGTCCGCTTCCACCCAGCTGCCATCCGCGTTCTTCTGCACGAACGGCAGCAGCAGCAGGCGCGTCTGCGGGCTTTCGCTGTCGCCCAGCGCCTTGATGGCCGCGAGCCGCTTGGCGGGGTCGTCGGACTTGAGCGCGAACGCGGACTGCACGAGCTGCAGCTTGGCCTTGAGCGCGGGGTCCGCTTCCTTGGCCACGGCCGCGTCGACGAGCTTGGCGAGCGCCGGGTCCGGCGAACTCGCCAGGCTCTCGATGGCCTTGGCGCGCACGCCGCGGTCCGGCGACAGCAACGCAAGGGCCGATTGCGCGGACTCGAGCTTGCCGCGCACGCGGTTGTTGATCTCGACCGGCTTCAGGTCGTCGGCCTTCGGGTCCGCCTTGGCGCCCGTGACCGCATCGACGTAGGCGGAGCCGTCGCCGATGTAGAAGTGCGTGTCGTCGGTGAAGAACAGCTGGTCGTTGCCCATCGCCGCCAGGATGGCGGCGACGCGCTCGTCGGGCGCCGCCATCAGCGTGTCGATGGCGGCAATCTTGTCCGCGAACTCGTCGGACGCGAGCGGCTTCAGGTCGTCGGCGGTGACGGCGATGGCCGGGGCCGCCAGCGCCAGCATCAGGGCCAGCGCCAGCGCCACGACGATCCACTCACGCCACGAGCACGTGCCGAACAGCGACCGCCCCATGCGGGGGCCCGCAGGCGCAACGGGCTTCGCCATGCCTGCGGGCAATGCCATCATCAGACGTGGTCGGGCTTGCCGGCGTTGCCCTCGATGAACGGGCTCCACGGTTGCGCGCGGATGGGTCCCTTCGTCTTCCACACCACGTTGAACTGGCCGTCGGCGCGGATTTCACCGATGAACACCGGCTTGTACAGGTGGTGGTTGTCGCCCATCTGCAGGTTGAAGCCGCACGGCGCGTTGAAGTGCTGGCCGTACATCGCCTTGCGCACGTCGTCGACCTTGGTGGACTTGGCCTTCTCCACCGCCTGCTTCCACATGTGGATGCCGATGAACGTGGCTTCCATCGGGTCGTTGGTGACGCGCTTGTCGCCGCCGGGCAGGTTCTGCGCCTTCACATAATCCAGCCACATCTTGATGAACGCGGCGTTCTGCGGGTTCTTGAGCGACATGAAGTAGTTCCATGCGGCCAGGTGGCCGACCAGCGGCTTCGTGTCGATGCCGCGCAGTTCCTCTTCGCCGACCGAGAAGGCGACGACCGGAACGTCCTTGGCCTTGAGTCCCGCGTTGCCGAGTTCCTTGTAGAAGGGCACATTCGAGTCACCGTTGATCGTGGAGATCACGCAGGTCTTGCCGCCGGTCGAGAACTTCTTGATGTTGGCGACGATGGTCTGGTAGTCGCTGTGGCCGAACGGCGTGTAGACCTCCTCGATGTCCGTTTCCTTGACGCCCTTGGACTTGAGGAACGCGCGCAGGATCTTGTTCGTCGTGCGCGGGTACACGTAGTCTGTGCCAAGCAGGAAGAAGCGCTTGGCGCCGCCGCCTTCCGCGCTCATCAGGTACTCGGTAGCGGGAATCGCCTGCTGGTTCGGCGCCGCGCCGGTGTAGAAGACGTTCTTCGACATCTCCTCGCCTTCGTACTGCACCGGGTAGAACAGCAGGCCGTTCAGTTCCTCGAACACCGGCAGCACGGACTTGCGCGACACGCTGGTCCAGCAGCCGAACACCACGTCGACCTTGTCCTGCGTCAGCAGCTGGCGCGCCTTTTCCGCGAACAGCGGCCAGTTGGACGCGGGATCCACGACCACCGGCTCCAGCTTGCGGCCCATGACGCCGCCCTTCGCGTTGATGTCGGCGAACGTCATCAGCGCGCAGTCCTTCAGCGACGTTTCCGAGATGGCCATCGTGCCGGACAGCGAGTGCAGCACGCCCACCTTGATGGGGTCCTTCGATTGCGCAAAGGCGGTACCGCTCGGCAGGGCCGTGGCCAGCGCGCCACCGGCAGCGGCCTGGATAAACGAGCGACGGGTTTGCTTCATGAAATCCCCTTGAGGTATTGGAATGGACGAGACGAGCGGCGGGCGCATGAGGCACCGTCGCGTGTTGCATTGCAACGCCCATGCCATGCGGAAAAGCGCCCGTATGTGCATGATTCGACATGCGAAATCGGTGCAGCGCAGGCGTGAGACGTGCACCACGATGGAGCGCGGGGCTTTGGCGTTTGCGTCAATCAGGTGCGCTGCAGGTGGACGCTTCATGCGTGCATTCGAAACGGGCATTTGCGATGCGGACCGGGCCCTCGCTAGAATGACGTCCGAAAGGTGCATATGCACTGATTGCCCGTCCGATGCCCGCCGCCTTGCCACCCACCCTGCCCGAGCGCTGTACCTGCGGCAGCCTCCGCCGCGCCGCCCGCGCGCTGACGCAGCGCTACGACACGCTGATGGCGGCGTCGGGGCTGCGCGTCACGCAGTTCTCGCTGCTGCGCACGCTGAAGCGCGAAGGCCCGCTGCGGATCTCGGAGCTCGCCGCGCTGCAGTTGCTCGACCGCACGGCGCTGTCGCGCAACCTCGACCCGCTGGTCGCGCGCAAGCTGGTCGCGCTGTCCACCGGCCGCGATGCGCGCACCCGCGTGGCGACGCTCACCGCCGGCGGCGAGCGCGCGCTGGCCGCCGCCGAGCCCTGCTGGGCCGCGGCGCAGGTCGAGGTGAGCGCGGCGCTCGGCGGCGAGCGCATGGCGGCGCTCATGGACCTCCTGGCCGATCTCGAGCACCTCCATCCCGACGCGCCGGAACGCGCGGCCGTTTCGCAACGCACCCGTCGCAGCCCCCAACCCGCAAGGACTCCGTCATGACCCCGCAAGCCGCCAACTGGCGTACCCCCACCGTGGTGCTGATCTGTGGCGGGATGATCCTCACGCTGGGCATGGGCATCCGCCACGGCTTCGGCCTCTTCCTGCAGCCGATGTCGCACGACCTGGGCTGGGGCCGCGAAACGTTCGCGCTGGCCATCGCCGTGCAGAACCTGATGTGGGGTGTCACGCAGCCGTTCGCCGGCATGCTTGCCGACAAGTACGGCAGCGGCCGCGTCGCGCTGGGCGGCGCCGTGCTCTACGTGCTGGGCCTGGTGATGATGGCGCACCCCGGCGCACCGTGGACGTTCGTGCTGTCCGCCGGCGGCCTGATCGGCGCGGGCCTGTCCGGCGTCACGTTCAGCGTGATCATGGGCGTGCTGGGCCGCGCCTATCCGCCGGAGAAGCGCAGCATGGCGCTCGGCATCGCGGCGGCCGCGGGCTCGTTCGGCCAGTTCGCGATGCTGCCGCTGACGCAGTTCCTGCTGACGCACGTGGGCTGGCAAGGCGCGCTGATGACGCTGGCCGCCGTCGGCCTGCTGATGGCGCCGCTCGCCGCCGCGCTCGTGGAGCGGCGCGAGCGCGAGGTGCACGCGTTCCAGCAATCGGCCAGCCAGGCCATCCGCGAGGCGCTCGGCAACCGCAACTACGTGCTGCTGACCATCGGCTTCTTCGTCTGCGGCTTCCAGGTGGTGTTCGTCGGCGTCCACCTGCCGTCCTACCTGATGGACAAGGGCTTCGCGCCCGGCGTCGCGGTGATCGCGCTCGCGCTCGTAGGCCTCTTCAACATCGTCGGCACGTACACGGCAGGCTGGCTGGGCAGCCGCATGCCCAAGCGCTCGATCCTGGCGTTCATCTATTTCGCGCGCGCCATCGTCATCGCGCTGTTCGTGTTCATGCCGATCTCGCTCACCACGATCTATGCGTTCGCCGTGCTGCTCGGCCTGCTGTGGCTGTCCACGGTACCGCCGACCAACGGCATCGTCGCCGGCGTGTTCGGCGTCCGCTATCTCGCGATGCTGTCCGGCTTCACGTTCTTCAGCCACCAGATCGGCAGCTTCCTCGGCGCGTGGCTCGGCGGCTTCCTGTACGACCGCACGGGCAGCTACGACATCGTCTGGTACCTGTCGATCGCGCTGGGCGTGATCGCGGGGCTCATGAACCTGCCGATCGACGAGCGCGAGATCAAGCGCGCGCCGGCACCGCAACCGATGTAAGCGGCGCGCGGCATGCCGCGGCTCAGACGGCTGCGGCGCCTCAGGACGGCCGGGCGGCGGGCCGCGGCGTCGCGGCGAGCGCGGCCAGCACCACGTCCGGCGTGATCGGCAGCGTGCGCACGCGGATGCCCGCGGCATCGTAGATGGCGTTGGCGATGGCCGCCGGCACGACGGCGGTGGTCGGCTCGCCCGCACCCCAGGGCTCCTCGTCCGGCCGGTTGATGAGCTCGATGTTGACCGCGGGCACCGCGGGGAACTCGAGGATCGGGTAGGTCGCCCAGTCCAGGCTCGTCACCGCGCTCGTGCTGAACGTCAGCTTCTCGACCAGCGCGCGGCTCGTCGCCTGCACGACGTTGCCCTCGATCTGGTTGTACAGGCCGTCCGGATTGACGATGCGCCCGCAGTCGTGCGCGACGAACACGCGCTCGACCGTCACCACGCCGGTCGCGCGGTCCACGACCACGTCGGCGACGACGCCGACGTACGTGCGCACGAGCTCGTACTTGACGTAGGCGACACCACGCCCGCGCAGCACCGGGCCGCCGCCGCGCGCTCCAGGCGTGCGCGGTTGCCACAGCGACACCGCCTCCAGGCGCGCCAGCAACTCGAGCCCGCGCGGATCCGTCAGGTACCGCCGCCGGAACGCGAACGGATCGGCGCCCGCAAGCGCGCCGATCTCGTCCAGGAAGCATTCGTTGCCGAACGTGTTCTGCATGCGGCCCGGCGCGCGGATCCACGCGGCCGGCAGCGGCGTGTCCACGAGCCAGCGCACCGACAGCCGGCTGGCCGGGAGCGCGTAGGGAATCCCGAGGCCCATGTTCGGCGTCGCGGCGTCCGCGGGCCCGTATTTCGGCTTGTCCGCGAGCATGGCACCCAGCAGCGTAACGCCGGAGCGACGCATCGGCCGCTCGGGCATGAACGCGTCAGCATCCCACGCGCGGATTGCGCCATCCGCATCGACGCGCGCACGGTAGTCCAGCAGCACCGGCGGCCCCTTCGGGTCCCAGCCATGCTCGTCTTGCCGCATCCACTGCAGCCGCACGGGGCGCCCCACGGCGCGCGCGATCAGCGCGGCCTCGGACGCGCAGTCGTCGGCGCCGTTGCGCCCATAGCAGCCCGCGCCCTCGACGAAGATGCAGCGCACTCGCTCGCGTGGCAGTTCCATCATCGTCGCGAGCTGGGCCTGCAACAGGTGCGGGCCCTGCGCGGGCGTCCACACGGTGAGCCGGCCGCCGCGATACGACGCGACGGCGCACGACGGGCCGATCGAGCCGTGCGTGTTCATTGCGAACGTGTAGGTCGCCGCGAGCTCGCGCCCCGGCGCCTGCATCGCCGTGGCCACGTCGCCGGTCGACTGCACGACTTCGTCGCGGGCGATCGCGGAGTGCCGCACGTGGTCGAACAGGTCGGCTGCGACCGGCAGTCCCGAGCCCGCCGACCAATGCGCCACGATCGCCCGCGCGGCGCGGATGGCCGCCCACT
>JBGAIC010000116.1:0-4683 GCA_044225845.1 Casimicrobiaceae bacterium
GACGCCGCGCATCTGCGCGACGCGCTTGGCATGCCGCCCGCCAAGGCGCCGCGCCACACCCACACCAGCGACGAGCTCAACGAAAACTGGCGCGCGGGCCAGTACCCGTACAAGCACAAGATGCTGCGCAAGGACTACGAGCGCGAGAAGTTCACGCTGCAGACGGAGCTCCTCAAGCTGCAGGGCTGGGTCAAGGATGCGAAGCAGCGCGTCGTGATCCTGTTCGAAGGACGCGACGCCGCCGGCAAGGGCGGCACGATCAAGCGCTTCATGGAGCACCTCAATCCGCGCGGCGCGCGCGTCGTCGCGCTCGAGAAGCCCAGCGACGTCGAGCGCGGCCAGTGGTACTTCCAGCGCTACGTCCAGCACCTGCCGACGATGGGCGAGATCGTGCTGTTCGACCGCAGCTGGTACAACCGGCCCGGCGTCGAGCGGGTGATGGGCTTCTGCACCGACGACGAGTACGCCGAGTTCCTGCGCCAGGCGCCCGCGTTCGAGGCCAACCTCGTGCACAGCGGCATCCACCTGATCAAGTTCTGGTTCTCGGTGACGCGCGAGGAGCAGGCGCGCCGCTTCCGGGAACGCGAGGCGCACCCGCTGAAGCAGTGGAAGCTGTCGCCGGTGGACCTGGCCAGCCTCGACAAATGGGACGACTACACGCGCGCCAAGGAAGCGATGTTCTTCGCCACGGACACGGCCGACTGCCCGTGGACGGTGATCAAGTCGGACGACAAGAAGCGCGCGCGGCTCAACGCGATGCGCTACATCCTGCGCGCGCTACCGTATACGGGAAAGGACGTGGAGCGGGTCGGCAACGTGGACACGCTGCTCGTGGGCCGTGCCAACGTCGTGCACGAGCGCGACGCCTATCACGCTTGACGGCTGACGCCGCCGCGGCGCCGGCGGGACGCTAGTCGTCCTGCCCGCCGCCGTAGGGCAAGGCCTCGCGCAGCGCCTCGACGCCGTCGTCGCCCGGACCGCCCCCGGTCACGCCTTCGCTGCCCTCGTCGGGCTGCTTGTGGCGGCTGCGGACCGCGCGGCGCAAGGTCCGGTAGAGATCCGGGTGAGCCTCGCGCAGGTAGGCGATGATTTCGAAGTCGACGCGCTTGATCTGCGACAGGTCCACTTGCTCGACGTGCACCAGGCGCAGCAGTTCGCGGACCGGCTTGGGCATCTCGCGGCCGCTCTCGTAGCGCGAGCCCCCGCTCTGCGTGACGCCGATCTGCGTCCAGAACTGCTCCTGGTTGAGGCCGAGTCGCCGGCGGATCTCGCGGGGATTGAGGACGCGATCGAGCAGTTTCACGATAGGAATGAGCGGGAGGGACGACCTATACCAATGGCATATTTTTGACCGTTACGCGACGGGCCGCAAGGGGGTCCGATGAACGGCCCCGCGGCGCCTCCGTGCGTACGTCATGCGGCTCCGGCCATGCTAGCGCGCCCTGCTCTCCAGAATGTGGAAAAGAAGGGGCATTTATGGCGGCGCTGCGGCAATAGAGGCTAAAATCAGACACTTGCCATGGTTTCCGCAGCCCCCCGTTACGACCTGCACTGCCACTCGACGTACTCCGACGGAGTGCTGGCGCCGGCCGCCGTCGTCGCGCGCGCCGCCAGCCGGGGTGTCGGCGTGCTGGCACTGACGGACCACGACCAGGTGGCTGGCAACGCGGAAGCCCGGGCCGCCGCCGCGGACGCCGGCATCGGGTTCGCGTGCGGCGTCGAGATTTCCGCGTCGTTCGAGAACCTCACGATCCACGTCGTGGGACTGGGCATCGATCCCGTGGACGCCACGCTCGTCGAGGGCCTTGCCGCCGTGCGGAGTGGACGCGACGCGCGCGCCCGCCGGATCGGCGAAGCACTGGCCGAGGCCGGCATACCGGACGCCTATGCGGGCGCCCGCAGGCTCGCGGGCCGCGACAGCCTGGTCGCGCGGACGCATTTCGCACGCTACCTCGTCGAGATCGGCCGCGCGAAGGACACGCGTGCCGTGTTCAAGCGCTACCTGACGCCGGGGAAGCCGGGCTATGTGCGCCACGAATGGGCCACGCTGCGCGACGCCATCGAGTGGATCCACGGCGCGGGCGGCGATGCGGTGCTGGCGCACCCGGGCCGCTACCCGTGCTCGCCCACCGCGCTGCGGCGGCTGCTCGGGCAGTTCCGCGACCTGGGCGGCGATGCTCTCGAAGTCGTCTCGCCTTCGCACACGCCGGCGCAGTTCGCGGAATTCGCGACGCATGCGCGTGTCTACGGCTTGCGCGGGTCGGTCGGCTCCGATTTCCACTCGCCGGAAGAGAGCTGGGCGGACCTGGGCGGCATGCCGCCGCTACCCGCCGGTGTCACGCCCGTCTGGGCGCACTGGTAACCCGAGGCTGGACACGATGAGCGATCGCCGCACCGTCTTCTTCCTGTCGGACCGCACGGGCATCACGGCCGAGATGCTCGGCAACAGCCTGCTCACGCAGTTCGAGAACGTGCAGTTCCGCCGCGTCACCGTGCCCTTCGTCGACAGCCACGACCGCGTCGCGGAGGCGATCCGCGAGATCAACGAGACGGCGACGCGCGAAGGCCAGCGCCCGATCGTGTTCAGCTCGATCATCGACGACGCGATGAGCCAGCAGGTGCACCGCGACGCCAACGCGCTGACGCTGGACCTGTTCAAGACCTTCCTGACGCCGCTCGAAGCCGAGCTGAAGCAGAAGAGCGCGCACGCGGCCGGCCGCTCGCACGGCCTGGCCAACCTGCACGACTACTTCATGCGGATGGAGGCCATCAACTTCACGCAGACGCACGACGACGGCGCCGCGACGCGCGACCTCACCAAGGCGCAGGTGGTGCTGGTGGGCGTGTCGCGTTGCGGCAAGACGCCGACGTCGCTGTACCTCGCGCTGCAGTTCGGCGTGCGCGCCGCCAATTTCCCGCTGACGCCCGAGGACTTCTCGGTGCGCAAGCTGCCGGGCTCGGTCGTCGCGCTGAAGGACCGGCTGTTCGGGCTCACGATCCAGCCCGAGCGCCTGCGCGAGATCCGCGAGGAGCGCCGCCCCGGCAGCAGCTACGCGTCGCTCGACAACTGCCGCTACGAAGTGCGCGAGGCCGAGAACCTGATGCGCCGCGAAGGCATCCCGCTGCTCGACACCACGTCGAAGTCGATCGAGGAAATCGCCACGACGATCCTCCATCGCGCCAAGCTCGAGCGCCACATCTATTGATTCCCGAAAGCGAAGGTCCGCAATGTCCGTCATCCGCTCCACGCTCCGTACGCTGCGCCGCTTCGGTGCCTGCGCCGCCACGTCGATGCTGCTCGCCGCCCCGCTCGCGCATGCCGACACCGACTACTCCGACATCTGGTACGAAGGCCCGTCGCTGGGCGGCTGGGGCGTCAACTTGGCGCAGAACGACAGCCTGATCTACATCACGTTCTTCGTGTACGACTCGGCGGGCAAGCCGATGTGGTTCGGCGGCACGATGTCCCGCGTCGCCAACGGCGTGTACTCGGGCACGCTGTACGCGGTCATCAAGGGCGACTTCTACGGCAACGATCCGTTCGATCCTTCGAAGAACCAGTTCGAGCCCGCGGGATCGATGAGCTTCATGGCCAGCGATCCTTCGCACGGCCAGCTTTCGTACACGGTCGATTCCGCGCACTCCGGCACCGGCGCGCCCGCGGGTCGCACCGTGGGCATCCAGCGCCAGTCGCTGCAGATGCTCGACGTCTCGGGCACGTACATGGGCGCCGAGCAGTATTCGCTGACCGGCAGCGGGTGCAACGGCGCGACGTCGCCGCAGACGTTCTTCGACCAGATCGTCATCACGCAGACGGTGCTGTCCACGTCGGCCATGACGAGCACCGTCAACATCGCCGTCTACGACGAGAACGGCGACGCCGTCTGCACCAGCAAGGGCACGACGACACAGACGGGCAAGACGCTGGAAATGACTTCGGGCACCACGACGTGCCCGGGCGGCTCGTCGTCGACCAGCGTGCGCGTCTACGACATGCGGATCGCCGCCGACGCCGGCATCGAATACCGCTGGACGAACACGGTCGACGGC
Source organism: Casimicrobiaceae bacterium (assembly GCA_044225845.1). Taxonomy (GTDB): domain Bacteria; phylum Pseudomonadota; class Gammaproteobacteria; order Burkholderiales; family Casimicrobiaceae; genus VBCG01. The sequence continues at coordinate 4,051 of JBGAIC010000116.1, forward strand.
TGCGTCATCGAAGGCCGCGTCAACGCGCTCAATTCCACGAAGGTGCGCTGATCCGCGCGTCCGGTGGCGGCGCGCGCTGGCACGATGGCACTGGACGGTGGACTGCCGCGCGTCCGCGGCCTCTGGTGCGCGACGCTGACGCCGTTCGACGCGCAAGGCCGCGTCGAACACGCGCGTTTCGCGCATCATGCGCAGGACCTGCTGGCGCGCGGCGTCGACGGCGTGGCGCCATTCGGTACCACCGGTGAAGGACCGTCGCTGGCCGCGGACGAGCGGCGCGATGCGCTGGCGACGCTGCTGCGCGCAGGCATCGCGCCGGACCGCATCGCCGCGGGCACCGGTGCCGCCGCGCTGCCGGAAGCCGTGGCGCTGACGCGCGATGCGCTGGCGCAAGGCGTCGTGCGCTGCCTCGTCGTGCCGCCGTTCTTCTACAAGAACCTGCCCGACGACGCGGTGTACGCGTACTACGCGAGGCTGATCGACGCCGTCGCGAACGAGCGTCTGCGGCTGTACCTGTATCACATCCCCCAGTTCAGCGGCGTGTCCATCCGCCCCGCCGTCGTCGCGCGCCTCGCAGCCGCGTACCCGGGCATCGTCGCGGGCGTGAAGGACAGCTTCGGCGACTGGGCCAAT
>JBGAIC010000117.1:0-4659 GCA_044225845.1 Casimicrobiaceae bacterium
ACGCAGCCGGATGCGCGTTACGACGGCGTCGGCGACTTCGCGCCGGTGATCAACATCGCGTACACGATGAAGATGATCGTCGTGAACCCGAAGCTGCCGGTGTACACGCTGGCGGAACTGATCGCGTACGCCAAGGCGCGGCCGGGCCAGCTCGACTATGCGTCCACCGGCAAGGGCTCGTCGTCCGAGATCGACGCGGAGATGTTCTGCGAGCGCGCGGGCGTCAAGCTGCGGGAGATCCCGTATCGCGGCCCGGCGCAGGCGATCGCGGCCGTCATCGCCGGCGAGGTCCACATGAGCTTCAACAGCGTGACGTCGTCGCTCGGCGCCGTGCGCGGCGGCCAGCTGCGCCCGCTGGCGGTCATCGCGCAGGCGCGCACGCCGCTGATGCCCGACGTGCCCACCGTCGCCGAAGCGGGCCTGCCCAACCTCGAGATCCGCACATGGATCGGCATCGTCGCGCCCAAGGGCACGCCCGGCAGCATCGTGCAGCAACTCAACCGCGCGCTGAACGAGGCGTTGGCCGACCCCGCGATGCGCGCGTGGATGGCCGAGCAGGCATGGGAACCCGTGGGCGGCAGCGCCGCGTCGTTCGCGCGCACGCTCGCCGACGACGACGTGCGCTTTGCCGCCGAAATCCGCAAGCTGGGACTCAGGGAATGAGCGACCTGCCGCCGGTCACGTCCACCGTGCTCGTCGTCACCGTCGCCGCCGACCACGTGGCGCCGGCACGCCTGCCGCGCGACCTGCGCCATGCCGGCTGCCGCGTGGCGATGCTCGCGCCCAAGGACAGCTACGCGACGATGACGCAATACATCGAGAAGCTCGCGTACATCAAGCCCACCGTGTCGCAGCGCGGCGCGCTGGCGATGATCGATGCCGCGCTGCGCGAGTTCCGCCCGGATCACCTGCTGCCCGGCGACGACGCGGTGCTGCTCGCAATGATGCGCGGCGCGGTGGAGCATGCGGACGCGCAAGCCGCGGCTGCCGACGAGGCCGCAGCGCCACCCACCGCGGTGCCGGCGACGGCACCCGCTGCGGCGTCCGTGGCGCCGCCAACCTGGGGCGAAGTCGCCGCGCTCGTCGAGCGCTCGCTGGGACCTCGCGCGCGTTACGCCGACAGCGTCGACAAGGTCAGGCTCGTCGACGCCGCGCGCCGCATCGGCCTCGCGGTGCCGGAAGGCGACGCCGCGGCCACGGGCGCGGACGCGCTCGCGATCGCGCGGCGCCTGGGCTACCCCGTGATCGTGCGGCCGTCGATGGGCAGCGGAAGCATGGGCGTGGTGATCTGCCACGACGACACGGACGTCATGCGTGCGATGGCGAGCCTGCCGTCCGTCGATGCGCGCGCCTGGCCACAGCCCGTCGCACCTGCGCTGGTGCAGCGCTTCCTCGAGGGCACGCGCTACAACCGCGCGACGGCCTCGTGGCGGGGCCGCGAGCTGACGGGCTACACGCGTACCGCGCTGCAGCGGCGCAACGAACTCGCCGCCGGGACGGTGTCGCGCTTCGTCAGCAACGCCGCCGTCGCGGACGCGACCACGCGGCTTGCGACGGAGCTCGAACTGAGCGGCTTCGCGGGCATCCAGTTCATCGACGATCCTGCCACGGGGCGCCCCTGCCTCATCGAAATCAACCGGCGCATGGTGCCGGCGACGCATGCGGGCAAGCACGTCGGCATCGACCTCGCCGCCGCGTGGGCCGGCGCCGCGCAAGGCTATGCGTGGACGGGACCGCGCGACATGCCGCCGGAGCGCGAGCGCGCGATGGCGCTGTTCCCGCAGGAGTGGAAGCGCGACGCTGCGAGCGCTTACCTCACGGACCTGCCCGTGGACGCGCCCTGGGACGATCCGCTGCTGTTCTCCACAATGCTGGGAGCTGTGCGCCGCTAGCCGAAAGGCCGCCCGTTTGGCCAGATTGGCGGCGTGGAATCAGGGTCGGACCCTGCTCGAACGGGGCATCGCGCAGCGCCTGGATTTCGCCTTCGCGACCACTCTCGGCGGCGCAAATCCGGGCTCGCTGCTGAAGGGCACTCCGGCGTGGGCCAAACCGATCGCGGCAGCCGCGCTCGATCTCCATCTCACGCGCCGCTGATCGCGGTCGGGCAAGCGCACCTAGCGCACCACGGCGATATCCAGCATCTCCCGCAGGTGCTTCAGGAGCTCGTCTTCCTGGTAAGGCTTGCCGAGGTAGAGATCGACGCCCAGCTCTTTCGCGCGGCTGCGGTGCTTCTCCGCCGTGCGCGACGTGATCATGATGATCGGGATGTGCGCGTTGGCGGCGTCGGCCTTCAGCGTCTTCGCGAATTCGAAGCCGTCCATCCGCGGCATCTCGATGTCGAGCAGGATGACGTCGGGACGCTCTTCCGCCACGCGGTCGAGCGCGTCGATGCCGTCCTTCGCCGTGGCCACCGCGAAGCCTTCGCGCTGCAGCAGGCGGCTCGTGATCTTGCGCACCGTCAGCGAGTCGTCGACGATCAGCACCAGCGGCAGCGTGCCCGACTGCGACTTCGCCGCGCGCAGCGGCGCATCCGGCGCGCTGGCCGACGAGGCCACGACACGCTCGGTGTCGTGCTCCTCGACGATCACGTCGGCGCGCTGCGCGAGCTGCACGGGATTGAGGATCAGCACGATCTCGCCGTTGCCCAGCACCGTCGCGCCGGAGATGCCGGACACGCGGGCGAGCTGCGGCCCGATGTTCTTGACGACGATTTCCTGGTTGCCGACCATTTCGTCGACGTGGATCGCCGCGACTGAAGTACCGCTCTTCACCAGCAGCACCGGGTTGTAGCGCAGGGTCTCGGGGTTGTGCGTCGCGTCGCCCAGCAGGCGCGGCAGGTAGTGGAACGGATAGTCGTTGCCCTGCCAGGTCACCTTGCGGTCGACGTACAGGTTCACGAGCTGCTCCGCCTTCACCTGCTGCACCTGCTCGACCATCGGCGCGGGCAGCGCCCACAGCCGGCCACCGGCGCGCACGAGCACGGCCTGCGCGATGGCGAGCGTCAGCGGCAGGTACAGCGTGAACGTCGAGCCCTTGCCGGGGGTGGACGCCACGTCGACGCGGCCGCCCAGCGCGTTGATTTCCGTGCGCACCACGTCCATGCCGATGCCGCGGCCGGAGATCTGCGTCACCTTCGACGCCGTCGAGAAGCCCGGCTTGAACAGGCACTCCATCAACTGCGCGTCGGTGGGCGTGGCGTCGGGCGCGATCATGCCGAGCGTCGTCGCGCGCTCGCGGACTTTCGCGAGGTCGATGCCCGCGCCGTCGTCGTTCAGCGCGATCACCACTTCGTTGCCCTGCTGGCGCACCGTCAGCGTGATTTCGCCGGTCTCGCTCTTGCCCGCGGCGCGGCGCGCGGCGCGCGTCTCCAGGCCGTGGTCCAGCGCGTTGCGCAGCAGGTGCTCCAGCGGGCCGACGAGCTTCTCCAGCACCGAGCGGTCGAGTTCCACCTGCGAACCCGCGATTTCCAGGTTGGCGCGCTTGTCGAGCTCGCGCGCCGTGGCGCGCAGGATGCGATAGAGGCGCTCCGACACGCTGCCGAACGGCACCGTGCGGATGGCGAACAGCTTCTGCTGCACTTCGCGCGACAGCCGCGCCTGCGCGGCCAGCGCGGCGTCGGCGTCGTCGAGGTTCTTCAAGAGCGACTGCTGCACCGTGGACACGTCGTTGACGCCTTCGGCCAGCGAACGCGTCAGTTCCTGGAAGCGCGTGTAGCGGTCGAACTCCAGCGGGTCGAAACCTTCCTTGTCCTGGTAGGCGCTCATCCGCGACTGGATCTGCGATTCCGCCTGGATCTCGATCTCGCGCACCTGCGTGCGCAAACGGATCACGCTGCTCGTCAGTTCGAGCAGGTTGGCCTTCAGCGTGCGCAGCTCGCCTTCGACGCGGGCACGGGCGATGGCCACTTCGCCGGCCTCGTTGACGAGCTTGTCGACGGTGTCGGCGCGCACGCGCAGCATCGCGTGGGCACCGGCTTCCGCCATGTGCTCGGGCGGTGCAAGCGTGGCCGCGAGCGGCGCGGCCGTGGCCGGCGCGGGCTTCGCGGGCTCGGTCTTCGCGGCCGGCGCAGCCGGCTTCGCGGGCGCGGCGGCCGGCGCGATCGTCTTGGCGGCCGCGGGTGCGTCGGCGTGCGCGTCGACGTGTGCGTCGTCCGCGTGCTCGCCCGCCGCAAGCGCGGCCGCGGCGGCGGCTTCCGCCACCCAGGGCAGCGGCGTGTCGACCTCGCCTTCACGGAGCCGGTCGAGCACGTACGCGATGTTGTCGAGGTCGGTGTCGAGCGCTTCGAACAGCGCGGGCGACGCCGCGGCCGGCGACTCGCCGTCGACGAGCCGCGATTCCATCAGGTGCGCAAGCTCGCCCAGGCGCATCGCGCCGGCCATCCGCGCGCTGCCCTTGAACGTGTGCAGCGTGCGCCGCAGTTCCTGCGCGTGGTCGGTGGCGCCGGGCGTGCGGCGCCAGGCGCGCAGGCCTTCGCCGGCCTGCGGGAACAGTTCGGCCGCTTCCTCGAGGAAGATCGGCAGCACGTCGGCTTCCACTTCGTCGCGGATACCCGCGAGCGGGTCGGTGGGCGCCGCGGCGGCGAGCGGCAGCGGCTCGACCGCCGGAATGTCGGCGACCGGGACCACCGGCGCCGCCGGAGGCGTCACGACCGTGAGCACC